>OY764800.1:0-39400 GCA_963668285.1 uncultured Lewinella sp. | reverse complement strand
CGCCTGCTGTACGCCCGCGCGGGTACGGCTTACTCCTACGTCACCGGAGAGCCGATGATCCGCTACAACGAGGAGCAGATGAAGGCCCAGATCGCTGAAAATTACGCCGGCCGTAAGATCGTCGTATTGGCCCCGCTCATCCGCGGTCGGAAGGGGCACTACCGGGAGCTATTCGAACAGGTTCGCAAGCAAGGCTACACGAAAGTGCGCGTCGATGGGGAGATCCAGGATTTGAAAGAGGGGATGCAGGTCAGCCGTTACAAGGTGCACGACATCGAGCTGGTCATCGACCGCATCAAGATGAAGCCCGACCGTGCGGACCGCCTCGGTCAAAGCCTGCAGACCGCCATCAAAATGGGCGACGGGCTTCTGTTCGTTCAGGATACGGATACGGGTGAGGTCAGCCCGTTCTCCAAAAATTTGATGGACGCCGAGAATGGCATATCCTACGAAGAGCCGAGCCCGAATACCTTTTCGTTCAATTCCCCCTACGGCTACTGTAAAACCTGCCGGGGGCTGGGCCAACTGAATAGCCCGGATATCGAAAAAATTATCCCCGACCGCAGTAAAAGTATCAACCGCGGCGGTTTGGTACCCCTCGGCGAGAACCGGGATAATACAACCTTCAAGCAGGTAAAGGCCATTGCGAAAAAATATAAGTTCAAGGTTTCCGACCCGATCGCCAAGATACCGCCGGAGGGCCTGAACGTCTTACTATACGGAGAGAAGAAGCCCGGCCGCAAGAAAAAGAGCCGCTACGACCGCATCGGTAACGATATGGTGTGGGACGTGGAGAAGAACGGCCTCGTCGCCATGATCAGCCGCTGGTACGAGGAGACTACCAGCGAGCGCATCCGCACCTGGGCCGAAGATTTCATGACCGTCGATACTTGCCCCGAATGTGAGGGCGACCGCCTCCGCCGCGAGGCCCGCCACTATAAGATCAAGGATAAAACCATCAGCGACCTGGCTAAGATGGACCTTACCGAGCTCGGCGACTGGATGGAGACCGCCGAGGAAGGTATGGACGAGCGTACTACGCTCATCGCGACGGATATATTAAAAGAAATTCGCTTTCGCCTCCGCTTTCTACTCCACGTAGGGCTGGGGTATCTGAGTTTAGACCGCCCCGGCCGCACCCTCTCGGGCGGTGAGGCCCAACGCATCCGTCTGGCAACGCAAATCGGTAGTCAGCTAACCGGGATCACCTATATCCTGGACGAGCCCAGCATCGGACTCCACCAGCGGGATAACCAGCGGCTGATCAAAGCCTTGCGGGATTTAACGGATATTGGAAATACCGTACTGGTCGTCGAGCACGACAAGGATATTATGCTGGCCAGCGACTACTTACTCGACCTCGGCCCCGGCGCGGGGGTAAAGGGTGGCCGCGTCGTCACCGCCGGTAAGCCCGCGGAGTTCCTGAAGGCTGAGCACGCGGGAAGCGTCACCAGCGACTACCTCGCCGGCCGCCGGGAGATCGAAGTGCCGAAGAAGCGGCGGAAGGGGAACAAACAGTACCTCGAGCTGAAGGGCGCCACGGGGAATAACCTGAAAAAGGTAAACGTAAAAATACCTCTGGGCACCTTTACCTGCGTAACGGGCGTCAGCGGCTCGGGCAAGTCTACACTGATCAACGAGACCTTGTACCCGATCTTACGCCAGCACTTTTACAATTCGGTGAAGCGGCCGATGGAGTACAAATCCGTCAAAGGCCTGGAACACGTTGATAAGGTAATCGACATCGACCAAAGCCCCATCGGGCGGACGCCCCGCTCTAACCCCGCCACCTACACCGGGGTATTTACGGATATCCGTGCCTTGTTCACCAAGCTGCCGGAATCGTTGATCCGCGGCTACAAGCCCGGCCGCTTTAGTTTTAACGTGAAGGGCGGGCGTTGCGAAGTCTGCAAAGGCAGCGGCCACCGTACCATCGAAATGAACTTCCTGCCCGACGTGGAAGTCGGGTGCGAAACCTGCCAGGGCAAACGCTTCAATCGGGAGACGCTGGAAATACTGTACAAGGGCAAATCGATCAATGACGTATTGAACATGTCCGTTGCCGAGGCGGCGGAATTCTTCGAGCCCATCCCCAAGATCTTCCGGCGGATGAAGACGCTGAAGGACGTCGGCCTGGGGTACATCACGCTGGGTCAGCGCGCGACTACTTTGTCGGGGGGCGAAGCGCAGCGGGTCAAACTGGCCGAAGAACTCTCCAAGCGCGCTACCGGGCAGACGGTATACATCCTCGACGAGCCCACGACCGGCCTGCATTTCGAAGATATTCGGTATTTGCTGCGGGTACTACAGGGGCTGGTGGATAAAGGCAATACCGTGATCGTGATCGAGCATACGATGGACGTGATCAAGGTGGCGGATTACGTGATCGATATGGGGCCCGAAGGGGGTAGGGGTGGTGGTACGGTGGTGGCCAAGGGGACGCCGGAGCGGGTGGCCAAGGTGGCGGCATCGCATACCGGGAAGTTCCTTAAGGGGGAGTTGCCTTAGCTCCATGCTACCTAAGCTTCCTATTGGTCAACAGGAATTTCGCGGTATCCGTGAGAACGGCGCACTTTAGGGTGCTGCGTGGTCGATAGCCGACACCCCCCCCACCAACAAATGCTGACGGGCCATCAAATTAAGGGGGCTAAGCGAAAACTATTATATTCGGCCTCCATCAGTTACTATTCCAACACATGAGGATCCATACCAAATTTACCCTGATCGTCGTCTGTCTGCTGCTTTGCACCGGCAGTTACGCCAGAGACGTGTACGTAGACAACACTTCGTCTTTGGCCAGCGCCTGCGCGAACGCCGCTTCGGGGGACGTAATCTCGATCGCCGCCGGTACCTACCAAGGCCCCTTCGTACTGAGCGGTAAGGAAAACGTTACCCTAAAGAGCTACAACGGAGCGGTGAACTTGGAGGGCAGCCCTACGGCCACCACCAACGGCATCGTAATCCTGAGTATCCAGAACTCCAGTAACGTTACCGTACAAGACCTGATCTTTCGTAATAATTGGGGCAACTTCGCCGATGGCGTCCAGGTCCGCGGCGCGGGGGACCGGATCAGCATCACTAACTGTGAGTTCTTCAACATCGGATGGTCACCGGACAAGCAATTACTACCCAATGCCGGGCAAAATGCGCACGCCATCGTAGCGGTAGGCTCCGAGGCCACCTCCATCAGTAATCTATTCATTGGGGGTAATCGCATCCATGATTGCGTTACCGGATACAGCGAAAGCCTGACGCTGGCCGGGAACGTTGAATTCTTCCTGGTCGAAGGGAACCGCCTCACCGATAATACGAACATCGGTATAGACGCCGCCGGCCACTTTCCCTGGACGGGCGCTCCGGCGGAGGTCAACTTCGCCAGGAGCGGCATCATCCGCAACAACGTGGTGAGCGACTACGCCGGCCCGGTGGCCCTGGACGCGGCCGGCGGCATCTACGTAGACGGAGGGAGCTTCGTGACGGTAGAAAACAATACGGTCTACAATTACAAAGTAGGCTACTCCATAGGCTGCGAAGTGCCCGGCAACCGTAATACGGGCAACATCCTGCGCAACAACGTCGCCTATAATTGCAGCCTTTCCGGAGCGTTCATCGGTTCCAACACGAGCAGTACCGTATCCAATACCCTGGTGCACAACAACACCTTCTACGAATGCGGGTTCGGTACCTTCGATAACGGACAGCTCGCCCTTCAGAACAACGAAGGCACCCGGGTGATCAACAACATCATGTACCCCACCGAGGGTAGGACGGCCATGGTCCAGATGGGCGGTACCACCAGTAATTCGCTGAACCCTTACCGACAACCTCTACTGGCGGGGTTCCGGCAATACCGATAACCTGTTTTATGGCATTTCCGGCGATGCCGCGGCGGTGCTGGCCGACCCCCTGTTCGTGGGTGCCGGCGGGGGCGACTTTCACTTGCGCGCTGGCTCCCCGGCCATCGATCGGGGCAGTATGGCAATTGACTTCGGCGGGCAGGTCGACCTCGACGGGACCGCCCGGGTAGCCAACGGCACGGTCGATATCGGCACCGATGAGTTTGCCGGCGCGCCACCGTCGTCCGCCGAGGTCGCTACCTTCTACCAGCACTGCTCCTTCGAAGGAACGGCGGTCAGCCTGGAAGTAGGCAGCTACACCCTGGACGAACTTCGGGCCCGGGGGGCACGCGACAACGACCTGTCCTCCCTACGGGTCCAGCCGGGCTACGAGGTGACCTTATTCGAGTACGACGGCTTTGGGGGGGATACCCGTACGTACTCCGCCGACAGGAGTTGCCTGGTATGGGATCAATTCAACGACGCGTGCAGCTCGCTGCAAATTCGGGCGATCAATCTGAATAGACGGGCCGCCCCCGACCAGCGCTTTTCTCCCGTTAGTGGCCAAACGCTCGTCTACCCCAACCCATTCGTACGGCAGCTGACCTTCGGCACCGATGATGGGCGGGCCGAATTGACGCTTCGCATAGCAGACCTGCAGGGTCGGGAGTTGGTACGGCGAACCGTTCGGGCGGGCGAGACGCTCGATCTATCCACCCTGGCGGCGGGTATCTACACGGTGCGCATACTTAAGCCGGGTGCCGCGCAGGAAGTACTACGCGTCGTAAAGCAGTAGGGCGAAGTAAGTAAACACAAGGTGTAATCACGGGCCTGACTGACGACGCTGTATTGATCATTAATAATTTATATGATATTATCGCGACGGCGCGCAGGTGCAGTCAAAGGAAGTAATTAGCAAGCATAAAAACCTCCAGCCAACTACCGGGTACAGTATACTTTCAAACCACTATTTCCGCACATATAGTTGAACTGCCTTGGAATTGTGAGATTATGGCGACGCTATTTTTTCGACTCGCCAGGCGAAAAACGTAGGCGAAGCGGTGGCTTCGACGAGGCTTTTCAACGCAGTGAGGCGAGAAAAGAGCTAGACAGAAATCACAAGATCAGGGTGGTTCAACTATAACCTTAGGCCGGGAAGTCGGGGGTGGTGAGGTCGCGTTCTTTCTGCGCAATACTTTCGTACGCACCGAAGTCGGGGAGGGGTTCGTAGAGGCCGCTTACGTCGACGGGCACCTTGCCCTCGTAGTCGATGGCGCGTTCGTGTTTTTCGTCGTAGCGGCGTAACCGAATGTTTCCGCGTTCGTCGTACCTGTAGTGCAGGCGCTGGATCTCGTCCTCGTCCTCGGCTTTTCTGAACTGGTAATACCAGGTCTCGGTAAGGAACAGACCCCCTGGCCGCTCGGTGGCACCGGAGAAATGGTGGATAAGGGAATTCCGGCCCATCGCATCTATAAAATGCACCGCGATAAACTGCTTTGGGAGCATAATTTCCAGGAAGACGGCCGGGTAAGCATCGCCATCAGCCTTAAAAAGAGAGGCGGTGTAGCACTTACCGTCAGCGTGCATCCGCCCGGCGACCTCTTCCGCGGTCAGTTTGCCACTTTCCACCCGAGTGCGGAATGAGGTCCCGTTCCAGATGTCCCATTTACCGACCGTGGCCGGCTCGGTCTGCAAGACTTTTCTGGTATTCGAATAGTTGCGGAATATGGCGATCATGGATTAAGGATTTTGCCGTTCGTATCTCGGATGATGACGTCCGCTTCGCGGGCGTAGTCGTACAAGTCAGATAATTTACTGCTGGTAAAATAGCCATCGCTGCCCTTCTGTACCGGTACTTCCAGGATCATCTTACCTTGGAGCGTGCTGCCCGCCTCATCGATGGCCCCCGCATTCCGTGGGGTAGGGTTGATCCTGGTACCCGGGCTGTACTTACGAACTATCTCGTCAATGTAGTTTTTTCCGGTCCTGAGCTTGATGTCGTCCAGTTGCGTCCATTTACGGGATACGATCTCTTTACCGGGTATGTAGCTATCCAGCCTGTTTCCTTTCGACAGGGCCACCTCGTTGAAGCCATTCATCCTACGATAAAAGCTCTCCCTTATATAGTTGAAGTACCTGCCCTTTTCCATCCTGGCCAGGTAAGGGGGTAAATTGTCTACTCTCATAATGCAGGGGCGGCTCGTATTGTGGACCAGCCACTCCCAGTCGCCCACGAAGTAGTTGTGCCATTCCTCCACCTCGAAGTTGAATACCTCCTTCGGGGTATAGGCAAAATCGATTTTCTGGAGTTGATGCCAGAGCCCCATTCTGGTCATTAAAAAATCTTCGGTAGTCAGTTTGCCTGCCTCTACGTAACCCCGTTGCGTAAAGATGGGGTGGTTGACGGTCGTCTCAATGGTCTCTTCGGCAATCGTCAGCAGTATGGTCGCTTCCACTTCCTTGCACATGGTGGAGGCAACCCTGCGTAGCCCCGATACATGACTGGTGGTATCCATCGCCCAGACGAGATCACCAACCCGCAAGTCCTCAATGTTTCGCTGGCTACTCTCCACGGCAACCTTAGTACCCGCCGGGAAGCAGGCCGTTACGCCGATTTTTCGGGTAGTCTTTACAATATCGTCGAGCTTTTTTCCAACTGCCAGCATGAAGGCCTTTAGGCCATTTTTGGAGAATTTCCTCGGGACGAGCTTACCGGCTGCATTCCTCAACAGCAGCTTTACGGTGACCTTGGTGCCGGCTTTAGCGGGCGTGGTGACGACTGCCGCACCCCCCAGGGTTAATACGTCCGCCGCCAGAAAACCGACATTGAGCAAGGCCATTTTCCAGTTGCCTTTTAACCCTTCTCGCACCGCCCCTACGGCGCTTCCGACGACGGGCACCAATTCTACCCAATCCAAGAAGCCCCAGCCACCGGAATCTTCCTCCTCGGTGAATTCTTCTAAAAGTTCATTGAGGATTTCATCGGGCAGGGGAACTTGGCCGCTGGTGATGAATTCTACGGTTCCGCCCCGGCGGCACGGTAGTTTACTGTGAAAGAGCAGCGTTTCCTTTCTATTTACGCGAATCTCCCAGGTGTCCTGCCAATCCTCGGGTCTGATCATGCATGGCTGCCCGTCCACCGCGCAGGCCCCGAAGGAGGGGATGTTGATCTCCGGTTGCTTGTCCTCTTCCGTCGCGACCAATAACCCGTAAATGGTGGTACTAGTATTGAAGGTAGGCATGAAGGTGCCGGGGAGCGCCCCCTTATCGCACATCATCATGGCGTCTTTGACAACGTATTCTAATTCGTGTGGCATAACGCCGGTGGCGTTGCGGGGAGTAGCCCGAGTAAGGTAGCGGAATTATTCCACTTAGCGGCGGTATCGGCGGATAGCGCCGCGAGACGTGCCGATCCTAATTCATAGGGGGAGATTCCAGTACTCGCCGTATTATTGCAACTTAGTTGCATAAATCAAATTTTTCCATGGTCTATTCCTCACCAACGCGCATCGGTCCTTCCTATGATTGGCTCGGCTTGGCTGCGAGTATCCTTTGCGCGATCCACTGTGTAGTTACTCCTTTTGCATTTGCGGCCTTTCCGTTGCTACGGGAGGCCGGGGGGCTGTGGAGTATGATCGACATCGGGTTCCTCTTCATCAGTTTGTTCGCGGTATGGGGTACGGTACGGGTGACCGGCGTGCAATGGGTGCGGTATGTCGGCCCCATCGGTTGGGTAGTGCTTGCTTTGGGGGTGGCCGCGGAACGCGTTGGCGTAGCCGGTAGTGATGCCATGATGTACCTGGGTGCCGCCGGGCTGCTGGTCGCTCACGTAGCAAACATCCGATATTGCCGACGCTGTGTATACTGTGGCCCGAATGAGTAGAAATAATGCACGAAAAGGTACTGGCTTTCTGACTTGGGGTATCGGCATTACCCCGTCATTGATCGCTAACTTGGCCATCGCTCAACGGGGGCAATTCCCCCACCCGAAACCCCGCCGACCGTCCGCCTGAACTAGGGCTCCGATGAGCTCGCCGTGGCGTCAAACAACAATGCCACCCTCACCGTAGATGGCCTGGTACGCCCGAAGAATGAGCTGACGGTGACCTACCTGGTGTCCGGCTCCCGCGACGATACGAGCGATACGATGGGGCTGGCCGGCTAGGTCTTCGCCGGGTACAATACGAATAAGATGTACGTAGGCTGGCAAACCAACTTCGGGAGCAGCAGTTCATCGGCAAGGTGACGCTGGTAAACCAGTTCTGAGTTTCCGAAGTGGAAGGCAGGGAGGCGGCCGGTGGAAACTTTAACACCTGTAGTGCACGTATAAGTCGGTTAAATAGTCAACTCATCCCCCGAAAATCACTTTATTGTAACTGAACTATTCCCCGTATCAACATCTCGTCAGCCCTGGGTTGCACCCCATCGCGGCTGCGTATAACTGGAATAGTATCTACAATGAATAACATCTATATTCGGCTGCCCTTCCTGGCGGCCCTCTTCGCGCTGGCCAGTATGGCCGTTAGCGCACAATCCGGCATCAACTACGAGCCCGCCTTTGCGAACCTATCCTTCGAATACCCGGTAGAGATCCAACAGCCGGGTGACGGTACGGACCGACTGTTCGTCGTCGAGCAACCGGGGCGTATCAAAGTCTTCGATAACGAAGAAGGGGTAGCGTCAACGGCCGTCTTCCTGGACGCTACCGACGCCGTTTCTTTCTCGCGGGGGCAGGAGATCGGTCTTTTGGGGCTCGCTTTTCACCCTCGGTACGCTGATAATGGCTACTTCTATGTCTACCACAACCGCCGTACGAATGGCGGTAACGGGAACATCGAAATGATCCTGGCTCGCTATACCGTCGACCCCAACAACCCCGAGCGCGCCGACCCGAACTCCCGTCTGGAAGTCTTCTCCTTTCAAAAGAACCAACCCCAATCCAACCACAACGGAGGCAAAATCGCTTTCGGGCCGGACGGTTACCTCTACGTTTCCATCGGTGACGGTGGCGGCGGCGGCGACCCCCGGCGCAACGCTCAGAACCTCGATAACGCATTCGGCAGCCTTCTGCGAATCGACGTCGATACCGACGGGAACAACCCCGCATCCGCCAACAACCGGTACGAGATCCCCGCCGATAACCCCAGGGTAGGTCGGAGCGGCCTCGACGAACTCTACGCGTGGGGCCTGCGCAATACCTGGAAGTTCGCCTTCGACCCGGTAACCGATTTGCTCTACGGTGGTGACGTCGGCCAAAACGCCCGCGAGGAGATCAACATCCTCACCGCCGGGGGGAACTACGGCTGGAACCGCTTCGAAGGTAACGGAACGTTCAATAGCGGGGTCGGCCTCGTTACCCAGCCCGCCATCGCGCCCATACACACCTATGAACACCGCAACGGCGATCGCTCGATTACGCTCGGGCCGGTTTACCGTGGCCGCCTGGCCAACCCCGCCATCCAGGGCAAACTGATCTTTGCGGACTACATCTCCGGGCGCGTCTGGGCGCTCGATTATGACGCCGACCGCGGGGAGACGAACGTCGAGTTCCTCTTCAGGACCAACGGCGAGGCAGTCTCCAGCTTCGGCGTGGATGCATCCGGCGAGTTGTACTTCAGTGGCTACGGAAGCCGCGCGCAGCTCTTCCGCATCATCGACGAAAACGACGATGGGGGTGGGGACGAGCCCGTTTCAATCGCGGGCGTCGGCTCCTGGTCCTCGCTGGATCAGGGTATAACGGGTACGGTAGAAGCGGCCGTGCGCGACGGCGACCGTTTGTACGTTGGCGGCACCTTCACCGTTAATGGAAATAGCCCGGCTACGAACCTGGCCGTTTATGAGGAAGGCGCCGGTTGGTCCTCCCTGGCCGGCGGGGCGAACGGCCGGGTCAGTGCCCTCACCGTGGATGGCAACGGGCGCCTCTACGCCGGCGGGGAGTTCACCGCAATCGGCGGGGTAGCCGCGCAGAACGTAGCCGTATGGGACGGCGAAGTATGGCAGGGCCTCGGTAGCGGAACCAGCGGCCCCGTACTCACGCTACACGTAAACGAGAATGGGCGCTTATTCGCCGGTGGTACTTTTGCTGATGCCGGTGGAATAGAGGCGAACAACATTGCCAGTTGGGACGGCCAGTGGTCGCCGCTCGCCGACGGGAATACCGGGGTATCCGGTACGAACAATGAGGTCCGCTCGATCGCTACGGATGCCGGTGGCGTAGTTTACGTAGGGGGCAACTTTGCCAGCGCGGGCGGCGGGGTGGCCAACCGCATCGCTACCTTCGACGGCGATACCTGGGGGACGTTAGGATCGGGCACCAGCGGCTTCGTCCAGGCCATCGTAGTTACGGACGCTACTATCTACGTCGGCGGTAATTTTGCGGAAGCCGGTGATCAATCGGTAAACCGCATTGCGGCATGGGACCGTCTAGGCCAGCAGTGGGAAGCGGTAAGCGGCGGCACCAGTGGCAACGTCAATGCGCTCGATTTTAACCAAGGGTACCTGTACGCCGCCGGTAATTTTGCGACCGTCACCGCGGCGGATGGCACGAACTACCTCGTCAACAACATCGCGCGCTGGAGCGCCGGCACCGACTGGGAGGCATTGGGTGAAAACGAGACCGTCGGTACGGACAACCAGATCAGCACGCTGGCGCGATCGGTAGGGGAGACCGACCTGTACGCCGGCGGTAACTTCACGGCGGCCGGCGCGGCGGCTGCTACCCGGGTGGCCCGGTGGTCGTTTACCCCGATCCCCGACGGTGCCATATTCTCCCTACAGCCACAGTATAACCCGGAGCTGCGGTTGGGCGTGTTCGAGGGGTCTGGCGACAACCGGGCGCCGATGATTGCCTTACCGCAAAGCGACCGCCTCGACCAGCAGTGGGAATTCATCAGCCGTGGAAGCGATCTGTACGAATTAGCTCCGCAGCATGCCCCCGGTATGCGGCTGGACGTATCGAAATCCAGTCAGGGCGGTCAGTATATCATCCATAGCATCGAGCGACACGGGCGCGCCAACCAGGTGTGGCGGGTATTACCCGTAGGTGATGGAACCTACCGCCTGCAGCCTACGCACCGGCCAACCAATCGCCTCGCCGTGCTGGGGCAGGACGCCCTTCCGTTTGCGCGCTCCCGCGTTTTGAATACTGACGACGAAGAGCAACGCTGGCGATTCATCCCGGTACCGGCCGGTACGAGAAGCGACGCCGATAGGTCCGTTGCCGAAACCGACCTACCGACTACCGACCAACGCCTGCTAGAAATGGGCATGCGGGTATATCCCAACCCCGCCGACGAACGGTTGGTGATAGAAAGTCAGACGGCGGAATACCGCTTTCAGTTGTTCGACGCAACCGGTCGGGAGCTGTTGAGCGCTAGTCAAGCGGCCGGGACGCACCGGGTCGACGTGGCCGACCTGCCGGCCGGGCTATACGTTGTCCGACTACTCGTACGGGGTGAGGATGCCCTTACGACCCAGATCGTCATTAACTAACGTTTTACTGCCGGTTCTACCGGCCCCGATCGACGTGCTATTCACCCTACGCTTCCCGGGAAGCGTAGGGTGAATAGCACGTCGCTACTCGGTGCTTAGCCGTACCGGGTGTCGCCCGGAAGTCATTAGCCATTGGAATATCCACTTCGGTGGCGGCAGTTGGGTGGAAAGGGCTTATTGTATACAAATTTAATTATGTTTGAGGCTTACAATCGATTGTTTAGTAGCATTCATAATACACGCTTAACCACTGGCCTAAGGCCACTTTGCACAACATATTCATATGCGATTATTTTACCTGGCTGCGTTTGCGGTCTTACTACCCACTTGCGCCCTGCGCGCGCAAATTGGGAACTTGCTATGGCAAGACGAATTTAACTCATTAGACGCCAGCGTATGGAACGCTACTGACGGGGACGGCTGCCCCGCCCTGTGTGGTTTCGGTAACCAGGAGCTACAGAGCTACGAGCCCGAAAACCTGACCATCGAACCCATACCGGGCGAGGCGGGTAATTCCGCCCTCGTATTCGAGGCGCGCCGCGAAAACAGCGGCAGCCGGGGGTTCACTTCCGGTAAAGTAGACTCGAAGGATAACCTATCCGTGCAGTACGGAATGATCGAGGTACGCATGCGCGTGCCCGACCTGAATACGGGCCTGTGGCCCGCTGCCTGGTTACTGGGAACGGCTAACATCACCTGGCCCGGCAGAGGGGAGATAGACATTATGGAAATGGGGCACTCCACTACGGAAAAGGCCCGGCAGGGCTTCCCCGGTGCCAACTCCAATAACTACGTAGGCGCAAACGCGATCTTCCCGGCTGATGACGGGAGCGCGGCCAGTATCGCTTTCGACACCGACTACAACACGCCTTACGTATCCGACGAATCGATGGCGGATCGCTTCATGACTTACCGCGTCTACTGGGAACCCACCCAGATGCGGTTCACCGCTATCGACCGGGGCACGGAGTACGACCTGTACACCGACCCACTTCCGCTCGCCGAAGACAACGGAACGCGCGTCTTCAAAAAGCCGTTTTACCTGCTGCTGAACCTCGCCGTTGGCGGCAACTTCACCGACGCGGCCACTAACGACCAGGTAACCGCGCCACTTCCCGCGAAAATGTACGTCGACTACGTACGCGTGTACGAATACAACGGCTTCGGAAGTGTAGAGACCGACTACGGTGTTCTGGACACCGAAACGGGCCCCTTCGGTGTATTTACCGACGAGACCCCCGTTAACGACGAGTTGACCTTTGGCGCCGACGCCGAAATATACGTATGGGGAGAAACCCTCGAAGAAAGTGACGAAGCAGCAGTCGAAGGCGATAACGTCATCAGCTGGCGTACGACCACGGATGCATGGTTCGGTGGCGGTATCGCGTCCCTGTTCGGGCGTAACATGTCTGAATACCTCGAAGAAGGGGTACTCAGGTTCCGCATGAAAGCCCCGAATAACTTAGGGTTCAGGATCGGTATCACCGATAACTTCACCAACGAAACCTGGATCAACTTCCCCGCCGGCGTCAATCAGTTCGGCCTGGAACGCGGCAACGAATGGAGCCAGGTCGAAATACCCCTGTCGGAATACGAAGGGCTGCTCGCCTTTCAAAACCTGAACTACCTATTCGCCATTTCGAGTATCGGTGGCGCCGAGCCAGGCTTAGGTACGACCTTCGCCATCGACGACATCTACTGGGATAACGGCACCGGCTTCACCGGAGACGACGGTGACGGTGGTGGTGACGACGGCGGCGGCGACGACGGCGGCGGCGATGATGGCGGTGACGACGAAGCATTCTCCGTCCGCATCGAAGCGGAGGACTACGATGCCATGAACGGCGTACTGATCGAACCGACGACGGACGTCGATGGCGTAGAGAACGTAGGCTTTATCGACCCATCGGATTGGATGGAGTACAACGTCGACATCCCCTCCGCCGGCACGTATACCTTCAGCTTCCGCGTGGCCAGTGAGCCGGGTGGCGCAATGGTCACCCTAAGTTCCGACGGGAACGACCTGGGCGATTTCGAAGTAGGCCCGACGGGCGGCTGGCAGAGTTGGACGGACGTCACCCTGGCCGTCGACTTACCCGCGGGCAGCCAAACCATCCGACTAACCTCGCAGGCTGCTTCCTACAACATCAATTGGTTGTCCATTACCGGGGGCGGCACCGCTACCGGCGGCGGCGGCGATGACCCCGATGTTTCCTTCTCCACCCGCATCGAAGCCGAGGCTTACGACGCAGCCGAAGGCGTACAGCTCGAAACGACCACCGACGTGGACGGCGTGCAAAACGTAGGCTTCATCGACCCCAACGACTGGATGGAGTATAACGTGAACCTGCCCGCCGACGGAACTTACCGTTTCGTATTTCGCGTGGCGAGCGAGCCGGGCGGCGCTTCCGTCGTTCTCACCTCGAACGGTGACGAATTCGGTGCCTTCACCGTTGACCCCACGGGTGGCTGGCAGAGCTGGACGGACGTAACCCTACTGGCCGAACTCCCCGCCGGTGAGCAAACCATCCGGTTGACTTCACTCGCCGCTAACTACAACCTGAACTGGTTGAGCATCGAACTGGAAGAAGTTGGTTCCACGGTGTCGACCAACCGCCCGATGGGTGCAGCTACCCCTCCGGGTGCGCGCCTAAGCGTGTTCCCCGTACCGGTAAGCGATCGGCTCGAAGTTCGCGTAGCCGGCGTTTCGGAAGCTACGGTCGACCTGCGTTTGCTAGATGCGGTGGGTCGGGTAGTAATCGCTCGTGCCGGGGTACCTACCTCCACGGCAGCCCTGCAAGTATCGAACGTAGCGGCCGGTATCTACCTGCTCGAAGTTCGGGGAGATAAGCGCCGACTATTAGGTATCAGACGGGTAGTGGTTCAGTAGTAAACTGAGCTTCCACTTAGTCGGAAAATTATTCGTGGCTCCGGGTCTACACCAAAGGCCTGGGGCCACGGGTATTTTTGACAGGGTTGAATACTTTAATTAAAGGGGGGGACACACACGCACACACGCTTTTTATAATTACTACACATACACTTGATTAGCACGCACTATGAGAATACTATACTTTTTATTGCGCTTCCGTCGCGGCCTTATGGCGACGCTCCTCCTCAGTTGCCTTACGATGACGTTGCAGGCGCAGGACCCCCCTCAGTACGGGGCTCCCTTCGCAGACGTTCCGGATGCCCGCGACGTCAATTTATACCAGGTCAACATCCGGGCCTTCAGCCAGGCCAGTAACTTTGCCGGCGTTACCGCGCGGCTCGATAATATTCGGGACGTCGGTACGAACGTGCTCTACCTCATGCCCATCTTCCCGGTCGGGGAGGATTCCCGCAGTAGGGTGGCCAGCGCTACCTCGCCTTACAGTATTAAGGACTTTAGCTCGACCGGCAGCGAGTTCGGCAGCTTGGCCGACCTGCGCGCATTGGTGGATGGCGCCCACGCCCGGGGGATGGCCGTCATGCTGGATTTCGTGGTTAACCAAACTTCCTGGGATCACCCCTGGATCACCGAGCACCCCGACTGGTACCTCCGAGACGCGGATGGCACCATCCAGGCCCTCGAGCCTTTTCCGGACGTTGCGGCCCTCGATCTCAACAACCAGGAGATGCGCGCCGCGCTCATCGAAGCGCTTCGCTATTGGGTATTTGCCGCTAACGTGGACGGCTTCCGCTTCGACTACGCCAACAACCCGCCCCTCGAGTTCTGGCGGCAGATCAACGGCAATTTGCGTTCCATTGCGTCCCGTGACCTTTTGCTGTTGGCCGAAGGCGACCGTCAGGAGAACTTCGACGTTGGCTTCGACATCAATTTCGGCGATCGCTGGTACTATGAAGCCTTACTGCCCATCAAGAACGGAGCGTCGGTCGCCAGCACCGTCCGGTCGATCAACGACTACGAATACGCCCGCGCCTCAGGAAACCAACAGGTGACCCGCTACACGGGCAATCACGATACTAGCGGCGACGGAACGCCCATTGAGGTATTCGGAGGTAACGACGGCGTGCTGGCCAACTTCGTCCTATCCGCCTACATGCGCGGCGTCCCCTTCCTTTACGGCGGGCAGGAGGTCGGCTTCGAAGAGCGGATTCCATTCCCCTGGGATGCGGTTAAGATCGACTGGAACCAGGGGGCGGACGTATTCGCCCGGTTCAAGCAGATTCTGGACTTCCGTACGCGGAGCACGGCCATCCGCCGGGGCCAGCTTACCGACTACTCCAACAACGACGTAAGCGCCTTTACCAAGACGACGGACGACGAGCGCGTAGCCGTGTTGGTGAACCTGCGCAGCGGTGGGGCCACCTTCCGGGTGCCCGCCGAGATGGCCGGTACCTACAGTGATGCTTACAGCGGGGCATCCGTCGCGCTTGCGGCCGGGGAAACCGTTTCGCTATCCGGCTTCGAGTACCGGGTGCTTACCTCCGATAATA
Source organism: uncultured Lewinella sp. (assembly GCA_963668285.1). Classification (GTDB taxonomy): domain Bacteria; phylum Bacteroidota; class Bacteroidia; order Chitinophagales; family Saprospiraceae; genus Neolewinella. The sequence continues at coordinate 23,633 of OY764800.1, read as the reverse complement.
CCCCGCCGGACCCTTCGGTGACCGTTACGCCTACGAGCGCGACCCTGGCCGTCGGCCGTACGGTTCAGCTGACCGCCGAAGTGTTCGCCTCCGATGAGGCGGTAACGTTCTCTACCGGCGATGCATCCGTCGCTACGGTGGATGCTTCCGGCCTCGTCACCGGCGTCGGGGCGGGTACCGCTACGATCACCGCGAGCGCCGCCGGGGCCTCGGCTCAGGCCACCATTACCGTGGTGGAAGACAAGTCGTTCACCGTACACTTTTACCCGCCCGCCGACTGGGGGGAGGGCATCAACATTTACTACTGGAACTCGCTGCCGGGTGGGCTTATCTTCACCGTCAACTGGCCGGGCGTACCTATGCAGGATAATGGAGATGGCTGGTACAGCTTCGTCTTCAACCTCATCGACTCGACCAACCTGATCTTCAACGACGGTACCAACCAGACGGCCGATCTCACCCGTGGCGAAGAAGGCTGGTATTACAACGGCAGCTGGACGGCGACCCGCCCCGAGATAGATGATGGCGATGACGACAACGACGGCGGCGGTGAAACCGGGGATACGTTTTTACTACGCAACCGCTGGTTGAATACTTACCTGTACGATGCGGGCGACGAGGCCGCGTACGGAGACGTGACCGATGCCAGCGCGCAGTGGGAACAGATCGTTGTAAATGGCTTCTCCTTATTTCGGAACGTAGCCACCGGCGACCTACTGCACATCGAGAACGATCTGGAATACGCCGAGGCGAACGAAGCACAATTAAGCTTCTGGAGCGCGCAGTGGACGCTGGAACCCTACGAGGGCTTCACCCGCCTGCGTAATCGCTACCGCGGCGATCGGTACCTCGATACAGAGCGTCAAAGGGGGTTCGCCCAGGCGACCGGCGGCTTATACGTCGGCTCCCACAGCACGCACTGGGAGCTCCTGCCCGTAGCCAGCGACTTGCCGGTTTCGACGACATCCAACGCGTCCGCTGCCGACGGGGCTATCGAACTCATAGTTTATCCCGTACCCGCAAAGGATTTATTGACGGTCGATTTGGCCACCATTCGGGGGCTGACCGGCACGCAGCTAGCAACGCAGCTCGTCGACTATAGCGGCCGGGTGGTCGTATCCACAAAATTGACCGCGGGGCAAGTGCACCAATTAAATGTCCAGCACTTACCCGCGGGGTATTATACGCTCACCGTAACCGACGGTAGTGTAACCCGTTCGAAGCGGGTGATTAAAGCTGATTAGTATCAAATTAACGCTCAGATGAAATGGATTTTTTAAATATGGCTCTTTAACTTCTAAACCCCGCACCTGCGGCCTCGCAAAATAATGTTGTAATTAGTGCGACGGAGCGCAGGTGCGGGGCCACGGAAGTAAATATAGTTGAACCACCCTGATCTTGTGATTTCTGTCTAGCTCTTTTCTCGCCTCACTGCGTTGAAAAGCCTCGTCGAAGCCACCGCTTCGCCTACGTTTTTCGCCTGGCGAGTCGAAAAAATAGCGTCGCCATAATCTCACAATTCCAAGGCAGTTCAACTATAGAATGCAGGTAGTAACCGGTGCCGCGTTTACCGCTCGTCGACTTCCGTTAGTTTTTTGATTAGATCTACCTCGTCCTGACGGTAAGGAGTGCCGTCTTTGCGGAATACGTCGTGGAACCACTCTACCGGCTCTTCCCCGCTTTCGATGGGCGTATCCCAGGCGTAAATCGTATTAGTTTTACCGGCTACCAGGCCCCAGTTGATGGCTCCAATATTATACTCCTTCAGTAGAGGAAGGATATTGCTGAAACGACTGTTTCTCGTGCGGGCCATATATTCCGTGCATACCATCGGCCGGCCGTGCGTCATCAGCATTTCGGCGATGCGGCGGTGCCCGTCGGGCCCCTCGTAGCAGTGGTAATTGATGAAGTCGGAATGGGTCGCCTGGTAGGCGTTGAATGCGGCGTACTCCCGCCCCCACGACCATAAGCCTACCGTTATCGGCTGAGAGGGGTTCACCTCGCGCGCCCAGGAGAATACGGCTTGCAGTAGCGGCATGGAAGCACCTTGCTTGCCCGTGTTGTTGGGCTCGTTGTAGAGATCCCAAAAGACCACGCGGTCGTCATCCTTGAGCATGGTCATAATGTCCTTTACGTATACTTCGAGCGCGGGGAAGGTAGTGGTGTCGCGCACGGCTTCCTCTCCGGGGTCCTGCACCCAGCCGGAGTTGTGGGTGCCGGTTTTCGGTTCGGGTTGCCGGCCGATTTTGGGGTCGCCGTTCCATACGTCGTCGAAAAAGACGGGGATGGTCTTAATGCCGTGTTTAGCGGCGATGTCGAGGTATTGGTTGAGGCGAGCTTTGAATCCTTCCGGGTCGGCTTTGTAGGCCAGGCTGTGCAGGTAGGTCCGCATGGTGTTCATCCCGATGCCGGCGGCATAGCCGAGCTCCCGGTCGATGGTTTCGGGGTCGAAGGTGGCTTCCTGCCAGGTTTCCAGTTGGTTGATGGCCGTGCTGGGGTTAAAGTTGGCGCCGACCATCCAGTCGTGGCCAGCGTACCAAGCTTCGATGCGTTGCTGCGACCACCGGCCGGCTTCTTGGCTGAAGGCGTGGCCGGTGATGAGGGCAAAGGTTATTAGCAGGGTAATTCTTAATAGCATGATTCGGGCGGTTGATCTTTTTGGATGCGAGCGCCCAAAAGATAGCCCTTCTCACTCTCTTCCCGCAAGCGCCTCCGCGAACGGCGCCTGATAGAAGAACGCCGCCACCGGTACCGAAAAGCCTTCCAAAACCCGGCAAGTCAACGTATCCTCTTTTTCGAATACCGTTTTGTGGTATACCCGCTCCTCCCCATAACTCGTGCCTGATATATACTGCTCGACGCGCTTGTTAACGTAATCGACGATCCAGTATTCGGCTACGCCTTCATTTAAGTAGTCGTCGTATTTAACCCCCCGATCCCGCCCTTCGGTGGATTTGCTCAATACTTCCACCACCAGATCCGGGGCGGGGTAGTATTTCATGTCGGGTTGAAATGCTTTGGCGCGCTCCCGTAGCCACACGCTGACGTCGGGTTCGAAGTCGTTGCGTTGGGTTGCTACTAAAGCCTTTTCTACGCGGACTTGACCTTGATCTTTAAGCGTGCAGTGGATGGTCAGTAGGGTAGATATGCGTAAGACGGAAGCATTATGCCCTTCCAGCGCCGGAGAGTGCACTACTACATCGCCCAAAATGAACTCCGACTTCATATCCGGGTCCAGCTGCTGGCGGAACCTGCCGCGGGCGCGTTGCTCACGGTCCAGTGCCTGCTCTATTTCCGTTATGATCTCGCGCGGCTGTAAACGATCGAGGACTTGGGATACGATGTCGTGGTTACTCATGGCAAACCTAGATTTAGATGGCAAGATAACGGATGCTGCGGCAAAAGGATGAACTTACTCTTACTTGCGAACAATTGCATTTTCAGGCCGGTAGAACTACATACCGACCTATCTTTGCCCCGTCCAACCCCACTACCCCGCAGGCCCTTGCAAAACCAACCCACCCAAACCATCCGCCCCGGTGAATTCCGGGCCGAGGACCACTGGTACCCCAAAGCCCTCAACGCCACCATCCACCCGATGGTCGCCTTCTTCCTCAACCTCGGTAAGGAACGCATCGCTACGCGTTACGCCCACCTCAACCCGCAGGTAGACCGCAAGAAGCTGGCCGAGCTGCTCGACTACCGCTGCAAACACTTTCTGTGGGGTGGGGCGGACCTCATCCACGCCACCACCACCGAGGGGCGCCGGCGCATGGTCGTCATCGAAAACAACTCCTGCCCCTCCGGCCAGAAGTCCATGCCGTTGCTGGACGATCACGACGACCACGGCAGCTACCGCAAACTCGTTGAACGCACCTTCGTACCCTACCTGAAACAAAGGGGGAAGAAACTCGCAGGCCGCCTCGCCGTCGTCTACGACAAAAACCCGATGGAGACCGGTGGGTACGCCGCCACCATCGCCGACGTAACGGGGGAAGACGTGCTCTTGATCAGCGACTACCGCGGCGCCGGCGAGCGCAACCTCAAGTTCGAAAACGATCAGCTACACGCCCGGCACGACGGGGGGTGGGTCCCTCTGCGCGGCGTTTTCCGCTACCTGACCCAGCGGCCGTGGGCACGCCTGCCCCTCCACTGCAAAGGCACCCGCATCCTCAACCCCATCATCGCCTGCCTGGCCGGGGGGCGCAACAAAATGGTGGCCGCCAAGGCCTACGACATCTTCAACGCGGAGCTCGCCCCCCACGGCCTCCACATCCACACTCCGGAAACGATCTGGGACGTCAGCCGCGAAGAAATCCCCCTCTGGGTCAGTAAGCTCGGGGGCCACGCGGTCGTCAAGGTGCCCTACAGCAACGCCGGCCAGGGCGTTTACACCATCACCAGCCCCGCCGAGCTGGACCGCTTCATGGAGGCGGAGATCGACTACGAACGCTTCATCGTCCAGAGCCTTATCGGCAACTCGGCCTGGAGCTCGGGCACCGAGAAGGGCAAGTTTTACCACGTCGGCACCATCCCCGACAAAAAGCACCGCACTTACGTTACCGACGTACGCCTCATGGTTTCGAGCACCGAAGACGGCATCCGGCCGCTCTGTTGTTACTCCCGCCGCGCCGCCGACCCGCTCACGGAAACGCTGGCCAGCGGGGCGGATTCGTGGAGCATGCTCGGTACCAACCTCAGCCAGAAGGTCGGCCGGGATGAATGGACGAGCGACGCCACCCGCCTGCTATTGATGGACCGCCGCGACTTCAACCGCCTCGGCATCGGGCTCGACGACCTCATCGAGGCCTACATCCAGACGGTGCTCTCGACGATCGCGATCGACAAGATGGCCGTCCAACTCCACAACAAAAAGGGGCGGTTCAGTATGCGCTTATTCTCCTCGCTCAACGAAGACCCGGCGCTACTTGGTGAGATCTTGCGCTGATACTCATTCTTGGGGTACGGTTTTAATTTTTGCTCCTCACTTTCCCGCACTGCATCCTGCGTCCTCGCCCGAATTCATATTGCGACGGCGCGCAGGTGCAAGGATGGGTAGTAGAAGAGCAAGGTGAAAGGATACCCTAGGCAAACGGGGTAAGCGAAGTAGAGTAAAGTAGACGGGCCGCGGTAGTGGCATAACTAGCTCCGGGTTGCTGTAAATTTGGCATATGAAGTACCCCGTTGGCTTACAAGACTTTCGAAAGATCCGTTCCGAAGACTGGCTATACGTCGATAAGACCCAGCATATCTACAACGTCATTAGTAACGGGGGTTACTTCTTCCTCTCTCGCCCGCGCCGCTTTGGCAAATCGCTCACGCTTAGCACCATTAACGAATTGTATAGTGGCGACGAGGAGCTGTTCGATGGCCTGTGGATTAAGGATCACTGGGATTTTACCTCCGAAAAACGGCCGGTCATCTGGCTGAAAGTATCTAGCCTCAGTTACGATGCCAAAGGGGTGGACGCCGCTTTTAACGATGAGATCGCCCGGCAGGCAAAACTGTTGGATGTTGACTTACCGCCCGGTGGGGATCTGAAAGACAACTTCCTCCGCCTCTTGCGCACGCTCTCGGCCCGCGACGGCAAGGTCGTCCTCTTAATCGATGAATACGACAAGCCTATCGTGGATAACATTGACGATTCAGCTATGGCCGACGTGAATCGGGCGGCACTGAAGCGTTTTTATTCTACCCTGAAGGATAGCGACCCCTACCTGGAGCTCGTCTTTATCACCGGGGTTTCCGCTTTCGCCAAAGTGGGTGTATTCTCCGACCTAAATAACCTGACTAACCTCACGCTCAAACCCGTAGCGCATCATTTAACGGGCATAACGCAGGCCGAATTGGAGCGTGTCTTCATCGAAGCCTCACTACAGCACGATTCGGATAGGGTCCGATACTGGTATAACGGCTACTCCTGGGGCAGTGAGGAAACGGTATACAATCCGTTCTCTCTACTGAGCTTTCTGCAACACGGCGTCTACCAAAACTTTTGGTACGAGACGGGTACGCCAACCTGGCTGCTTAAGGATATGCGCCAACAACGTTATTTTAATGTGGAACGCAAACTGGCCAGCGCCCTATCGCTGACCTCCTTCGATCCACGGCGAATGAACACTACCGCCGTACTCTTTCAAACGGGCTACCTCACGGTTGTGGAACACGATGAGGAATTCCAATCCTATACGCTGGATTACCCAAACCACGAAGTCCGCCAAGCCATGCAGCAGCACCTATTAATGGTGTATCTCGACTTCCCGCGTGATGAGCCGGCCGCGACGGTTTTTGAGATGCATGATGCGCTGGCAAGTAACGATCTCGACCGCGTTATCAAGCTAATTAACAGCCTTTTCGCCGATCTGCCCTACGATTTCTGGAAGCGCGACGACGAGCATTTCTTCCATGCCATCATCCACCTCACTTTCAAACTATTGGGGGTGCGTCTGCAATCGGAAGTCCACACCTCGCGCGGCCGCTGCGACGCGCTGGTGAAAACAGCCAGCCACATCTACGCCTTCGAGTTCAAGCGCGACGTCACCACGGAAGTGGCCCTACAGCAGATCGAGGAGCGGGGTTACCTGCTGCCCTACGTGGCGGATGCACGGGAGCGGGTGGCCGTTGGGGTGGTTTTGGGGACGGAGAATAAACAGGTAGTAGACTGGCGGGCGGTAGTGTTGGGTGCTGATTAACTATAAAAATTATGTTGCTGACTACGATCGAGTAGTTTAAAAGTATAAGGGGCGAGATTTTTTTGATAATACTTTTGCTCACCCCAAGAAAATAATGTGCTCCTATTAAACTTGACGGTAACCCGAGTTAACGTTCGGTGTATCTTTGCGTCGCCTTAAGTCACCCACCACACAGCCCCCCGATGAACTCGCGGTAAAACGGCCCTAGCTAGTGAGTTTTACCAGGCAGTCAAATCGATGAATCACTTGCGCACGCTCATTCTTACCGATCACGGCGGCCACTCCGAACAGAATTCGGTGTACTCCCTCGCGCGCGCGCTTGCCGCCGATGCCCGCTCTTCACTTACCTGCATTGCATCCCGCGGACTCGCCAAAAATCACGTGTTTTTTAAGGGCGACGGCGCGCAGGTGCATGGAATTGAAGTAAATAGACAATTCGGATTCGACCCGGCTGGCCGCCAGTTTTCGGAGCAGGCAAAACTGTTAAACGTTACCGATTTCGACCTGATCTGGCTGCGACTGCCACACCCCTTCCCCCCGGGATTCGCCGCTAAGCTAGACCGTTACCACGAGCTAGGTATTCAGGTCGTCAACCGCCCCGCCGGTATCCTGGAAACGGGCGACAAGGCGTACCTGCTCAACTGGCGGCAGTTCAGCCCCCCGATGGCGCTGGTGCATTCCGGTGGGGAGGTGAGCACCTTTGCGAACGATCACAAGTGCGTGCTGAAGCCACTGCGTGCCTACGGCGGCAAAGGAATCGTGCGGGTAGAAAACGGTATGGTTCGGGATGGCAGCAAACAGTATTCGATCGCCGACTGGTGGGCAGCGACCCCCCGCGAACCGATGCTGGCCGTCCAATTCCTCGAAAACGTTAGTAAGGGCGATAAGCGCATCCTCGTCGTCAACGGCCGCACCCTGGGGGCATCCCTCCGTATGCCCGCCCCCGGCGGCTGGCTGTGTAACGTCGCGCAAGGTGGCCGGTCGCTGCCCGCCACGGTGACCGCCGAGGAAGAGGCGATGGTCGCGGCCATCTCCCCCGAGCTGTTGCGCCACGGGGTCGCCTTTTACGGGATGGATACGCTGGAGGACGATGCCGGTAAGCGCGTGCTTTCCGAGCTCAATACGCTCAGCATCGGCGGCTTCCCCCAGGCGGAGGCCCAATCCGGCAACCCGGTCGTTCAGTGGGCGATCGATGAACTTTTCAACTACATTCGTACGAACCCGGGTCGCTAACCATGGCGGCCACCCCCTTAATGCAAGACACTACCCCAATCCCCCTCATCGAATCCCTGGCGGAAGCCCAGGTAGCACCCGGCCAGACCAAGCGATTTTGGCTTCGGTTGATCTCCGACGGCCTGGGCGAACCCATACGTCTACCCATCCTCTACGCCCGTGGGGTAGAAGAAGGGCCGACCCTTGGCCTGACCGCGGCCGTGCACGGCGATGAGCTGAACGGCATCCGGGTCATTCAGCGCCTGTTCGACGACCTGCCGGTCAAGGAGATGCGCGGGACCGTTATCGGCGTACTCGTCGTCAACGTACCCGGCTTCTACCGCCAGCAGCGCTTCTACGCTGATGGGGTGGACCTCAATCACATCATGCCCGGAAGGGCCGACGGTAACGCCAGCCAGCTCTACGCCCACCGCTTACTCGACCGCGTCATCGGCCATTTCGATTACCTGCTGGATTTACACACCGCCTCCCGCGGCCGCGTGAACAGCTACTACATCCGCGCCGATATGGCCCAGGAAGCTACGCGCAAGCTGGCCATGCTGCAGAACCCCCAACTCATCGTCCATAACCCCCCGAAGGACGGTACCCTGCGCGGCGAGGCGGACGACATGGACATCCCCGCCATTACCCTCGAAGTCGGTAACCCGGGCGTTTACCAGAAGAAGCTGATCCGTAGCGGACTGACGGGCGTCCATAACGTACTCGCCCATCTGGGCATCACCAACGACGAGCAGGAACCGGCCGTGGTACCACCCATCATCTGCCGTAAATCCTACTGGTTGTATACCGACACCGGCGGCCTGCTTACCGTGGAGGTCGAACTGCTGGAAACCGTGCGCGCGGGGCAGATCGTGGCTACCTTGCGGGACGTCTTCGGTCGGGTAAAGAAACGCTTCACGGCCCTGGAGGACGGGGTGGTAATCGGTAAGAGTACCATGCCGGTGAATACTTCCGGTGGGCGGGTGTTGCATTTGGGAATAATCTGAATGGTGCGGCTCCGTTAGTTTACACCGGAACGCTTACATTAGTGGCCGCTTGCCCGTAGCGTATACGGCACCACCCCAGCCATAAACTAGCATACATTGCTCAAGGTCGCGCAAATCACGGACTTACACCTGCTTCCCGAAAGGGAACAACTCATGGACTTGCCCGTCATGGAACGGTTCGAGCGGGTACTGGCGCACGCTCATGCCTTCGACCCGGATGCCTATTTTCTAACCGGTGACTTTTGCGCCCGCGAGCCTAAGGAATGGGTCTTCGAATGGCTGGCCCCCCGCCTAAAAGCACTCGGCAAACCAACTATCCTTCTGCCCGGCAACCACGACGATCGGGAAATGATGCGTCGGCAACTCGACCTGCCGGGTACGGGGAACGATCCGATAGTACAGGAATTGCACTTGGGCGAGCAGAGCTTCCTCTTTTTGGATACCCGCTACGCTGAGGTCGGCGAAGACCAGGTAGACTGGCTGCGTGGCAAATTCGAGCAGTACCCGGAGGCCCACGTCGTTATGCACCACCCGCCGATTAAGATGGGGCTTCCGTTCATGGACGACAACTACTCCCTGCGCGGTGCCGGCCCCCTCCAAAGTCTGCTGCGCGAACGGCCCGATAACGTTCACGTCTTCTGCGGTCATTACCACTGTGGCCGAACGGTACGGGATGAAAACCTCCTCGTACACCTCTGCCCACCGACCAGCTTTTTCATTAAGCCGCACGCCGAAGCATTCGAGCAGGACTTTCTACCCCCGGCCTACCAACAGCTGATCTGGACGAATGAGGACCACCTACGCGTAATCCCCGTTTTCGTCACGGAAAGCCCGGCGGTAGAAAGCGAGTAAGCGCTCGCCCCCCACGCCCAACCGATAACCCAGGTAGAGCATTACGTAAACCGCCTGGGTGAACACTACCCCGTACTTCCGGTATTTCCGCGCCGAGGTCAGTACCCGCCCCTCCAGCAGCTGGATGCTACCGCAGGTTCGGCGGAGGCGGCGTACGATGTCGTTGTCCTCTAACAAGGCCATACGCTCGTCAAAGCCCCCCACCGAGCGGAAGGCCGCGGCCGATACGAATAAGGTCTGATCGCCAAAGCGAAAGGCATCCAGATCGATGGCGCTCAACCACCCGTAGAGCCGGAGGGGGGAAAGGGGGTGCCGGTAATCGAAGCGTAAGGGGAAGGTGGCCGGAGTTCCGTTCCGGGCTGCGATTCGTAGCTGCCCCACCCAGTTCCCCGGCGGGCGGGTATCGGCGTGTAGGAACCACAAATGGGGTGCCCCGGCGCAGGCCGCCCCCGCATTCATTTGGTGGGCACGACCGGGGGGGCAGGTGATTACCCGGCAGCCGAAGGACCGGGCGATGGCGCACGTACGGTCGCGGCTGCCGCCGTCCGCTACGATAACCTCAACCTCCCCACTGGCAAGCAGGGGGTGTAGGTGCGGTAGCGTAAGCGGTAAGGCGACCTCTTCGTTAAGCGTTGGCAGGATGATGGAACACCAGGGCAAGCTGCCGTCACTCAAAGCGGTAAACGGTGGTTGTTTTGTAGGTATCACCGGCATTCAGGCGGGGCGTAGCGAAGGCCTCCTGGTTGGGGGAGTCGGGGAAGTGTTGGGTTTCCAGGCAGATGCCGCCGTGGATGGGGACCGGCCCGCCGCCCCGGGTACGAAACTGGCCGGGCTTGAAATTAGTGGTAAAGATCTGCACGCCCGGCTCCGTGGTCGAGCAGTACAGTTTGCGGCCGGAGGCGGGGTCCGTCAATACCGCGAACTGCTTTAGGCTGCCGTCGTAATCGTTCAATGCCCAGTTGTGGTCGTAACCGCTTGCCAGGGCTATCTGGGGGTGGTCGGCGGCGATGTCCCTGCCGATGGGTTTAGCCCGGCGGAAGTCAAAAGGGGTATCTGCCACCGGTTCGTTTTGGCCGAAGGGGATGAGTTGGTCGTCCACCGGGGTGTAGGCATCGGCGTTCAGCTCCAGTAAGACGGCCGTGACCGTATCGGCGGCGCTGATGTTGAAGTAGGTATGGTTAGTAAGGTTTACGATGGTGTTCTTCGTAGTAGTGGCTTCGTAATCCAGCCTCAGCTCGTTATCGTTCGTCCAGGTGTAGACACAGCTTACGGTAAGTTCGCCGGGGAAGCCCATGTCACCGTCCGGGCTGACGTGGGTGAGCGTGAGGGCTGCGGCGTCGTTGGTTTCTTCCTTACTGGCCGACCAGAGTTGTTTGTCGAAGCCGTCCGTGCCTCCGTGTAGCTGATGGCCTTTTTCGTTGGGGACGAGGTCGAACGTTTCCCCGTCGAGCGCAAACCGGGCATTGGCTATCCGGTTACCGTAGCGGCCGATGAGGGCACCGTAATAGGGGTAGGGCTCGAGGTAGCGTTCGAGTTCATCGAAGCCTATTGTCATCTCTACGCCTTCGTGAATAATGGAAGTGACGATACCGCCGTAGTTGGTGATCTTGACGGTATTGCCCGCCGCGTTGGTTAGGGTGTAAAGTTGGGCGGTGCCTTTGCCGGGGATTTCCCCGAAGGTCGTTTCAGTTATAGTTGGCATGGGGGTGGGTGGATCGGTATCGCTGGTGGTAGGCTCGGGCTTGCCGCAGCTGGCCAGCAAACAAAGTATCGGAAGCAGAAGGATGTATTGCATTAGAATTCAATAGCGGAAGCAAACCCCCCCTGTGCAACGAGGTGCTGGTAGTTTTCCCAGGTGGCTTCGACGAGGGCATCGGTGATGGTTGTCAGCTCGGCTTCCGGTGCGGGTGATGGAAATTGATGACGTAGATCTCGCTGGGTGTGTAAGGCGTACTGGCGGGCCTGCGCGGTGGGGGCGTCGTCAATATCTTCCAGGGGGGCGAGGTAAATCTCTGAAGCCTGCCCGAGGGCGGCGGCCACTATCTGGGCGTTTAAGGCGGCTCGATTTCGCGCCCAGTCGTTGGAGAGTACGTTGACGTCAGAGTGGGCGGCGATGCGGATCGGGTGCTTAGCCTCGATGCCGATGGTACGAAGCGCGCGTGGCCACAGACGACGCAGTGCGCGCAGTTTGGCGACGTCACCGTAGAAAGACGTTCCTACCGTAAGCGCAAACTTCAGGTGCGGGCAGGCCGAGCCGGGGGAGTAGCCGTGCGCTTCGATTTCTTTGAGGTACTCTACGCCTTTAGCCAGGGCGAGGGCCAACTCCGTATCTGCCAGATGAACCCCGTGGTTAAACCCGGCTGCATTTACCTGTAGGACGGCGAAGGAGGGCATCCAGCGGCACACGAATTTGAGCAGCCGAATGAGTGGGGGGAAGGGCGGATCGGACCAGTCGAGCAGGGGGTCGAAATCCACCGACCCGCTTACCCGCCGCAGGTCGTAACCTTTTGCGCGAAGGTACTGCACGAGGTCGCGGAAAAGCTCCGCCGGGTCCTGCCCCGGGTAGCGCAGGGAGCAGTTGAGGCCGATCGCCGTGGCGTCCACCCCCCGTAGTATTTGGCTGATGGCCTTACTATCGGGTTGGCGGTAGAGGCGAAAGAGTAGGGCTTCGGCCCCGGAGGTAATCTCCGTACGCGCGTAGGTATTGATCTCTTCGTAGGTGCCGTCATCGACGTAGGCGCCAACCGTCCACCGCGGCTGACCGTGGGTGCCGCGGGAGGCGGCCGTCACCGTGTGGAAATCGGCATCGAGCTCATCGATGCTGCGCCCGCCGAGCCGGTTGGGAAGCCGGTGCGTCCAGTCATCTATATACGGTGGTGTCGGATGGGTCATCGGCGGAAGTTAATCGTAGCGTGATGGGTAAGAGCGCCGGAAGTTACGGTACAGGGGGGATGCTAGGAAATGGACGTCGGTATTCAGACACTTAGTTCAGGCTCGCTATAACTATCTTTGTAACAAGCCCTAACTCTACCCCTGTATCTCTTGCGATAGATGACCGCCTAGGGCAAACACGCATTCTCATGGTTACCCGTCTTTCTTAGATGGCGCTGACGTGCTAGTATGAAATCGATTATTCTATTTATCTGTACGCTTTGGTGCTTGACGGCACCTTTGTCGTACGGTCAGACGGGTCCACTAGAATTTGTCGATTACGGCGACGATGACGGATTGCTGAGCAATACCGTCAACGATCTGGCCAAAGACAGTTGCGGCTACCTCTGGCTGGCGACAAACAGGGGGTTGCACCGCTTCGACGGTTATCAGTTCAAAGCTTACCTGCACGAGAAGGACAACCCTAATTCCCTACCCGACAACTACGCCACTACGGTCTTTGTGGACAGTCAAAACCGCATTTGGGTCGGGACGCAGGAAGGCGGCGTTGCGCTGCTCGATCGCCGCGCCGGTACCTTTACCAACTATTATAACGACCTGGAGCACCCTACGCTACTCACCCACAACATGGTTACGGGTATCGGCCAACTGAACGACGGGCGCATCATCGCCACCACGGTTTACGGTTATAATATCTACGACGATGAGGGGCGAACGTTCACCGGCTTCATCCCTAACCACGGCATCACCGGCCTATCGCGGGCCAATGCCCCGGAAGAGCGTTTAACGAAAATTCTCAAGGGGGCGGGCATTTCTCCTTCTTCCACTTACTTCGTGGACTTGCCCGCGGGCAATCTGGCGCTATCGCTGCTCTCTGCGTCGCCTACGCCCACCCCGCCCGCGCTGTCAAAAGCGCAGGCGCACGCGCCCCGTACGGCGCAGGAACGGCTAGAGTATTGGCTCGGTCAGGTGTATCCCGCCCCCGCCGAGGCTAAACTGGCTTTCTTCGTACTCTTCCCCGGCGAGGCCGGAGACCGCTTATGGCCCGTTGCCGAAGAGCTGCTGTTGCCCGAGGATGCCCCCGGCAGCACCTTCAGCGTCTACGCCGATATTTCTACCCTGTACGTCGACTCGCTCGGGGATGCCTACTTCGGCTACGGTTATGGTGGCGTCGGGGTACTTCGGGCCGGGCGGGATTCGGTAGAAATCATACGCTACTGCGATAACCCCCGCGTCGCCGTCGAACAACAACAAGTGCAGGGCTTACTGCGCGACCGGGATACGCTCTACATCGGTAAGCTCCACGCCGGCCTGCAGGCGATGGACGTGCGTACGGGCCTGAGGCTCCGTCACGGGGTATCCAGCACCGCCGTCTCCGCCTACAAAATGGCGCGGCGGGGAGAAGAACTCTTCTTTACGACCACCTCCGGCATGCACGTGTATAATCACGGAGACGGAACGACGAAGATCTACGATAACCACCGGGGCGTAGGCTGGACGATGGTGGCCAGCGAATGCTCCGTCGTACTGCCCGATGACGACGGCGTCATTTGGCTCGGTCACTTCTCCCACGGCCTCAGTAAAGCCGCACCGGCCGCACCCTTTTACAGCCACCCCGACCCCACCAACGAACCCGAATTACCCGAGTATATGCGCTCGGCCAGCGCCCTTCACGAAGACAGTCGCGGCCGGCTTTGGGTGGGATACTTCGAAGGCGGCATCCGAGAGCTCGATGCACGGACCCTTGCGGTGCGTAACATCCACTTGGCAATCAGTACGCCGGAGATCGAACGGTCCACCATCTTTTCGATCTTCGAAAGCTCGGACGGCCAACTTTGGGCCGGGAGTTACGGCAATGGCTTACTCTGGTTCGACGAAAGCCGGCAGGAATGGACGAACTACCCGCGAAGCGAAGAGATCCTCGGGGGCAACGACGTACGCGCAATCGCCGAAGACCAGGAGGGCCGCCTTTACATCGCCGTCCACCACGTCGGTATAACCGAGCTGAACCTGAAAACGGGGGACTTCCGCCGCTTCGACGCCAAACAGGGGCAAGCTTTCTCCCCCTACGTGTTCGACTTGAGCGTCGACGAGCGAAACCAAGTCTGGATGGCTACCGTGAGTGGCCTCTACCGGCTGAGTACCGACCGGGCCACCGTCGACCCCATAATCGTCTCTGAGTTGGGGCACCCGGATGACTTTACGCACCGCGTCAACTCCGTAGCCGCCGTAGGTAGCAGTATATGGGTAGGTACCCAGGAGGGCTTATTGGCTATGGACCTGGACGGCTGCAGACTGCCGGAAATGACCTTGCCGCCCGCCCTGTCCAAAGAAATTATCAGTTCCGTTCAGGCGCAGGGTGATGAGAATAACAAGATTTGGGTCGGGCAGAAGGGGAGTCTCTACTGTATCGACCCGGTAACCGAGAGTTACACCACCTACGTACTACCGGCACACTTCGGCGTGAAGCAGTTTCGCCGAAACGCCGCTACGCGCTTGCAGGACGGGCGTCTGCTTTTCGGCTACGACAACGGTTTTTTAAGCTTCGACCCGGATGCGCTGACCGACCCGCCGATGCTTTCCGCCCCGGTGATTTCCAACGTCGAGGTCTTCGAACCTGACGGGCGTCGTAATAATATTCAACTGCCACCCTCCGCGGCCCTTTCCTTACCGCACGATAACCTCGGGGTTTCTATCGATCTGAGCACGCTTTACTTCCCCCACCCGGAGGCCGTACGCTATCAGGCACGCCTACTCCCACTACAGGACGAGTGGTTGGACATCGACGGCGAACTGCCACGATACACCCTCTACCACCTCCCCCCCGGTGACCACCGGATGGAGTTTCGAGCGGCCCTGAAGAACGGGCTCGAGTTCTCCGAGCCCACCGCCGTGACGCTCGAAGTCGCTTCCCCCTGGTATTCCAGCTGGCCCGCTTATCTGGCCTACTTATTGTTGATCGGTGCCGGCCTGTACGGCTACCGGCGGTTCCTGAAGCGCCAGGCGGCACTACAGCAATCCGTGGCCATCGCCCGCATAAGGGCGGAGAATACGCGCGAAATGGCCGATAGCAAAGCCCGCTTTTTCGTCAACGTCAGCCATGAATTACGCACGCCGCTTACCCTGATCGGCGGCCCGCTGACGGAGTTGATGAAGGGGGGCGAGCTCGAGGCTACGAAGCGGCAACGGTTGTACGAATTGATGGAACGAAACATCGGCCGCCTGCGTCGCCTCGTAGACCGTCTGCTCGACGTGCAACGGGTAGAGAACGCAACGCCGGAGTTACAGCTCGAGGAAGGTGACGTATTCGGCTACTTGCGCATGCTGGCCGATTCATTCCAGTCGCAGGCGGGCGAGGCCGGTATCGAACTGCAGGTTTCGTTACCCCGGGAGATTATCCACCTGACTTACAGCGCCGAAGTGCTGGACCGCATCTGCACTAACCTGATTTCGAACGCCCTGAAATTCACGCAAGACGGGGGCGCGGTCCGTTTTAGCGCCGAACTAGCGGCCGTAGGCGAGGCGGGCCGACAACTGCGTATCGAAGTGGCCGATAACGGGCCCGGCATACCCAAGGACGAACAACAATACCTGTTCGAACGCTTCTACCGCGGCGAGAACGGAGAGCACGCGGATGGGTCGGGCGTAGGGCTCTCCATCGTGCGCCAGTACGTAGAATTAGCCGGGGGGCAGATCGAATGCCTCAGCGACATCGGAGAGGGAACGACCTTTATCTGTACGCTACCCGTGCAACCCGCAGTCGTCGAGCTTGCGGGTAAGAATGACGAAAGCGGCGGCGAGGCAGTCTTGCCCGCCGCTAGTAACGTTAACCTTCCTCACTTATTGATAGTCGACGACGATGCCGACATCCGCCAACTCCTTCGCATCGGTTGCGAAGGGCGATTCCGCGTCACGGAAGCGCCGGAGGGTACCACCGCCCTCGATCTTGCCAGGCAGTTACAACCCGATTTGGTGCTGACGGATCTGATGATGCCGGGCCTGGATGGAGTGGACCTTTGCCGGTCGCTCAAAGCGGACCCACTGACGAGTCATCTACCCGTCTTGCTGCTGACCGCCCGCCACAGCGATGCGGCGCGCATCGCCGCACTGGATGCCGGGGCTAATGATTTTCTACTCAAGCCCTTCGATCTGGACCACGTGCGTAGCAAGATCGAAAACACCCTGACTACCCTCGACGCCGCCCGCCGCCGCTGGTTAAGCCAACCGGAAGCCCTGGACGAAGGGGTGCTCACCGCCGTTGACGCCGATGCTGAATTCCTACGTACGCTGCGTGGGTTCGTAGAGGAGAACATGGACAATGCGGACCTAAGTACCGACGATCTTTTACGCCGGTTGGCCGTCAGCCGTTCGGTATGTTATACCAAGGTCAAGTCACTCACCGGCCTGCCCCTTAAAGCATTCATCAAGCAACTGCGCATCGGCCGGGCCCGTCAACTATTGGAGCAGACGGAGCTCGCCGTCGGTGAAGTTGCCTACCGGACCGGCTTCAAAACAACGCAGCACTTCAGCCGCAGCTTTAAGGAAGTGGTAGGTGCCAGCCCGACGGCCTTTCGCGAATCGCTCGGGAGTGAAGTTTAGACTGACATCTCCTGCAACAGTGATCGACCAGTCATTAAGGCCGGCTGGGCAATGCCCATGAATTGGAGCAGCGTCGGGGCCACGTCACCCAGCTTTCCATCGGTGCGCAGGCGGACGTTGGCGTCCGGGCCGACGTAGATCACGGGGACGGGGTTAGTCGTATGCGCCGTATGTACGCTCCCATCGGCGTTGCGCATGACGTCGGAATTCCCGTGGTCGGCGATGACCAGTACGTGATAGTTTTCTTCTTTGGCTACCTCGAGAACGTCTCCCAAACAGCCGTCGACGATTTCGGCAGCGGATATGGCAGCACCCCAGATGCCGGTGTGGCCGACCATGTCGGTGTTAGCGAAATTTAGGCAGATGAAATCCGGGGCGTTCGCTCGTATATCCCCAACGATGGCATCCCGGATGCCGTAGGCGCTCATCTCCGGCTTTTCATCGTAGGTTTCTACGTCCCGCGGCGAGTCGATAAGCAGTCGTCGCTCCCCGGGGAACTCGTCTTCTTGCCCGCCGCTGAAAAAGAAGGTCACGTGTGCGTACTTCTCGGTTTCGGCGATCCGTACTTGCGTCTTCCCGGCGTTGCTAACGACTTCTCCGATCGTTTGCGTAAGATCGTCGGGGGTGAACAAGACCTCCACGTCGACGAACTTCTCGTCGTACTGCGTCAGGCAGACGTAGCGAACGTCCCGCACCGGCTGCATGCCATACTCCGGAAAGGCCTCCTGGGTG
The DNA here is from genome assembly GCA_963668285.1 of uncultured Lewinella sp. Classification (GTDB taxonomy): domain Bacteria; phylum Bacteroidota; class Bacteroidia; order Chitinophagales; family Saprospiraceae; genus Neolewinella. The sequence continues at coordinate 5,647 of OY764800.1, read as the reverse complement.
AGTGCACGGGTGATTTGGCGGGGCCGGTCGGTGCGAAAGTTGAAATTGATGACGACGTCGCCGGGTTTGATGGTCGCGACCGGGCTACCGTCCGGGTCAGCGGCCATGATGGGCAGGATGAACTCGTCGGTCTGGCCCTCGGCGTAGCGTTCGTTCAGCGTAGCTATTACGTCCGAGCTCGCTTCACCTTTGCCGTGCACGAGCAGGTCGTAAGCCTGCTGGATACGCTCCCAACGGGTATCTCGGTCCATAGCGTAGAAGCGCCCGACGACGGAGGCGAGGCGGGCACCGTTACCGGAAATGTGATCCGTCAGGGTTTCGAGGTAGCCGGTGGCGGAGGTAGGGGCCACGTCCCGCCCATCGGTAAAGGCGTGTACGAAGACTCGGCTACCGGCTGCTTCGGTAGCGATGTCCGTCAGCCGTAGTAGATGATTGAGGTGGGAGTGGACGCCCCCGTCGCTGACCAGCCCGATCAGGTGAATGTTCTTGTCGTTTTGCGAAGCGTAGCGTAGGGCATCCTGCAAAACGGCCATTTTTTCGAGGGTGCCCTCCCGGATGGCCTTGTTGATGCGCGCAAAATTTTGGTAAACGACGCGACCGGCGCCGATATTCAGGTGGCCGACTTCCGAATTACCCATTTGCCCTTCGGGCAGCCCCACTTCCTCTCCGTAAGTGACTAAGGTTGCGTGCGGGCAGGCCGCATGGATGCGGTCATAGTTGGGCGTGCGTGCCTGGGCGATCGCGTCGTCTTCGGGTCGATCTCCGATACCCCATCCGTCGAGGATGATCAGAAAAGCTTTGTTATCGGTCATTTTGCGGGATTCTTCACCGGCGAAGGTACAGTGTTTTCACGGCCGATTCGAAGGTGCCCGCCGGCCCGTCCGGCGCACTTCCCCCGTTGAAAAACGCGTGGTAGAGTAGCCTGATTTAGAGCTGGTTATTTAACGTGAACCCTACAATCACGTACGTTAAGGTGGCGTTTTCGGGGTATTGTATAAGTGACGGTATGAAAACTGCAGCGTCATAATTACGTAGATTTACCGCAGGATCCCTACCCGAGATCCGAGCCTACATTAACCCACGGACTATGAAAATGCTATTCCTGCTTCTCTCTGGATTAATTTTTAGTACGGCCCCCGTAAGCGATCAGACGCCCGTATCCTTATCCGGTGTTTGCGACGCGGTGGGTAAGGCTAACGTGGAGGCTTTGGTGGCCGCGATGGGTGAGGAGTTGGAGCTCAGGATACTCGATACCGAGGATGTTTACTCCCGCAGTGACGCCGCCAGTGCACTGCGCGCCTTTTTCGGCAGATTCACCAAGACGAGCTTCGGGAAAGTCCACCAGGGTGCTTCGAAAGCCGACGACGCCGAATACTGCATCGGTACGCTCACGACCGATAAGGGGAACTACCGCGTGTACGTTTACGTCGCCAAACGCGGCAATAATATCCTGCTTCAGGAACTGCGCTTCGACCGTAACTAATCGACCCGTCTGATTCTGTTTTTCGATCGGGCGGCCGTACCGAGTGCTTCACGATCAACCATTGGCCCGGAGGAGGCTCTTACACTGAGCGACTAAAGCCTCGACGGATTGCTCCTCAATGCAGCGAAAGTGCCCCTGTGGGCATTCCGCGTAGCCGATCTTCGAGCAGGGGCGGCAGGCCAGGCCGGGCACTTCGTGCCGCCGTGCCTCCTCCGCGTCTTCGTGGCTTGGGAGGTAAGGGTACATACCGAAGGCGGGTACGGTATTGCCCCACACACTCACGATGGGTTTGCGGAAGGCGGCGGCGATGTGCATCAGGCCGGTATCGTGCGTGAGGACGACGGCCGCCTGCCGTACCAGATCCGCCGAGCCGGCTAGTTTGTAGCGGCCGCAGGCATTGACTACATGGGGTAAACCCAGGGCCGCTCGGCCCCCCAGTTCTTTTTCCGCCGGCCCGCCCAGCAGTACGATGGGGGAGGGGAGGCGTTCGCAAAAGCGGCGGATCTGGGGTTCGGTCAGACGCTTGGTGGCGTGGGCCGCCCCGATGACGAAAGCCAGGTAGTGCGGGGGTAAGCCTTCCGCTTCGAGGTCCACCCGGTCGGGCTGCGGGATGAAGTAGTCCAGCCCTTTCCCGTCGTCTCGGACGCCGAAGGGGGCCGCCGCGGCCAGGTAACGTTGCACGATGTGGGTGGCGGGCATGCGGTCGACCTTCCACTGCGTAAGCAAGTACTTCTCGATGTTCAGTTTGTCAAAAGTCGTGATCTTCACCCGGTTCGGGGAGAGCTTCAAACGTGCTTTTAACTCCAACGTCCGCAGGTTGCCGTGCAAATCCATGCACCCATCGTACGAACCTTGCACCAGCGTCCTCGCAATTTCTTTTAAATCCTTTTTGATGCTGATCACGCGATCGACGTAGGGGTTCGCCTCGACGATGCCCGCGTATGCCGCCTTCGTCAGGAAGTGTACCTCCGCCCCCGTCTGTTCTTTTACGCAGCGGATGACGGGCGTGGTCAACACGATATCCCCGATGGAGGAAAAGCGAACGATCAGTATCTTACGGTACATGTGGCGGTAAGGTAAGACGCGCCGAAAAAGCAGTGCATCTGACGATTATTTTACCACAAAACGTCTTTCGCTGATTACTTTTGCTACCGATCATGGAAGAAGTGTACATCTACGGCAACCGGCTGCTATTGCACCCGCAAAAGGCCATCTACTGGCCGGCCGAAAAAGCGTTGTTGCTGAGCGATTTGCACCTGGGTAAGGGGGCTCACTTCCGTAAATCCGGCATCCCCGTCCCGCGTAAAGTGGCCGACGTCAACTTTAGCCGGCTGGATACGATCATCGAAGATTGTAAGCCCGAGCGCGTGATTTTTTTGGGCGACCTCTTCCACAGCGACCGCAACCACGTGTGGCGAATGTTCTGCGATTACCTCTGCGAATACGATCACGTCAGTTTCGAGCTCGTGCCGGGTAACCACGATATTCTTTCCGCCGGCGACTACGCCGAATCCTGCATGAAACTGCAGCCGGAAATCCTCGTGATCGGGAACCTGGCCTTAAGCCACCACCCGCTTGAGGAAGACGAACTGCCGGAAGGGGCCTATAATATTTACGGGCACATCCACCCTTGCGTGCGGCTCGTGGACCGTGCTGGCAGTACCATGAAACTACCGGCTTTCTTCTTTGGCCCCCAGGCGGGGATACTACCTGCCTTCGGGGAGTTTACCGGCTGTGCGGAAGTAGAAGCCCGGGTGACGGATCGCGTCTTCGTCCTGGCCGAAGGGGCGGTTATCGGCATGTAAACCACCGACGGGGGGGGCTACAGTTCGTGCAGGATTGAGTCTCGCCGGTTGCCGAATGCCATCGCTTCCATGAGCGTGCTGGACATTACCGCTTCCAGGTTACCGTAGTGTTCTTGGTAGTCGCGGCGGCTGGCCTGGACGACCTCCTTTGCCTCGGCGGCACCGTAGATGTGGGTGATCTCGCACTTGGGCGGCTCACCGGGGAGTTGTTTGTAGGTGAGGAAGTAGTGTTGCAGGCGATTCAGGATGGCGCTGGGGATGTCCGTTATGTCCTTCCAGTCGTCGTACACCTCGTCGTTCTCGAGTACGGCAATGATCTTGTCGTCGGCCTCACCGCCGTCCAGCATCCGGAAGCCACCGATGGGGCGGGCCTTAACGATGATGTTACCGTGGGTGACTTCCCGTTCGGTCAGTACGCAAATGTCGAGGGGGGTCACCGTCGCCGACGATGTTCTCCCGGCCGGTTTTGTCCATACAGTAAGCGGCTACCTCATCCATACAGTAAGTCTGAGGAACGAAGCCGTACAGTGCCGGAACGATATTGGAGAACTTCTGCGGGCCGGTCGATCTTGAGAAAACCGCTCTTCTTGTCGATTTCGTACTTCACCGTATCGCTTGGAATGACTTCGATGAATGAGGTCAGTACTTCCGGGGCGCGCGTACCGATCTCAACGCCGTGCCAGGGGTGGCTGGCGTAGCGTAGACCGATCAGTTTCCAGAGTTTGTCGTAGGCTTCAGGACCCATGTTTGTGGCTTTTGGTATTATGACAGTTGTGGGCCACAAAGGTAACGGTTTGGGGGGACGGAAGCTTGCGATTTTTCGCTGGTGCACGCTTATGCGGGGCGCTACAAAAGCCGGACCCCCTCGTCCGTCAGCGTGATTCGGATTCGCCCACCGCTATGTAAGTTGGGATGTCTCCCATTATTAGGAACTACTATCCGATCCTGGCCGACACGCAAGTATATATTGGGATTGGTGACCCGCTCCACGACCGCTTCGACCACCGCATCCGGGGTGGATTTATCCGGGAAATAGTCTGCCGGAGTACCTACGTGCATAACACGACCGCCCTCCAGCACCATCACCCGGTCGCACAGCCGCCGTAGTTCTTCGGCGTGGTGTGAGCAGAGGACCGTCGGGATAGCGAACCGTCGCCTAATGGTCAGCAGGTACCGCTGTAGTTCTTCCCGCAGCCGCCCGTCCAAAGCGGCCAGTGGCTCGTCCAGTAGCAATAAGCGGGGCCGTTGCGCGATCGCGCGGGCTAGGGCTACCCGTTGCTGCTGCCCGCCGGAAAGCTGCCCTGGCCGCCGGTCGGCCGAGGTACTAAGCCCGAATACGTCGATCAGTTCGTCGATCTCGATAGCGCCGTTTCGGTCGCCACGGGAGTAAGCGAGATTCTCCCGTGCCGTCATATTGGGGAAAAGCGCGTAATCCTGAAAAACGAAACCGACGCTACGCTTTGCGGGGGGGAGGTGAATCTTGCCCGCCGCGTCCGCCCAGGTTTCACCGGCAAACCGGAGGTAGCCGCCGTCGGGCCGTATCAAGCCCGCCAGTAAACGGAGCAGCGTGGTCTTACCCGCCCCCGAAGGCCCGTACAGCCCCAGCGTCTCTTCCGCGCCCAGCGTAAACTCGACGGCGAGTCGGAAGGCTTCTCCTCCACCCCCCGCCGGCAAGGTTTTGTGCAGAGCGGCTTCCATCATAGGACGACCCGGCGCAACGAACGCCCGTTGAGTAAGTAGACGACCAGCAGGACCGTGAAAGAGAGCGCGAACAACACCAGAGAGTAGCGATTGGCGCCCGCGTAATCCAGCGCCTCTACGTGGTCGTACACCGCGATCGAAGCCACCCGCGTCTCCCCGGGGATGTTGCCGCCAATCATCAGTACGACCCCGAACTCACCGATCGTATGCGCAAAGGTCAGCACGACGGCCGCCAGCAACGCGGGGGTGATGTTCGGAAGCTCGACGTACCGGAGCGTTTCCCAGCGCGACCTCCCCATCAGGTAACTGGCCTCCCGAAGCACCGGCGGCAGCCCCCTTAAGCCCGCCTGGACGGGGTGAACCATAAACGGTAAACTATACAGCACCGAACCGATGACCAAACCCGGGAAGGAGAAGGCCAGCTGCAAACCGACGTACTCATCCAGCCAGCTACCCAAGCCGCTATTGGGGCTAAAGGCCAAAAGCAGATAGAAGCCCAGCACCGTCGGTGGAAGTACCAGCGGTAAAGCGACTACGGCTTCGACGAAAGGCCGCCACCGACTCTCCGTTCTGGCCAGCCACCACGCCAGTGGCAGCGCCGTCACGAATAGCACTACCGTCGTTACACCCGCCAGTTGCAGCGTCAGCCATATCGGGG
>OY764799.1:0-3587 GCA_963668285.1 uncultured Lewinella sp. | reverse complement strand
TGCCGATGTAGGTCCACGACGAGAGCACGATGATCGGGCCGAGCAGCGTCGTCAGCAGAATCAGCAGCAGGTTCAGCCCGTCGATCCCGACGAAGTAGGTGATATCCACGCCGGGAAACCACGCCGCCTGCTCCACCAGTTGCGGCCCCGTCGCCGACAGCGCCTCGGCGTCGAATCCGGCCCACAGCCCGAGCGAGATGAGGAACGTGATGACCGTCACCACGAGCGAGGTCCAGCGGACCGCGTTCTCCCCCGGCACGAACAAGACGATGAGCGCGCCGATCGCGGGCAGAAAGATCACCCACGAGACGAGATGCGGGATAGTTGCGAAGAGGTCCATCAGCACGTGGTTTCGTAGGGGCGGGTTTTGTGCCCACCCGCTGTTGAAACAGCAGCAGGGCGACCACGAGAGTCGCCCCTACACAAAGATCATGAGAGCAACAACAACGACGACACCGAGCACAACCGCGAGGGCGTAGTTCTGCACGACGCCCGTCTGCATCCCGCGCCACCACCCGCTCAAGCCGCGCACCGACCTCGCGAGTCCATTCACCGCGCCGTCCACGACGTTCTCGTCGAATGGCGCCAGGCCCTTGCGCGAGCCTTCGGTGATCGGCGAGACGATGGTGGCGTCGTAGGCTTCGTCGACGAAATACTTGTTGGCGAGCAGCGTGTAGACCGAACCCAGCTTGCGGCGGATCGTGTTGTCGGTCTCGACCCCGCTCGTGCGGTAGCTGAACCAGGCGATCCCGACGCCGACGACGGCGATGAGCGCGCCCAGCCCGAGCAGGCCCCACTCCAGCGCGTGGCTGACGTGATGCTCGGCGTGGTATTCAGCGACCGGGCCGCCATAGTCGGCTCCGAGGTAGTGGTGAATCCAGCTTTCGCCCAGCACGGCGGGCAGGCCGAAGAAACCGGCAATCGCTGCGAAGAAGGCCAGGATGACGAGCGGCACCGTCATCGTCCACGGGCTTTCGTGAGGCTTGGTATCCATCGCATCCGGCCAGCGCTCCCGGCCTTCGAAGGTCAAGACGTAGCACCGCGTCATGTAGATCGCCGTCAGCAGCGCTGTCACGATTCCGATGCCCCAGACGATAAACGCCCACGTCGCACCGTCGTATCCCAGCTCGAAGGCCTTGAACAGAATCTCGTCCTTCGAGAAGAACCCGGCGAGCGGCGGGATGCCCGCAATCGCCAACGTCGAGATCAGAAACGTGATCGCCGTGAACGGCATGTGCTTGCGCAGGCCGCCCATCGTGCGCATGTCCTGCGCGTCGAAGGGCCCGTCGTAGGGCAGCGGGTTGTTGCGCAGCGTGTTCTGGTGCTTCTCCGAATCGAGCGGCGTGTCGTGGTCGCCGTGGTGCGCCGGGATGACGCCCTTGTGCTCCAGCTTGTGCTCGACATCGTGCATCGCGTGGATGACGGAGCCGGAGCCGAGGAAGAGGCAGGCCTTGAAGAAGGCGTGCGTCATGACGTGGAAGATGGCGACGAAGAACGCCCCGACGCCCGCCGCGACGAACATGTACCCGAGCTGCGACACCGTCGAATACGCCAGCACCTTCTTGATGTCGTTCTGGGTGATCGCAATCGTCGCCGCCATAATCGCCGTAATCGCCCCGACAAAGGCGATGAACATCATCACACCCGGCGCCTCCAGTACGACCGGCGACAGCCGAGCCAACAGGTACAGCCCCGACGTGACCATCGTCGCCGCGTGGATCAGCGCCGAAACCGGCGTCGGGCCAGCCATGGCGTCGGGCAGCCACACGAAGAGCGGAATCTGCGCGCTCTTGCCCGTCGCCCCGATGAAGAGCAGCAACACGATGGCAGACACGGTGCCCGCTGCCAGCACGTCGGCGTTCTCGAAGATCGTCGTGAAGTCGAACCCGAACGGGGCCACGCCCGCCTCGGTCATCGCCCGGTAGAGCAGGAACATCGCCAGCAGAAACGCGAAGTCGCCGATGCGGTTGACGATGAACGCCTTGTTGGCCGCCGCCGAGTTTTTGAGGTCGGTGTACCAGTAGCCAATCAGCAGGTACGAGCACAGGCCGACGCCCTCCCACCCGAGGAACAGGACCAGCAGATTCTCCGCGAGCACCAGGTTGAGCATCGCGAAGATGAACAGGTTGAGGTACGCGAAAAACCGCCAGTACCCGTCATCTTTGTGCATGTACCCCATCGAGTACAGGTGGATCAGCGCCCCGATCCCCGTCACGATGAGCGTCATAATCAGCGACAGCGCGTCGACCCGGTAGTCGAACGAGATCGACAGGTCGCCCGCCGCCATCCAGGTGTAGGTCTCGACGATGTGGACGCCGTGATCGTGCCCGAGAAAGAGCAGGACGGTGAGCACAAACGGCACGGCCACCGCCAGCGTCCCGAGCGCACCGATGATCGTCTCCTGCTTCCGGTAGGCCGGGGCGAACAGCCCCATCATGCCATTGATCGCCGCGCCGAGCAGCGGCAGGAGCAGGATGAGGCGAACCGAAGTTTCCATGGGGTGAGTCGGGAGTGCGGAGTCAGGAGTCGGGAGTCTGAGCGAGGGAGACCCTCGACACCCGACTCACAACATTCGACTATCCTCTAAACAGGTTGATCTCGTTGACGTTGACGGTCGTCTTGTTGCGGAAGAGCGCGATCACGATTGCCAGCCCGACAGCGGCCTCGGCAGCGGCGACGCTCATTACGAAGAACACCAACACCAGCCCGTCCACGTCTGCGAATGCCTGGCTGAAGGCGACGAGCGTCAGGTTGACCGCGTTCAGCATCAGCTCGATCGACAGGAAGATGATGATCGCGTTGCGCCGCAGCAGCACCCCCAGCACGCCGATCACGAAGAGCACGGCGGAGAGCGAGAGGTACCAGGTGAGGGTGAGTTCCATCGAGCTACGAGTTTCGAGCGACGAGCGACGAGTTGAGGGACACCCGTTCGTAGTTCGTCACTCCTCCCTCGTCGTTAGACAAATCGTTTTTTGGCGAGCAGGACAGCCCCAATCGTGGCGGCCAGCAAGAGTACGGCGATGATCTGGAGGGCGAACGCGTACTTCGTGAAGAGCACTTCGCCCACTGCCAGCGCGGTCCCATTGGCCGCAGCCTCGACCGAGGTCGTTGCGGTGGCGGGCGCGATGTCAAGGCCGAGAGCGACGACGTAGAGAATCTGTGCCAGCACCACCACGCCGAGCAGAAACGCGATGCCCTTGCGCCAGTCGAACGCGGGCAAGCGCGGCACGTCGCCGAGGTTTAGCAGCATGATGACGAACAGGAACAGCACCATGATCGCCCCGGCATAGACCAGGATCTGGATGAGGGCGATGAACTGCGCGTTCAGCGTGAGGTACAGGCACGCGATCGAAAACAGGTTCAGCACCATCCACAGCGCGCTGACGACAGGATTGCGCGCGATCAGCATCCCGAGCGCGCCGACGAGCGCGAGCAGGGCGAAGACGAAGAAGAGGGCAGGTCCGAGCATGGGGTGAGAGGTCGGGCGCAGCCACGGAAGCGGCGGGCAGGGTGAGACCGACAGGTCGGATCGCCGGAAGTTAGACCATCGGCGCGAAATCCATCAACCGGCAGCGGGGAAGAACGGT
>OY764798.1:0-26722 GCA_963668285.1 uncultured Lewinella sp. | reverse complement strand
ACAACATCCCGGTACTCTGTACGAGCGATCCCAATCTGGCCTGTATCGCGGAAGTAAATGTCACATTGGATGACGATTGCTCCGCCACGATCATCCCCGAAATGGTCCTGGCCGGCGATTTCGATGGTGCCAATCCGGCCGCCTTCGAGGTCATCGTGATGGACGGCGACACGACCAATGGCAACATTGTCGATGGCTGCGGAACCTTCATCTATATGGTTCGGGTCAATCCCGATTTTGCCGGTGCGATCAACATCTTCGAAGGCTGCTGGGGCACGATCAACGCCGAGGACAAAACGCCCCCTATTCTGGTGGATACGCCGCTGAGTGTCAATAATTTATTGTGCGAGGACGCAGGTGCAAACAATGTTTCCCTCCTTCCCCCGAGCGTCAGTCGGTGCTACACCGTCGACGGACAGACCGGGGAGGTGCTGGACATGGCGCCAGAACTGGCTGTGGTGCTGAGCCCTGATGCTTTTGACGCCTCCGAAGAGTCGGAGATGGTGCTTCCCAGCTTCTTTGATAACTGTGCCGGCGAATTGGAAGTGTGTGTTAACGACGTGGTCGAAACGAGTAGCGACGGCTGCGGGGCGACGGTGATCACCCGCTTCTTCACGGCCGGCATCAGCGACGGTTGCCCAGTGGCCAATGAAGAGGAAGCGCGGGAGCAAACCGTCCAAACCAGCTTCCAGCTCACCTTCACCCGCCCCGGGCTGGAAAGCCTCGTGCTCGACAGCATCCCGGAAGTAGTGGAGATCGAAGCCTGCGCGACGGCCAGTGCTCCGCTGGAGTTCTTACCCGGGGAAGCGGACTTCCCCTTCCTGCAAGTGGGCGACCGCACGCTCTCCCTCTTCGACGGCGGGGCGATGTGCTCGATGATCGCCACGACCTTCGAGACGAGTGTCAATCCGATCCAGACCTGCCCGAGCACGGTGAAGTTCCAGCGCACCTTCACGGTGATCGACTGGTGCGCCCCCGACGGAAGTCATGACCTACACCCAGTTGGTGAAGGTGGGTGATGCCACCGGGCCGGAAATTACGGGCCCGACCGACTCGATCTTCGCTACGAACGTAGCCGGCGAATGCTCGGCCGTCGTGCGGCTGGACGCCCCGGGCGTAGGCACGCTGGACGCCTGCTCCGGTACGGCGAGCGAACTGACGGTGACCATCTTCCCCGAAGGTGACGTGACCCGCCGCGGCTTCGGCAGCTACCCGGTCGATCCGACCAACGGAACGGCCGAACTGAGCGACCCGCTACCGGTGGGTGAATACAGCTTCAACTACACGGCCACGGACGAATGCGGCAACGTCGCTACCTTAAGCGTACCCTTCACGGTCGTGGACGGTCAGACGCCGCAGGCGGTCTGTGTGGACGGACTCAACGTTAGCCTCGGGCTACCGCTGGGTACGGCTACCCTGACGCCGGCGGAAGTGGACGCCGGCTCGGCCGACGACTGCTCGACGAATTTGAGCTTTGGCCTGGCCTACTCGGATGACATGAGCGTCGTGCCGACCGACTTTGCCGAGGAGATCACGTTCGGCTGCGCCGACCTGGGCGTGCAGTTCGTGACCCTGCAAGTGACGGACGAGAACGAGAACAGCAACACCTGTTGGCTGGAGGTACTCGTAGAACTGAAAGACACCGCGGCCCTGGGTTGCCTGTGCGATCCGGTACCGCCGACGCCGGTCTGCGTACAAACGTTGGTGGCCGTGCTGGAAGCCGACGGTGATGGCGGTGGCCTGGCCGAGGTGCCGGCGATCGACTTCATCGCCGACGGGGGCCTGACGGACTGCTCCGGCAACCCGGTGACGAAGTTCGGCATCGTACGCTCCGGCGAAGGCCCGGCGGCGGTCGACCAGGCGAGCCTGACGTTGAGCTGTGACGACTTCGGCGACTTCGTATCGGTGGAGGTGTACGCCTTTGACGATGCGGGCACCGAACCGGAGTTCTGTACGGCACTGATCGAGGTAACTGAAGGCGACGGTGTCAGCTGCGGCGAGGGCGGCAACCTGGTCGGTAACATCCTGAGCCAGCGCAGCGCGCCGATGACGGACGTAGAAGTAACCCTGACGGGAGAGAACGACATGGACGAGATGGCAATGACCGACGAGGCGGGTACCTTCCGCTTCGCAGGGGTATCGTTCGGCTTCGACTACACGGTACAGCCCGGTCACACGATACCGGTCAACCTGCAGGAGGTGAAAGTCTCCGACGTGGTGGCCATCAGCCGGGTGATCCTGGGTACGACAACCTTTGAGAGCGGCTACGACTACGTGGCGGCGGACGTGGACCAGAACGGGCGCTTGAACGTGCTCGACATGGTGGCGATCCAACGGGTGATCCTGGGCCTGGACGAGACCTACCGTTCGGGACAGACGTGGCGCTTCGTGAGCGAAGACCACGAGCTGACTACGGACGACTGGTTCGAGGCCTTCCCGGAGGTGTACAACGTGAACGACCTGCAGGCCAACGTACTGGATGCGGACTTCGTAGGTATCGAACTGGGTAACGTCGTGACCGGCGGCCGGGCGAGCCTGGACCTGGAGACGGAAGACGCCGAGCTGGAAAGCGGGCAGGACGCACACGATCCGGTCTACGAAACGCTGAATTGATCGGCTGGCAGGGCACGTTGCGCTTCGGCCGCGACCTGGAAGTGACCGAAGTGGATTACGATGGGGTAGGGGGCTTGAATGCCGCTTTTCTCGGCGAAGGCCTGCTGGGTGTATTGCTACGGGAGGCCGGCGAGCTACGGGTTAGGGTTCGTGCGATCAATCCCGTTCGGCTGTCGGAATCGGTGGAGTTGACGGATGAGTTGGTTGTTCAGGAGGGCGTCCCCGTTGCCGGGGGTAGTGCACTGCTGGGTCTTGCATTCCTGCAAAACTCCGCACCTGCGAACTCGCCCAAAAATATCTTGTACCAGAACATCCCCAATCCAGTCACCGAGTCTACTATGATATCCTATGATCTCGCCGAGGCGGGAGAAGTAGTAATTGTAGTGCGCGACGTACGGGGTCGGGTAATTCTAAAAAGGGCCGTAACCGGATCAGCGGGTAAAAACACCTCGCTGATAGCAGTGAATGAACTGCCGGCTGGCGGTTTATTTACCTACACCGTTTTGCAAGGCGAATGGTCGGATACGCGCAGAATGATCGTTGCTCGGAGAAGGTAGGTATATAATTTTGTCACTAAATTATGGTAGTTCGTCATATAATTGTTATGATTTATATCGTGATCATACTGCGTTGGTGACTTGTAGATAATGTTTCTTTCATTCCCCCAGCATCGAAAGGTGTTATACCGTCAATGGCCAAACCGGAGAGGCGATAAACATGACGCCGGAATCGCTTCGGTGGAGAGCCATGATAAGGGGAGGAGTTAGTTGCAAAACTACTCAGGTTTACTATGCCATGGCTCTGTGGGTTGACAAATTATACTTACTTTGTTAAATCTTATTGTCCCGCTGATCTCTCATTTATACACACCGATCTTAAGAAGATAGTATTTTTTTGCTATAATTTTAGATTGGTCGTGGGGATAAGTCGAAATTGATCTCTATGAAAGACGCCTTGTTCCTACGAATATTAGCAAGTCTCCTTATCACATTCGCTTGTTCTTTATCACTTGATGCCCAAGGAGGTACCATCCGTTGGCCACTGGCCTGCCCGACGAATAATTGCCCGGGTACCTACTTCGACCCCAATGGGGTGCGGGTAAACGTAACGCCAACAATCGGTAACGGAAACGGGCCCGCGCAGGGCTTGGTGTATGTACGCGGATCCACGGCCGGAGCAATAGGCGTCGCTATTTCACCCGCTTTCAATTCTTCAACGGAAGGGCTCGCTATCGAGCACAACTACGGCACGGTAGCTCAATCTGCCGCCACAATCGGGAATAAGTATACTTTATCATTTAATACCCCGCTGGGCGGTTTGAGTATCCCATTGTATGATATTACGTCAAACACCATTTCGTGTACCTTCCCCAATGTATCTAACGCATCATTTCAGGACGACGTAGTCGTCACGGGGAAAGACGAATCGGGTAACGTAGTGAATGCCAGAATAACGCTATTGGCGTTGGGGCGTACGCTTAATAGTGCTTATGCTAGTGGTAATTCACCTTCAATTTCCAATGAAACTTATTTTATCTCGGGTAACCGGGCGTTTGTCGGGGGCGGGGTTGCCAACAGCACCGGCGCGGCAAATCCAACATTTGGTGGTACGCGATCGGTGAATATGGATGTCCTCGTCAATTTTGACGTAGCGGTAACGGAGATCACCATCTTGTACAAAAATGCCCCGACAGCTCAGCTGGGACAGTACGGCGGTAGTAGTGGATTTGGGTTTCGCAAAACTTGTTTTACCCGCTCGGGTGGTAATCTGGCTCGCCAGGTAATCTTGTTCGGTAACATTGACTACACGAACCGAATCGATGCCAACGACGATACTGACGGTGACGGCGTACCCAACCTCGTGGAGCGCGCCGAAGGGACAAATACCAACGATCCAAATAGTTTTCGCGACGCGGATAGTGACGGTACGCCGGACTTCTTAGAGATCGACGCCGATAATGATGGTGTACCAAATATCGGCGAGTCGAACGGAGCCAACCCCTATGCGGATCAGGACAACGACGGTATCCCCGCCTACCTGGACGACAACGATTTCAATAACAACTTCGGCAACGGCAATGGCCGGGTGGACCCACCCTTTGACACCAACGGTAATGGGGTAGCCGATTTTCAGGAGCCTGGAAACGATACGGACCTGGACGGGGTACCTAATAATGTTGAATTTGCCAACGGGTCTAGCGGTGTTAATCCCTGCTCACCCGATCCGCTGGCGTTCTTCAACGTGGTGCTTACCCCCGCGCTGACCGGCAATCCCCCACGGGGAAGCATTCAGGCTCAAGCAGCCGGTGGCGCGGACGCGAACTTCGTCGGGAGCTACTCGATGTTCGCCACTGATCGCTTTGGGACTACGTTCAACTCCGCGCCACAGCGATCCCTCGGTGACGGTCAGCGCGTGCCGCTGATTATTGGCAACCTTCCTCCCGGTACTTACACCGTTGGTTTTAGAGACCCCTCGGGCCGCTGTAACATTACGGCTGGGCAATTTACGATCGAGGGGTGCCCTCCTGGCGCGGCCACCCCGACGGCCAATGCGGTCTGTGAGGGTGGAACACTGCAATTGGGTGTAGACGCTGGAGTGAGCTACAATTGGGCGGGCCCGAATGGCTTTGCCAGTAACGTTCAAAACCCCGCCATTAGCAACGCGAATTCCCTCAATTCCGGACAGTACTTCGTGACGGTGACCCAGGCAAATGGTTGCTCTAATACCGGGAGTGTTACTACCAGGGTCTTCAGCCGCCCGGGGCTGAGCGCTACTGCGATTCAGCCGAGGTGCGCCGGGGATAGCAACGGAGCGTACGAAATACAAATTAACGGCGGCCGGGGGCCATTCTCCTTTTCAGATGATCAGGGCAACTCTGGAAACAATCTACCTAACTTTATCCGGGTCACCGGCCTTTCGAGTGGGGTCTACAACGTTACGGTAACTGACTTTAACGGCTGCGCCTCCGACATATCGGTTGAAGTACTTGACCCCCCGCCGGGTGAGGTAACGGCGGCAACGACCAGCCCCGTTTGCCCCGGCGATGCTACTGGGAGTATTACTTTGACTCCCACGAATCTTACCGGGCCCTTTCAATTTTCCATCACCGGTGCCAGCACGGGTTTTGGTAGTGGGCTATTCACCAATAGCCTACCCGCCGGCGACTATAACGTCAATGTCTTTGATGCAAACGGGTGTATGGCGAGTACGTCGGCAACGATCGACCCGACCCCCCAGGCAGTGCTAACCACAACCACTACGGATCCAACTTGTAGTGGAGACAACGACGGTAGCATCGGTTTATCTCTGGACGTAGGCAGCGTCACCAGCTATTCCTACACCAGCGGTGCGGGAGCCGTCAACGGTACGGGGTCAACCATCCCCAATCTGACTGCCGGTAACTATAACATCACCGTAAGCGATGGCGCCGGATGTACGGCTACGGCTACGACCATGTTGATTGAACCAGCTGCAATAACGCTAAGTGTTGTCGAGACCAACGCCACTACGGTGGGTGGTACGGAAGGAGCTTACGAAATCACGGTCACCGACGGCGTCGCTCCGTTCACCTACTCGGATGATGCCGGCAATTCAGGCTCGGCCACCGGATCGATAGTCACGCAAACCGGATTAAGTGAAGGAACGTACGTTGTAACCGTTACGGATGCGAACGGCTGTACGGAGATGGTTACGGCGGTAGTCGCCGCACCGGGATGTGACCTGATGGCCACGGCTACTACGACTTCGCCTACCTGTAACGGCGATGCCGACGGAACCATCGAACTAAATCTTACGAACGCTCAGCTACCCGTTACCTACTCCACCAGATCGGGAAGCATAACGGGCACCGGAACTACGATCTCCGGCCTGCCCGCCGGCGGCTACAACGTCATGATCACCGACGCGATCGGTTGTACGACAAACGTAGCCGCTAACGTAGCCGCCACCCCCGCCATAACCGTGACCGCTACGGCAACGGATGCTACCTGCTTCGGCGACGCGACCGGCAGCATCAGCTTAACCGCCTCCAATTCCGCCACCATCGCCAGCTACACCTATGTGGGCACCGCAACCGGGTCCGGTACGGGTGCAACGGTCGATAATCTGGCGGCGGGCACCTATACCGTTACCATTACCACGGCTGATGGCTGTACGGCAACCACCGACCCCGTCACCGTCGGCGAACCGGCCGCCCTCGTAAGCATGGCCGGCGACGATCAAGATATTTGTGCATTATCCACTACCCTGGCCGCTACCGAACCAATGATCGGAACCGGCACCTTTACAGTAGCCTCCGGCCTGGGAACCGCCACTATCGCCGACCCCACTTCCGCGACTTCGGAGGTTTCCGTCGATGCACCGGGCACCTACGTGTTCACCTATACCGTCAGTGACGGAACCTGCCCCGACGTTACGGACGACGTAGCAGTAACCTTCGAAGCCCCCTTGATGCCCGCCGCCGGGCCCGACCAGGCCGGCGTATGTGGTCTGACGACTACGCTCTCCGCCAACCCCGCCGTTGCCGCAACCGGTATGTGGGCTACCGTGAGTGGCCCGGGGGTAGTCTCTTTCGTCGATGCCACCGACCCGACCACCGAAGCCACGGCCACCGTGGCGGGCGTCTACGAATTAAGCTGGACCCTAACCGGAATCATTTGCGACCCGGTCGCCGACACGGTCAGTATCGATTTCACCGCCTGTGACGCGGACGGTGACCTGGTCCTCGACGACGAAGATCTGGACGACGATAACGACGGTATCAGCGACCTCATCGAAGGCACGGTAGATAGCGACGGCGACGGCATCATCGACGCCCTCGACCGCGACAGCGACAACGACGGTATCTCCGATGCCGCCGAAGCCTACCAAAACGTTCCGGCTTACGCCGACGCTGATAATGACGGTATCCTGGAGAACGCCGATGGCTCCGCTATCCCCGTATTAGCGGACGGTAGCCTGACTGGCGTTCCCTACCTAGTCCCCCCGGTTGATACCGATCAGGACGGTATTGCCAACCACCTCGATCTGGACAGCGACGGCGATGGTTTGACGGATGCATTTGAGGGGAATTTCCAGGCAGACGACCCCGATAACGACGGCCGCGTAGGCCTCGGCATCCCCCCCGACGCGGACATGGACGGCATCCCGGACACAAACGACCCGGACGACCCCGCAAACGTAATCGGTGGATTCGGCTTCAACCAGGACCGTGACGAAGACGGCGTCCAGAACTACCTGGACCTCGACATCGACAACGACGGTATCGTCGATAATATAGAAGGACAAGCCACCTTCACCTACCAGACTCCCTCCGGCGTCGATGCTAATATGAATGGCCTGGACGACCAGTACGATGTAAGCGTCGGTGGTTCTGCCATCGGCTTCATCAACTCCGACGGCGGTAGCTCCCCGGACTATGCGGATACCAACTCCGACGCCGACGGAGCGGCGGCCGATCCTTTCGACCTCGAAGAGAACGGCGTCCCCGGAACGACCCCCGCTGCGGACGGTACCCTCGACATCAGTGGTGGGTTTAACGACGCGGACGGCGACGGCCTGGCCGATGTATTTGACGACATCGATGGGTTCGGAACGGTAAATAATGCTAACAACAATCAGGGCCCATTCGACTTCCCAGGCCCTCCCGGACAGGAACGCGACTGGCGGAGCGCCGGAGATAACGACGGCGACGGCGTGGCGGACGTCGATGACCTCGATGACGACAACGATGGCATCCTCGATTCCGTTGAAGGTGAAACCATCGACAGCGATGGCGACGGCTCCCCCGACTCCCGGGACCTCGACGCGGACGGCGATGGCATCCCCGACATCACCGAAGTCGGCGGCAACGACCCGGACGGTGACGGAGAACCCGGGGTCGGCCCGGTCACGGTTGACGCTAACGGTGTGCCAATTGGCGCCGTTTATACGGTCATCGATACGGATGGCGACGGCATTGAAAATTACGAAGATCGCGATAGTGATAATGACGGTATCCCGGATGCGGTCGAAGCCGGTGGCACCGACGAGAACGGTGACGGTCTCCTCGGCCCCGGCCAGGCGAACGACAGTGATTCCGACGGACTGGCAGACTCGGTCGACCCCCTCGATAATCGTGATGATTCAGCCGGAGACGGAACCCCACATGCGTTGCCGAATACCGATGGCAACGGCCCCCCGGACTACCTCGACCTCGATAGTGACGACGACGGAATTCTCGACGTATTAGAGGCCGGTATTCCCGATCCAGATAATAATGGCCTGGTCGGCTCCGGCGCGGGCACGGCCATCCCCGACATCGATAACGACGGACTGGCCGATAGCATCGACCCCCGCGACGACGCAAACGCGGTCGCCGGTACCGGCACGCCGTTCTCGCTCACCGATACCGACGAAGACGGCTTCCCTGACTTCCGCGACCTCGATAGCGATGACGACGGGCTGCTGGATAACCTGGAAGCACAGCCAAGCACCACCGACCCGCTCATCGTAGCCGTCGGTACGGACGACGACGGAGACGGTATCGACAATGCCTTTGACCCCTCGCCCGACTTCGGTGGGGTAGGGGCCGGGCTGACCCCGGAGGACTCGGATACGGACGACACCCCCGACTACGTAGATACGGACAGCGACGATGATGGTATCGAAGATGTAGTAGAAAGCGGACTCGGAGCGCCCTCCGGCGCTGACGCCAATATGGATGGCCTCGATGACGCATACCCCACCACCCAGTCCTTCGCGCTCCTGGCCAACAACGACCTGCCCGGTACCCCGGAATTCGACTTCCGCGAGGCGGGTAAGGACACGGATGGCGATGGTGTAGAGGATGCGGTAGACCAGTGCCCCAACTCCCTCGCCGGAGCAACCGTGGATGCAAATGGCTGTACCGATGACGATATGGACGGCTATTTCTCGGACGTCGACATGGCCGACCCCTTATTCGACCCAGAGGATACCCAGGCCTGTATCCCGGATACCATGGCGATAGCCTGTGTACTGGTTGATGCCGACGGTGACGGTTTCTACGAGAACGTAGCTACCGACAACGGAGCTTTTGACGTAGACGATACCGACCCCTGCGTCCCCGATGACAATAGTCCCGCGTGTGACGACGACGGCGACGGCGTACCGAATGGTACGGACGAATGCCCGAATACGGCCGCCGGCGCCACCGTAAACGCGACCGGTTGTACGGACGATGACATGGACGGCTTCTTCCCGGATGCACTCGCGGGCGCACCTACTTTCGATCCGGATGATACCGCGCCCTGTATCCCCGACGATACCGTAGCCGCCTGTGATACGGACGGTGACGACGTGAGTGACGGCAACGACAGCTGCCCCACCTCCGCCGCCGGAGCCACCGTCAACGCGGCCGGTTGTACGGACGACGATAACGACGGCTTCTTCCCCGACGTGGCCGTGGGCGACCCCAGCTTCGACCCGGATGACGCCGAAGCTTGTATTCCGGACGCCTCCGCCGACCTCTGTATTCCCGTTGATATGGACGGCGATGGCTTCTTCGCTAACGTTCCTACCGACGACCCAACCTACGACCCCGACGACGTACTGCCCTGCGTGCCGGACAACACCGCGATGGCCTGTGATACCGACGGTGATGGTGTCGCCGACGGAAACGACTTGTGTAGCACTACCGCCGCCGGCCTGACCGTCAACGCCGACGGTTGCCCCGATGCGGACGGCGATATGTCCTTCCCCTACGATGACGTCAACCTGGCCGGCTACGACCCCGATGACACGCTTCCATGTGTGCCGGACGATACCGTTGCTGTCTGTGATACCGACGGCGACGACGTCCCCGACGGCAACGATACCTGCCCAACCTCGGTAGCCGGCGCGGTTGTCGACGCCAACGGTTGTACGGATTTCGATATGGACGGCTTCTTCCCCGATGCCCCCGTAGGCAGCCCGCTGGTAGATAATGACGACGGCAACGTTTGTATCCCCGACCCCAATAACGTACTCTGTGATACGGATAACGACGGCGTCCCCGACGGGATGGACATTTGTATGAGCCCCCCGGGAGCTAACGCCCTGCCCGGGTTTGACGTGGCCACGGGTTGTCTGGATGCTGATCAGGACGGCTTTTACCCTAACAATAATACCGTCGCGGACCGCGATCCGGACGATGACAATGCCTGTGTCCCGAATTCTTCGGCGGCCACGTGTACTCCCATCGACAACGACGGTGACGGATTCTTCAGTAACCTTTCACCGACCGACCCCACCTACGATCCCGACGACAACGACGGCTGTAACCCCGACCCGAATTCCCTCGCCTGTGATACCGATGGCGACGGCGTAGCCGACGTAAATGATCTCTGCCCGAATAGTTCCCCGGGAGCTAGTACCTCACCGGGCTTCGATGCGGCCACCGGTTGTACCGATGCCGATGGCGATGGCTTCTTCGAGGATGCGTTGGTCTCCGATACCGACCGTTACGACCCCGCTGATGATGACATCTGTATCCCCAACGATTTGGATACGGACGGCGACGGATTCTGTGATCTTCTGGAGCAGGAGCAGGGCAGCGATCCCAACGACCCCTGTAGCCCCGACCCGAATGTGCTTGCCTGTGATACCGATGGGGATGGTGTGCCCGATGGGCTCGATGCGTGCCCCAATACGATGGCCGGCGCGACCGTAACCGCAACGGGCTGTACGGACGATGACGGCGATGGCTTCTTTCCGGATGTCGACCCCGCCGACCCTACTTTCGACGTAGCTGACAACAACGGCTGTATCCCCGACCCCAGCTCGATTCGCTGTAATCCACTGGACGAAGACGGCGACGGCTACTTTACCAATTATCCCGCCGGCGACCCGCTCTTCGACCCCGATGACGCGCTGCCTTGTGTTCCCGACAATACCGTCGCCGCCTGTGACAGTGATATGGATGGCGTGCCCGACGGGCTCGACAATTGCTTGCTGACCGCCGTCGGTGCCACGGTCAACGCCGAAGGCTGTACGGATACGGACGGCGACGAGTTCTTCCCGGACGTCCCCGCTACGGCGGCCAATTTCGACCCCGACGATTCCGACGGTTGCCTACCCAACCCGGATGCGGATGCCTGTGATACGGATGGCGACGGCGTGCCCGATAATGTGGATACCTGTCCGAACTCCTTACTCGGGGCGGTCGTCAATGCGGCCGGTTGTACCGACGCGGACATGGACGGATTCTTCGGCGACATTGCCGTGGGCGATCCTGCCTACGACCCCGATGATTTCGAAGCCTGTATCCCCGACCGTAGTTCCGCGAACTGTATGCCCATCGACGATGATGCTGATGGATTTTTCAGCAACATCCCCGCTACCGAGTCTGACTTCGATCCGGACGATAACAACGGCTGTATACCAGACCCAATGAGTGGTGGTTGCGATGCCGATCAAGATGGCGTCTTCGCTGACGTGGATCCGAATGATATGGATCCCTGTGACCCTAGTCCGCTGGCTGAGAATTGTGATATCACGGCTGACGATGACGGCGATGGCGTCCCCAACCTGGTAGAATTAGCCGAAGCTACCGACCCCAACGATCCACTCTCTTTCCTCGATACCGATGGCGACGATATCCCGGATTTCTCCGACCCCGATGCCGATGAGGACGGCGTACCGGACCTCCAGGAATTCGGTGGCGACCCGTACGTCGATATGGATATGGATGGCGTACCCACTTATCTCGACCTCGACGATACGGATGGTGATGTGGGCGAGGCCGCAGGTGCAGTGAATGGGAACTTTGATAGCAGTGCTGATGGTGTTGCGGACTTCCAGGACCCTAACAGTGATACTGACGAGGATGGGGTGCCCGATGGCGTGGAAACCGCCGAAGAAACGGACCCACTTAACCCAATGGATTTTCAGGACACGGACAACGACGGCCAACCCGACTTCACGGAAACTGACTCCGATGACGATGGTCTGGACAACGTAGCCGAAGCCGGTGGCGACCCGTACGCAGACAATGATTCGGACGGCGTTCCAGCTTACCTGGACGACAACGATGACAACCCGATCGTCCGTAATGAGGACGATGCGATCGAAGATGAATTTGACGACAACGACAACGGCGTAGCCGACTTCCTGGAAGAAAGGCCAGACAACGATAATGATGGTGTACCGGATGACGTCGACGCGTGCCCAAATTCAGCTCCGGGCGCCACGGTTGACGCTCAAGGGTGTACCGATGATGATGGTGATGGATTCTTCCCCGACGCGCCGCCGATCTCGGCCAACTTCGACCGTAACGATAACAACGGATGTATCCCCGACCCCAGCTCTCTCGCCTGTGATAGCGACGGTGATGGCGTCCCGGACGTAAATGATACCTGCCCCAACACTCTGGCGGGAGCGATGGTAAACGCCGCGGGCTGTACCGACGACGATATGGATGGGTTCTTCCCCGACATCGCTATGGGTGACCCTAGTTTCGACCCCAATGACAACGAAGCTTGCCTGCCGGATGCTTCCGCGGCCACCTGTACGCCGATCGACGACGACGGTGACGGCTTCTTTGTTAATGTAGACCCATCGGAACCAACCTACGACCCCAATGACGCGGACGGCTGTGTACCGGACCCAACCGGTGGCGCGTGTGACGCGGACATGGACGGGACCTTCGCCGATATCGACCCCGATGACGCCGACCCCTGTGTACCCAGCCCCCTCGCCGGTGCCTGTGATATCCTGACGGACTCGGACGGCGATGGCGTCCCCGACCTCACCGAACAGGCCGAAGGTACCGACCCGGACGACAGCGACAGCTTCCTCGATTTCGATATGGACGGTACCCCCAACTACGTCGATGACGACTCCGATAACGACGGCGTCGACGACGAAGACGAAACCCCCGCCGGTAATCCCTACGCGGATAACGACGGAGATGGCGTCCCCGCTTACCTCGACGATGACGATGACAACAGCCTGGTAGGTAACGATGATGGCCAGGTTGAATCACCGTTCGACGAAAACGGTGATAACATTGTTGACTCGAACGACCCCAACAACGACAGTGATGGCGATAATGTCCCCAACGGCGTCGAAACCGCGGAAGGCACCATACCACTCGACGCCAACGACTTCCTGGACACCGACGAAGACGGTACTCCTGATTACGCGGATACCGATGCGGATAACGACGGCATCAATAGCAACAACGAAGGTGGCGGCGACCCGTACCTGGACAATGATGGCGACGGCGTACCGATCTACCTCGACGGTGACGATAATGATTTTACGGTCGGAAACGAAGGCGTGCAGCCGATCTACGATGCTGACCTCGATGGCATCATCGACGTCCGTGACGGTGACAGCGACAACGATGGCCTGACGGACGCCCGGGAAGCCTACGAGGGCAACCTAGATTTCGGCGATACCGATAACGACGGCAAACTCGATCGTCTTGACGGTGCCCCGCTAACGTCGGGGGCCGACGGTACAATCGATGGGGTGGATTATACCCTGCCGAGAAAAGATACCGATGGCGATCAGATTCCGAATTATCGCGATCTCGACAGCGATGGTGACGGACTTCCCGATGCTTTTGAAGGCAATTTCCAGGTCAGCGACCCGGATAACGACGGTAGAGTAGGGGAGGGCATTGCCCCGGATAGCGACGGCGACGGTATTGTCGACAGCAACGATCCGGACAGCCCGGCCAACGTACTGAACGGCTTTGGTTTCGACCAGGATCGGGACGGTGACGGCGTGAAAAACTACCTGGATATCGATACCGATAATGATGGTATCGTCGACAACATCGAGGGCCAATCCACTTTCAGTTACTTCGTGCCCTCCGGCGTAGATGCTAACGGGAATGGCCTCGACGACCAGTACGATGTCTCCGCCGGAGGCCTCCCGATTGGATACACAAACTCCGACGGAGGTGGCGCACCGGATTACGTAGATACCAACTCCGATACGGAAAGCGCAGATAATGCCGTGGAACCTTTCGATATTGAAGAAAATGGCGTCCCAGGTGCTCCTTTCACCTCTGCCGGTATCCTGGATATTAGCGGGGGCTTCAACGACGCTGATGGTGATGGCCTGGCCGACATCTTTGATCAAGTAAACGGCTTCGAAACCGCCGAAAACGCCAACAACGGACAGGGCCCCGCTGATCTGCCCGGACCGGTAGGAGAACAAAGAAACTTCCGGGATTCCGGAGACCACGACGGTGACGGCGTGGCCGACGTCGATGATTTAGACGATGATAACGACGGTATCCCCGACCTGGTGGAAGACCCAACGGGCACCAACGTAGACCGAGATGGTGATGGATTGCCGGACTCCCGTGACTTGGACAGTGACGGAGACGGCATCCCCGATGTAACCGAAGCGGGTGGCAACGATCCCGACGGAGATGGTTTCCCCGGCACCGGCGCACCGATCGTAGACCCGGTTACGGGAGTCCCCCCGGGAGCGATGTACGTCGAACTCGATACGGATGGCGACGGTATTGAAAATTATAAGGACCGCGATAGCGATAACGACGGTATTACCGATGCCGTTGAAGCCGGTGGTACCGACCCCAACGGTGATGGTATTCTAGGCGCCGGCATTTCTAACGACACCGACGCCGATGGTTTGGCCGATGCGGTTGATACGTACGACAACGTTACCGAAATGGCCGACGACGGTACGCCATTGCCTCTGGTGAATACGGACGGTAACGGACCGGTGGATTACCTGGATCTGGATAGCGACGACGACGGTATCCTGGATGTACGTGAGGCCGGTAGCCCCGACGGGGATAATAATGGTTTGGTAGGTACCGGCGTTGGCACGGGTATAGCTGACGCGGATGGTGATGGCCTGGCCGATGCCGTTGACCCGGTTAACAATCTTACCGGTGTAGCCGGTACCGGAGAGATCGATCCGGTCGCCGACGCCGACGGAGATGGCCTGGCGGACTACATCGATATCGATAGCGATAACGACGGATTGGTAGACTACCTCGAAGCACAGCTGACCGCCGCCGCCCCTTACCTCACGCCATCAGCCGTTGATGGCGATGGCGACGGAATCGTCGACTCCTTCGATGATAACGCCGGCTTTGGCGGAACGGGGCTTACCCCCGTGGATACCGATTCCGATGATACCCCGGATTACGTAGATAGCGACAGTGATAACGATGGCGCGGATGACGTACTAGAAAGCGGTCTCGGTACGCCGTCGGGTACTGACGCGAATCAGGATGGCCTGGACGATGCCTTCCCGACGGCGCAAGCATTCGGTGATTTGGACAACGATGATATTCCGGGCACCACCGAAGTCGACTTCCGCGAGAAACAACTCTTGGCGGACGATGATATGGATGGCGTCCCCAATCTCGTAGAAGTCGCTGAGGGTACCGACCCGAACGACGGCGACAGCTTCCTGGATACCAACGGCGACGGTAACCCCGACTTTTCCGACAACGATTCGGATGGCGACGGCGTCCCGGACGTGGACGAAAGCCCCGCCGGTGATCCTTACGCGGATGTTGACACGGACGGCGTCCCCGCCTACCTCGACGATGACGATACCGACAACCAGATCGGTAACGACGACGGCGTACCCACTGCGGCTTACGACCCCGACGGTAACGGTATTGCCGACTTCCAGGACCCCATCAATGATACGGATGGTGACGGCGTGCCAAACCCCGTGGAAGTAGCCGAAAATACCGACCCAACTGATGTAACCAGCTTCTTGGACACCGACCAAGACGGCACGCCCAACTTTGTCGACAACGACTCAGACAACGACGGCGTCGACGACGAAAACGAAACCCCCGCCGGTGATCCTTACGCAGATGTAGATGGCGATGGTATCCCTACTTACCTCGATGATGACGATGATGACCCCGGAATCGGAGACGACGACAACACGGTCGGTATGGCCTTCGACGTCAACGGCGACGGCATCAGTGATGCCAATGATCCGAACAACGATACGGATGAAGATGGCGTCCCGAACGGTATAGAAACGGCCGAGAACACCGACCCGACCGATACCGATGACTTCCTCGATACAGACGGCGACGGTGAACCGGACTTCTCGGACGTAGATTCCGATAACGATGGCTCCGATGACGTTGATGAAACCGGAGGCGACCCGTACGTCGATATGGATAACGACGGTGTCCCGGCCTACCTCGACGACAACGATAATGACCTGACCGTAGGCAACGACGATGGCACGGTCGAAATGGCCTTTGATGATAATAGAGACAACGTAGCCGAATTCCAGGATAACGCTACCGATACCGATGGAGACGGCGTGCCGAACCTGTTCGAGATCGCGGAAAATTCCGACCCTAACGACGCCAATGACTTCATCGATACCGATCAGGACGGCGTACCTAATTTCACGGACCCTGACGATGATAACGACGGTGTCGATGATGAAAATGAAACACCCGCCGGTGACCCCTACGCGGATAATGACGGTGACGGCGTCCCGGCCTATCTAGACGATGATAATAACGACCCCGCCGTAGGTAATGAAGATAACACGGTCGAAATGGCCTTCGACCTGAACGGTGACGGAACCAGCGATATCAGTGATCCGAACAATGATTCGGATGGAGACGGCGTCCCCAATGGCGTAGAAACAGCCGAGAATACGGACCCTACCGATACCAACAGCTTCCTGGATACGGATGGCGACGGTGATTCCGACTTCGTTGACGTTGACTCCGATAATGACAGGATCAACGATCTCGATGAGCCTGGTGGTAACCCCTATGCGGATGTTGATCGGGACGGCGTCCCCACCTACCTCGATGATGATGACAACTCCTTCACCACCGGTGATGAAGACGGCAGCGTACAACCGCCGTTTGACTCGGACGGCGACGGTACCGCTGACTTCCAGCAGGCCGGCGGTGATAACGACGGTGATGGCGTACCCAACCTAGTCGAACTAGCTGAGGGGACCGACCCCAGCGATAATAATAGCTTCCTGGACTTCGATCAGGACGGCTTGCCCAACTTCACCGACCCGGACTCCGATAACGACGGCGTCAATGACACGGACGAGACGGCCGCCGGAGATCCCTACGCAGATGTTGATGGTGACGGTGTCTCCGCCTATCTTGACGACGATGATACCGACGATACAGTTGGTGACGACGACGCTTCGGTCGAAATGGCCTTTGACGAAGACGGCAACAACGTTCCCGACGCCAACGACCCCAACAATGATACCGATGGAGATACCGTCCCCAACGGCGTTGAGACGGCGGAGGGCACCGACCCACTCGACGTAAACGACTTCCTGGATTCTGACGGTGACGGGGTACCCGACTTCGGAGACGCTGATGCCGATAATGACGGTATCGCCAGCACCGACGAAGCCGGTGATAACCCTTACCTGGATAATGACCAGGATGGCGTACCTATCTACTTGGATGGTGACGATAATGATTTCACCGTCGGTAATGAAGGTGTACAGGGGCCCTATGATTCCGATCAGGATGGCGTAATCGACGCCCGTGACGGCGACAGCGACAACGACGGTCTGACCGACGCCCGCGAAGCTTACCAGGGTGACCCCACGTTTGGCGACCCGGATAACGACGGACAAATCGACCGTCTCGATGGTAGCCCGATTGCTACGGGTGCCGATGGTGCGATTACCGGGGTGGATTACACCCTCCCCGGCCGCGATACCGATGGGGACCAGGTACCGGACTATCTCGATCTGGATAGCGACGGAGACGGACTACCCGATGCTTTCGAAGGTAACTTCCAGGTGGATGACCCGGATAACGACGGCCGGGTAGGGGAAGGTATCGCTACCGACACCGACGGTGATGGTATCGCGGACACCAATGACCCGGATAGCCCCGACAACGTGTTGAACGGGTTCGGGTTTGACCAGGATCGTGACGGTGACGGTGTGCCGAACTACCTGGATATCGATACGGATAACGACGGTATCGTAGATAACATCGAAGGCCAGTCTACTTTCCAGTACTTCCCACCTTCCGGCGATGACGTGAACAACAACGGTCTGGACGACCAGTACGATGTTTCGGTCGATGGTATTCCCATTGGTTACACCAACTCCGATGGTGGTAGCGCCCCTGATTATGCGGACACCAACTCGGATACGGAGAGTGCGGATAATGCCGTAGAGCCCTTCGATATCGAAGAGAACGGTACGCCCGGAACAACCTTTACCGCCGGTGGAATGCTTGATATCAGCGCCGGCTTCAACGATGCCGACGGTGACGGTCTGGCTGATGTATTCGATCAGGTCGATGGTTTAACCACCGAAGACAACGCGACCAATAACCAAACCCCGGCTGACCTACCCGGCCCGATCGGTGACGAACGGCTCTTCCGCGACTCCGGTGATCACGACGGTGACGGTATTGCCGACGTCGATGACCTGGACGACGACAATGATGGTATTCCCGATTTGGTCGAAGACCCAGCCGGTGCCAACAGAGACCGGGACGGTGACGGCCAACCCGACTCAAAAGACCTGGATAGTGATGGCGACGGTATACCCGACGTGACTGAAGCTGGCGGTGATGACCCGGATGGTGATGGCTTCCCCGGCACCGGGCCCCCCGTGATAGATCCCCTCAACGGAGTACCCGCCGGAGCGATGTATGTATCCATCGATACCGACGGTGACGGCTTCGAAAATTACCTGGACCGCGACAGCGATAACGACGGAATCCCCGACGCGATCGAAGCAGGCGGTACCGACCCGAACGGAGACGGTATCCTGGGCTCGGGTATTGCAAACGACAGTGACGCTGATGGCCTCGCAGATGCAGTCGATACCTACAACAACGTCACCGAAATGGTCGACGACGGTACGCCGTTGGTCCTCACCAATACCGACGGTAACGGCCCCGTTGATTACCTCGACCTCGATAGCGACGACGACGGCATTCCCGACGTCCGTGAAGCCGGGCATTTAGATGAAGACAACAACGGATTGATCGGATCGGGGACGCGTAATGAAGTCCCCGACGAAGACGGCGACGGCTTGGCTGACGCCGTGGATCCGGTAAACAACTTTTCCGGTAATGCCGGAACGGGTGCTATTGACCCACTTCCCGATTTCGACAATGACGGTCTTCCTGACTTCCTGGACATCGACAGCGATAACGATGGGCTGGTAGATTACCTCGAAGCGCAGCTTACCCTCGCCAACCCCTACTTAACGCCGGTTACGGATGACGCCGACGGTGATGGTATCGTCGACTCGTTCGATGACTCAGCGGACTTTGGCGGTACGGGATTGCTCCCGGTAGATACCGATGAAGACGGATCAGCTGACTACGTGGATATCGACAGCGATAACGACGGATTAGACGATGTTGTAGAGAGCGGCCTGGGTACTCCATCTGGCACTGACGCAAATGCGGACGGCCTCGACGACGCATTCCCAACCGATGTACAATTCAGCGACCTTGATA
Organism: uncultured Lewinella sp.; assembly: GCA_963668285.1. Lineage (GTDB taxonomy): Bacteria > Bacteroidota > Bacteroidia > Chitinophagales > Saprospiraceae > Neolewinella. The sequence continues at coordinate 6,660 of OY764798.1, read as the reverse complement.
ATCTCAACTTAGCGGGTACTCCTGAAGTGGACTTCCGCGAGCTACCGATTGATGCCGATAGCGACCTCGACGGCGTCCCAGACCTGGTCGAAATTGCTGAGAACACCGACCCTAACAATGATAACAGCTTCTTAGATACAGACGGAGACGACGACCCTGACTTCACCGACCTGGATTCCGATAATGACGGAGTGCCCGATGCGGATGAGTCACCGGCCGGTGACCCTTACGCGGATGCTGATAATGATGGCACCCCCGCCTACCTGGACGACGACGACAACGACAACCAAATCGGTGACGTGGACGGAGTGCCATCCATAGCTTTCGAAGTTGACGGAAACGGCGTAGCCGAATTCCAGGACCCACTGAACGACACGGATGGAGACGGAGTCCCCAACCCGATTGAAGTGGCCGAGGGTACCGACCCCAACGATAGTACCAGCTTCTTAGACACTGACCAGGACGGAACGCCTAACCTGACCGATACCGATTCGGACAATGACGGCGTCGATGACGACAGCGAAACGCCCGCCGGCGATCCCTACGCGGACATGGATGGTGACGGCGTCCCCGCCTATCTCGACGACGACGATACCAACGATATGATCGGTGACGACGATGCGTCGGTAGAAATGGTTTTTGACGTAGACAACAACGGTGTCAGTGATGCCGCCGATCCCAACAACGATACGGACGGGGACGGCGTACCTAACGGCGTAGAAACCGCTGAGGGCACGAACCCCACCGATAGCAGTGACTTCCTCGACACGGATGGTGACGGCGAACCGGACTTCGTGGACGAAGATTCCGACAACGACGGATCTCTCGACGTCGACGAAGCCGGTGGAAACCCCTACGCCGATCTGGACAACGACGGCGTCCCCGCCTACTTGGACGATAACGACAACGACCTCACCGTCGGTAACGACGATGCGGCGGTAGAAATGTCCTTCGACGATAACGGCGATAACGTTGCCGATTTCCAGGACAACACCAGCGATAGCGATGGCGACGGTGTACCCAATACCGTAGAAATCGCCGAGGGCACCGATCCGAACGACGCCGACGATTTTGTCGATACCGATCAAGACGGCACGCCAAACTTTGTGGATACCGACTCGGATAACGATGGTGTCGACGACGCGGACGAAACACCCGCCGGCGATCCCTACGCGGATGTCGATGGCGATGGTATTCCCACTTACCTCGACGACGACGATACCGACAATACGGTTGGTAACGACGACATGTCCGTTGAAATGGCTTTCGACGTTGATGGTAATAACCTCCCCGACGCCAATGACCCCAACAACGACACGGATGGTGACGGCGTCCCGAACGGCGTAGAAACCGCGGAGAATACCGACCCCACCGATGCAGCCGACTTCCTCGACACGGACAGTGACAGCGACCCTGACTTCGTGGACACAGATTCGGACAACGACGGTACCCCCGACGTGGACGAAGCCGGCGGTGACCCCTACGTCGATCTGGACAACGATGGCGTACCCGCCTACCTCGATGATAACGACAACGACCTCACCATCGGCAACGACGACGGCGCGGTAGGAATGTCCTTCGACGATGATGGTGATGGCACCGCCGACTTCCAGGATAACCTTACCGACGGCGATGGCGACGGCGTACCGAACCTAGTCGAACTAGCGGAAAATTCCGTTCCCAACGACGGTGACGACTTCCTCGACACCGACGGTGATGGTATTCCCGACTTCGTAGACGAAGACTCCGATAGCGACGGTACGCTGGATGTTGATGAAACGGGTGGCGACCCATACGCCGATCTGGACAACGACGGCGTACCCGCCTACCTCGACGACGATGATACCGATATCATGGTCGGTAACGACGACGGCATGGTTCAGATGGCCTTCGATGACAATGGCGATAACGTTGCCGAGTTCCAGGACAACACCACCGACAGTGATGACGATGGTGTACCCAATACGGTAGAAATTGTCGAGAATACGGACCTCAACGATGCTACCGACTTCTTAGATACCGATCAAGACGGGACCCCCAACTTCACGGATACCGATTCGGACAACGATGGTGTAGATGATGGTGACGAAACTTCCGCCGGCAATCCCTACGCGGACAATGACGAAGACGGTGTCCCCGCCTACCTGGATGATGATGATACCGACAATACGGTTGGCGATGACGACATGTCCGTAGAAGCGCCCTTCGATGTTGACAATAATGGCATCAGTGATGCCGCGGACCCGAACAATGATTCGGATCAAGATGGCGTCCCGAATGGCGTAGAAACGGCGGAAGCTACTGATCCGATCGATAGTAGTAATTTCCTTGACACGGATGGCGACGGTACTCCCGACTTTTTGGACGAAGACTCCGACAACGATGACACCCCCGACGTTGACGAAGCGGGCGGCAACCCCTACGCCGACCTGGACAACGATGGCGTACCCACCTACCTGGACGACAACGACAATGACCTGACCGTCGGCAATGACGACGGCGCGGTAGAGATGCCCTTCGACGATAACGATGATAACGTTGCCGAATTCCAGGACGGCACCAGCGACAGCGACGGCGACGGCGTACCCAACCTGGTCGAAGTAGCCGAAGGCACCGACCCCGATGACCCCGACGATTTCGTCGATACCGATGAGGACGGTACTCCGAACTTCACCGATACCGACTCGGACAACGACGGCGTGACTGACGAAGACGAAACACCCGCCGGCGATCCGTACGCGGACCTGGACGGCGATGGCGTACCCGCTTACCTCGACGACGACGATACCGACGGCACGGTTGGTGACGACGACATGTCCGTAGAGATAGCCTTCGACGTCGACGGTAACGACGTACCGGACGGCAACGACCCCAACAACGATACCGACGGTGACACCGTACCCAACGGCGTAGAAACGGCCGAGGGTACTGACCCCCTTGACGATACCGACTTCCTCGACTCCGACGGTGACGGTACCCCTGACTTCGGCGATGCCGACGCGGACAACGACGGTATTTCTAGCGACGACGAGGCCGCCGGCGATCCTTACGTAGATATGGATAACGACGGCGTACCGGTCTACCTAGACGGTGACGACAACGACCTCACGGTCGGAGCCGACGGCGTACAAACTCCCTACGATACCGACGCTGATGACATCATCGACGCCCGTGATCGCGATAGCGACAACGACGGACTCACCGATACCCGTGAAGCTTACCAGGGGGACCCCACTTACGGTGACCCCGACAACGACGGCTTCCTAAATAATCTGGACGGAAGTCCCGTTACGACTGACGCCAATGGTGCCATAGTCGGCTTAGACTACGATCTACCCAAAACCGACACCGACGGCGACCAGGTACCAAACTACTTAGACCTGGACAGCGACGGCGACGGGCTCCCCGACGCCTTCGAAGGCAACTTCGAGGTGGCTGATCCGGACAACGACGGACGGGTCGGCGAAGGCGTGGCCCCGGACGCCGACGGTGACGGCATCGCCAACAGCAACGACCCGGACAGCCCCGACAACGTACTGGACGGCTTCGGCTTCGACCAGGACCGCGATGGCGACGGCGTACCCAACTACCTGGACATCGATACGGATAACGACGGCATCGTCGACAACATCGAGGGCCAGTCGACCTTCAGTTACTTCCCGCCCTCCGGCGCGGACGTGAACGGTAACGGACTGGACGACCGGTACGACGTATCCGCCGGTGGTCTGGCCATCGGTTACACCAACTCCGACGGCGGTAGCGCCCCGGACTACGCCGATACGAACTCGGATACGGAGAGCGCCGATAATTCGGTCGAACCCTTCGACATCGAAGAGAACGGCGTACCGGGAGCCCCCTTCACCCCTGAAGGTGTGCTGGACGTCAGCGGTGGCTTCAACGACAGCGACGGTGACGGTCTGGCCGACATCTTCGATCAAGTTGACGGCTTCACTACGGACGGTAACGCGAACAACGGGCAAATCCCCGCGGACCTGCCCGGTCCGGTGGGCGGCGAGCGTGACTTCCGCGATTCAGGCGACAACGACGGTGACGGCATTGCCGACGCCGACGATGACGACGACGACAATGATGGCATCCTCGACGCAATCGAAGATCCCCTGGGTCTGAACACCGACCGGGATGGCGACGGACTACCGGACTCCCGCGACCTGGACAGCGACGGCGACGGCATCCCCGACGTAACCGAAGCGGGCGGTGACGACCCCGACGGCGACGGCTTCCCCGGTACCGGCCCCCCGGTCATCGACCCCATCACCGGCACCCCCGCCGGAGCGATGTACGTCGAGATTGACACGGACGGTGACGGCGTAGAAGACTACCTGGACCTGGACAGCGACAACGACGGCATCCCTGACGCGGTGGAAGCCGGCGGTACGGACGCAAACGGCGACGGCATCCTGGGTGCGGGCGTAGCGAACGATAGCGACGCCGACGGCCTGGCCGACGCGGTTGACCCCTACGACAACGTGAACGAAGCGACCGACGACGGTACGCCGCTGGCGCTGGTCAACACGGACGGCAACGGCCCGGTAGACTACCTGGACCTGGACAGCGACGACGACGGCATCCTGGATGTGGTCGAAGGCGGTAGCCCGGACGGAGACAACAACGGCCTGGTCGGGGTTGGTAGCAGCGATGAGATCGCCGACGCCGACGGCGACGGTTTGGCCGACGTGGTCGACCCGGTCAACAACCTAATGGGTACTGCTGGGGCGGATGAGCCTGCCCCAGTTGCCGACACCGATGGCGACGGACTAGCTGATTACCTTGACATCGACAGTGATAACGATGGCCTGGTAGACTACCTCGAAGCTCAACTAACGGGCGCCGATCCGTACCTCAGCCCCGTAGTTGAAGACGGTGATAATGATGGCCTCGTTGACATTTTCGACAACTTGGTCGGATTTGGCGGCGCGGGCTTGACCCCCGTAGATACCGACATGGACGCGGTTGCCGACTACGTTGATCTAGATAGTGACGACGACGGTCTGGAAGACGTAACGGAAAGCGGTCTTGGCGACCCCTCCGGCACGGACGCCAACCAGGACGGACTCGACGACGCCTACCCGACGGAGCAAACTTTCACCGACCTGGCTAATGACGACCTACCCGGTACCGCCGAACTGGACTTCCGTGAACTACCGCTAAACGCCGACAACGATACCGACGGCGTACCTAACCTAGTAGAAGTAGCCGAAGGCACTGACCCGAACGACGCGGATAACTTCCTCGATACGGACGGCGACGGCACGCCAGACTTCATGGACGAAGACTCGGACAACGACGGCGTACCCGATCTCAGCGAAACCGGCGGCGACCCTTACGTAGACCTGGATAACGACGGCGTCCCGGCGTATCTGGACGATAACGACGGCGACCTAACCATTGGTAACGTCGACGGAGCCGTAGAATCACCTTTCGACGGAGACAATAACGGCGTAGCCGACTTCCAGGAAGTCAACCTAGTGGAAGACGATCTGGACAACGATGGCGTACCCAACTCTGTCGAAATCGCCGAAGGCACCGACCCCGAAGACGGTGACGATTTCCTAGATACCGACCAGGACGGAACCCCCAACTTTGCCGATACGGACTCCGATAATGATGGCGTACCCGATACGGATGAAACCCCCGCTGGCGATCCGTACGCCGACGTAGATGAAGACGGCGTGCCCGCTTATCTCGACGACGACGATACCGACGATACGGTTGGTAACGACGACATGGCGGTAGAAATGGGCTTCGACGTTGACGACAACGACGTAGCTGACGGCGCAGATCCGAACAACGACTCGGACGGCGACGACGTACCGAACGGTGTGGAAACCGCCGAAGGCAGCGATCCCACCAGCGCGGACAGCTCGCTGGATACGGACGGTGACGGCACCCCGGACTTCGTAGACGAAGACTCCGACGACGACGGTATCGACGATACCGATGAAACCGGAGGTGGCCCCTACGTCGATCAGGATAACGACGGCGTGCCGACCTATCTGGACGACAACGACGACGACCTAACCGTTGGTAACGACGACGGAGCCGTTGAAAATGGACTTCGACGAAGACGGTAACGGCGTAGCTGACTTCCAAGAAGGTCCGCTCACCGATCCCTGCGACGAAGATCCGCTAGGCACTACCTGCCCGAACGGAGACCCCGATAGCGATGGCGTGGTGAACGCTGACGAGCCCGGTGGTAATCCGTTCGTTGACGCAGACGATGACGGCGTACCCGTCTGGCTCGACGATAACGACGGCGACGCAGCCATCGGCAACGATGACGGCGCGGCTGATCTGGCCTACGATATTAATCGTGATGGCATCGCCGACGCGCTCGACCCCTGCATCCCGGAATACGACCCCGTGGACTGCCCCGAGCGTGACCCGACGGGTTACTTCTACTGCACCAATACGGGCGAGATCATCCCCGGTGGTCGCATTACCATTACGGCAACCGACGGCAACGCGGAAAGCATCCGCGTACTATCCGACGGCAGCGACGGTTTCTATCAATTCTACAATGGTAACGGTACGTTTGTACTGACGATCACCGCGCCTCCCAGCTTCGAGTTGGACGCGAACAGGCTAGCCGCGAGCATTGGTCTCTTTGCGGTACCAAATACCCGCATGGATGTACTCGTC
>OY764797.1:0-2986 GCA_963668285.1 uncultured Lewinella sp. | reverse complement strand
GTGAGTTGATCCAATTGCTGCTGAAGGTCTCGCACGTACTGCCGCTGCTGGCGGTACGTACGCTTCTCGTGCGCTTTGAAGCCGACACCCGAGTAGAGATGACGCAGCTTGGTAGCGACGGTGCCCCGGAAGCGGGCGCGGGAGGCATCCAGGGCAATCCCCTTTACGCCGATGTCGGTCTGGATCTTTTCGTAGATGACCCGGCAGGCCTGCTCGTTCTTCGAGGCGATGAGGACCGTCTTACCCTCGTACGCCATCTGAATCGCCAGGGCCGCGATCGTGAAGCTTTTGCCCGTGCCCGGCGGGCCGACCACCAAGTTCATCGGTCGGTCACGGACGGCGGAGAGTATACCCCTTTGCTTAGCACTCAAGGTGACCGGAACGGCCAATTCCTGCGCGCCACCCTGCACGGCTATTTTGTTAGTACCAGCCTCGCCTAAACCGAATAGTTGGTGGAGCAAAGAACCCGCGGGGAGTGTCCGTTCGGACAGCACACCCAACTCGTTAATGACGCCCTTGGATTTAACGGGGCGGTCTACAATACCAAGGGCGGTATCGGCGTACAGTACCCCTTCGTATTTCTCGCTTCGACTCTGCGCAATTTTCGCCAGATCGGACAGGCGCGCGTCGGTGGCCATACGCTCGTCCAGACTGCTTACGTCCAGCGCCGGGAAGTGCTGGCTCAACTGTTCCTTCAGGTGGTGGAGGCCGGTAAAGTTAAACGGACCGTCTTCGTGGATAAGTACCTCCGCTTCGTCTTCCGCCAGCCCGGCCCGGTCGGCCGCCAGCTTATTCATCAGCTCCAAGGCCGCGGGGTTGACGACCAGGCTGCTTGCGTCTGCTTCGATGAGGTAGGCTTCATCGTATTCCGTTAGCGACACGTCTAGTAAGAACAGCGGGGCGAAGGCCGTACGCGTCTTGCCCAGCAGGCGTTGCTTCCCTTTGAGGAAGAAGGCACCGAGGACCAGCTTTCGTTCGCTCGACGTGAGAGCCAGGTATTTAGCTGCTTCCCTCCCCCATTCGGTTGCAACCGGTAGCTGGTAGCCGGTTTGGTCGAGCAGTTTGAACGTTGCGGGGTAATACTTATGGCTTACCGCTTTGGCAAAGAAGTTGGTCACCTTTTCCGTACGGTATTCGTGGCGGTAGGCGTCGCGGTAAAATCTTAGCAGGGAAGAAAGGTCGGCTGGCACGGTGATACGTCTAGGACTGTTCCGTGAGCAGGTATTCACTCCAGCCGCCGACGTACAGGCCGGCTATCCTGCCGTGCGCCAGTGCGTAGGCTAGCAGGTTATGGCAGGCCGTTACGCCGGAGCCGCAGTAGAATACTACCCCCGCCGGTAAATCCGCGAAGCGTTCCTGTAGCGCTTCGGCCGATTTGAATCGACCCCGGGCATCCAGGTTATCCGGCCAGGGGTAGTTCACCGCGTCGGGGATGTGCCCGGCTACCGGGTCGATGGGCTCCTGCTCCCCCCGGTAGCGGGCAGCGGTACGGCTATCCGCCAAGGGTGGTGCTGCCCCGACTTGCAGGTCGCCCAAGGTGATCATCGGTAGCTGCCAATCGGCAACGGTGTACGCTTCGGTCTTGCGGCGGTAATCGGTAGCGGGCAGCGGCTCGGTACCCTCCGTAACGGAGTAGCCCGCGATCTTCCAGCCCTGAATGCCGCCATCCAGCACCTGCACCGCTTCGTGGCCCACGGCCCGCAGCATCCACCAAAGGCGGGCGGCAATGCCACCACCTTTATCGTCGTACACCACTACCCGTTTGCCTTCCGACAGGCCGTACAACGACAGCTTGCGGGCAAACGCCTGTGCATCAGGTAGGGGATGGCGGCCGGTCTTGCCGGGTACGATCTCGCCACTCAGGTCCCGATCGAGGTGTAGGTGAAAGGCACCCGGTATATGGCCCGACTCGTAAGCCCGTTCGCCTGCCGCCTCGTCAAATAGATCGTGGCGGCAGTCGAAGACCAAACAGTCGGGCCGATCGATGACGTCGGCAAGCGCTTCCGGGGCGATCAGAACGGCGGGGTGGGTTGTGGGCATAGCGGGTCAATGATAAGGCCCCGGCGGCAAAATGGAAGGATCGCGCGACACCCGATAGGAACAAATAGGCGTAAATATTGTACCTACAACAAACTTAAAAACATATTTAATGGCAAAATTACTGCTGACCTTAGCGCATCCCAACCCCGAATCCCTCAACGCGGCCACCGCGAAATCCATGCAGGAAGCCCTCGAAAAAGAAGGGCACGAAGTACGCATGAACGACCTCTACCGGACGAAATTCGACCCCATCCTCAACTTTCCCGACTTTCAGAAGTGGGAGGGCGGCAGCGTCCCCGACGAAGTAAAGCCCTTCCAAAAGGACGTTACCTGGGCGGATGGCCTACTCTTCGTATTCCCCACCTGGTGGAACGACCGGCCGGCCTACCTACAGGGCTACTTCGACCGCGTCTACACCAAAGGCTTTGCCTGGGACTTTGACGAGAACGGCCTCGTCGGTAAGCTGAAAGGCAAACGCGCCTTCCTGAGCGTTACGCAGGGCAGCCCGAAAGAACTTTACCAAGGATTGGATATCGACATGGCGCACCTCCACAGCTCTACCCAAAAGGGAACGCTCAACTTCTGCGGCGTGGCCGACGTAAAGCTCGTCACCACTTACGGCATTCTAATGGGGCAGCCGGGCGTACCGGAGCAGCACGTCAAGGATAGCACGGAAGCTGCCGTTGCCTTCTTTAAGTAGGTAGTCGGGGGCGCTGTACCTACGGGGGGGGAAAAGAAATCCCCCCCTGACCCTAACTTGGCATTAGCTCGCTTCGTCTTATATTAGTAAGTCCTCACCTGTCTTTTTTGCTTGCTTACCAGGCTTAGCGTCCTCCCAAGTTTCACCTGTCTCTCATGAATTCCTACTCCTTTGCCCCCACCGTGCACCGCACGCGGCTATCCATATTGGTGGTCGTCTGTAGTGCGCTCTTCTTCAGTTCCGCGG
>OY764796.1:0-5294 GCA_963668285.1 uncultured Lewinella sp. | reverse complement strand
ACTGTACGTGCGGGTCGGTAAGGGGCGCAAACGGCGGGTGATCCCGCTGGCGGAGCGAGTAGCGCAGGGGCTAAAAGAATATCAGCGGCGCGGACGGTGGCGGTGGTTGAACGAGCGTAGCCAAACGGAAGCCTTTCTGATCCATAATCGGGGTGGTTGGCTACGGGGAATTACGTTGGCCGTACGGCTTAAAGAACTGGTGAAGAAGGCCGAAGTTAATCCCTGGATTACTCCTCACGTATTACGTCACTCGATCGCTACGCACCTACTGGCTGGTGGCATGAAGTTGGAGCGAATCCGGGACTTTTTGGGGCACGATCATCTAGAAACGACGCAGGTCTATACCCGTGTCAAGACGAATAAGCGATGACCTGGCCGGAGTTCCTTAAAGCTAATTACTCAGCGGCTACGGTAGAGAGGTACGGGCGTGATGCCAAACGGTATTTAGCCTGGGTGGGCGGTGAGGCGGCGGCCCTGACGGCGGACTATACAACGATCGTCACCTACGTCACGCATCTACGCGGCCAGTACCAAAGAGCGATCACGGTAGGCTACATCTTAGCCTCAGTGAAGGTCTACCACCGCTATTTACTGGAGAGCGGTCAACGTTGGGATCATCCGGCGGCATCGCTGATATTACGGGACGGCGGCCGGCGGCGGGGGCAAATGCAACTACAGGAACTACTCGGTACGGAAGAGTTGCAAAGGCTGCTGAGTGCCTCGACAATACTATACGACCGGCTAGCGGCGCGGGGCGTGCCGATCGTGGGTCTGCTAGTGCACCAGGCGTTACGCTCGGATGAGATAGCGCGCTTACGGGTTGAAGATCTGGATCTGCCGGCGGGCACCATACGTATCGCCCCGGGCGGACGCTCTGCGGCACGCCGCTTATCGCTGGCCGGTGATCAGGTGATGACTTTACACCGCTACGTGACGGAAGAACGACCCAAGAAGATCCTCGAAGACCGACCGGCGGAACAACTTTTTTTGACGCTACGGGGTGGGCCGGAACAGGTGCAAGGGGTAGATAAGATCGTACGTAAGCTGCGACCACTGGTGCCGGGTAAGCGCTTAACCCCCCGACTAATCCGGCAAAGCGTAATCGCGGGCAAGCTGCGGCAAGGGGAGGACGTGCGCCAGGTACAGGCGTTCGCGGGGCTCAAGTGGGTTATCGTCGGCCGAGGCCTACCGGGAGAATAACCTGGGTGAACTGCGTAAGTCGGTTACTAGGCACCATCCACTAAGAAACAACCCCAAAGAGTCCTAAACCGTTACTTTTATGCTAAGACTACATCAATCCTTAACCCCCTCCATCATGGATGCTATCCAGCTAAAAGAACTCATGCACCTGCGGGTAGAGCAGGCCAACGACCAGTTAATCCAAACGCTGGCGAAGATGACGGAAGCCCTGTTCGAAACTTTACAGCCGGAAGTATTAGAGCAAGAAGGCAGGGGTGAAGAGATAGTACCAATACACGCTGCAGAACGCATTACATTAGAGGAGTACGAAGCATCGTTACAGCAACCCTTGACTCAGAAAGAGATGGTCGGTAGAGCATTGGCATCAGAAGAGGATATTGCCGCTGGTCGTGTCCACTCTCTCGAAGAGGTACGAACGCTACTGGGTAGATGAAGGTAGACATGACGCGCAATGCAGTGCGCCGCCTAAATCACATCAAGGATCACTTTGGTGGACCAAATAATCCGCAGCGAGGTATCGATAAGGTAGATCAACTGCTGGAGCGGACCTTTTTACTGGAGAATAATCCACTATTGGGCAAAGAGGAGAAATACTTAGAGCACTTAAATCGGGGGCACCGCTCACTAGTCGTTCTGAGATACCATAAGATTGTCTATCGAATCGAAGGTGACGAGATTATCGTGACGGACTTTTTTGATACGCGGCGGGGTACGGATAAGATGAAGCCGTAAAGGACGAGCCTAGACTAGTTGATGACTAACCAGAAATACTATTGGGCGACGATGAATTACAGGAAGCACCAGATGGTGTACAAAAGTGACCGAAAAGGTACAATTTAGGGAAAGTCAGAAAGCGACGACTCTTGACAAATATGTGACGGAACAGAGGCTTTGAGGGTAAAAATCACGCTTCGGTGGTGCTACTGTGAGCGGTAAAGCGGTGCGCCTCGGAACCTCGGGTCGAGCCAGCGTCGCGCCGGTCGGTCCTCACCCCGCGGGGGTTCGGCTGCGTCCGTCACGTCGCTTGCGCTCCCCTCGGGCTCGGCGCGGCGGCTCCCGGTCCCGTCCTGGCTGCCCTCCGGTGTCGGTCATCCAGGTCGGTTCCTCCGCCGCCCTAGTTATGCGGGCCGCTCTGCCCGCCGGGGTTGCGGCCGTCCGGTTCTGGCGCTGGCGCGCTGGCCCCCGCCCACCTTGCCGCTGCGCGTGACCGGTGCCTTCGCTACGCTCCCGTCCCCGGCCCCCGGCGTGCTCCCGCGGCGGCCCGCGGCCTGCACCGCCCTTGCGGGACGGCTCCGGCCTTGTCGCCTGGGACATAACCCTAAAGTGAAGGAAGCACCTCAGGGTCGCCGAACGGTACGGCTGATGCTACTTCCCGTCTTACCCTGGGGCTACGTGACCGCCCCAGACCCCGTCAAGCTCAGTCTGGCCGATCACTTTACCTGCACTACGTTACGGTAAAGCGCTCATCCAGCCCAAGCCGAACAGGCGCTACCGAAGTCGTGGGAAACGGTTGGCTTTTTTCTTCATTTGAGATCTTCAATTGAAAGATCACTTGAAAGAAAAACTGAGAGGGTTGTACCTTGCAACTGCCGTCAACGGACGGAGGACGCTGTTTGAAAACTAGCTACCTTGGGAGTATGTGTCTAGGCCCAAAATTGTGGGAAGAATCGGGTGTAACGTTGTACGACTATGGCTTCCGCGTTTATAATCCCGGTATTGCTAGGTTCCTATCCGTGGATCCGCTGGCGCCAAGCTATGCGATGTTATCACCCTACCAGTTTGCCGGGAACACACCTGTATGGGCAGTCGATTTAGACGGTCTTGAGCAATTGACCAGTCAACAACGGCAACTATTAGAGCAGATTAAGGATCCCAAGCTGGGGAATAAACTATTGGTAGAGCCATACCGGGGTGATATGGTTCACCCATCTGGAACCCGACGACCGTTAGTTCCAGCGGCTAGACACGTACGAACGAGCCGAGCTCCTGGTTATATAGTAGAAACTCCTGGTGGACTTGAGGCAGCACAACCAATAATAGTAGTTGATACCCACGCTGAGTTCACCAAAGAGGATGTAGAGGTTGATACTAGTCCATATGATGGTGCAGTATTTGCCCGGGCGGGAAATGATGCACAAAATGACCTGGCTAGACAGAATATAGAGTTTGCCTCTATGGCTGGTCCTAGCGTCTTTACCTTATTTGGTAGAGGTTGGAGAGCTGGTAAATTTTCTGTCGATTTTCTTTCTGATGTTGGTCGAATTGTTCCTGGCATTGGTGTTAGAGCTGTTAATCGGTCGTTACCTACAACAGGTTTTCGGCATGGGGGAGTTCGCCAAAGGTTTACAACCGCATTTAATTCGATCAAGAATAATATTAATGACCATCTAAAGGATAGCGATTTAACTGGTATCATTAAAATATTCATGGTTACCCATCATCTCTTGATGGTAGGACTCACCTTAGAGAAGCAGCAGTTCTCACTTTCGGTCAAATAAGCCTAACACAATATACCTCAATCAGCTTCTCGTAAAGGTTTTGCATAGAGTTAACGGGTATCATTTTAAATACCGACCGCATGCATCCCACAGTTTGACTCTGGTCTTAAGTTCGCGGTGGATGGCCTGGAAGGTACCATTAGCTAGTTGCTGTAACTGATCTACCCAAAAAGCCAGCATCATTAGGTAGGCCATGATCGTACATAGGTGCTTCTGGCCATGCCCGTAGTTGTGCTCAAAGTGATAGCCCTGATTTTTTAAGGTGTTGAAGGTTTCATTTTCAATTTTCCACCGACTCCTTCCAGTTGCCAATAGGTCTACGACATTCTTCTTAGTTAGCTTGATGTTGGTGATGAATGAAAAGACCGTTTCGTTTCCCTTGCGGTCCCAAACCCGAGCATAGAGCACATTAGTTTTGACCGCCGAGTTACTGGCGTTGAGCTGTAATCCATTCACGTAACCGATAGAAAGCTGTTGCCCATTGCTGGTTCCCGTGACCCAATTGACTTTGTGACGAGTATCCAAATCATCAAATTGCGCAAATAGGTGGTCGTTACCTTTCTCTTTGATACCAATGAGGTAGCGCCAGTTCCGACGTTTTTCCAGCCGTTCAATAACTGGAGCACACGAGTAGAGCGCATCGAGGACAAAGATGGTATTTAGCTGAGAATGAGCTCGTTCGAAGTTGTCCAACAATCGGTGAATAGCCACTCGCTCACAATCGTTCTTCGTACTTCCGTCTTGCAAGTTGATGGGTTCGTGGTCGATTGGCATCACCTCGCTGCGCCCGGGTTTGACGATGGCTGCGCTGAGCATACTATGAAAGTAAGAGGTGCTTCCATCGCGGTGGTTACGCTGCTGGCAACGAGGACAGGACACTTTCTTGCTGCGGAAGTGCTCGACGCCGTCAACACTCACGGCTACGTAGTCTTGCCAGACCCGGTAGTGTCGCAGTAGGCCAAGGCTTTTTACATGCTCAAGTAGATGACCGAAGGCTGGGCGCAGGGTAGCTGGATCAAGTCCATCAAGGAGTCGGCGTAAACCGTTATCGGATGGTAGGGCACCAATACGGTAAACGGTGCTAAGGTTATGTTCTTCGGCCTGAGCCATCTTTTTGAACTGGAACAGTGAGGGCACCTTCAGCGAATAAATGGCAAAGCCAGCCTTGAGTGCGTCCAATAGATGATAGGAAGAATTGAAGGCCCGCTGGTCGTCGAGCTTGCCTAAGAACGGCAATAGAACCTGAGAATAGAGATGATCAAAACTGCAAGCAGAGCTTATTTTCAGAGAGAACGGAGCGGGCATGAATAAATGTAGTCACTTATTCCGAAACTACCGAAAGTGAGAACTGCTGGGTCTCGTCTTCGGTAACGTTACTTGGCACGAAATGCGACGATGCGGTTTACCGCGGGTCGCATTTCGTGCTTAACGGGGCGTGCTTCGGCGCGGAAAACGACCGAGCCGGCTTTGGCCGGCGTGAGGGAGGCGGCGCGGCGGAGTGGGGCTCGTTATTTGGAGCCGTTTAGCTGGTAGCGTAAGCTGCTCTTGCTCGTGCGTCCCTTACGCATGCGTCTAGCACGGTTGTAATCGCGGTAC
>OY764795.1:0-22592 GCA_963668285.1 uncultured Lewinella sp. | reverse complement strand
CGCGTGTGTGTCGGCAATAGCTGCGTGCCGGCGGTCAAATTCGTTTATCATTGTGCCGATTTACGCACTTACGCGTTACTCTTTTCGACTTTACCTCGTCTAATCGAATAAATGTTCGTGCAGACCAGCTTTCCTACCGTACAACAGGGGCACCCTATTACCGGCCTCTCTCAATCTGACCCTACCATGGAAGCACATCCACAGCCCGTCCTGGAGCGCGTCCTTCCAATGCCTGACTCTTCCTTCCTCGTCAAGCACTACCCGGATCCAACGCTGCGTACCAATAAACTGCCGCGGTACCACTACCACCCGGAAGTCGAACTGGTCTTTGTCAACGGAGGCGTCGGTCGCCGGCACGTCGGCAGCCACGTCTCTCACTTTACCAACGGGGAGCTCATCCTGATCGGCTCTAACATGCCGCACTGGGGGTTCACGGACGGCACCACCGGCAACCGCGCCGAGACCGTCGTGCAGTTCGCCCGGGACTTTCCGACGCGGGACTTTCGGTCGCTTTCCGAATTCGGACCGATCAACAACCTGCTCGAACGCGCCAAAAACGGCATCAGCTTTACCGGCCGAACGAAAGTCGTGGAAGGCGCCCCGCCTCGAACGACTGCTGCAACTCGATCCCCTCGGGCGGCTGCTTCTGCTCATCGACGTACTGAGCAACCTTGCTAAATCGGAGGATTACGAAAGCCTGAACGCCGACGGCGTTCACTTCGAGATCGCCACCCACGGCTACGAACGATTCAACAACGTCCAGCAATTCATCCTGGATAACTTCACCCGCGACGTTTCCGTCGGGGAAGCCGCAAGCGTTGCCGCCATGACCGTGCCGGCCTTCTGTCGTTACTTCAAGAAAGTTTCGGGTAAGACGTTCGTTACCTACCTCACCAACTACCGGGTGGTCTACGCCTGCAAACTCCTCGGCGACGACCACAGCTCCATCACCGAGGTAGCCTTCGACTGTGGTTTTAACTCCCTGAGCCAATTCAACCGTAGCTTCAAAAAGATCACCGGCCGAACCCCCACCGAGTACCGGGCGGACCTCCGTAAAACCGTAGGCGGAGACCTGGAATTCTAAGCTGAACCGACGGGTAGACACCCACCCATCCTGGATATTGACTCATTCCCCAGCCAGGGCTCCGTCGATAGCGTTCGTCATTGCCGCGTAGGTGGCTTGCATGGCTAGGCGATCGTCCATCAGGTCGAGCGTTCGGCTAAAGGGCTCGGCCCGGATCGGCCCGTCGTAGCCGATCTCAACGAGCGCCCGCACGAAGGAAGCCAGGTCGATAACGCCGGTCGCGCCGGGCAGCTCGCGCGCTATGTCCGTCTGCTCGTCCAGGCTCAGCTGGTTGTTGGCGTCGTTGAGGTCTACGGCGACGATCTCCTCGTTCGACCACCGCAGCAGATCCTCTTTTCCTTCGCGGGCCGTATACCAGTGATAACTGTCGAGGATAACGCCGACGTTATTCTGGCCGATAAGGCCGATCAACTCCTTGAGTTCTTTGCCGGAGGAGAGGAACGCGAATCGGCCGCTATGGCGTAGGGCGGTAGTACCCAGATATTCCAGCCCGAGCGCGATGCCGTTATCCCCCAGAATTTTGGCGGCCTCCCCCAGGCGGTCGGCGTGCAGGCGCATATTTTCGTTGTAGGTCAGGGTGGCGTTGCTGGAAAGGATCCAGGTACCGATGCGGTCTACGCCGATGTCTCGGAGGTTTTTGGCGTGCACTGGCAGGTCGGCGAGTTCTTTGCGGAATCGCTCTTCGCTTTCGCGGAACTCTACCGGCAGCCCGTTCGCTCCCCAACTGATCTTATGCTCCCTGGCCTTTGCGGCGAAGGACTCTTTTCGCTCCGCTGACCAACCCTCTAGCCACTGTGCCGGTACGCTGAGTGCTTCGTAACCGATCTCGATGACGCTGTCGAGCAACTCGTCCGCACCTAAGTTTACCCCCGATCGCATCGGCCTTCAAACTTAGCTTGAAAGGGCCGGTGTGGGAAGCAGGTTTACCGGTAAGTTGAGTTGCCTGTGGGGTAGCGGCCAGAGCGGCGGGGAGGGCTACTCCGGCGGCTAGAAATTTTCTGCGTTGCATGGGGTCGATGATTTGGTGACGGGTAAGCTAGCAATTAGTCGCAGAAGTCACCAACAAAGTCTAGCACAATCGACCGGTACTCCTCCTGCCGCCAAATGATATTGTGGGCGTGCCAGGCACCCCAGTCGAGCGGGTGGTAGGCCAACAGCTCCGGTGGCGCGGCGGCGGCGATACGGTCGGACTGAACGGGCGCGGTCAGGGTATCCGACTGCGAATGGAGAAGTAATAGGGGCGCTTTGATCTGCCTCACTGCTGCTACCGGGCTGACGGCCTTGAAGTCCACGCCACCCCGTAAGCCCGTCCAGAAAAAGGCCCCGGGGGTCAGCGCCTTCAGGCCATTTCCGTAATCTTTGAGGCCGCGCTCCATTACCGCGCTGTACCAATCAGCGAAGGGGCTTTCCGCTACTACCCAGGCGGGTTGGTCCTCGACCCGGGCGGCGGCCTGGATCACCGTAGCCCCGCCCCAACTTTCACCGAACCAACCGATGCGCCGCGCGGGCAGACCGAAGCGGGATCGTAGCAAGTCACTGGCGGCGATGAAATCGGTTGCCTCGTGGTAGCCACCCGTACCGTAGGCATCGGCACTTTCCCCGTGCCCCCGGTGGTCGTAGAGCAACAGCGCGCAATCGCAATCGCGAAAGACGGGGGTGTACTTCAGCATATCTGCGCGGTTCACGCTATAACCGTGGGCAAACACGACGCCGCAACGGACGGTATCCGGCTCAAAGAGCCACCCCTTCAGTTCGATACCGTCGTAGGGGCTGGTGAACACTATATCCGTCTTACCGGGCAGTGCCCGGGCGAGGCTGTCGAGGTCGAGACCCCACCGCTCCTTATTCATTTGGTAGACCGCGGCGATGTCCCGATCCGGCGTATCCAAGATCAGGCTACTGAAGAAGTAGGTCACGCCCAGGTACAGGACCGGGATGATGATGCCCAGACCAACGAGGAACTTGCGCATGCGGGTAACTCGGGTTACGCCTTCGGCTGCCAGCCCTCGGCGTATTCGCGGCTCCAGAGCGCCATGGCCTCGGGGCTGTCGGGTTTACCGGTGGCGGTGTCGATGCGCAGCGCCTGCCCTACGCGTTGGGCCATATTGCCCAGGTGGCAGGTGGTCACGCTCACGTTCGCGTCTTCGATGGGGCTGTTAAGCTCTTCGGAGCCGTTGATCGCCCCGAGGAAGTTCCCGATGTGCAGGTCGTCGAGCGAGCCGCCGCCACGGACGTCCATACTTACACTCTCGCCGTCTTCGCGTTCGCTGCGGATCTCTTTGCCGTGCAGATCGTACACCCAGTAACCCTCGCGGTCCATCAGCACGCTGCCTTCGGTTCCGTGAATGAGGGCGCCCCGGCCGCGGTCCCAGTACGGCATCGCGTTGGTGCTCCGGCCGTCCCAATTGATCATTTTGCCTTCGTCGTATTCGAAGCCGACGATTTGCGTGTCGTAGGCTTCCCAACCGTCATCGAAGTGGTAGCGCCCGCCGATACTCGTCACCTTCGTGGGGTAGTCGACGTCGAGCGCCCAACGGCACATGTCGATTTCGTGGGTGCCGTTGTTGAGTAGTTCGCCGGTGCCGTACTTCCAGTACCAGTGCCACTGGTAGTGCACGAGGTTGTCTACGAACTCCTGGCGCGGGGCCGGCCCTTGCCACAGCTCCCAGTTCAGCCACTCCGGGGTCGGGGCGGGTGTGTGGGTTCCGATCGTACCGCGGGCGTTGGCGTACCAAGCTTTGGCGGCGTAGGTTTTACCGATCAGGCCGTCGTGGATCTCACCGATGATGCCCTGTAAGCTTTTCGAGCTCCTCGTCTGGTTCCCCATCTGCACCGTATGACCGTACTTCTTTTGGGCGGCAATGAGGATGTCGCCTTCGGCCGGGTTGTGGCTACACGGTTTTTCGACGTAGACGTGCTTACCGGCCTGTAGGGCCATAATGGCCATGGGAGCATGCCAGTGATCCGGGGTAGCGATCACGACGGCGTCGACATTTTTGTCATCGAGGAAGCGCCGAAAGTCCTGGTCGCCCTTCGGTTTCTTCCCGGTGACTTCGTGGACGGCCATCTGCCCTTTCTCGATGGCGCGTTTGTCGACGTCCCCGATGCCGATGACGCGGCAGTCTTTGGCCCCGGCAAAGGTGGCGGTCAGTGCGGCGCCGCGGCTATTGGTACCGAATACGGCTACGTTGACCCGATCGTTGGCCCCGATGACGTTACCGGAAGCGTAGGCGGGTAAGCCCAGCCCGACGCCGGCGGCGGCCATACTGGCATTGCGAATAAATTTTCTTCTGTTCTGCATGGGGGTATATGTTAGCGTTCGCGAATTTTGATGGAGCGGAAAGAAACCTTGTCGCCGTGGTCTTGCAGCAGGATGGGGCCGCTATCCCAACGGCCGAAGTTTTCCCAGTCTTTGTATTTGGAGTAGGCAACGAGTGCTTCGAACATCTGGCTGTGGCGGTCGTATTCGACGACTTTGTAACCGTTGAGCCAGTGCTCTACCTTACCGTCTACCGAGACGATTCGGCCACGGTTCCAATCATCGATTCTTAACTCTTTACCGCGGTCTACGTCGACGGGGTCGGCCGTGATCAAATCGTAGAGGGAGCCTGCGGTGCGGTTACCGGCAACGCCCATTTTTGCGTCGGGGTGCTTGGCATCGTCGAGGATCTGGAATTCGAGGCCGATCGCACTGCCGGCCCCCTTGTTGAGGCTCGGGTCGACGTAATATTTGACGCCGGAGTTGGCACCCTCGCTCGGCTTGAATTCGAACTGCAACTCGAAGTCGCCGTAGTGCCTGCGGGTTACGATATCTCCGCCGTTGGTGCTTTCGCCGCCGTCGCTGGCCAGCACGCTGAGTTCACCGTCGGCGATCTGCCAGCCTTTGGTCGGGAAGTCGTCGAGCTTGGCGCCCCGCCAGTTAGCGGTCGTTTCACCGTCCCACAACAAGCTCCACCCACGGGCCTTCTCCCGCTCGGTCAGGGTGTTCGGAACGAGGTTGTACTGAGGGATGCGGTCGGCATCCGGCAACAGGTCCGCCTCGGTGGGGTTTTCGATTACTTGGATGTTACGCCACTTCATCTCCAGGCCGGCCTGTTCGGGGTTACCGATGCTGTGTACCTGGAGGCAGATCATACCTTCGGAGTCCATGTCGTCGACCAGGTTAGCGACGGGGTGGCCGTTGATGTATGTACGGACGTTATCGCCGACGAACTCGACGCGCATTTTATTCCACTCGCCGATTTTCATCGCGCTGCGGGCCGGCATATTGTAGTGGAGTGGGTAGATCCAGCCGCGGCGCGCTTCGTCGTAAATGCCGCCGGTGTAGGCGCGGTCGCTGGGGTCGATCTCTACCTGGTAGCCGTAGATGCGACGGATGTCGCCCTCTTGCCGCCACTGCCCGCGGGCCATGACGCCGGAGTTCATCGGTGCTTCGTTGTAAAACTCCAGTTCCATGACGTAATCACCGTACTTCTTTTGCGTACACAGAAAGGTATTGGGCGAGTTAGGGATGGAGCGCCCGACGATGACCCCGTCTTCCACGACGTAGGGGGCCGCGCCACCGTAGCTCTCCCACCCGTCGAGGCCCTGACCGTCGAAGATCGGCCTGAAGGCGTCACCCTGGGCGAGGACCGCGCCGGAAAGCAGGAGTAATGGTGCTAGGTATAACAATTTCACGGTAGGGGGTTTTCGCCCAAAATATACAATCCAGGCTTAACTTGCCCGTTAACGCAGGGCTACCTTCGATATATGCCCAGGAAATTTATTTTGCTTTTGTTTATTGCGACGGTGCCCTGGTGGGGCTTAATTCTATCGCGCGGTGCGCAGGTGCAGGGTTTAATCGGTCAAACAGCGATACAAACCACGTCGGAAGCGGAATTTCAGCTCGAGCTGGAAAAAGACGGCGTAAAGGTGTACGTCCGCACGGAAGCAGGCGATGCCATCACCGTGCGCGTAGACGCCGTAGCCGCAAGTACGCCCGAACGGGTAAAGACCGTGCTGGACAACGCCCCGGGCTACCCCGACTGGGTGCACCGTTGCGCGGAAGCTTACGTGCTACCCGGCGGTTCGACGGACGACTACGTTTACTTCAGCCTCGTCGATATGCCCTTCCCGTTCTCCGACAAGGAAGTCGTCGCCCGCATTCACCAACGCTGGAACGCCGACCGAACCACCCTGACCAGGACGATCGTCGCCGAGCCTTCCGCCATACCCCCGCACGACGGTCGGCACCGCCTGGAAAGCTACGACGCGGAGTGGACGATCACCAGAGAAGCAAACGGATACGTGTCCATCAGCTGCGTCTGCACCACCACCGCCGGCTCGGGCCTGCCGAACTGGTTGCGTAAGGACATATTGACCGGGGGGCCGGCTAAAACGATGCGCAATCTGGTCGGGCTACTGGAAAAGTGATTGACCTACTATACGACCAGCGGCCCCTGGGGCTGTCGTAACTAAAACGCTAGAACCGAATTGCCCGGTGCACCGCGATGTCCGCCCCTTCCCCCCAGCGCAGCATAGCATTCATCAAACGCAGCGTCTTGAAGTTGGCCAGGTCGCGATCGCGGATGATGGCGGGGCGGATCGTTCCCTCCTTGAGCAGCTTTTCCCGGCGGACGCCCTTGAGAAGCGGGTAGGAGGGGGTATACCAGTGATAACCGTCGTACAGCGCAATGTTGGCGTAACTGGTATCCATCAGATAGCCATTCTTAGTCATTAGGATGTCGTCGACGCGGCCGCGGTCCTTAAACAGCGCATCGATCGCCCCGCGGTCGGCGTACTTACGGGAATAGTGAAGGTTTTCGGCGCGCATCAGTTTAATGGACGCGACCGGGCGGGGTTCGTAGGCGATGTATTCGGCCTTTATGAGTTGCTCGTTGTATTCCAGGCGGAGTTTGTACAAACCGTTGGCCGGTGGCTGACGGTCTTTCAGCAGCTCCTTCAGCTTAATGGTGGGGCGCTTCGGGTAGAGTGCTTTGCGGGCACGGTTCATCCGTCCTTGGTGCAGGGGAAGCAAAGGGGCGGTACCGTTTTCAACACGTATGGACTCCAGTAACATGAGGCGCTAGGGCAAAGTCGAACGGTGACGAAAGTAAGAAATTGCCCCCATGCGTGGTAGCCCTTTTGGAAAAAGCTTGGTGGCTCAGTCCGCGACCGGGATGCGGACTTTCGCCAGTAGCTCCCGGTATTCGTCCTCCCAATTACTGCGCGCCGTGATTCCGCCTCCGGATCGGAAGACGTATCGACCCGCCGAGCGTTGTTCGATGAACCTGATCATCACGCAGGTATCGAGCCGGGTGCCGTCGAAGTAGCCCGCTACCCCGCAATAGTAGCCCCTCGGCCCGGTCTCCGCCTCCCGGATCAACTTTAGCGTAGCGGGTTTCGGAGCGCCGCTGATCGACCCCGCCGGGAGTAGGGTAGTGAGTAAGTCGCCGAGTCGGTCCTTCCAGTCGGTGGGTAGCCGGCCGCCGATGTTACTACTTGTCTGTACCAGGCCTCTGCGGCTGGTGGCGATCTTGTGAAAGTAGCGGTAATCGGTTACACGTACGCGGGAGGCTACTCTGCTGAGGTCGTTACGCAACAAGTCGACGATCGTAGCGTGCTCGGCGATCTCTTTAGTACTGTCCAGCAGCGCCCGTCGGCTGGCCGGGGTGTCGTGCGCCGTTCCCTTCATCGGCCGCGTTTCGATATACCCCGACTCGTCGATCGTTACGAAGGTCTCCGGGCTGAAGCATACGAAGTGCCCCGGCCACCAGATGCGGTACTTGGCTTCCGCCAGGTGGTATACGCCCTCGGGCGTTCCGCGTAGGCGGACGGCGATCGGAAAGGTGAGGTTGGTAAGGAAGCTATCCCCCCGTTGCAAGCCACCCTGCACCGCCGCGAAGGCCCGCTGAAAGACAGCCCTGGAAGGTGCCTCCACGTGCAAGCGCGGCTCCTGAATGCCCAGTGGCGGCGCAAGTGAATCCTCCCGCCCCGGGAAGGTGAAGCGCGGTAGCTCAGGATCGTCCGTTTCCCACACGCGCGGCTTCCGCCGCTCGAAATCGACCAGGAAAAAACAGGGCCTCCGTTGTTGACCCAGACGATTCAGTCGATCGCTCCACGCTTGCATGGCGCAAAGGTAAGTGACCCCCCGGCAGCCAGGACGCACGTACATCGCAAACACACACCCGGGTAAGCCACCGACGAACGGAAAGGGCATCTTTGTGGATCTACGTATATTCTCTTTAACAGCCACCCCAGCGTATGTATTACCACCTATTCGGACCACTGGCCCTCTGCCTCGTCCTGGCCGCCTGCACCGACGACAAACCCGACGTAAAGGACCACCCCACTACCGACGACGCCCCCGAGGCTTCGGAAATGAATTTTACCTCTCACCGCGTAGTCGACGACGCCAAGTGGTGGTGGGCACTCACGATCGGTGACGTGACCGATGACGGTCTGCTAGACGTCGTCTACATCGACAACAACGCCAACGGTGGTTACCTCGGCTACCGGGTAGGAAGCCGGGACACCGGCGTCTGGGAAACCGTCGTCGTAGCCGAAGCACCCCCCACCGGCGGCACCTTTGCGGCCGGAGACCTGGAAACCGGCGATATGGACGACGACGGCGATCAAGACATTCTTGCCGTAAAACACACCGGCGAGTGGGACGATGCCGGCGCCTCCGCGGAAATCTATTACTACGAAAACCCCTCCTGGAAAGCCCACCGGATCGGGGAGGCAAAGGACGCGGTAAAGGACCTTTCCATCGGCGATTTTGATGGCGACGGGCTCAACGACCTGGCGGTACTGACCTTCGACGAAAGCAACATCCGCATCCACCACCAACAGCCCGACGGCACCTTTGAAATGGTGCAAGACATCACGCAGAAAGGCCTTCACGAAGGGATGGACGTTGGCGATCTTGACGGTGACGGAGACGTCGACATTGCGGCAAACGGCTTCACTTTCACCAACCCCGGCGACGATCTTACCGACGAGTGGGCGGTGGCCAGCGTCAGCGACCAGTGGCATAATCAACAGGGGGATTGGAGTGCGAACGGCACCAAAGAATTCGTGCGCGACGTGGACGGTGACGGCACCCCCGAGATATTCATCAGCCACAGTGAGCGTGGCGGTTACCCGCTGGCGTACTACTCCCGCAACGACGATGGCTCCTACGAAGAACACATCGTGATCGAAGAACTCCCCGCCGCCCACACCCTCCAGGTTTTCGATATGGACCTCGATGGCGATATGGACGTCGTGACCGGCATCAACCGCGCACGAGCCGTCAACCTCGAACCCGCCGTAGACCACTTCGAGGTACTCGTAATGATCAATGACGGCGCGGGAAATTTCACCCGCAAGGTCGTGGCGACGGACGGTATTTACAACGGCCGCGTCGCCGACTTCGAAGGCGACGGCGACTACGATATTTTCCGCTACCCCAATCATGAAGCGACCGAGCTATTTCTACTCGAGAATACCATCAAATAAACAGCATGACCCTACGTAGTCTTTTTTTTTGCGTGTCCGCAGGTGCAATGATCGGACTAGGGGGCTGCGCCCCCGACGGTGGTTCCACCACCTCAGGAACCGCTCCGCCCGCCCCGGAACTGCTCTCGACTGACCGGTGGGCCTACATTCAGATCGACTCAAGTAAAGCCATGTGGGGCGAATTCGAAGAGCCGGAATGGTTACGCTATTTCGGC
Source organism: uncultured Lewinella sp. (assembly GCA_963668285.1). GTDB lineage: Bacteria > Bacteroidota > Bacteroidia > Chitinophagales > Saprospiraceae > Neolewinella. The sequence continues at coordinate 12,812 of OY764795.1, read as the reverse complement.
CTCGCGGCCGGCGACCTGAACGGAGACGGACTACTCGATATCGTAACCGGCCGCAACGTTTATTTCAACCCCGGCGGCGACCTGACCGACCCCTGGCCTAAACTCGACCTCGGCGAAAACGTCGACGCCAACCTCGTATACACCAACCCGGCCGGAGGCGTCACCGTGCTGGCCGAACACCTGCCGGACGTGGTGCAGTTCACTTTCGATGAATACGGGGCGGTCGCGGGTAGGGAAGTGGTCGCCCAGGTACCCCCGACCGGCCACCACAACGGCCAGGGCTATAAAGTGGCGGACCTCGAAGCCGGTGGCGGTAAAGAGATCATCTACGCCAGCCAGGGCGGCCTTTTCGTCCTCGACCCCGGCCGGGGGACCCCCTGGAAGGTAACCCTCGTCGGTAAAGACGCCAGCGACGAAGGCTTCGGCGTTGCCGATATGGATGGCGACGGCGACCTCGACCTGGCCAGCGGCTACCGCGTGCCCGGGGAAGACGCCGAGGTGCCGACCGTCGTGGTATGGTTCGAAAACCCTGGCGCCCTTACGGAAAATTGGAAGCGCCACGCCGTCGGCAACACGAAGTTCGCTACCGATCGGGTAGAGGCCGCCGATATGGACGGAGACGGCAGAGTAGATATCGTAGTCGCCGAGGAACGGTACCCCGGGCTCGAACCCGATGCCAACCTATGGGTCTTTTTTCAGCGTGATAAAGGGTACGACCGCCGCCCGGTAGTTACCCAGTACTCGATGAACAACCTGTCCTTGCCGGACATTGACGGCGACGGTGACCGCGACATCGTGACCGCCGAGCACAAAGGCCCCGACCTATCCCTCCAGATCTGGAAAAACGACGGTAACGGTGCATTCACCCGGGAGGAGGTAGACCGCGGAAAAGAATCCCACCTCGGCACCCAACCCTACGACCTGGACGGCGACGGTGACCTCGATCTGATCAGCATCGGCTGGGACCGCCACGAGTTCGTCCACCTTTGGCGTAACGATGCCGTGGCCAAGTAAGGCGGCCTAACGCTTTAGCCCGTATCCTTGTAGCATGCAGACCTTGACCGCGGAGGCGTACTTTTCTGACCGGGCGCTCCGGGCCTTCCCCTTATTCGACGTCCGCTCGCCGGGGGAGCATACGGAAGGGCGACTGCCCGGGGCCATCTCTTTACCCCTATTCGACGATGCGGAGCGGGCGGAGGTCGGTACGCTCTATAAACGGACCGGCCCGGATGCGGCGCTACTCAGAGGTCTCGACATCGCCGGCAGGAAGATGCGTTGGTTGGTGGAGCAGGCACGCCGCTCGGCTGGCAACCGAAAGGAAGTCATCGTGCACTGCTGGCGCGGCGGGCAACGTAGCGCAAGCGTCGCCTGGCTACTGGAACGGGCAGGCTTTAAGGTGCATCAACTTACCGGAGGCTACAAAGCCGCCAGAAAATACATCCGAACCTACCTGGCAAACAGCCCCCACGAGCTGCGGGTGCTGAGTGGGCCGACCGGCTCGGGGAAAACCGCCATTCTACTGGCTATGCGTAGCCTCGGAGCCAACATCGTCGACCTCGAGGGGCTGGCCAACCACAAAGGTTCCTCCTTCGGAGCCATCGGGCAGGCCCCCCAGCCCAGCACGGAACAGTTCGAGAACTTACTATACGAAGCACTGCGGGAGATACCCCCGGCGGCCACCGTCTGGCTGGAAGACGAAAGCCGGATGATCGGCTGCGTCTACCAACCGGATGAATTTTACGATAGACTGATCGCCGCACCGGTAATCCCTATTCAACAGCCCACGGAGTGGCGGGTAGATCGCCTGGTTACCGACTACGGTACCGCACCACCCCGGGAACTGCGGGAAGCCTTTACCCGCATCAGGAAACGACTGGGGGGGCAGCACCTCAATACCGCCCTGGAAGCACTCGACCGCGGTGACCTGGCTACCGCCGCCCGGGTGGCATTGGTGTATTACGACAAGGCCTATGCCCATTATGCGGACCGGCGGGGTGCCGGCACCCCGAAGGGCGTGGACCTTCCGAGTGCCGACCCTACCGAAGCGGCTTCCTATTTATTAGCTACCGCCGGATAGCCTTACCCGTCCAAAGCCTTCCGCTGGAGTTGGATAACTCTACCAGATAGATGCCGGCGGGTAGACCGCCACCGAAGGTAGCCCGGCCGGCCGGCCCGGTAAGCCGCACTTCCCGCACGGTACTTCCCCTGGCGTCGAACACCCTCAGTCGCAGACCGGTAGTGGTGGCTACGTCGTAGTCGAAAGTCACGTCGCCATAACTCGGGTTCGGGTACAGGTGTACCGTTGAGTTTGCTGGCAGTCTATCCGCCGTAGATAGTGCGACCACGTCCTCGGTGACCGAAAAGGCATCGAAACCGGCTTCTACGATATGACCGGTGCCCTGATCGCCGGTAGTTACCGTTACGGTAAATTCCTCGCCGAATTGGGTAGCGTCAAATACTATACTATCCCTGATCCAGAGCGTATCGGAGCCAGCATACGTGTTTTGCCCGGCCACGGTCGCTCCGCTATTAATGCTAATCGTAAGGGAATCATCGTTCGGTACCTCGCCGTCCGAGGCAAAGAACCAGTAGCTATAGGCCACCGTCATAGTTTTAGTGTCCGAGAATAGTGGGCTGAAGGGCGGGCTGGTCAGGACGGTGGAGCCGCCGTCCACGTCGTCGCTTCCGGCGCGGCCACCGGCATTACCAGTCACGTAAGCTTCCCCTCCGAAATCGCCGGGGGCATCCTCGGCCGGCGCGGAGGGTGAACCGATGTACCTGGTCCCGATCGGAACGGATCTAGTCCACGACCCGGCGGTAGCGGTACCCGATACCGACCAACCCTGGTCACTGACGAAGTCATCCATGAAACCCGCTTCGAGGCGAATGATCCGATCCTGTAAATCCTCGGACGTGACCCCGAGGAGCTCACGCGTCCGGTACCCCCACTTGCTTACGTAGACGCTGAACTCTTCGGTGTTAAAAACCGCGTCAATACCGCTAGTGCCCTCCGCGTTCGTCAGCAGTCCGAACTCATTCAGGGGGCCATCGATCCGTACTATAGCTTCGGGGATGGGGCGATCGCCGTCTGCTTCGACCACGGTGAAGCCCAAGTTGAACCGGGGGAACGCCGGTGTCAGGGTAGTGTCCAGGCGAATGGTTTGCCCATTCACTAGGTCCACGTCTATAGTCAGGTCGTTGTAGTTGCGGGCGCTGAAGGTAACCGGGTAGGTGCCGCCTTCCGCAACGCCCGTGCGGTAACGCCCGAGGGCATCCGAAGCGCGTACGTTCTCCTGGGGGGCATTGATGACGATCTGTACGTCGTTGAGGGGGAAGCCGAGCTCGGCGTCCTTAATCGTCCCTGCCAGCCGGGCGGCACGTTTGTAGTCAACTTCTATTACGTAGAGCCCCGTCTGCCGGTCGCTTACGAGGGTAAGGCCGCTAGGCAGATATGGATATGCGCCCCACGCGCCATTGAAGCCGCCATCGGGGCCGGGCCAGGTATCCAGGTTAGCTATTTCGACCATGTTATCGGGCTCCGAGGCATCGACGACCCGCAAGCCGTCGGTATAGTAGCTAATGGAGAGGTATTCGTCGATGACGTGTACGTTGTGGGGGATCGTGCGGGTGTTCAGCGAGCTTGCCGGGCGGTACTCATCGAGCAACTCGATGTCGAGTTTATTCGCTACGTCGTAGGCTGCCACGGGGGCATTTGGCCGCTCATCGGTCGTGAAGACGTAGCGTCCGTCGGCCGTGCTCCAGGCATTATGGGTAAAGGTAAAGGGGGTGAACGTGCGGCCCAGTTCTACCGGGTTGGCGTAATCGGTTACGTCGTAAAGGGCCAGTTCGCCCGCGAACAGTTCGGAAGCATACATGGTATCGTTGAGCACGAACACGTCGTGGGCGTATTCCTCCGGCCCCAGCCCGATAAGCTTCGGTGCCATCGGGTCTTCGGTCAGGTCGAACATGAGAATGCCACCGTCACGCACGTCCTGGGTGCCACCGGCCGTAAGCAGCACGCCATCTAGCGTGTCGATGTATAAATTATGCGCCCGTACGAAGCGGACCGACTCCCCGGGGATGTCGTAGGTATTACGCGTAAAGGTCACGCTATCGGGTAGTGCGGTCAGGTCGAAAGCCGTAATTCCCTCTCCACTCGTGCTCTGATCCGCGACGCTGTAAGCGTACTCGCCGTAAGTTTTCATGTCTCGCCAGGCGGATACGTCTCCCTTGACCCTGGCTACTTCCTCCGGGTTGTCCGGGTCCGCCAAGCTTACAAAGGATACGCCGCCGTTCAGACCGACGATCGCGTATTCCGTACCGTCGGGCGCCGTGTAGCCCCAGATGTCGTTTACGTTATCGTTGTACTGAAGGTTGCTGCGGAGAGTCGTATTAAGTTGAGCGACGAGGGTGGTACCCATCAGGCAACAGCAGCTGAGAAGTAAGAGTCTAAACATATGGGCTAATTTGCGGGGAATAGCACGTAAGCTATTTGGTAAACGTCATACGCCGCCACATTGCTCACGCAGGTTTACTCGTCTTTGCGCCGCCCTGCGGACACATGACCGCGAGCTTTACCGACCAGGTAGTCACACAAAGGCAACGGGTGGGTGTGCCTGGATGAATGCCAGTACGTCGGCCGGCGCATCCGTCAGGTGAAGCATATCGTCGTACTGACGCCCTGCGGCCAGTTGTCGTACGAGTTCGTACAGCTTAGTTTGGCGGGTATACCGGTCGCTACCGAGAAAAACCATCGGGCTTACGTAATCGAACGTACCGTAGTGATTTTGCGCCGCGTCCATGAAGATCTCCTGCGTGGTGCCCGCGCTGCCGGGGGCGTACACGATCCCGTACAGAGCGACGGCCAGCAGGGTATCCTCCCGGATGCTGTTACTGAAGTATTTCGCGATGTAGGTGGCAAACAGGTTGCTCGGTTCGTGACCGTAAAACCAGGTGGGGATGGCGAGGCTTTCCGCCCCCTCCTCAAAGCGCTCCAGAATGTGCAAGGCCGCACTATTGAATCCATCGTCCTTATAGGTCGGAGCCGTCGCAAGGGTGGCTAAGACCCACTCAAGGTCCTCCGCCGATCGGCCGGCGAGGTAGGCACCCAGGTTGGCGGCTTCCATGGTGCCGGGGCCACCGCCGCTGGCGATGAAGTACCCGTGCTCCGTCAGAAGTTTGGCCGTAAGTAGGGTAGCGCGGTAAGAGTCCGCCGTCCTTGGCGTACCGTGGCCGCCCATGATGCCTACGACCTTACGGCGGGGAAGACCATCGGCTCCGAATCGCAACAGCCGCCGGAGCCCCTCGTCGATACTGAAGTCATGGATGCGCTGCCACAAAGCTTCCTGGATGCTCGGGCAGGCTTTGCCGGCTTCGTAGTGGTGGTAGATACCGAGGTCGACACTATCGTCCTGCGCCGCGCTATACCCATCCATCAGCTCCCGCCAGGTATAGAGGTAACGCCGGGTCGGCCGGTAGGGGAGGCTGCTCGGGGCGTGCAGGAAGTCGGCGCCACGCCGCCGCAGCGCGATCTCTTCCTCTAAATCGATCCTGCCACCGATGAAGAGGGTAGTGTCGTCCACTTCGGCCGTCGCCCAATTCACTTTCGTCTCGATCAGGTCGATATCGACCAGGGTGGTATTGCGGAGGTCTTGCGTGCCGGATAGAAGCCAGGCTTCGTCAATGGTGCGGAAAACGGGGCAGGCGGCGCCGGTAAATTTGGTGGCCATTCGGGGAAGGTAAATGAACGGTTTGCGCGCTCAAAGTAGCGCAGCGTGCAGGCGTAAGATTTGGGGTAGAAGCAGGTCGGTACCCCGATTGTTTATCAGGTAGTCGGCAGCGGCTACTTTTCGGGCGTCCGGCCACTGTTTGGCAGCGCGGGCGGCAAATTGCTCCGGGGTGGCACCATCGCGTAACACGACTCTGCGCATGCGCTCCCCCTCGGGGGCGTGGACGACGATCACGCCGCTAAAATCATTCCTGCGGCCGAGCTCCAGAATTATCGCTGCCTCGTAAAGTGTGTAGGGGGCGAGCGACTGCCGCAGCCTCCAGGCGGCGCCGTCACGGAATACGGCCGGGTGCACGAGGGCATTCAGGTCGTTCAGCGAAGCCGTATCGGCAAACGCCACCGCCGCGAGATGAGCCCGGTTGAGTTCCCCATCGACGTAAGTGTTCTTGCCGAACCGGTCGACTAAGGCCGCTCGTAGCGCCCCGTCTTCCGTCATTAGCCTCTTTGCGGCCAGGTCGGCGTAGTAAACCGGAATGCCGTAGCGTTCGAATTCACGGGCCACGGTCGTCTTACCGGAGCCGATATTACCGGTGATGCAGTATTGGGGGGGCATATGCGCGATGAGCTTAGCGACTACTTACTGCCGTTTGATATAAACGGTCAGGTCGTCCCAGTTCGTAAGGATCCATTCGTGGGCCAGAGAGTGCCACCATTCGTCGCCGTGGACGAGCGCGGCGCGGTTTTCGGAGTCGTTCAGTTTGACGACATTGCTGTAGTAGGCGTTGCCGGCTTGGCCGGGGATCTTGAACTTCCCTTTCGCCTCGTGCGCATCCGCCCCGAATACGTGGAGAAGGGCGCCGCTAACGTGCCAGATCATACGTTTGTTGGCCTGCCCGTTATGCCAACCCTCCCCGTAGTAGTCGGTGATGATCAGGCTATCGAGCGTCAGGGCGTGGGAGGCCGCCCGCCATACGCCGGAACGGGAGTCGAACGTGCCGTCCGTCGGGAAGGCGGCGTAGTTATCCTGTTGTTTGGAGCGGTACCAGGAAGCGGTCAACTCCCGGTCTCCGCGGGCGATGATGCCCAGGTGCGGATCCCCCTCCAGCATGGCGAGCTTGCGCTTGCGGTTATCGGCCTTCAGGTCGGTAGAGAGCTTCGCGCCCTTGAATACGACCCGGTAATCTCCGATCTCGGGGTGGACGGCGGGGCGGGGGCCGGTATTGCTGGGGTGGGTGGAGTAGTTGCCCCGGAAGCGGCTGTGCTCGCGTACCTTCCCCAGTATCGGATTCGCCGCTGCGTCGAAACCGGTGACCGGTTGTTCGTAAAGGACCTCCTCGAAATCACCCGGCACCTTGAGCTGTTTGCGTACGGACCACTTTAGTTTGCCCCCCTCGGCGTCCCAGTAGGCGGTTTGCCCCATATTGTCGACGTAGGTGCCGGTACGGCGGTAACCATAACGGGTGATCTGGTAAAACTCCTGCCGCCGACTCTTACTGTCGCGGAAGAGGTAGTAAGTGCTGTCGTTGCCTACCGTAGCGAGCCCCGTAAATTGGTGAAACGGCCGGCCCCGGCCATCCCGGATCGGCCAGAGGTAGTTCATGTAGGCGTAATTTCGCCTGAGCGCCCAGGCACGGTTTTCGTTATTGGCGGTGATTTTTTTCGACCAGTCGCGCTCGAACTCCAGGTCGGATAGGAACACCCGGCTGATGTCCCCCGGGTCGATGCGCGCGAAGTAACTTTTAGGTTGCCACTGGACGCTGTGTTTTAGTTCAAACGTCGCTCCGTCAAAGATCTGGATGCGGTTGTTACCGGCGTCTAGCAGCACTACCAGACTGTCTTGCTCGGCGAATAAAACGGCCGTCCGGGCTTTGCCCGACCGCCAGGGGTAGCGAAACAGGAACTTGTCGTCCTTGACCGTCGCGTCGTCGGCGTAGCTTTCGTTGACGCCCAGTTGGCGGACTACCCGGTAGTTTTCGGTATCGTAGAATTTTACGACGTCTCCGGTAGGCGTCCGATCGGCTACGGCCACCTGGGTGCCGGCCCGGTTGGTTTGCAGGGCGTATACGCTATCCGCCTCGACGACCGTACGCCACTGGCTGAGGTTGCCGGCTTCATCGACCAGGGCGTATTTGACCGCAGACCAGTTCTCTACCCAGTACATACCGCCGGCCCCGTCGAAGTGACAGAGGGAAGGGCGGTCGGTCGTGAAGGTAGCGACCGTCTTACCGCTCAGTCGGTCGGTAAAATCTATCTCGTCGGCACCGAAGCGGGTGGACGCCATGAGCCTCCCGCCGTTACGTACGTCGAGCCCGGTGTAGGGGACGCGGTCCTGATTTTTAGGAATGCGATTGACGTTCGTGGCGGGGTAGACGGTGTGGTGGGTGCTGATCGTTTCGCCCTGAAATTTGAGGTTGCGTTCGTAGTGGCCGACGTCCTCGATCCTGGCGGCAATGATGCCATTATCGTGGCTGGTGAAGTGCATGTCGCCGGCCTGGTAGACTACGCCATCTTCTACGTCGATGAAGTCGCCGCTGAAGGCCCACAGTTTGTTTTCCCCGAGCTCCTGACGGCGGTAGGGGTCGTCGAGATCGGTAACGACCATGTTTACGAAGCCCTCCGCGTAGCCGTGGGAGAGGTACAACTTGTTGCCTTTGATGGCCCCGCTGCGGTAGAAGTTGTAGCCCGCGTGGAAGCCCAGCCCACTACGGATCTCTTCCCCCGGGGCGGCCTTACTGTTGTTGCCGGCACCCATTTGCCATTCGGCCCTGACGTCGGAGGTGTAGACCCTCGTTTCCGTGGAGCCCGCGGGCCAGGCCTTTCCGTCCGTACCAACGCCGTCGAAGGTCGGGAAGGCATGGGTGCCGGCGGGGAACTCGCGGTATTGGTAGTGTTCCTTGACTATTCTGAGGGTGCCCTTTTCGTATTCGAGCGCGGAGAGGCGGGCGGGGCGGTCGAGCTCAATCCGGTCGGCGTAAACTACTCGGGGGGATTGGGCGGTGGTGCACGCATTGAATAGCAGAAGTGGTAGCAGCAATAGAAAAAATCGAATCATACGAAGCTTAGTCGGAATGTTAATTATCGTTTTCAACGGATTGCCCAGGTAATTAATATCGAGTAGAAGGCGACCGTTCAGACGAGCCACGCACCCGTTAGACACATAGCCCCGGGTCAATAAAACGGCTTGCCGCGGTTAGCCTTAACCTCCGAACGCCGTTTTTTCCGTTGCAGGCGCTTCCGGCGGTTGGCCACGAAAGCCTTTCCCTTGTGTGCTTTCGGGATGGGCTCGCGGCTACGCTCTAACAAGCTTTTTAGTCTGCTCAGCGCGCGCTCTTTATTGGTGTGTTGGCTGCGGCTGGATTGGTCGACGACGCTTAGTATGCCGTTGGCGTCGATCTTCTTTTTGAGGTGATAGCGAAGGTGTTTCTTTTCCCGCCGGCTCAGGTGCTGGCTGGCGTCGAGGTCGAAGACCAACTCCACGCGGGTTTCCGTCTTATTGACGTGTTGCCCCCCGGCCCCGGAGGAGCGGGAGGTTCTGATCGTTAACTCTCGTTGGATAGCGGTCCAATCCATAAGCTTAAAAAACCTTTCTCATTACTACTTTCCCGGCACCTGCGCACTCGCAAAAAAAACCAAAAGCGGTAAGCCGGGTTAATTGCCGTAATGGCCGATGAAAAGAAAACCCCGCAAGTGCGTGAATTGATCGTCAACCCCATCGACGGGGAGAAGATTGCGCAAGATCCGCACTTGCTGCCGTACGCCCACGAACGCGGCGGGGCGACCATCAAACCCATGGACGTGGGCAAGGTCAAGGGGCTGGCGATGACGGCCATGTACGAGCAGACCGATATGCAGCTCGACCAAATCAAGGAACAGATCGAGTTGCTGGCCAGGCAGGCACGGGCCATTCAGCAGCGGATGACGATCTCGGAACGGATCTACGAAGCGCAGATCGGCATCGACCCCATCGTGAGCCGGGTGTACTACCTCTACGAAAAGCAGTCGGGCAAGAACGTGTTGAGTATGATCAGCCCGCAGGAGTGGGGCCCGAAAGGGCCGTACAGCTACGTCGCCACGGTAAAACTGCTCGGCGATCATACCTGGGACGTGCTCGACAAAGCCACGGCAGAAAGCGGCGAATAAGCGTAATTGGCTACAATTTCCGCCTCCCGGCGTCGTAAATTACGAAAGCTAACCCCGTAGGTACCATGAAGCATATTTTGACCGGCATCGGCGTCGGGCTGGTCTTCCTGACCGGCTGGTCGTTCCTGCTGAGCTCGGGCGCCGCGCCGACCGAAACCGAAGCACGCGGTGCGCCGAAGCACGCGCCCGGCCTACCCCAGATCGTGCGCCCGGTAGACCTTACCGGCCCCTTCACCTTTGCCGGAGAGGCCATCCCGACGGATGACTTCGACGTGCGCGAACGGCTCGACCTGGAGCTGCTACGCAACGCCTACTTCCACCGGAATACGCTGCTGCTGCTGAAGCGCCGCGCCCGGTACTTCCCGACCATCGAAAGGATCCTCGCCGAAGAGGGCGTGCCGAGCGACCTCAAATACCTGGCCGTCGCCGAAAGCGGGCTGGATAACGTCACCAGCCCGGCCGGTGCCAAGGGCATCTGGCAGTTCATGAAGCCCACCGGGCTGGCCTACGGGCTGGAGATCAACGGGGAAGTCGACGAGCGCTTCCACCTTGAAAAGGCGACCCGGGCGGCTTGTAAATACCTCAAGGATTACTACGCGCAATTCGGTGATTGGCGCTGGGTCGCGGCAGCCTACAACATGGGCGGGCCGAACGTGAGCAAGTGGCGGGAGCGGCAAAGCGCCGAAACGATCTTCGAGCTCGACATCAATAAGGAAACGATGGCCTATCTCTTCCGCATCGTAGCGTTGAAAACCATTTTGGAAAGCCCGCAGTCCTTCGGCTACTTCATCGACCCGGAGGATTCGTACCCGGCCCTCGACGACTTTCGGACCGTTACGGTGACCCAAAGCATCACCAACCTCGGCGCTTTCGCCCGGCGCGAGGGGAGCAGCTACCGCAAGCTAAAGGTGTACAACCCCTGGCTCGTTGCCGGGGCCTTACCCATCAGCTCGGGAAATAGTTACGACATTCGCATTCCCCAATAGCCAACCGCGTGAAAGCCGCCTTACTGAAACCTTACGCCTTCCTCGTTCGCCGGTCCGTCCGCAGAATGGCCCGCCGTGCCGTCCTCAGCCAGGAATACATCTGTATGGACCTGGTCACGACGGCCCGGGATACCGCCTTTGGGCGCGCCCACGATTTCGATGCCATCAACAGCTACGATGAGTTCAAAGCACGGGTGCCGATCGTCGACTACGAGGCCTTTCGCCCCTACGCAGACCGTACCCGCGACGGGGAAGCCGACGTCAGCTGGATCGGAAGACCTAAGTACTTCGCCAAAACGTCCGGCACCACGAGCGGCGTCAAGTACATCCCCCTGACCCGCGAAAGCATTCCTAATCATTTCGGGACGGCCCGCAACGCCTTGTTCAACTACCTGGCGGAAACCGGCAAGGGGAAGTGGCTGGACGGTAAGATGATCTTCCTATCCGGCTCCCCCGAAATGACCGACACCAACGGCATTCCAACGGGGCGGCTAAGCGGCATCGTCAACCACCAGGTCCCCGCCTGGCTGCGTACCAACCAGCTCCCCAGCTACCCCACGAACTGCATCGAAGACTGGGAAAGCAAACTCGAACGCGTGGTCGACGAAACGATCGACGCCGATATGCGCCTCATCTCCGGCATCCCGCCCTGGGTGCAGATGTACTACGAACGCCTGCTCGAACGCAGCGGTAAGGAGCGCATCCTCGATCTCTTTCCCAACCTGTCGATGTTCGTCTACGGCGGCGTCAACTTCGAGCCCTACCGCAACAGCCTCGAACGCCTCGTCGGCGGGCGCATCCCCAGCGTCGAGACCTATCCGGCCAGCGAAGGCTTCATCGCCTTTCAGGACAGTCAGGACTCGGACGGGCTGCTCCTGAACTCCGACAGCGGTATCTTCTTCGAGTTCATCCCGGCCGAAGAGATATTGAGCGAATATCCTACGCGCCTGCATCTCGGGCAGATAAAGACCGGGGTCAACTACGCGGTCATCCTCAACACCAACGCCGGTCTTTGGGGGTACAATATCGGTGATACGGTCGAGTTCATTTCCACCAATCCTTACCGCCTGCGGGTCACCGGTCGCATCAAACACTTCATATCCGCCTTCGGGGAGCACGTGATCGGCAAGGAGGTGGAGTCCGCCCTGCGGGCGGTCGTCGACCGGCACGGCGTGCAGGTGACTGAGTTCACCGTAGCTCCCCAGGTCTCCCCCCGGAATGGCGGGCTGCCGTACCACGAATGGTTCGTCGAGTTTGCCCGGGCCCCGAACGATGCTGCGGCTTTTGCCAAAGAGTTGGACGCAGCCATGGTCGGTCAGAATATTTACTACCAAGACCTGATCGAGGGGAAGGTCTTGCGTCCGCTGGTGGTGCGCAGCGTGATTCCGGGCGGCTTCCGCGCGTACATGGCGACGCAGGGCAAGTTGGGCGGTCAGAACAAAGTGCCCCGACTGAGCAACGACCGCAAGATCGCCGATGCCCTAAGAGTAGTGCCTTAACTATTCACACTTACGGGTGTTTGCCCGGGCAAAGTACAGTAGATGAAAACCGTCGTTCTGGGTGCCACGCCTAACCCTTCCCGCTATGCCTACATCGCCGCCAACCGCTTGGTCAATAACGGCCACGAGATCGTAAACGTAGGTATTAAAGAGGGCGAGGTCGCAGGTGCAAAAATCCTAAGTGGAGAGCCGGCTTTGGAAGGGGTGGATACCGTAACCCTTTACGTCGGCCCGGCGCGTCAGCCCCCGTACTACGAATGGCTGTTCAACCTGCAGCCGCGGCGGATCATCTTCAACCCGGGCACGGAAAATCCGGAGTTGATGCGCCTAGCGCGGGAGCGGGGGATCGAGGTGGTAGCGGGGTGTACTTTGGTTATGTTGGCCTCGGGGCAGTACTAAATTTATTGTTTTTCGTACGGAGCAAGACGGAGGAGCGGAGATAGACGAAGAAGTGACTCC
>OY764794.1:0-2835 GCA_963668285.1 uncultured Lewinella sp. | reverse complement strand
ACGACCCTACCGAAAAGGCAGTAAAAACGCTTTACACCACACAATCCGCCCGCGCGGCTTTGGTGATATTCGACCGGACGGACTGGCCGGTACTACCCGTATTCGACCACTGGAACGAACTGCGCGGTTTCGTAGCTCGGGAAGTAGTGGAAGAAGAAGACCCCCGCGGCAGGGGCACCATCCGCCACGTAGCCGAACTGGAGTTCGTCACCGCCCGCCCGGAGGATAACTTATTGGCCGTAACCGAGCGAATCATCGAGGCCAACGTCTACGGGGCGGCAGTGTACGGGCCACAGAGCGTCCTGCGAGGCTTCGTTTTTACGGAGGACGTGATGGGGGTTTTGGGGAAGGGGTAGGAGAGTCCGGGAGTCCATTAGTCTTGTTAGAACTGACGTTCTAATGGACTAAAATACTTTAAAGCCGAAGGCCACCGCCCAGTCTAGAACGATAGGCATCTTTTACTCGATACCGAGCTCCTTAAGTACCAGGGCGGTGAGGTCGGTAGCGTCGTCGGCGTAGAGTACGGAGTTGAAGACGGAAGAATCTACCACGAACTGAAATCCTTGTTCCTTGGCTACCTTTTCGATGGCGGCTTTGACCTCGGTGATGATCGGCTCGAGCAGTACGCGACGTTTTTGCTCTACTTCGTTGACGATTTGCTGTTCGAATTTCTGGATGGCCAGCTGGTCTTCCTGCAATTTCTGCTGACGCTTTTGAAGCTCGACGGGGGCCAGGTCCTGCCCGCCGCTTTGCAGAGACTCGTAGTCGCTACGCAGCTTTTCGACCATGGTTTCTCCCGTTTTCGTCAACTCGGCGCTGAGGGTCTCGAGCTCGGTGTCGGCCGCCCCGGTTGCGGGCAGGTCGTTGAGGAGGTTGCCGAAATTCACGTGCGCGATCTTCTGGGCGGAAAGGTCACTGAAGAGGAAGGCGCAGAGAAGCAGCGGAAGGATGCGAAGCATAGTTGAGTCGATTGACCTGTAAAAGTAGGTCTGCGAGCGGCGGATGGCGGCAAAGGAAGGGTTAAATTAAAATTCAACAATTTGTTGTTTTAAGTTAGCTAATAAACAACAATTCATATACCTTTGTCAGGCAAACAATCACCATGAAACAGGCTCCACCTACTCCCCTTTCTACCGGTAAGCAGTACCTCGGCGCGCTTTACGGGCGCGTGCACGCACAGCTCACCAGCCCCTATACGAAGCTGGTTTTCCTCGCGGCACTTCTTTTGATCTGCACGCAAAAGGAAATCAGTTTTAAGGTCAGTATCGCCAGTGACGACCTTTTCGGTGGCGGCCAGGTAGCGGATTTACCGCCTACCTTGGCTGTCAGCGAGCCAGCGTTTGCCTCATTTACGGCAGCGTCAGTCGAGCCCAGCGAGCGGAAGTGGACGAAAAGGCAACGGGAGCAACTCACCTACGTACGCACGCACGCTTCGGCCGCCCTTGAAGAAGGCCGCAAACACGGCATCCCGGCCAGCATCACCCTTGCCCAGGGTTTACTCGAAAGCGGCCACGGCACCAGTACACTCGCCCGCCGTAACAACAATCACTTCGGCATCAAATGCTTCAGTAAACAGTGCCGCAAAGGCCACTGCTCCAACCACAGCGACGATCACCACAAAGATTTTTTCCGCATTTTCAAAGACGTACGGGAAAGCTACGCGGCCCACAGCGCCATACTGCTAAAAAGTCGGTACAAGAAGTTATTCACCTACCCGAAAACGGATTACAAATCATGGGCGCGGGGGGCTATCGAAAGCCGGCTATGCCACCGACCCCCGGTATGCCGACAAACTCATCCACATGGTCGAAGACCTGGAGCTTTGGCGCTACGACAAACCTAATGTATAGCGAATACCCTACCCCCCCCCATCAAGATCTATAGGTTTGACGTTTTGAGTGTAGTAGAGCCCGCCCGATTCGGCGGGCTCTTTTGATTGCCGAGGGTTATACTCCAGAGTGCCGCGAAGCTCTGCAGCCGCGGCTACGAAAACGGACGGGAGCCTAAAGCCCGGTAACTCATTCCCGCGCTACTTCCCGATACAAAAGTTACTGAAGATGTTCCCTAGTAGGTCGTCGGTAGTGATCTCCCCGGTAATCTCGCCCAGTTCGCGCAGAGCCTGGCGAATGTCCATGGCCACGAAGTCCTGGCTCAACCCGCTGCTTAAACCGTCTTGTACGCGCGCAAGCGCCTCATCGGCCCTACGCAGTACGTCGTAGTGGCGGGCATTGGACAGGATAACCTGCTGTTGGTCCAAACCTCCCTGCCCACCGGTAGCGGCGGCGACGAGCGTTTCGCCGAGGTAGCCCAGGTTGCTCTTCGCCCGGGCGATCATTGGTACGAACCGCCCTTCGGGCACGCTGAACTTACCGGTGTACCCCTCCCCGAAATACTGGCTGTACTTGGTGTAGGGGTTCAGATCCATCTTGTTTGCCACGACCACCAGTTCCAGCTCTTCTCGGTATAGTCGATCCAGGTCGGCCTGCAACTCATCGGGGGCGGTTTCGATCACGTCGAAGACGTAGACTAAAATGTGGCCGGTGGCCACACGCTTCAGGGTCCGCGCTACGCCCATGGCTTCAATGGTGTCCGTTGCTTCCCGGATGCCCGCGGTATCGACCAAACGGAAGGTAATACCGTCGAGGTTGACGGTTTCTTCAATGGTGTCGCGGGTCGTACCGGGGGTGTCCGAAACGATGGCCCGCTCTTCGTTCAGAATGGCGTTCAGCAGCGTTGACTTCCCTGCGTTGGGCCGCCCGGCCAGCACGGTGGTTACCCCCTTCTTAATGGCATTCCCCAAACGAAAGGAGGTCGTCAGGGCATCGATGCGGGCGC
>OY764793.1:0-4781 GCA_963668285.1 uncultured Lewinella sp. | reverse complement strand
TCTACGAAAATGTAGATAGGCTCGTCGAGAAGTATAACGTCGAAGACATCACGCTGCTGGCGGGTGGGGGAGAGTACCCGGTTCAGGATGGCTTCGGGTGGAGTAACGGGGTTTACTTAGCCTTCATAACTGCTGGCGAGATAGATGAATAGCTACACGGTCAGGTAATAGTAACGACGATTTGGTAGGAGACGTCGATCCGCAAGCTCGGTTGGTTTACAATAGCCTACGATTGGCCACCAGAAACCAGCTCCCCCCCGCAGCTACCAAGCCGCTGATCCCGGTAGCCAACAGATTGCCATACAGGTAGAAACCCGTCATGAACAACACGGAATAGATGGCAATAGCCCCTATAAAAACGGCGGCTATTCTGAGCGTCAGGTTATCGTCGTGCACCGCACCGGGCTGAGCGATGATTTCCGGATCGGTCGCCAGCGGTTGCCAGCCAGGGCCGCCGGGGTGAATCTTACGGTAGAAATTCCGCAATGTCGGTAGGTCCGTAGGTGGGGTCAGGAAGGTGACCGATAACCAGCCGATGGTCGTAATCACCACGCCGATAATCAGTTGAACGTGACTGGCCATTTCCGGCAAAAGCTCGTATTGCTGGCCGAACTCCAGGATGAGTGCCACCACGAAGGAGATGAACATACCGGCCACTTCCGTCCAGGCGTTGATCCGCCACCAGAACCACCGTAAAAGGAAGATCAGACCCGTACCGGCACCTATCTGCAGCAGTATGTTGAAGGCCTGCAGGGCATTCGTGAGCGCCAGGGCGAAGAGTGCCGAGAGGATCATCAATATTACCGTAGAGATACGACCGACCGCCACCAGTTCCTTCTCACTGGCTTCCGGCTTATAGAAGCGTTGATACCAATCGTGTACGACGTAGCTACTCCCCCAGTTGAGGTGGGTGGATATCGTGGACATCAGGGCCGCAATCAGGGAGGCGATCACCAAGCCCAGCAGCCCGGAAGGAAGATAAGTCAGCATCGCGGAATAAGCGAGGTCATCGGCGAGCTTACTCTTATCGATGGCTGGGAAGGCCGCCTGCAGGCTGTCCAGATCCGGGAAGACGATGATCGAAGCCAGCGCGATAATGATCCACGGCCACGGGCGAAGGGCGTACTGAAAAGCATTGTACAGAAAGGTCGCCCCGACCGCGTGGCGCTCGTTTTTGGCGGCGAGCATCCGCTGAGCGATGTAACCGCCCCCACCGGGCTCGGACCCGGGGTACCAAACGCTCCACCACTGAATCGCTATGGGAACCAGGAACAACGGTACGTAGACTTCCGGATCGTCGAAACTGGGTATGATGTCCAATTTGTCGACGACCTGGGGGTGGGAAAACAGGGCGTTCAATCCGCCCACCTCCGGCAATCCCAGTATGTACACCGAAGCCCAGATCGCTCCGATCATGGCAAAGGTGAATTGAGCGAAATCGGTGATGACGACCCCTTTAAAGCCGCCCACGGCGGAATAAATGACCGTGATGACGGACACCAATAAAACGGTCGTGATGGCGTCGAGACCCAGTAGGACGCCGGATATCTTGATGCCGGCCAGTAACACGGTTGCCATGATCATTACGTTGAAAAACACGCCCAGGTACAGTGCCCGAAACTGCCGCAGAAAACGCGCCGGGGCCCCGCTGTACCGCAGTTCGTAGAACTCGAGATCCGTCAGGACACCCGAACGGCGCCACAGCCGGGCGTACACGAATACCGTCAGCATGCCCGAAAGCAACATGGCCCACCAGGCCCAGTTACCCGCCACGCCGTTGTTGCGCACGATGTCGGTAACCAGGTTAGGCGTATCGGCGGAGAAGGTCGTGGCAACCATCGAGACGCCGAGCAACCACCAGGGCATATTCCGGCCGGATAGGAAGAACTCCTTAGAGGAATCACCGCTCCCTCGGCTGAAATAGAGGCCGATACCTAAAGTAACTATAAAGAAGATGGCGATGATGATCCAGTCGAGGGCGTCCAATTGCATGCCGGGAAGGTAGTGCAAGATGTTGCATCACCAAATGGGAAATTAGCGGTATGTCACGCTACTGTACCCCCTCCTTCAGCTTTGTCGCATTCTCGGCCACCTGCAAGCCCTCAATCACCGGGTCGAGGCCTCCGACCATGATCTTGTCGAGGCTGTACAGCGTCAGATTTATGCGGTGGTCCGTGACCCGATTCTGCGGATAATTGTAGGTGCGGATCTTCTCCGAGCGGTCACTGGAGCCGACCAGGCTTTTGCGGTTCGTGGCCAGTTCGCTCTGGGCGGCGCTGTCTTGCGCGTCCTTGATGCGCCGGTAGAGTTGCGCCATGGCGATCTCTTTGTTCTTGTGCTGGCTACGGCCGTCCTGGCTTTCCGACACGATACCCGTCGGTAGGTGGGTGATGCGGATGGCGGATTCCGTTTTGTTAACGTGCTGGCCCCCGGCGCCGGACGCACGGAAGGTATCGATCTTGAGGTCCGACTTATTAATATTAATGTCCTCTTCCTCCATCTTGGCTAACACTGCGACGGTGGCGGCGAAGTCGGCAGCGCGCGCTTCGGCCCGGCGTTTGTACTCCCGAACGGTGTTTTTGAACGCGCGAAGCCAGGCCGCCGTAGCCTTTATCGAGTGGGTCTGGTGATGAGTCTGAAGAATGCGTGTGATCTGATCCATCGTGCATGATTTTTGTCATTTTGGAGTCTTTGGTTCAGGCCCAAGATGAGGTGAAGCGCGGGTTATTCACGGGGGGGCAGACTCTAGGACTATTTTCCACATTCAGGGGGGCAGTTCGGCGGGAATATGCAGAGAAGACGAAGGCCTTTTCCGCACTGAACTGGGCAAGCGTTTAGGTACGTCCGGCGCAGTAGTTGGCCGGTACGAACGCGCCGAGATGGCCCCCTCGATTGATGTGGCGGCAAAGATTGCCCGCGAACTAAATGTGAGTTTGGACTATCTGGCGGGTAATTCACCGCTAGCGGTGAAGGATACGAAGATGGTAACCAGGTTGAAGGGGATTGCTTTCATGCCAGAGACAACACGGGACCAGGTGCTCAACGTAATCGACGCGCTAATTTTCAAGGCTAAGTTTGACAGCCACTCACCAGCTTAACGGCTTCGGACAACAAACCGCCCAATAGAAAGCGCTACCGCCAACCGCCTCAGGGCGGCTGCGTTGACGTAGATCATTGAGTGAGACGAAAATAGCAACCTCCATACCTAATGCTGCAAGACTTCTCTCAAATCACTAAAAGTTAATTCAACATCAGGATAATTATCATCCACTGCATAATACAGTATCTGAATTATTGATGACTCGAACTTAAAATGTAGTTCGACCAAATTTAGGACCATTGTTGTGTCTTTACCTGTATTCATATTGACCTCAATCTTCTCTCTGATTCTGGTGGATTCACCTATAGACTCAAGGAGCGCAGTTACAGTTTTATTCATACAATTTCAAATTGGGAAAGCAGTTCTTACCCAGCCTTTTTCATCAAAAAATACTTTCAGAGTCTTGGTGGCATTTCCGTCGACGTCAAATCCAATATTCCTTGAAAATGTTTTAGTAATTGATTTAGTACCCTGATCAACACTCCCTGACTTTACTGCGCTTTTAATCCATTTATCAATACGTCTGACGCTATCAGTTCCAAACTTGCTTACATCATCATAACTAGTTGAGGATCTATGTCTTTTTAAAATTTGCTTGCGAACAGACATTCGTCCTCCAGTACGGTATGTAAACTTCTTTCTTGGATTATATTTTGGTGCGCCGCAAGCCAACCCCAACACATCCACCGCCCCATTCACATCCCCCCACATAACGGTAAAAAGTAACACTCACTTTCCCCGCAACCTCTGCACCCGTCGGTACCGCCATCAAGGTACAACACTTTCAGTTTTCCTTTCAGGGGAAGATAAAGTGGGTCACGCACATTTATCGCGCTTCTAAGAGTATCGCCTCCTTTCAAGCGGTACCGTGGTGCCCCGGGCTGGATGTTCGCTTTGGCCAGCGTAGCCAGCCATAGTGAACATTCAGAGGCGCATATCCTCTCCACCGTCGATGCCATGATTCGGGACGTGAAGTCAAGGTTTGCTTATGCAGCTGGATAAAAAAGAGGTAGCAGCGACCACGTTTAAACAGGCTTCCATCTCCTTTAAAGATGGCTTCCATCATTGAACTATCTCATTTAATCTCACCAACTCAGCTTAGTACTTTTCACTTCACCGAGCTTTTTTGCCCTCCACACCCTTTCGGCTTGTCGTTTATTTAAACCTAAGAACTGTGAACCAATACGGATAGCTTCATTCTTGTCATACGCTTTGTAAGACATCGCAAACCAATCATCATTTGAAAGCAAGCTCACGTATATATAGAATCGCCCTCGCTCTCCGACATCTTGTGTGATTTCATCTATAATCTTTGAGGTTGGTATAAATTTGACGACTACATCATCCGCAGGATGCATCTCCTTTTTGTAGGTAACGGACCCTTCGCTGACTAATTGATCATCGTCAGGATTTGGTAATCCAGATTGTTTGTACCTCAACCACGTATCTCCGTTCTCAGTAGAATATTTTACCCAGGTGTAATTCATTTTTTAATAGAATAGATGTGCATTAGTGGTGTATCCAGTGCCCGTTGATTCGCTCCAGGCATTAAAATGTGGAGGTGCTTCAAATCTACTATGACCGATTTCGTGGTCGTGGTATCCCGATAATGGTTGCCCGTGATTGTTCGTAGTCGACGAATGTTTCCCAATCACTCGATTTGAATTATTGTCTCGATAAG
>OY764792.1:0-2338 GCA_963668285.1 uncultured Lewinella sp. | reverse complement strand
CGGTACCTTTCGCCGGCCTCGCTACCCGATCCGCCCAGGCTGACCATACCCATCCGGCAGGTCAAGGCCTGATCCGGGCCGGCATTGGCAACCGGCTCGGCGTAGACCGTGATTCGCACGTCGGCACTGTCCGGCGCGCAGCTTCCACCGCCGGTCCGGTAGCGAAATAGGTAGTCCCCGGCGTTCAGCACGGTTGCGTTCAGCGCTCCGGTGGCCCGATCCAGGGCGTCGGAAACGATCTGCCCGTCCACGACCGACCAGTCGCCGCCGCCGTCCGCATCCATCAGGGCATCGGAGAGCAGAACGGAGGTAGTATCACCCACGCAGCGTAGAATGGGATCGGCCGGCCCGGTACCGGCGGAGGTAGTTGCCTGTACGTCGACCCGTTGGTTGATGACGGTTCGGCAGTCCCCTTTCGTTAGCGCGACGGCGATCGTGAATTGTCCGTTTTGCGGGAAGGTTACCGCATAGACCAGCGAATCCGCCGTCGTCGCGGTGGCCTCACCGAAGTCGACTTCGATATTCACCTCCGCCACCAGCTCCGTTAGGGTACGGACGTCGAGGGTGTACGTACTGCCGCTGCACGCGATCTCCGCCGGCGCTTCCAGGGTAGTCGAAGCCAGATCGCTTACCGTCATGACGAGGCTATCGGCGTAGCTACACACCTCGAACTCGGTATAGCTGACGAACAAGGTGTGCACGCCGGGGCCCGCAAGCCGGGGGTCGAACACAAAGCCATCTTCGGTAGCGTCGACTCCCGGGCCGGTCCAGACCGCCGCGCCCTCGCTGTCCACTGCGGTAGTCAGCGTAGCGGCTTCGGCGTCATTCAGGCAGAAAGAATTTTGCGAGGCCGCAGGTGCAAGGTTTCGAACGGGGCAAGCAAGCGTCGAACAGTCGGCTTCAACGACGTTACTGCGCGAGCATTCCTCGGTATCCCGTACGCTTCTGACGGCGATTCTGACCGTGGAAGCGGGCCGAAGGCTTTCGATCAGTACGCTCGTCGCCGTCTGCAAAACGAACGGTGCGCCATCGATGCTTACTTCGTAACCCAGGTCGGCTTCGGGTACGGCGGGCCATTCGAACTCGACGGCGTCGGCCTGCCGGTCGCTACAGGTCGGGAGGGGTGGCGGAAGCTGCAATTCTTCCGCATCACAGGCCGCGGCGGCACACGTGAGGGTTACGATCGGACCGTCCGCGCATGGCTCCGTGCCGATCGTCTGGACGCTGAGGGTTACGGCTTCGCCAGGGTTCAACCCCTCTACGCTAAAGGTGGTTACGTCGGCCGGCAGATCGGTGGGCTCCTCACTGCCTGCTCTTATTCTAAATTCCCTTGCACCTGCGACCTCGCCCCAATTAAATGTCACGCTCGTAGTGCTCGATTCGCCGCAGGTAACGACCGCCGCGGTGGGTGGCTGCGTCACGTCGATATTTGCGGCCGATAGTGCGCTCGGGCAGCCACTGATGTTACTGACCACCGTAGCCGACAGGGCGTAACTCCCCGGCCCCGCGAACGTGATGAGGTAGTTGTTATCGCCGGCATCCCCGTCGGGCACGATCGTCGCCCCCCCCGGCCTCGAACGTCACGTCGTCACCCGGGCCGAGGTTGGTCGAGCCGACCGTCACCGCCGCGGTATCCCCCAGGCAGATTCGCTCCGGTGCCACGATGAAAACGGTCGGCGGCACGAAGACGGTGATGGGGAAGGAAGTCGTCAGGATACAGGGGCCATCCTCGGTATAATTGAGGGTGATCGAATGCGTTACGCCCGCCTCCGACCCACCAGCCACCGCCGGGTCGAACTGCGCCCCGGTCACCCCGGGCCCGCTAAACGTCAAACTGCTGTTAGCCCCGCTGCGGCCCTCGATCACGATGGCACCGAGGTCGATGGCCCCCGTACCTTCCTCCAAGCATACCGTATCGACGAGGGCGCTGAAGTTGGCCGAGAAGGTCGGGCATTCCGTGACGGAGCACCGGGTCGTAACCGCCGCGCTATTCCCGCAGATGCCGCTGCCGACGGCGGTCACCGTAAGCGTAACCTCCTGGCTGATGGCAAGATTGTCGAGCCCGTAGGTCGTCCCCGTTTGCCGGAACGGAGCGCCGCCATCCACGGAAAGCTCGTATTCCTCCACCCCCGCCTGACTATCCCAGACGAAGTTTACGCTGAGCGGCCCCGCCGGCCCGCAACTGACCGCCGGGGGCTCAGGGCCCGCCACGAGCTCGACGGTGACACTCGCCCGATCGGCCCCGCAGGGCGGGCTGCTTACCTCCAAGGAAACAGTCTGCGAACCCGCTTGCGCAAAACTTAACGTGATCGGGCCGGCGGCATCTAGCGCGCCGGAG
>OY764791.1:0-40440 GCA_963668285.1 uncultured Lewinella sp. | reverse complement strand
GTGAAAGATGCAGTACCCTACACACCACGGAGCCGCAGAGCGCGATATCTCCAAAAATCGCCTTCTTTAGTGCTTTTAGTCGCCTAGTCAACTCCAAATTCCCCAGAATTGACATACTCCGCCGCAGGTTGTAACAGAGCGCAAACAAATTATACTCTCCATCCACTTTTTCTTTACCCCTTAATAAGGTGTAATACCCTGTCCAGTGACGTTTGATGGTACCGACGCGTCGAAAGGGGAAGGGGCCCCTGTCGTAAGCCTCGACAATGGTTTGGCGTTGGCGGTAGATGTCGGGGTCGGCGGTCAGGCGGGCGCGGTTGCGGGTGATGGCGGCGGCGTGTTCGTGACGGGAAATGACTTTGCTGGAGCGTTGGCGGATTTGGGCCTCGGAGAGGCAGTTATCCTTTACCGAACAGAGGTCGTAGACGGCTTTGGGGGCAGCGATAATTTCGGGTACGCTGGCCGCCACTGGTGTCGGTTTCGCTGGTAGTTTTCTTGCGGCGTTGGTGCCAGTTGCCGTTCGTGGTGAGTTCGTAGCCAGCGGGGCAGACGTAGACGTTGCTGGTGGCGTCGAAGGTGAAGTCTTCCGGACTATAGCCGGAGGTGGCCCGGCCCTTCTTGACCTGTTTCCTTTCGGCGACGTAGGGGGCGAAGCCGAGAGCTTCTACCTCCGCTAATTGGATGGCGTTGTGGTAACCGGTGTCTGCCAGGAACTCGGACGGACCGGTGGATTCGGTAGGCGTTTCCCCCCGACTTTGCACCTGCGGCCGCGCCATCTCTCCTCGCGATCACTTCCTTCGCAGCGGCGGCTAAGCCCGCCAACGCATTGATGTCCGTGGTGTTGGTGGCTTCGACGTGAACAATCAAGTGCTGGTCGGCATCAACGACACTTTGGATGTTGTAGCCAACCAGAGATTCGCGGCCCTTCTTCATCAGGTTGCGGGCATCCGGGTCAGTCAGGCTGACTTGGGTTTCCTCGCTGTCGGCCAGGTCACGCCGCATTTTTTCGTAGTCGGTTTTGCGTTGCTTGAGAGCTGCTAGCTTTTCTTGCGCCGTGGTCTGTAGTTCCGTTTTGCGCTCGCTGTCTTCTTGGGCATCGCGGGCGTCAAACTCGGCCAGGGTTACCTCGATGGCCTTGTCGACGACGTGCTTGGTCAAATTAGCGAGCACGCCGTCTTTGCCGCTCAGGCTCTCACCGCTCAACAGACCTTGAACGATGTCCTGTTCTAAGTTTGCAAAATCGCGTGGTGAACTATCTTGTTTCTTAGTTGCCATGACTCGATGTCTGTTTTATTAGCAGTCACACATTTATGTATACCCTCTAAAATGTATCCTGTAGCCAGTCCAACGCCTTAATCGTCGTTACTTCCCCACCTTCCTCTGCACCAGCGGCAGCGCCCGCTAGTACACCAATACACATTCACCTGCGAGCCCTGCGCTGGAATACGCCAACAGCAAACGAATCCCACCGGCCCACGTTTTCTAAGGAAACACCCCAACCCCCATGCAAACCCTCCACTATCCACTGACCTTCGAATTTAAAATTACAACCCTCGCCAACGACTTCAGCGCCCGCGACGCCAACGGCAACCTCGTCGCCTACGTCCGGCAAAAGATGTTTAAGCTGCGCGAGCACATCGAAGTGTTTAGCGACGAGAGCCGGACCCAACTTCAGTACAACATCAACGCCGCCAGCTGGCTGGATTTCTCCAATGCCTATTCCTTTACGGATGCCCGGGGCCACGGCTTCGGCAAAGTGGCCCGCAAAGGCTGGCGGTCGATCTGGAAGGCGGAATACGAGATCATTGATGAACGGAACGAGCTGCAATACCGTATCCGCGAAGAGAATGGGTGGGTGAAGGTGATTGATAATTTGATCAGTGAAATTCCCATACTTGGTTGGTTCACGGGCTACCTGTTCAATCCAAGCTACTTGGTGACGAACCTGCGGGGCGAGTCGATGGCGCGGCTCAGTAAGGAGGCGTCGTTTTGGGGGCGGCGGTTTTCGGTGGAGAAGATTGGGCAGCTTGACGGGGATGATGATGATCGGTTGATGTTGTCGTTGATGATGATGGTTTTGTTGGAGCGGGAGCGGGGGTGATTGCGACCTGTCCCTGACTAGCCAGGTCCATCACCCGCCGGAGGTGGGGTAGGCCCTGGCGATGGTATTACCTAACCACCGCGCGGACCCGGGCAACCGCCCCCTGAGTCGCAGCGACCGAAACAACGTACACCCCACTTGGTAAATCCGTAAGATCAAGCGGCAAGCCGTTAGTGCCCATATACATCGGCTCAAACTCGCGAAGCACCTGCCTCCGTAGGTTAACCACGGGCAATTTGATCGGGCCCCGGTCAGTTCCGCCTAGCCGCAGGGTAAACTCACCCGCGCTCGGGTTTGGAAACGCTTGGATCGTTAATTCATTACCCGGCGATTCCAGGTCTGTCCCAAGGCCATTTGTTGTCGTCGCGCCGGAAAGGGCAGGCGCGGACGCCGACGCATCTCGTAGGCGCCACATGGTACAACCGCCTGTCTGGTTGGTCGTGACCTGCATGATCGGCGTTCCGATGTCGTCGGAGCACTCCTTCGTCTTCATCCATTTACCGCTGTTACGATTTTCCAGGCGGAAATACCCCTGCTTCCCGGCATCCACCAAGCGCCACTGGGTGCAGCTACCACTATTATTCGAACTTACCTGTCGGATCTCCACGCGGCCATTGCTGATCGTCTTACATGCTTGCGGTTGGAAGTCCCCCCCCGTCAATGCATTGGTCAGGAAGTAGTACTCGCCACCGGCGGGCTCAAGGGTGAAGACGGCACATTCGGCCGATGCACTGTCTGGTGTAGGCCAGCGGACCAGAGACCCAGGGGACGGCGTCGATGATCACGGTGTCGACGGATATGTCGTTCAGGGCAGCTTGGAGGAATTGGGTGGCGTCATTCGGGTCATACCCATAGCTTCTGACGGTGCGCGACGTGGTACTGAGGGATATGCCTAATAGGAGTAAGAAAACAAGAGCGCAAAATCTAGTCACGGCGTAAGTTAATTTGTTGGGGTCCGTTCCGTGGTTGCGTCGGGCTCGTGCAAGAGCCGGCTGCAGGGTGGTAAATATACGTCTCGCTTCCTGCATAAATTGTTCGGGGAATGGATTGAATCGGTATAATTCTGGAAGTCGGCATGCCCTGCCGGCATGCGGCCGCGGGCGGATATGCCTGGGGGGACGGGCAGTTGGCCTTGGGTGGTGGGCGATACAGTGGAAGCGTGGACGACGTGGAGGGCTAGCGGCCCGTCCCTGACTAGTCAGGTCCGTTGCCCGCCGCAGGTGGGGTAGGTAATGGCGGGTAGCCACTACGGGTGAGTGGTCAATAACCCTTGTCTCGTTACGACCGCCGCCACGCTGCGCGCGCCTCAATTGGCCAGGTAGCGTAGGTAGTCATCGCCGTAGACAGCGATGAGTTCGCGCTGAACCGCCAACCACTTGAAAACCGTGCGCTCCCAGGCCGGGCGCGTCGACTTGAGCATTAGGTAAGCCTGGGTCCTCAGCGCCCTTAGTGTCGTCCAGGTCCCTTTGCTCTTGGTCGCCTCGCGTAGGTGACGGTTGACGTTCTCCAGCGCATTGGTCGTATAGATCAACCGACGCATCTTAGGGCCAAACTTCATAAAAGCCATCAATTCTGTCCAGTCCTTGCGCCACAGTTTACTGATGTGGGGATACTTGGTCCATTTAGCCTCAAAGGACTCCAGTGCGATGGCGGCTTCGTCCTCATTGCCCGCCTTGTAAACAGTACGCAAATCGCTACAGACCTTGCGACGGTCCTAATAGTCAACGCCGACTACGGAGTTGGTAAGCATCCGAGCAACCCCATCTTGCCGCCCCCCCGAAGCTGCCCCAACTTTGCAGCATGCAAACTTCCCCAACTACCCGCCAGCAAAGGCTAACCTGGGCGGCCAACTACGAC
Organism: uncultured Lewinella sp.; assembly: GCA_963668285.1. Taxonomy (GTDB): domain Bacteria; phylum Bacteroidota; class Bacteroidia; order Chitinophagales; family Saprospiraceae; genus Neolewinella. The sequence goes on along the minus strand of OY764791.1, from coordinate 36,482 downwards.
CAAAGCCCCCTCACCGCCCAAGAGTACGCTGCCCAGGCCGAACTCTCCGTGGCCACCTTCTACTACTGGCGCCAACAACTTACCCGCCAGAAAACCGCCCCAGCCCAGCCATCTTTTACGGCCATCACCCTCACCGAACCGGTCGGCCAAGTCCCACCAGCGACGCTTCATCTGCGCCTAAAAGGTGACATTGAAGTACACGGGCCCATCGAGCAACTCATTGCCTTCACCCAGCAACTCGACCGGCATGCTTAGCTTCTCAGCCCAACAACGCTACTTTCTCTACCGGGGGGCGACCGATATGCGCAAAGGATTTAATGGCTTGAGCGGAATTGTCCGCACCCACTTCACCCGTGATTTGCTCAGCGGTGATGTATTTATCTTTTTAAACAAACGCCGCGACCGCGTTAAACTGCTCGTCTGGGACCGCACCGGATTTGTCGTCTGGTACAAGGTGCTGCAACGCGGAACTTTTGAGCTGCCCGCCGCCGAAAGCGATACCCTTGAAATGTCCTGGACCGATATCCAACTAATTTTGGAAGGTATTGAAATTAAATCCGTAAAACGCAGGAAACGATACCGAAAAGCAGCCTGACATAGCACGATCTTTTGTATTTTTACGGTATATGGATGCCACCGTTTCCAAGGCCGAATACGACCGCGTCGTAGCTGACAAAAATGAGCAGATCGCCACGTTGAAGTTCCGCTACGAAAAGCTGGTCCGCCAGATCTTTGACGCTAGCTCCGAGCAGCATCCAACTACCGGGTCATTATCGGACGCCGCGCAAATCGATCTGTTCGGCGCGGTCGCAGGTGCCGGATTAGGGGGCAAGCAGCCAGGTAAAGTACCCGCCTCGGGCCGGCCGCGTAAGCCCAAGAAAAAGCACCCGGGCCGCGCCCCGCTACCGGCCCACCTATCGCGGCGCGAAGTCACCATCGAACCCGACGTCGATACCACCGGCATGGTCCGCATCGGTGAGGATGTTACCGAGAAGGTCGAATACACGCCGGCCAGTATCGTCGTCGTGCGCTACGTCCGCCCCCGCTACGCCTGGCCGCGCGACGAACGGCCCGCCGGGGCTGATGTGAATGCCCCGGCCGTCATCGTGGCCCCCGCCCCGGATCAGGTCCTACCCAAGGCAATCGCTGGGGTGGGGCTGCTCGTCAGCATCCTCATCGGCAAGTACATCGACCACCTGCCCCTGTACCGGCAGCGCGCCCAGTGGCGACGCGATTACGACTGGGAGGTGCCCGCCTCCACGGTCGGCGACTGGGTCGGGGCCGTCTACCGGTTGTTAGAAGCACTCTACCAAGCTCTGCAGACCGACGTGCTCGATACCGATTACCTGCAGGGCGACGAGAGCCGGATCCGCGTCCTTCGCAAAACCGTTGAGGAAGACGCGGCCCGTAAAACCGAAAAGCAACAAGCGGGCGGTAAGTCCGGCCTGGGCTACATGTGGGTGTTCCGAAATCCGCTGACGGGTAACGTCCTGTTCGCCTACCGCCGCTCGCGTGGTACGCAGGTGCTCGACGACATCCTGGGTAACTACACCGGCGTACTGCAAAGCGACGGCTACTCGGCCTATACCAAATACAAGAAGAATCATCCGGACATGCAGCTGGTCAGTTGCCTGGCCCACATCCGGCGTAAGTTCTTCGAAGCCCGCGGCAACGATCCCTGGACGGCCGAACTAGCCCTGACGGTGATCGCCGTCCTATACCGCGCCGAACGGCGGTGCGACGAGTTAGGTTACACAACCGAACAACGCCAGGTGCTATTGTAGACTTCCCCTAAGCCGCTACCGGTAGATAGTAGAATTTCTGGTTTTCGGTTTCGTAGTCGTCGGGGGGTTATGTGGCCCAGGCTCTGATGTGGTCTGACCAAGTTATACACCTGAGACCAGGCTTGCAACTCGGCGTTGAGCTGAGCCATACTCTCAAACCATGTCTGATTGATGCATTCGCTACGTAAAGTCTTGTTGAGCCGTTCGATCAGGCCGTTTTGCGTGGGCTTACCCGGCTGGATAAATTTGATCTCTACTCCGTTGCTAGTTGCCCATGTACGCAGCTGATGAGAGATGAACTCCGGACCGTTGTCACAGCGCACATAAGCCGGCAGGCCGCGGTAGTCCACAACCTGATCCAGCACCTCGACGAGCTTTCTAGCCGAGATACTGGCGTGCGCCTCTGTCCACAGCGCCCGCCGACTACCCTCGTCCATGACGTTGATAATGCGTACTTGCTTCTTAGTCGGTCCGACCACCCAGTCGCTGACAAAGTCCATGGCCCAGCCCTCGTTCACTCCATCGGGACTAATCAGGTCACGATACTTTCGATGAAGTCGCTTACGGCGGGGTGGACGGCGTAGGTTGAGCCCCGCTGCTCGCCAGATACGGTACACGCGCTTATGATTGTCGTGGAGTTTGCCCTGGTTACGTAAGTAGTGGTAGATCTTCCAAAAGCCCCAACTCAGGTAACGTTCGTCGGTGGCGGTACGGCGTAGCAACCGGGCCAACTCCTCGTCCGCTACTTCCGGACGATGACCGGCTTTACGGCTCCGGTAAGTAGCGCGGCGAAAGCCCAAGACGCGGCAGCGGCGGCGTTCGCTGCTGCCCAGGCTTGATCGAACGGTATCGATCAAGCTTTCCTGTCGTCTTGGGCTTGCCACTTTTTTAGCATGCCGTAGCCCTGTTTAAGAATGTCATGATCGATACTCAACTCGGCGTAGATCTTCTTAAGCCGTTTGTTTTCGCTCTCCAGTTCCTGAAGCCGACGCTGGGTATCGTCTTGTTGCGTAGCATGGTCTTTCTTCCACTTATAGAAGGTAGCGGGACTGATTTGCAGTTCGCGACTGAGGTCAGCTACGGAGGTGCCCCCGTCGTGTTTGGCAAGGGCTTCGAGCCGCTGCTGTTTGGTGAATTTGCTCTTACGCATGTTGGTGGTGGATTAAAGTAAAAGTAAGGGAAGACTTCTACTAATCAAATGGTACGCTTGAGGGGAAGCCTACATTGTACGGACGCTTACGTTTTCTACAAATCCATAACCCCAACCTTTTTGGTCAGCCACCGACCCGAAAGCCAAGTCGCGCCTAATCTCGGGCCGCGCTGTCGCATATTTTGCTAAGTTTGCCCCATTGTGATTATGCAAAGTTCTCTACACCTCAATCAATGCGATCCATCTACCTGACGCTAGTCGTCGTACTAGCTACGCTACTTCCCCAGTCCCTCACCGCCCAGCCTTATTTGGTGGGCTACTGGGAGAATTACCTCAGCTCGGCAACCCCCAACTTCAACCTTGACGAAACCGATGGCCGCTATGACGTGATCAACGTCGCCTTCGCCACCGCCCGGCCCGGAACGGAGTACGACATGGAATTTACTCCCTGTTGCGGGACGACCCAGGCGGAATTCATCGAACAGGTTCGCAACCTGCAGGCCGCCGGGAAAACGGTCAATATCAGTATCGGTGGTGCCAATGCACCGATATCCATGCTCACCGAGGGCCAGCGCGATACTTTCGCAAACACCATGCTGGCAATCCTGGACACATTCGGATTCGACGGCATCGACATCGACCTGGAAAGTTCTTCCCTGTCCATTCCCGATACCTCCACCATTGCTAACCCAACCAACGCTCGCGTCATCAATCTGATCGACGCCTTCAGAACGATACTCTCGGAATACGAAGCGGCCAATGGTAAAAAGATGTTCCTTTCTACCGCACCCGAGACGGCCTTCGTACAAGGCGCGCAATCCAACTGGGGCGGTATCTGGGGGGCCTACTTACCCCTCATCGACGCTCTGCGGGACGATTGGGACCTGGTGCACGTACAGCTCTACAATACCGGCTCCATGTTTGGCATCGATGGAGGTATATACACCTCGGGTAATGCGGACTTCATCGTCTCTCAAGTGGAAGCCATGATTCAGGGATTTCACTGCCGTAGGCAGCGGCGGTGAGTTCCGGGGCTTACCCGCCAGTGTCATCGCGGCGGGCCTACCGGCCTGCCCCATGGCAGCGGGGAGCGGGTTCGTAGAACCCATCGAGGTTTTCAGAGCGATGAACTACCTACTCGGAAAAGGGCCTCAGCCCGGAGACTACACCCTGGTCGGTGGCCCTTACCCCGACCTTGGTGGCATGATGACTTGGTCCGTAAACTGGGATAAGTCAGCGACTTGCGCCACCGAATACGAATATGCCACCAACTATGTCGACATCTTCAGCGATTCTACCTGCCTGCGCCCCTACCTCGGGCCAGACAAAAACGCCTGTGCCTTAGGCCTGCCTATTCAACTGGAAAGCGGCACCCTCGCGGGTCCTGACGTAACCTATACCTGGACGAACATGACCACCGGCGAGGTGCTGACCGCCGACCCCGCCGATCCAACGAACCTTTCGGTAGATTCACTGGGCACCTACAGCGTGACGCGAGACTCGCTGGGCTGTAGCCGAACCGATCAAATTAAGATCATCGAAAGCCTGGAGACTCCGCTCTTCGAGGGAGAAACGGAACTCTGTAATACCGTACCCGGTACCCTTACCCTAAGCAACGCCGCGGGGTACCCCGAGGGCACGACCTACCAGTGGGCCATCGACGGCGAGGACGTTCCCGGAGCAACGGATACCCTGCTGACGGACGTACGCTCAGCCGGTGTTGTCACGCTGACCGCCTCCAGTCAATCCTGTGAAATTACCGAGGAGATAGTCGTAAGCTCTTTCTTACCTAAGCCCGTAGATGCTTGCGTTCGCCCGGGCGAAAGCGCGGATCTGAGCATCACCGAGGCCGACCAAGGCCCTTACAGCTGGTACGACCAGCCAACCGGTGGTATGCCGCTCGATACCGGGGTAAACTACAGTACCCCGCCCCTGATGGCTTCGACTACCTACTATCTACAGGACGAAGGCTCTGTCGGCACCGTATCCACCGGCCCGAAGGTTGGTGATTTTGACGCTCTCCAGTCTTTCGCTTCCCCCACGCTCGTCACCTTCGACGTCGCCGAAGCGCTCGTGCTCAAAAGCGTCGATGTGATACCGTTGATCTTCTGTTTCGCCCAGACCGTCTCGGTCGAGGTCCAAGATGCCGCGGGTACCGTCCTTGCAACTTCCACCATTTCCGTAGAGGATGTCGATATGGATTGTGGTACGATCTACGACCTTCCCGCAACTCTTGATTTTGGCGACCGCGGCCTTAGCCTACCGGCCGGAGTTGGCTACCGCATTGTGGTTACTTCGGAAGTAAAGTCCTGGTTCTACGAGGGCGTTACCTTTCCTCTGGAGTACAGCCCTTACTTCACCATCACGGGCTCCGACGCGCCCGGTCGGCTACCCGCTATCCTAAACTGGGCCGTAGAGGGGGGCAACTGTGCCCGCCTGCCCGTCGTAGCTACGGTTGCGGAAGATTGCCCACTACCCACCGCGGTAGACGTGGTACAGGCTGAGAATAATCAGTTCTCCTTCTTTCCAAACCCCGCGCACGACCAGATCACCGTTGCGGCAAATCCCGGAAGTACCCTCTCCCTGCTAAGCATTAACGGCCAGGTACTTTCTACCTGGTCCAACATCGCACCCGGGCAGCGCCTCACACTACCCAGTCTGCCGGCGGGAAGCTACCTACTACGGGAAGAGCGGGCCGCGGAAACGCAAGTCAAGATAATCTTGATCAGGTAAGAAAGCTTAAATTGTTACCCATAAGTACCTAGGTACTTATGGGTAACTTACTTTCTGTCCTTAAACCCTGAGCGCCGGTCAGCTCACCCCTCCCACATCATCCGTATCTCCTCTAGCGTCTTATTACGCGTTTCCGGAACGTACAAGGCAATAAAGACCAACGACAGAACCGTAAAGAAGGCGAACAACCCGAAGGTGCCTACAGGCCCCGCGGTTTCGAGCAACACGGGGAAGAACTGCGCCACCAGATAGGCCGATATCCACAACACCATCGTCGCCAAACCGGCGGCGCGGCCCCGGATGGCATTGGGGAAAATCTCCGCCATCAATACCCAGTACCCCGGGCCAAGGCCCATGACGAAAAAGGCCACGTAGCCCAGAAGCGCCAGTACCGTAATGACCGGCGGGAAGGTACCCACGTAAAACGCCACCGTCAGCAGAACCAGGAATACCGCCATGCCCGCCACCGAACCGAGCAGCAGCGGCCGCCGGCCCCAGGTATCGATGTAGCGCAACGCGACTAGCGTAAAAAAGAAGTTGACCCCCCCGACCGCCAGGGTGGTACCAAAGGCGTCTTCGGTACTCGCCCAACCGGCCTCCAGGAATATCTTCGGCGTGTAGTACAGGATGGCGTTAATGCCGGTGATTTGCTGAAAAACGGCCAGCACGACCCCAACTATTAATGCTTTGCGCAGCGGGCCGTTAAAGAGATCGGACATCCGCGCCGGAGGGACCTTATCGTCCGCCCGGATCTCATCGAGGACGCCCTGAGCGTACTGCGTTCCGCCAATGCGTTCCAGTACGTTGGTGGCCCGCTCCCTTTCGCCATTGAGGTACAACCAGCGCGGCGTTTTGGGAATAGCGAAGAGTAGCAATAGAAACGCCCCGGCGGGGATGGCTTCCAGACCCAGCATCCACCGCCAGGCGTCCGGTGTATCCACGAGCGCGAAGTTCGTGAAGTAAGTGATCAACATGCCGGTAACGATCGCCATCTGATTGAGGGCCACCAGGCGACCGCGCTTTTCGGGCGGGGCCACCTCGGCGATGTACACCGGGGATAACATGGAGGCGACACCGATGCCCATCCCCCCCAGGATACGGGCGATCACGAATTGCGTTAGCGTAACCGGCAGGGCCGAGCCGATGGCCGAAACCAAAAACAGCCCGGCAGCAACCATCAGGCCACGCCGCCGGCCGAAACGGTCGCTTAGGTAACCGGCTACCCCCACGCCGGCAATACAACCGATAATGGCACAACCCACCGCCCAGCCCTCCTGAGCGGCCGATAGCTCGAAATCCCGTACCAGAAATATGATGGCCCCCGAAATTACCGCCGTATCGTAACCGAAAAGCAATCCCCCGAGGGTAGCGATCAGGACGATCCGGAATAAATAACCCGAGGTGGCGGAAGCTGGCATGCTGATAGATTAGGTAAGGTAGCGCTCGCTCAAGAGCCGCTTCACGTAAAGATTATTATCCCACTGACTGGCCAGGGGAACCCCCGTAAAGGGAACGACTGGCAGATAGGGCACCGGCCCGAATTCACAGCAGATGTTGAACGTCCGGGTACCCGACACGCGCTGATTTTCGACGATGCGATCCCACCAGGCCAGGTGGGCCTCCCGGGCCGTCGCTACTTCGGGTGCCCCGGGGTGGGTAACCTGAGAGCCCTGGTCGTGACCGATTCTCGCGTGGAGATAATCGGCCCGATCGATCGCCAGGGATACGCTTTCCCGCTGGTCCTCCAAATAGCTTTCCGACACGCAGCACCAGTGGCTGAAATCGGCGGTAAGCCGCAGGCCCGCAAAGCGTTCCAGGTAGGCGCGGGTAGCAAACGCACTGAAACTGAATCGGCCCCGGTGAGTTTCGTGCACGAGCTTTACACCCCGCTCGCGGGCTACCGCCTCGGCGGCTTCGATCAGCCTACAGTTGTCGTCAAAACTGAAGTGATCCCGCCCGGTATGGCTGTTGAGGAGCACGGGCTCGAAATCCGCCAGGTGGGTCAGATAACCCGTAAGCCGCCGTTCGTAGGCCGCGGGGCTTTCCCCCTCGGGGGCCAGGTATTGCTGGCAGATAAGTTTGAGTCCGTACCTGGCGAGCCCGTCGCGCAGGCGGTCGCCGTAAGCTTCGTCGAAGGGTATGTTCATTTCAACGCCGGCGTAGCCATCGGACTTTACGCGGCGCAGAAATTCGTCGAGCGGTAGCTGCTCGGAACCCCAGATGGGGCAGAAGAAATCGATTTGCACGGGCTACTACTCTTTTTTCTGAAAACTGCTCTGACTGGCGCGCAGGAAGGGTCGGGAAACATCCGTAGTCCCTTTATGCGCGTAGGGGTCGCTGCCGGTCACCATGATAATGTCTCGCATGTCCTCCGTATCCGGCAGGCGGCCGTCCTGGTTCCAGGGCAGCTGGCTCTCTGCGCTCATGTAGTGGTTGACCAGGGCCGTACGGAAGCGATCCGTAGTTCGGTTCGCAAGGGAGCTGTGTAGGAGGTAGCCGTGGAAGAAGACGACCGAACCGCTCGGTACTTCTACCGCAACGGCGTCACCCTCGGTGTAGGGGGCCAGATCGCAAACGTCTTTATCCCCGTATTGGTCGCCCTGGTAGGGCAGCCGGCGGCGGAGGTAACCCTCCTTGTGCGAACCGGGGATCACCCACAGGCAACCATTGGCCACGGAGGCGTCATCGACGGCGATCCACGCTCCGATCAACGACTGATCGCGGGTCGGGATGAAGTATTCGTCTTGGTGCCAAGACTGCCCCGGTTTGCCCGGCGCTTTGACGAAGAGCATACTCTGCATACACTTCACGTTCGGGCTGACGAGCTCCGTCAGCACGCCGGTAATTTTTTCGTGACCCAGGTAGCTCCGCACGAGCGGGGAGACCTTATGCGGAAAGTGGATAGCGATATACTGCCCCAGCGTTGCCGAAGAAGAGGCACCGGCGACGGGTGGCACGATACCCGGTATCTCGGCACGCTCCCCGCGGAAGATGGACAAGGTCTCATCCCGCAGCGCACCGATCTCGTCTTCCGTAAGTAACCGCTCTCCCACAAGGTAGCCGCTTTCGCGGTAAAAATTCACTTGGGCGGGGGTGATTCCCGTAGCGGGGATGTAGGCTTGGCTGGGTACGGACACGGGCGGTCAATTTTAGAAACGAATAGCTCTCCACAAGATTAAGAAAAATTTGGGCGCCGCCCGCAAGTAAAGCGAGTCGATCCGCAACTACCTACCTTGGATGCAGGAGGTGGCCGCTAACCCGGGCGTCGACGTCGTCATAAAGGACGAAATAGCCAACCAACAAGCCACGTAAAACGCAGCAAAGTAAATTTTTATCAATTCGTGCTAAATTTTGCTGGGAACGAAGCGGTAGATGCCTTTTTGCGGTAGCTAAATCGCATATCGCATATCAAAAACGCAGCAAACTCGTTTGACGCGTTTGCCCTGTGGGATATATTATGTTTGTAATTATTTTTGCGAGTACGCAGGTGCAAGGTTGCTAGGTACTCCCGGCCCCTATCCCAGGGGGAACACGGTGCTTTTGGTCAGTGCGGCAGCGCCACCGGTGGTCTCTATGATAGCGGTCGTCCAGGGCGAGTCGATGAAATAAATGTCGGTCATTACCGTGGTGCCGCCATCGGCGAATAGCTCTACGGAATTGCGGTCGAGCAGTACGCGTAAACTGAGCCGTTCGCCCGTTCCGATCCGTGGCGCGGTGTGTACTCCGGTGGCAAAAGAGTCGCTGAAGGCTTGCCGGCCCGCCGATCTCCTGTCGGTAAAGTAGGTGTTCGCCCGTCTGTTATAGCCCAGCTTTAATTCGTCACCCGCCTCGTTCTTCAGGACTAGGCGAATCTGGGCGGCATCGCTTTTACCCAGATCGATCTCGATTACGATTTCACTGGCGGCAAGTTCCTGCCCGCGTTCATCCTCAAACACGGTCAGGCTACCCTCGATGCGCCGATCCGCGAGTTCAACGCCCGGCCGGCGGTGCTCGGTCAACTCCCGTACGGGAAGGGAAGTAAGGATCGGGCCTTTCTCGGTCCGTTGCAGTTGCAGGGCCCGCGGTACGGTCATGGCGTTGCGCCAGGTCTCGGTCGGAACTTGCTGGGCGTAGGTCCAGTTGCTCATCCAGCCGACGAAGAGCCGGCGCCCGTCTTCTTTAGGTACGTCGGACCAGGTCACGCCCGCATAATTGTCGCGACCGTAATCGATCCACTGCGGGCCTTCTTCGGCGAGCCGCCGGGCGAAAGATTCGTTCAGGGTGAAGCGCCCGTCGGAAAATTCGCCGATGAAGTACTGGGTGGCGGACCCCCCGTTGGGCCCACCCGCGTTGAGGCTCGATAACAACACCCAGTAGGTTTCACCGGAGGTGTTCTCCCGCAGCGGAAACAGATCCGGACACTCCCAAATACCGCCGTGGGCCCCTTGCCCGCTGCCCCATTCGCTCAGTTTGCTCCAGGTCTTCAGATCGGCGGATTCGTAGAATACAACGCGATCCTTCGCCGCGAGTACCATGAGCCAGGAGTCGGTCCGCTCGTTCCAGATCACCTTCGGGTCGCGGAAGTCCGCCCGGGGTGGGGTAGGGTTGGGAATGACCGGGTTGCCACCGTATTTGGTCCAGCTACGGCCGCGGTCGGTACTGTAAGCGATGCTCTGGGATTGGTGGCCTACCACGCCGCCGGCCCTGGCCGTTTCATCGTGGTGGGTGAAGATGGCCACCATGGCCGGTCGGTCCTCGCTACCGAAGCCGGAGGTATTACCGTAGTCCATTACCGCGCACCCGGAGAAGATGTACCCCAGCGAATCGGGTGCCAGGGCAACGGGCAGATGCTGCCAGTCGAGCAGGTCCGTGCTGACCGCGTGCCCCCAGTGCATCGGGCCCCATACGTTACTGTCGGGGTAGTGCTGGTAGAACAGGTGATACTCGCCGTCGTGGTAGACCAGCCCGTTCGGGTCGTTCATCCACTGTTCCGGAGGGGTGAAGTGATACGCGGCCCGCCATTTATCGTCCGCGCCGGAAGTGGGTTGCCGGTAGGTCGCCCGGAGTGCCCGGTCGGGCTCTTCCGCCGGCCGCTCATCCCGACTGCAACTTCCGCAGAGCGCGAAAACTAAATATATAGAGACGGGAAGCAAGCGATAAAACGCGGCGGGGACGCACATTCGGTAAGGGAGTTGACTACGGCTAATGTACGCGCTAACGCCTTCCCCCCCCTAACGATGAACCGCCGCGGAAGGCACCCGTGCAAATCCCGCCCGTAGGCCACCGAATGCTTCTGGAGCAGGCTGCTTGCTATTCACAAATTGGCCGTGCACCTGCGCAATGTCGCAATACTACATTAAGCGCTGCCTAACAATTCGTAGCCTAAACATCATCGACGCATTCTTAGTCTTTCGCTTAGAGCGATCACTTTTTAATAAATCCAATACCCATGCGATTAACTTTACTACTACTCATCGCGCTGACCGTCACGGTCACCGCGAAGGCGCAGCTCTCGGAGAGCGCCGACTTCCCCGGCATCGAGGTGCGCGACGGTTACCGACTCATCAAGGCCGTGGACGGACTAACTTTCCCCAGCGCAATCGCCGCGAGCGAGGACGGCCGCTACTGGGTCGGTGAATCCGGCTATAACCCGACGAGCCCACCCAACATCAAGCAAATCACCTTGCCGGAAGACGGGCCGGGTACGGCCACGGTCATCTTTACGCCCGGCATGGTGCCCGTCGGTGCATTCCTGCCGCCCCTTACCGATATCGTCTTTAACGGAGGGCTACTCTACGTAAGCCACCGGCAGATCGGCGCTAACGGCTGGATGGTCGGTGCCTACAGCCGCTTCGACCCCGCTGACCCGATGGGCACTTTCCAGACCATCATCACCAACCTACCCAGCGTTGGCGACCACTCCAATAACCAGTTGACCTTTGGCCCCGACGGTCGTATTTACTTCGGGCAGGGCTCGGCTACGAACACCGGCGTGGTCGGCCCGGATAACGGTTGGATCGAGGATGCACCTACGTTTTCGGAGTTGGCACCCATCGACATCCCGCTGGCGGCGCAGGCCTTCACGCCCCGCGTGCCCTTCCCCGCCGACCCGGATTCGAGTGCCGTCACCGCAGCCTACCGCCCTTACAATACCGGCGCGGCCACCGAGGGCACGGTCGTGCCCGGCGCTACCCCCGATAACCCCGTCAACGGTATGATCATCGGTACCGGAACGGTGTATTCCTTCGACCCCGATGCGGCCGACGTGAACTCGACCTTGCGACTGGAAGCATGGGGATTGCGTAATCCTTTCGGCGTCGCATTCGACAGCCAGGACAGCACGCGACTGTTCATCTCCAACAACGGATCCGACATCCGCGGCCAGGCCGGTGACCCCAATAATCCGCTCGACCCGGCGACGTACGTCATCCGCGGCAACCGGCCGGTGGCTAACGATTACGACGATATGTTCGACATTACCGTCGGCGGTGACGTCGAATTCTTTGGCTGGCCGGACTTCTTCCACGACCCGGAGACGAACGTGGCCGCAGGCAGTAACGATGCTACCTATTGCGACAGCCCGGTACTGACGGATGCTGATTGTAGTGACTTCGTATTCGCTCAGGACTTCCGCGACGGCCTTACGGTTAAGGATGCTTTCGGTGCTGTCGGCCCCTACGTTTCCGTTACCGGTTTCACTACTTCGAATAGCGAGGCTTTCGGCTTCGTCGGGGATCTTTTCGTTACCGAATCGGGTAGCTTCTCCCCGCAAACGGGCGCGTTCAGCTTCACGGGGCATAAGTTATCCCTCTTCGGCGGCCAGACCGGTGAGAAGTCCGACTTCGTCGTGAACACCGGTACAACGGCGGAAGCCATCTTCAACCCCGAGATCTTTAATAAGCCAGTTTCCGCTGAATTCATCGGTGATCGTTTGGCCATCGTCGACCTCGGCGTCGTCGAGCCCGGTATCGATCTTTTCCAATCCAGCACCGGTAAGGTTTGGATACTGGAGCGTGACTCTACCGTATCGACCCGTGACCTCACCGCTTTCGGCGCGCAGGTGGGCGACATCTACCCCAACCCGAGCCGGGGCAACGCCACGCTCGACCTCGAGCTGAACCGCCCGATAGATCTGGAGGTCGCCCTGCGTGATCTGAGCGGACGCGCCGTGCGGACCGTTTACGAAGGCCGCCTCGGCGCCGGCTTCCACCGTCTCGACCTATCGGTTACCAATCTGCCGAACGGTACCTACATCGCAACCGTACGGTCGGGTGAAGGACTGGCTACGCGTAGATTGGTGATCGCGCACTGATCACTCAAAGCGTATTAGTTCGAATAAACAAACAGCCTCTCTCCGGTAACGGGGAGGGGCTGTTTGTATTATAGGTTCTAAGGTGTACCTTTTGCCTATGTCGCTACTGAACCGCCTCAAGCAGAAAGCCCACCGCCTGGTGAAAGGAAAGATCCCTTTTGACTCCGCCGCTCAGTACTGGGAGGAACGCTACCGCAGGGGCTATAACTCGGGGGCCGGCTCTTACGGTGAGTTGGGCGCCTATAAGGCCGAGGTGGTCAACGGTTTCGTAGCGAGGCACGAGATACACCGCCTGATCGACTTTGGCTGCGGGGATGGTCACATCACCGGGCGGTTGGAAGTACCCCGCTACGTGGGCTTGGACGTCAGCAAGCAGGCCATCGCCGATGCCCGACGGACATTTTCGGGAGATACCGGAAAGGAATTCTTTTTATTCACTGAGTTTAGTGCGCCGCCCGCGCGGCTGACCATAAGCCTCGACGTGATATTTCACCTGGTGGGCCAAGCGGATTTTGAAGAATATATGCGGGCTCTATTCGCGGCGAGTCGGGAGTATGTATTGATCTATTCTTCGAATATCGAGCAGGTGGGTACGCCAGAGTCCCCACACTTCCTACACCGGAAATTCAGCGACTGGGTGGAGAAAAACGCCGCGGAGTTTACGTTGATAGAGCATATGGCGAATCCGTTTCCCTACAGTGGGGACGAATTACGGGAGAGCTGCTCGGACTTCTACGTTTATCGACGGGACGGGCCCCCGTAGCCAACAGTGGTGCCGCCCCGGGCTTGGGGCGGATCACTCCGATTGCAGCGCCGACCGTACTGCGGGCAGGACCAGCTCCTCCATCATCGCGAAACCTTTGGCGGTGGGGTGTACGCCGTCGGATGCCAGCTCGGCGTCCATGCCGTTATCGGCGTTTTTCATGGCTGCGTGGTAGTCTACGTAGGTCAGCCCTTCCGACCGGGCGTATTCCATCAGGCGCTGATTGAGGGAAACGATCGTATCGGAGCGGTCGCCCAACTCTTTACGCCAGCTAAAACCGGTGTGCGGTAGCACGGATGCGATAATTACCTCGATACCGTGCGCCCGGGCGATATCGGCCATCGATTTAATGTTGCCGACCGTGAAGTCCTCATCGTACGGCCCGGTGTTTTCGGCCACGTCGTTGGTGCCGATGTGGATGACGACGGCGTCCGGGTCGAGTTCTACCACGTCCTGACGAAAACGGAGGAGGAGTTGTGGGGAGGTTTGCCCACTGATGCCGCGGCCTACGAAGTGGTTGTCGGTAAAGAAGTCAGGATCATCGCTGGCCCAACCCTGGGTGATGGAGTTACCCAGGAAAACGACCCGGGTGTCTCCCGCTTCCCGAGGGGGTAGAGTAGCGTTGTCGGCTGCGTAACGCGTCAGGTTTGCGAAGTCAGGGCGGTCTTCCTCCTGCGGTTCCTCTGTGGCCGGGGGGGCGGTTTGCGCCGGGTCGGAGCAGCCGGGCGCAAGTAAAGAAAGTAAGCCAAAGAGTAGTGCGGGAACGGGGAGGCCAGCAAGGATCGTCTTATTCATGCGATGAATATAGTGCCTGCGCGCTTGCCCCCGACGTGCTTGCTAATTACGCCCCGGGCCCTGCATCCTGCGTACTCGCAAAGCTGATTATGACGAAGGTGTCAAAACACACAGTCCGATCAGTGCCACAATTCATATCTTTCGCTATGGATAAAAAGCGCCTGATCCCCATCCGAGAACCCCTCCGGCGCTACCTGCTCAACCACGGCCGGGAGGTAAAGCTTCCCCTCGGGTACGAAGACCTCAACCGCTTCCATCAAACCGTCAACCTTTACGACCACCACGGGGAGGACACGCTCTGGCAAACCATCTACTACGAGGAATACGAACGGCCTACCATCGAGCGGGGCCTCTGCCAGATCTACGCGCTGCTGCGGATGGACGGTGACTTCGACGCCCTCGAGCACCTCGAAGTCGCCCGGGTCGACTACTGCCTTTTTGGGAATACCCGCCCTTTTCGCGTCCGCATCATCAACCGCCTGAACGATAATTACGACCACTTCTACGTGAAGCGGGCGGACGCCAGCCGCGTCTACGGCCTCGAACTGGAAGAGCTGCTCAGCCCCAACAACATCCTCTACCTGCGCGACGGCGCTACCCTGATCGAGGAGCACATCGCCGGCATCCCCGGGGATAACTTTTTCGAGCGCAATTTGCAGGACATCCCCTTCAACCAGATCAGGATGGCGAAGGAGTTCGTAAAATTCACCGAACGCTGCTTCGTGCGGCTGCTGGGTGACATGCGGGCCTACAACTACGTCATCGACATAACGCCGGACATCGAAGGCAGTCAGTTCCGCTTTCGCGCCATCGACTTCGACCAGCAGAGCTACGAGGGTAAAAAGAGCTTTTACCAACCGCAGTTCTTCAAGGAGAACAACCCCATCATCTTTTTGGGGATGGAATACCTCACCCCCAAATCCGTCAGGCAATACCAACTCGAAGAACGCTCGATGATCGCCGCGCGCATCAAAGCAGGCAACCGCCGCGTCCGCGAACTCCTCAAAGTCATGAGCCGCGACGAACTTTCCGACGACGGCAAGATCGAACAGCTCAAGGATGAGTTGGACCAGCACCACCAAAGCCGGCGCTTCACACGTTGCGATACGATGGGGGAGGTGCTGCAGGCGCACCTGCGCGCCTTGCTGGATAAGGACTTTCTGGGGTCTTCTCTATGATTGGTCATCCGGGGCAACAAATGATTTCCGTGAGGGGCGAACCCCGTGCTGGCGCCTGCGCTTGTATGAACACCTACCGGCCGCTGAGCCCATCAAGGTTTCCTACGGAACTTGGTATCACGAGCGTAGGAGTAGCCGAGTAAACCCATATCCGCCGATTCATAAACCAACCCTACGTGGCCGAAAACCTCACTAAGCGCGACATCTCCTGGCTTCACTTTAACGCCCGCGTGCTACAGGAGGCGGCCGACCAGCGCGTACCCCTCTACGAACGCATCAAGTTCCTGGCTATCTACAGCTCCAATCTCGATGAATTCTTCCGCGTGCGGGTGGCTTCGCTGCGGCAGTTTAAAAAGCTGCCGAAGGACCAACGCCGGGAGCTCTTCGACTTTAAGCCCAAGAAAGAACTCAAGGAGATCCGCGCCATGGTCAATGAGCAACAGCAGGAATTCGGGCGCATCTTCAGTAAGGAGATTCTACCACAGCTGAAGCAGGAGAAGATCGACCTCATCCACAGCTACGAGATGACGGAGACGCAGGCCGCGTACGCCAGCGACTATTTCGACAAGAATATCCAGCCGCACCTGCAACTGCACTGGTTGGAGGATGGCGCGGGTGAGGCGGCCAACCTGGCGTGGCTCAAGGACGGGCAACTGTGCCTGGCCGTCGAGGTCGACGAGGCCGAAGCGTCGGATAATAAAATGGTCGCCCTCGTACCGCTGCCCACCAAGGAATGCGGTCGCTTACTGGAACTGCCGGAGGATGAAGAGGACCCGGCTATCTTTCACGTCATCTTCCTCGACAGCGTCGTGCGGGCCAACCTGACCCGCTGGCTGGACCGGAAGACCAGCTTCGGTTACAGCTTCAAGCTCAGCCGCGATGCCGAATTGTATATCGACAATGAATTCGACGGTGAACTGCATCGCAAAATCGAGAACCGGTTGCAGGACCGCGAAGACGGGCTACCGACCCGCTTCCTTTACGACGTCGACATGCCGAAGTGGATGCGCCAGCGCCTGAAAAAGGCCTTGGGCCTGTCGAAGTACGATATGATACCGGGCGCTCGCTACCATAACTTCAATGACTTCTTCACTTTCCCCCGCCCGGAAGGCCGCGACGATCTGGCCTACCGCCCGCTGCCGCCACTGCCCGCCGCCCAGTTCGAAAACGTCGGTAGCATTATGGAGGTGATGGATGCGAAAGATGTCCTACTCAGCTTCCCCTACCAGCAATATCAGTACGTGCCCCAACTGATCAAAGAAGCGGCGGACGACCCCCAGGTCACTACGATCCACATCACCTTGTACCGGGTTGCCGGCAAATCGGCCGTGGTCAACAACCTGCTATACGCCCTCCGGAAGGGCAAGCGCGTCGAAGCGTTCGTGGAGGCCAAAGCCCGCTTCGACGAGGCCAGTAATCTCTACTGGGGCAAGGAACTGGAGGCGGCCGGCGCGTACGTGCGGTATAGCTATCCGGCCGTCAAGGTCCACACCAAATTGCTGCACGTACTGGCGATCACCGAGGAGGGTGATTCCCGCCACTACACCTACATAGGTACCGGCAACTTCAACGAAAAGACCGCCAAGCTCTATACCGATCACGCGCTGCTGACCTGCCGCCCGGGATTGGGGGAGGACGTACTGCGGGTATTCCAATTGCTCCGTGGCAAGCTCATCATCCCCCGCTGCAAACATCTGCTCGTGGCTCCCTTCAACATGGCCTCCACCTTCGAGGACCTGATCGACGACGAGATCGCCCGCGCCCGTGATGGCCAATTCGGTTTCATGTTTCTCAAGATGAACAGCCTGGAAGAGGAAGGGATGATCGAAAAGATCCGCGAGGCCGCCGCCGCCGGGGTGGAGGTACGCATGATCGTTCGCGGCATCTGCCGCCTGGTGCCGGAGCCGGGGGAGAACATCGAGATCATCTCCATCATCGACCGCTTTTTGGAGCACGCCCGCATCTTCATTTTCGGTGGAGACGAGCAGCGCCAGAAGGTCTATATGGGATCCGCCGACTGGATGGACCGCAACCTGCACCGCCGCGTCGAAGTCGTCACGCCCATCGAAGACCCGCTCGTTCGTCTCGAACTGCGGCGCATCATGGATATGCAGTGGCGGGATAACCAAAAGGCCCGCATCATTTCAGCCGAGCGGCTGAATGAGTACCGGGAGGTGAAAGCGGGAGAGCCTGAATTTCGTGCGCAAACGGATATATATCGGTACTTCGAACGCAAGCTGGAGGCCAGGTCCGCGCCCGAGATTTAGGACGGGTACATGGGTAATAGCCAATGTAATCCAGCTAAGTGCCTACTTTACATCAAAACCGGGTCAACCTCCATCAACTACCTCGCCCACCTGAGCCTCTCCGCCTTCAACGCCGACCTCCAGGTCGGCAACTACCTCGGTGACCTCATCAAAGGCAAAGAATTCGCTGCCCTTCCGCTGGGCTTACAGGAAGGCGTCACCATGCACCGCGGCATCGATCGCCTTACCGATACCCACCCCGCCGTACGTGAACTGAATGCTTTGATCGCGAAGCGACACGGCAGGTACGCAACCGTCCTTTCCGATATCGGCTTCGACCACTGCCTGTACACCAGCTGGACGACCTTCGGCCCCGCTCCTTTCCGGGAATTCAGCCGGGTGGCTTACGAGCGCATCCTCGAAAGCAGAAAGTACCTGCCGGCGCGGGTAGCCCCCTACGCTACCGACATGGTCGCGGGCAGGTGGCTCGACGTATACACCACCCCGGCCGGCATGAACGACGTATTCCACCGCCTGCGCCGCCGCGTCAGCAAGCCTGAATTACTGGATGGGGTAGAACACCTGCTGGAAGATTACGCCGACCCGTTCAACCACGCATTTGCCGCCCTGTTCCCTGACCTACAAGACTACGCCGATGGCTTCCGACACCAAAGAACCGATCTTCCTCGACCTGAAACTGACCCGCTTCGCCAGCCAGATGAACATCCGTCAGGCTGGGAATAACCGGGAGGTCTTCGGGACGATCCGTAAGAAATGGCTCGTGCTGCAGCCGGAGGAATTCGTCCGTCAACTGTTGCTTTACTTCCTGATCGGTGACATGCGCTACAACCGCAACCGCATTACCGTCGAACGCGGCGTACGGGTCAATCAAATGGACCGCCGCACCGATATCCTCGTATTCGATAAGGATATGCGGCCCTTCCTGCTAATCGAGTGCAAAGCGCCGGAAGTGCAACTCTCTACCGACGTTTTTCGGCAAGCGGCCAACTACAACGGCGCCTTCAAAGTACCTTACCTGATGATTTCTAACGGCCGGAAGTCCGTCATCGCCGAAATCAACTACTCCGATAATGACTACCGCTTCCTCGACCGCGTTCCGGAATGGCTCTGATACGCAGCCGCTGCTGCTGATCGATGGGCTGACGGTTATGATCGGCGAGCAAACCATCCTGAATGAGGTATCCCTGCAGATCTCACCCGGCGAGCGGATAGGGGTGCTCGGCGCAAGCGGCTCCGGAAAGTCGATGACGGCCGCAGCGGTGGTGGGGCTGCTACCCGGCAACGCAAAGCTCGAAGCCGGGGCGATCACCTACCGCGCGGGCACCGGGGAGCCGGCAAGCGACCTGGCTAACGCAACGGAAAAGGAGTTTCGAACCATTCGCGGCCGGGGCATCGGCCTCATTTTTCAGGAGCCGCACAGTACCCTCAACCCCAGCCAGACCGCAGGCGCACAGCTACGGGAAGCAGTCCTGCATTTGCGGGGAAATCCCGAGCGGACCGTCGTGTCGGCCGTGACTCGCCAACTGCTAGAAGAGGTACGGCTGGCGCAGGACGCCGAAAGAATCCTATCCGCTTACCCTCACGAGCTAAGCGGCGGCCAGCGCCAACGCCTACTCATCGCCATCGCGCTGGCCGGCCGGCCCCAACTGCTGATTGCGGACGAACCTACCACCGCACTCGACCCGGAAACCGAATGCGCCATCCTCGATTTGCTGGATACCGTGATTACGCAGCGCGGTATGAGCCTGCTGTTGATCACCCACGACCGACGGATCCTTCGTGACCGCACCGACCGGGTCTACGAATTCGCGGAAGGGCGTGTGGTGCGGAGCGGTGCCACCAAAGTCCTGCTAAAACCGGGCAGTCGAAAATCAAGCCGCCGCTCCGACTTACTACGGACGCCCGCGGC
This sequence comes from uncultured Lewinella sp., assembly GCA_963668285.1. Classification (GTDB taxonomy): domain Bacteria; phylum Bacteroidota; class Bacteroidia; order Chitinophagales; family Saprospiraceae; genus Neolewinella. The sequence goes on along the minus strand of OY764791.1, from coordinate 16,612 downwards.
AGCCGTACTGCAAATCCACGACCTGCACTTTGGCTACCCGGCAAAGCGGTGGTGGGGCCCACGTAAACGCCCGGCGGTACTTTCGGGCCTGCACCTCAGCGTATACCGCCACGAATGGGTAGCCATCGTAGGCCGGTCGGGCATCGGAAAATCCACCTTGGCCAGGCTGCTAACGGTAAGCCCCTACCGACCCGACGGTGGGCGGATTACCCTACGGGACGACCGCAAACCGCAACTCATCGCCCAGGACCCGGCTGGAACCCTCAACCCCAGGCACACGGTCCGTTTCGCCCTAGATGAAGTACTGCGTTACGCACCCACCGTCAGACGCCTGGAAGCCGCCGGTACCCCGGAGCAATTACTGCGGTTGGTCGCCCTGAACCCGGAAAGCTATCTGGGCCGCTACCCCCACGAACTTAGCGGCGGGGAGAAGCAACGCGTAGCCATCGCCCGCGCCCTGGCCGCCGACCCCTCCCTGCTGATCGCCGACGAAGCGGTGGCGGCCCTGGACGCCCCCCTGGCCGCGGAAATCCTGGAGCTTTTCGCCGGTCTGCTCGGCCGGTACCCGATCGGTCTGCTCTTCATCACCCACGACCTGGACGTATGCCGCAGCTACGCCGATCGAACCTTCACCCTGCAAGCGGGCAAACTGATCGCCGTAACCGGCTGAGGGAAATATTAGGACTTCCCTTAACACAAAGCCGTGGCGGCCGCCGTTGATGGGGGCATGAGGTCAATCCTGCTAGTCACCCTTCTGTTTCAATTCGTCTTAGTTAGCGCGCAGTCCTATGATTCCAGCGTGGGCTTGCGCATCGGTACGGACATCGGCGCCACCCTTCAGATTCGTTTGCCCCAGGTTCACAAGAACTTCGTTTTGGAGGGCATCGTACAATCCAGTCTGGTCAGGGATCAGGGCTCGATCACCTTCCTCGGCAAACAACACCAACCGCTCCTCTCCCGCCGCCTCAACCTATTCTACGGCCCCGGTATCCACACCGGCTGGACGCGCGAACTAAACGAAGACGGACGCCGCGCCAAAGCCCCCCTGGGCATCGATGGCGTGGTCGGGGCCGAGGCGACCTTCGGCGGCTTCAACATTAGCTACGACTTCAAACCGGCCATCAACATCCGTGGCGGCGATCGGATCCTCGACGCGCAAACCGCCGTAAGCATTCGCTACGTGATCGCTAAACGCAATACGATCTGGGATAAAAAGAAAGAGCGCCGTAACCGCCGCGATCGCAACCAACGCCGACGGAAGAAAGATCGGGAAAAGAAGGGAAAACGGTGGTTCGAATTCTGGAAGCAAGGGCGATGAACAGACCAGTGGACGACCGGCAAATCCACTCCTCCTATTGCCCTTCGGCCACCTCAACGTGCGTGATGGTGTCGACCGGGCAAATGTCCTCGCAGAGCAGACAGGCAATGTCACAGGGCCGGTCTACCGCGATCGTATCGAAGGGGCTGACGAAGCCGGCCTCCTGGGGGCAGATCGCTACGCAGGCACCGCACTGGATGCAGGCGTTCCAGCCGATATCGAACAGCACCGGTTGCCTTTCCTTCATATCTTTTTAAATTCTGAGTGCGGGTCGAAATATTCCGACATGGTCTGGAACAGGTAGGCGTCGCGCGTAGGAATGTCCTCTTGGTGGAATACGGCCGTTTTCTTGCGGTACAGCTTCCACATCTTATCACCGAGGGCTTCCAGCCAGGCATTTTGGTAACCGACCAGTCGACTCGCCGAGAAATCATCGGAGGAGCTGAGGTGGTCGATCAAAAACTCCGCGGCAATCTTACCGCCGTTAAGCGCCGTATGGATCCCGCCGCCGGTGACGGGGTTCACGTGGCGGGCGGCGTCACCCACTAAGATCAGGTTATCGGCGTACTGGGTGCGGAGGGGGGCGGCCAGCGGAACGCCACCTCCCTGAACCTCCAGGATGCGGCAGTCGGCGAAGCGCTCCTTGAAGAAGCTCTCCCGAATGAATCTGTCCAGAAAAAAGCGCGCCGGGCGCTTGGCCGTCATCGTCGGGATCACTCCCAGGCCGATCTCTGCGTAGCCGTGGCCCTTCGGAAAAACCCAGGCGTAGCCACCGGGTGCCCACTCGTGGCCGGTAATGATCTCCAGCAGACCTTCGGTTTCGACGCGGTCGACGATGAACTGCAGGCAACCGGCCAGTTCGGTGATCTTGATGTGGGTTTGCAGGCCCGCCCAACGGCCGACCTGGCTCATGAGCCCGTCCGCGCCCACGACTACCTTGCAACGCACCCGGAGTTCCTGATTGTACCGCTGTAGATGCACGTCGCAATCCCCGTCCGCCCGGGGCGTATAGGTGAGGGCCGTCGTCTTCAGCCACACTTCGGCACCCGCGCGCTCGGCCAGCGTCATGCAGTAACGGTCGAAACGCCGACGGTCCACCACGTAGCCCAGGGGGCGTTTGCCCGGCTCGGGGCCATACTCGCCCGGTTTCAGTTCGCGGTAGTCGATCGTGTTGCGGTGCCCGACTTCGTTGTAGATCGCAAATCCATAGATCGGTTCCAGGATGTACTCCGCGGCCAGCGGTAGGCCGACTTCTTCCAGGGCGTGTCGGCTTACGGCACCGGAGCACTGAATCGGAGCACCCAGCTCCTGCTTTTTATCGACCATCAGCACCTTGAGCCCGGCCTCGGCGGCGTAGCGCGCAACCGTCGCCCCGGCCGGGCCGGAGCCGACAATTACTAAGTCAAAGGTGAATGCAGTCATCTGGGGGGGAGTGTTCGGGGGGGCTTCCGGTGGCATGAAAGGTAGTAGGACGGCTAAGGTTCATCCATAGCTCCGGCTTTCCGCGAACCATCCAATGCGATTGCGCCTTTCAAAAAGAAAATATATGGCACATTTTGCAGAAATCGTTACCGGCGTTACTAATCTTCCGGATCACGAAACCATCATCCTCGGCGGCGGCTGTTTCTGGTGCGTCGAAGCGGTATTCGTCGAGCTAAAAGGCATCAAACGCGTAGTAAACGGTTACGAGGGCGGCAGGGAAGCCACGGCTAATTACGAGGCTGTATGCTCCAAGAATACGGATCACGTCGAGGTAGTCCTGGTAGATTTCGACCCCTCCGTCATTTCGACCCAGGAGGTCCTGGAGGTATTCTTCGCCACCCACGACCCTACGACCCCTAACCGCCAGGGCAACGACCGGGGCCCCCAGTACCGAAGCGCCGTATTCTATACCAGCGAAGACCAACGCGAGCGCGCCCGACAAATCATGCGGGATACCGTGCCAGAGCTCTACGGTGCACCGGCGGTTACGGAGCTGCACCCCCACACGACCTTTTACGCCGCCGAGGACTATCACCAGGATTATTACCGCAAAGTCGGCGATCGCAACAGCTACTGTAGTTTCGTCATCACCCCCAAAGTGAGCAAATTCCGCAAGGGGTTCGCGCACTTGCGCAAGGAGGCGGCTTAGCCGAGCGGGGGTACCTTGCCGCTATGTTAGTAGACCTCACTTCCGACACCGCCACCCAGCCGACGCCAGGCATGCTGAAGGCCATGCTGGCCGCCAGGGTAGGGGATGACGTATTCCGTAAAGACCCGACCGTCAACCGACTGGAAAGCCTGGCCGCGGAACGCTTCGGGATGGACGCCGCGCTCTTCTGCCCGTCGGGGACGATGACCAACCAGCTGGCCATCAAATGCCACACCCAGCCCCTCGATGAAGTGCTGTGCGAGGATAAAAGCCACATTCACCAATACGAAGGCGGCGTGTACGGGCTGCTCTCCGGGGTAAGCCTCAATCTGATCCACGGCGAACGGGGAAAGATCCTACCCGGCCAGATTGCCGCCGCCGTAAAACCCCGCTACGACTGGCTGCCCATCTCACGACTGGTAGTCATCGAGAATACCTGTAATAAGGGTGGCGGCTCGGTATACCGCCGGGCGGAAGCCGCAGCTTTGGTAGAGGAGGCCAGGGAGAAAGATTTAAGTTGCCACCTGGACGGCGCGCGCCTCTTCAATGCGCTCGTTGAGACCGGTGAATCCCCGCAGCAGTGGGGGCGGCTGTTCGATACCGTCAGCATCTGCCTGAGCAAGGGCCTCGGTGCCCCGGTAGGTAGCTTACTGCTGGGGCCGGACGAGCTCATACGACGGGCGCGGCGGTACCGCAAAGTGCTCGGCGGTGGTATGCGACAGGCGGGCTTCCTGGCCGCCGCCGGAATATACGCCCTGGAGCGACAGGTCGATCGATTAAGCGACGATAACGACCGGGCCAAACGACTCGGCGAAGCACTAGCCAGACTGCCTTACGTCGATGGCGTCGAGACGGTCGAGTCGAATATCTGCATATTTCACTTGGCGGGCAATCGAACCGCCGCTGGCTTCCTTGATCAACTATCCGAAAAAAATATACAGGCGGTTCCTTTCGGCCCCCGGACCGTACGTTTTACGACGCACCTGGGCGTAACGGACGAGCAGATCGAGTACACCATCAACCAACTCGGGCGCTTGGCCGGATGACGATTATTCCCGCGCCCAATCGGGGTAGTCGGTAATCAATCCGTCGACGCCCATCTCCTTCATCTTGTTGATGGACTTCCGCGTACGTAGTGTCCAGACGTTCACTTTTAATCCGGCGTCGCGTATTTTATTCAATACCTCCGGGGTAATACTTTTATAATGCGCGTTGACGGCCGCGGCGCCTACTTCTTCGGCTACGGCGAGTGCTTCCAAGGGGTCGCCGTTGGGCAGGATAGCTATCTCGATTCGATCGTCTAATCCGCGTATTTTACGCAGTTCCTCGTGGCGAAAAGAACTGATCTGAAAGTCCTCCAGTTTATAACCGTGCTTTTCGATGAATTCGCGGATGATCTTGTAAGTCCCTTCCGCGGTGTCGGGGCCTTTCAGTTCTACGTTGATGCGGGTGCGTTTATCGATCAAGGCCAGCGCCTCCGAAAAGCGGGGGATGCGCTCGTAGTTGCCAATGGTCAGTTGGCTCAGGGAAGACCAAGACTGCTCGGTGATCTCGCCCTCGGCCCCCGTAAGCCGCTTGAGATCATCGTCGTGAAAGACCACGATCTCCCCGTCCGCCAACCTGAAAACATCCATTTCGATCATATCGGCACCCAGCTCAACCGCTCGATTGAAGCTCAGGAGGCTGTTCTCCACTTCGTGCCCGCTGGCGCCACGGTGCGCAATTATTAATGGGCGAGGCCGCAGGTGCAGGGCAACGACGACGGAGCGATGATCGGACGCAACCCGCCCCAAAATTTCGTCGGAAAGCGCCGCATACCGTGCCACCCGAACGCCAGGGGAAACGAAAACGTAGTCGATCCTCGGCTCCGGCCGCTCGGTGGCGGGGCGCCACCCGGTAAACGTACCCTCCGGCCCCAGCCGGACGGGGGAAGCCTTGTAGGCATCCGTAAGTTGGGCGTCGAAGCGTTTAATTGGTTCCGTCTCGGGGGTCAGGTTGAGGTCACCCATTACGACGTAGGGAAGACCGTCGGTGGCCAGGCTGTCTGCGTAGTGCAGGATCAGGTCGGCGGCCCGGTTACGGGCTTCTTCACCGACGTGGTCGAAGTGGGTGTTGAAGGCGAAGAAATCCTCCCCGCCGGTACGGTCGTGCAGTCTCGCCCAGGTGCAGATGCGGGGTAGGGCGGCGTCCCAGCCTTTGCTTACTTCGTCGGGGGTTTCGCTTAGCCAGAAGGTACCGCTGTCCTCTACCGTGTACCGACGACGGTTGTAGAAAAGGGCGGAATATTCACCCTCGTTGCCCCCCTGGCGGCCGACACCGACGTAGGCGTAGTCCACCAACCGCTCGTTCAACCAGGCGATCTGGTGGGGCAAGCCCTCCTGGGTCCCGAGAACGTCGGGCCGGTGAAAGGCGATCTGACTGGCCAGGAAGTCACGGCGGTGGGGCCAGGCGTTTTCCCCGTCACCCTCGGTATCGAGCCTGACGTTGTAGGTCATTACGACTACTTCTTTGTCTTTCATTCCGTTGGCGTGCATCCCGATGGCGTGCGGGGCTAATTTAAAGCCAGCCTGCGTGTTCGCGGTAATAATGACGCTGGTACAAAGACAGGCAAATAAGATAATCGGGCGAAAATTCATCGGGTGGAGCTTATTCGTAGCCTTCATTCTGGGGGTAGTTGGGCCCTAATAAAAGCAATTCTGATTCGGGGATCGGCCAATTTACGTGGTGATCCTCAATCCGCTCCCGGGCGGCGTTGCGCCAGTTGACGTTACCCGCATAGTTGCGGATCTGCTCGACCAGGCGGCCCATGCGCTTGATCGTGAACCAGCGTTGGCCTTCGAAGGCCAGCTCGCGGGCGCGCTCGTCCATGACCACAGTTTGGTCGATCTCGGTCTTCTCGAACGCCCCGGCGCGGGTTCGTACGGCGTTGAGGTATTCGAGGGCCCGCTCGTTATCCCCCATTTCCATGCGCGCCTCGGCGGCGATGAGGTAGGTTTCGGCGAGGCGAAAGACCATAATATTGGATACCGAGTTAGCCTCCTCCGGTACGGACCCTTCCTGTAGGTACTTCAGCGTGGCTGGGGTGCTGGTAAGGTAAAACTGCTGGTGTACGTTCGGGTCGGGGTCGTACTGGTCGTAAACCCGGATGGTATCGCCCAGCTGAACGCTATCCGGCAGGTTGTCCGGGTCGTTGTAGATGTAGTGCGTCAGGTAATAGGTACGCTCGTCGCGGGTATCGGCGGGGTCTTCGGCGAGGAGGTCGCGCAGGTAGTCGTTCATAAGTAGCTGACCGGCCCCGCGGTTGCCGTTCTCCGGCCCGAACTCCGCCCCGTCGATCCGATTGTACTGCGGTACCAACAAAAAGTGGATGCGGTTAAGCGGCCCGCTACCGATGCTCGTACCGTCCCCCATCTGCAGGACGAAAAGCGCCTCGCTGTGCTGCATATCGCCGTCGAACACCTCCGAAGTGGAAGCGACGAGCGAATAATTCTCATCGTTAATTACGGCTTCGGACTGCTCGGCCGCAGTTTCCCAATCCCGTTGCCAAATGGCGGTCTTCGCGCGAAGATGGCGGGCCGAAGCCTGCGTCCAACGGCCGAAATCTTCCGTCGTCCATTCGAGGTGGGCGATGGCGTAGTCGAGGTCCCCATTGATCAGTGCAAAGATCTCCGCCTCGCTGTCGGGGGCTTGTGGAACTTCGAGTGCGTTCTCCGGAGTCGTGGGCTCGGTGGTCAGGAAGATGTTGTTGAACAGCCGGTAAAGCGTGAAGTAGTTGTGCGCCCGCATCGCGCGGGTCTCCGCCAAAATTTGATCGCGAACGGCCAGGTCCTCTTCCGGCCAGTCCAGCGCCTCGGTGGCCTGGATAATGGCGTTTGCGCGATCGACCACCCGGTAGTGGTGGCGCCAAAAACGGTCGAAGCGGCGCGCCCCGAAGTCATTTACGGTACGCCCCCAGGTCATAAATGCGTAGAGCGCGATCTCACCGCTACGGCCGAAAACGAGGTCGCTTTTGGCGGGGATGGTCAGGGCGCGGGCGTAGTTCCACTCGTCGTCTTCGTACAGGGCCCGGTTGAGGTTGTACAGACCGACGACGGCACTCTCGAGCCCCTCCGGCGAGCTGTAGAGAAAGGTAGCGCTGGTTTCGCTGAGCAGTTCGTCCTCCAGGTAGTCTTCGCAGCCGGCCAGCAGCAGGAACGGCAGCAGAAAGAAAAGCTTGTTAAGGCGGTTCATAGTAAACGGGATTGGAAGGGTCATCTAAAAACCGACCTTGAGGCCGAAGGTGTAAGCTTTGGCGTCGGGGAACTGGCCGGGGTTCACTTCGGGCGACCAGCTTAGGTATTCCGTATCGGTGAATAGGTTAGTGCCCGTAGCGTACACTTTAGCGGTTTGAAAACCAATGCGTTGTAGGAAGGGGGCGGGGAGATTATACCCGAGCGTGAGCGTCCGTAACCGGAGGTAACTGGCGTCGCGAACGGCCAGGGAAAAAAGGTTTTCGGGTGAGCTGGGCCGGGGGCGTGGCCACTCCGTACTCGGGCTTTCGGGAAGGTAGTAGTCTACCCGGATGCCGTTGCGCAGGCCCTGGAACGTCCCGCCGTTCTCGAAAGTGGCGAGAAAAGGGTTCGAACGTAGCGCTCCGCTTACGAAGTACAGATCGGCGAATAGCTCGAAGCCCTTCCAGTTCACCGTCGTATTGACGGCGCCGTACCAATCCGGGTTGGTATCGAAGATGACGTTATCGAGGTTGTTGATGACGGTATCGCCGTTGAGGTCGCGGACGCGGATGTCGCCCGGCATGGCGTCGGGTTGGGCCGAGCCGGCGATGTCGTCCCCTTCCTGCCAGATGCCGTCGAACTGGGGGCGGTCGATCACGTCGATGGGGTGGCCGACGAAGAGGTTCTGGGTAACGAAGTCGGCTGGCTCACCGTTTTCATCCAGGGAGCCGTCCAGCGACAGGATCTCGTTGCGGTTGCGGCTCCAGTTCACGCCGACGTTCCAGCGTACCGCCTGGTTACGGACAATGTCGTAGTTCAGCGCCAGCTCGATGCCGCGGTTCTCGACCTCGCCGATGTTGAAGCGGGTGACGTTAAAGCCGGAGGTACCGGCCAGCAAACGGTCGAGCAGGAAGTCGGTGGTAGAGGCCCGGTAGGTCTCTACGGAGCCGGAAAGGCGGTTGTTCCAGAAGCCGAAGTCCACCCCGACGTTCAGGGTGGTGGTGGTCTCCCACTTCAGGTTCGGGTTGGGAAGACGGCTCAGTGGCGCGAAACCACCAACGGTACGCCCGCCGAACTGGTAGGGGAGATCGTCGGCTACCCCGAGCGACTCACTGGGGTTGATGCCTTCGTTGCCCGTGGCCCCGTAGCTGATGCGTGCTTTGAGTTGGGTCACCACCCGGCTGTCGGCGAGCCAGGGTTCCTGGTGGACTTTCCAGGCCAGGGCGGCAGCCGGGAAGTACCCCCATTTGTTGTTGGTAGCGAATACGCTACTACCGTCGGCACGCATCGTCAGCGTCAGGAGGTAGCGGTTATTGAGGTTGTAACGGGCCCGGCCGAGGAAGGAGACCAGGCGGCGGCGGGTCACGTCGCGGGAAGTCGATTGCAGGTCGGTCGCGTTGCCGTTGAAGCCGAGGGCGTCGTTCGGGAAGCCGCTTTTCGTGAGGCTGGTCTCCTCCTGGTTCCGTTGGTTGGTTGCCTGGACGAAAGTGAAATCGAGTTGGTTCCGGTCGTTGATCGTCGGAGCGTAGTTGACGATGTTCTCAATTAGGAACTCCCGATAAAAGCTGGAGCCCAGGGTCGCGATACCGCGTACGTCCCCATCGCCCTCGCTGTGCTGGGTAGAACGGTAGATGCCCTGGGAGCTTTGCCGGTTGCGAAAGAAGGTGTTGAGCTTGTAGCTGAGGCCGGGGAGGAACTCGTAGCTGGCCACGAAGTTGAGGTCGGTCAGGGTAGTTTCTACCTCGTTGATGCTTTCGCGGATGTTCCAGAGTGGATTGACGGCGATGCTGCCTTCGCCGAAGGGGAATTTCTGCAGCTCGCCATTTTCATTGAAGGGGCTGGCCAGGGGGCTGATGCTAATGAAGTTGAGGCTGGAGGATTCGATGTCCTGCTGGCTCTTCTGGAAGTTGACGTTGGCCTGTAAATCCAGTCTTTCCCCCAGTTTTTGGTCGACGTTGAGGCGGACGGCACCCCGCTGAAAACCGGAACTCGGGATGAGCCCCTTCTGATCGAAGTAGTTAATACTGGAATACACCTTGGTGTTTGCCCCACCACCACTTAGTGTGAGGGAGTGGCTGTGGATGGCGGCGTTCTCGAGCACCAGGTCCTGCCAGTTGACGAAGTTGCCGGCCCGGAGGTTGGCAAGCTCGTTCTCCTCGAACACGACCTCGTCGTCGAGGTATTCCTCGTTGTTGTCCGTGCGCTGGGCTTCGCGGCGGAGCTGGGCAAACTCCTCGGCGCTGTAGATGTCGAAGTTCCGCGTAAGCTCCTGGGTGGTCAAGTAGCCGTGGTAGTTGACGCGTAGTTTGCCTTCCTGCCCGCGGCGGGTGGTGATGAGAATAACGCCGTTGGCCGCCCGCGCTCCGTAGATGGCCTGGCTACTGGCGTCCTTGAGTACTTCAATGGAGGTGATGTCTTCCGGGGCGATGTCGTTGATGTTGTCGTAGGGTACGCCGTCGACGATGATCAGCGGGTCGTTACCTACCAACGAGACCTTCCCGCGAATCAGGATATTACTGGATCCACCCGGGCGGGCGTCGGCGAGGTTAACCTGTACGCCGGGGGCACGGCCGCGCAGCATTTCCGCTACGTTGGTGGTGGGCAAGGCGGTGGCTTCCTCTACGTCGACGCTGGCTACGGAGCCGACTACGTCCGACTTGTTCACCGTACCGTAGCCGACCACGACTACCTCGTCGAGCAGGTTCTCGTCATCGGCGAGGGTGATGGTGAGGGGCGCGCCGGTAATGTCAATCTCGATGGGGGTGAATCCGATGTAAGAGACGACTACCTGGTTCACGTCTTCCGGCACGCTGAGGGTGAACTTCCCGTCGATGTCAGTCACCGTGCCCGTGGTAGTGCCTTTTGCCTGGACGGTGGCGGCGATGAGGGGGGTGCCGCTAGCGTCAACGACCGTACCGGTTACCGTTTGCTGCGCTAGTAGGAGTGAGAGTGGACCAAATAGGCAGATAAGCAACGGCAGCGCCCGCGGTGCGTACGTATTGAGTAGGGGTTTCATGTATTGCTTAGGTTCGTGGCTAAGGGCCTCCTCTTTCTCGAGAGCGGTAGTTTGTACTGTCGGCGGCATCATTAAGATACGGCAAATGTAGCTGGCCAGGGGCTGGGGGCACTAGGATGGTACGTAAAGTCTGCACTAAGTAAGAACGCCCGCCTTAACACCTAATTAATCTTGGTTTGCAGCTTTTATAGTCACCAATATGAAATGGGTCAACCACCAAAATCGGGTGGCTATACATCAGCTGCTTGGCCTGCATCATTACTATGACCTCAACTTATCTGTTCCGACTTGCCGGACTCTTGACCATAACGCTCTTCGGTACCTGCGCGGGCCCTACGTCCGAGTCATCTACGGCAACCAGATTCTACATCGTCGCGAATAACACCCGCGGATTGCGGGAAGGATTCCTGGAAATAGGTAACGTCGTAGAATTTAACGACTCCAGTATGCTCGTGCGGGAACCGGGCCATCCGGATTGGTCGAAGCGCTACGGCATGCACGCGCGTACTATTCAAGCGGGAATGCACGGCGAGTGGGAATGGCGGGGAGATACACTAGCGGGCCCGGAAGGTAACGACTATGCCCTTCGCCCGCTGCCGCCCTCCGGTGAGGGGCTGGTCGATTCGCTGCTACGCCAAGGGGTACGCTACCGAGTCGGGCAAAGCTTTAGCGGCGCAAATCGAATGTATTCGTTTTCGCCGATGGACGGTACCGGCCTTGGGTGCATGTCTTCGTACGTGGCGGAGCTAAGCGGCACTTCGCTACCACCTGATTCTCGTGCGCTACCCAAGGCGGTACGCGAACGCATCGGTGTATTTCATTCCTACCCGCCGGTGCACGGTCAGTACCGTTACTCGAACGAGCTTGGCCGGCCACTATTAATTGAGGCTACGCAGCAGGGACGTACGGTTTACGACGTGCAGGCGGCCAACGAAGACTCGCTCACGTTGATAGCTTACCGCAGCGTCAGCCCGACCTCCAAAAGAAAAGAACCGACGGTGTGGACCCGGCAACACCCGTCGGACTCGATCGCGCGGCCGGGCGGTGAGGTAAACTGGGAGCCGTGGCAGGACGACCGGCTCGATTCGCTCCGGTGGGGGAGGGATTCGGAGGCTAGCTTCGCGGCGAAGCATCCTTTATCGTTTTGGGATTTCGAGCTGGGCGATCTATCCCTCCGATCCGAGCCGGGGTATTTGAGCCTGTACGTTGGGGAGCGGCAGGTATGGCGTAGATCCGTCCACCCGGTTGCCGGCGATCTATTGCGCGCCACTGCCGACGAGTGCCGCGACGCCGAGATATTCCCCCTCCGCAGCGCCGGCGAGGATGGGCCGATCATCCACGTTCCCCTGCTTCTGCGGCGCGCTGCTTACGATGAAGAGATCGATATCAACGGGCGAAAGGAGACCATGCGCTTCGTGCCTTCGCAGTTTCGTATGCAACCCTTTTGCTTGTCGGACGGTAGCCCATTATAGGTGTTTGACAACGTGAGAATACAGCACCTTCTCCGTCCATAGTCTATACTGTTTGGCGCTGGGGTGTAGACCATCCGCGGCAACCAGATCCGGGTCCGTCAGGCCACGTTGTGATATCGGCGTGACATTGAGGTAAGCCACCCCGTTTCGTAAGGCAATCCTACTAGCCACTTCGTTGAACCGAGCTATTTCCTCGGATGTGCGCTTTAGCCCGCGGCCCTGCGGGGTGTACGCGTAATCCGGTATGCTGACGGCAAACACCCGCTGCTTGTCCCCCCCGGCGTATTCGACTGCCTGGCTTAACAATCTACCGAAACAGCGGGTGAAAGCGGGCAGGCCCAAACCATCGTACTGATCGTTGACGCCGATGAGTAAGGATACCAACGCGTAAGGGCCGGTGGGGTCGGCCGTTTCTATCCCCTCGATTAGGTCCTGGGTAGTCCAACCGCGTTTAGCTACGTACTCGATTCGTCCGTCCCCGTCAAGGCGGTCAATCAGGAGTTTCGGCCAGCGTTCGTCTGCGTGCACGGACGTACCTATGGTATAGCTATCCCCCAGTGCCAGGTAACGAAATGCAGCCCTACCGTCCATTAGTCGTATCTAAAGGACTTGACGGTATTTACGAATGTTTTGACCCCGTCCAGGGGGGTCGTGGGGTATACGCCGTGGCCCAAATTGGCAATGTGGCGGCGGCCGAAGGTTTGCAACATGTCCTTGGTGGCTGACTCGACCTGCTCGAGGGGGGCGTACAACTGCACGGGGTCGAGGTTGCCCTGTAGGACCTTGCTCTTGACCACTTTCCTTGCACCTGCGGGACTCGCAATCCAATCCAATTGAATGACGTCACACGTAGTCTCATTAATGTCCGCCAGTGCGTGACGCGCATCTTTGGCAAAGACCGTAACGGGGACTTCGCCGCCCAACTCTTCGATGATCAGCTTAATGTAGCGCAGGCTGAATTCGCGGTAATGCGCCGGAGGAAGGACGCCCGCCCAACTGTCGAAAAGTTGGATGAGGTCGGCGCCGTGGGCGATCTTACCCTTGAGATACGCCGCCGTAGCACGGGCGATCTTTTCGAGTAGTAAGTGGCTCAGCTCGGGGTCGCGGTACAGCATCGCACGGGCCTTACTGAACGTCTTGGAGCCACCCCCTTCGACCATGTAGGCGAAGATCGTCCAGGGAGCGCCGGCGAAGCCGATGAGAGGGACCCGGTTGTTCAGGCGCTTTTTGGTGGCATCGAGAGCATCGTATACGTAACCCAGGTGCTCCGGCGCGGCCTCGGCGGGGCGCAGTTTCTCGAAGTCCGATCTGGAGCCGATCACCTCGGGAAAGCGAGGGCCGACCTTTTCTACCATATTATACGGTAGGCCGAGCGCTTCGGGGATGACGAGGATGTCGCTGAAGATGATCGCGGCATCCACCCCCAACTCGTCGATGGGTTGTACGGTTACCTCGGCGGCTAAATCCGGCGTGGTCACCAACTCGATGAAGCCGCTTAGTTGCGCCCGCAGCGCGCGGTACTGCGGGAGTATCCGGCCGGCTTGCCGCATGAGCCATACCGGTGGGCGTTCGACGGATTCGCCGCGGGCGGCGCGTAGGAAGAGGTCGTTGTCGTATTGCACGGCGCGAAGATAGTCGGGGGCAGGTGAGGCGGAGGTAGTAAAACTGTCATACTATGGTTACCCGCCCTAAGTTTGTACGACGCCCATTTTGAAATCGGAAAGGCCAGCGTAAGTAGCCGCCTCCACGCCCGCCGATATCCATTTTCGGGTGGCCCGCGGGTCGATGATCTCATCTACCCACAGGCGGGCGGCGGCGTAGTAAGGGGAGGTCTGCTCGTCGTAGCGCTCCGTGATCTTTTTTAACAGGGCTTCTTCGTCCGCCCGGGAAACTACTTCTCCTTTTGCCTTCTGACTGCTGACCTGAATCTGCAATAACACCTTGGCTGCTTGCGCCCCACCCATGACGGCGAGCCGGGCGGAAGGCCACGACAACATCAGGCGGGGGTCGTAGGCGCGGCCGCACATCGCGTAATTGCCCGCCCCGTAACTGTTGCCGACCACGATGCTGAACTTCGGCACTATGCTGTTGGCCATCGCGTTGACCATTTTGGCGCCGTCCTTAATGATCCCACCCTGTTCGGAGCGGCTGCCGACCATGAAGCCGGACACATCGTGCAAGAACACCAGCGGAATGCGTTTTTGGTTACAGATCATAATGAAGCGGGCGGCTTTATCCGCCGAATCGGAGTAGATCACCCCCCCGAACTGCATCTCGCCCTTACCGCTTTTCACGACCTGGCGGTTGTTGGATACGATGCCGACGCTCCAGCCATCGATGCGGGCGTACCCACACAGCAGGGTCTGGCCGTACTCCCCCTTAAACTCAGTGAATTCGCCGGCGTCCACCAGCCGGTCGATGAGTTCTTTGCCGTCGTAGGGCTTGGCCCTGTCTTCCGGTAAGACCTTGAGAAGCGCGTTCTCGCCACCGGGGCTCGGCTGGGGTTCGCTACGGGCGAAGGTAGTTACGGGGTTGTCGGGTAGGTGACTGACCAGATCGCGGATCTTTAGCAGGCAGTCGGTATCGTCGATGCATTTGTAGTCGATGACCCCGCTGACCGATGCGTGCATTTTAGCACCACCGAGATCTTCGGCGTCGACCTTTTCCCCGATGGCCGCGCGAACGAGGTAAGGGCCGGCCAGGAATATGCTCCCCGTACCTTCTACGATGAGGCTTTCGTCGGACATAATCGGCAGGTAGGCGCCCCCCGCGACGCAACTTCCCATAACGGCGGCTATCTGCGGTACGCCCGTGGCGCTCATGTGCGCATTGTTGCGGAAGATGCGACCGAAGTGCTCCTTATCCGGAAAGATCTCGTCCTGGAGGGGGAGGAACACCCCCGCGCTGTCGACCAGGTAAATAATCGGCACGTGGTTTTCCATGGCGATCTCTTGGGCCCGTAAGTTCTTCTTGCCGGTGATGGGGAACCAGGCGCCCGCCTTCACCGTAGCGTCGTTGGCTACGATCACGCACAAGCGGCCGTGCACGCGCCCGTAGCCCGTCACGACCCCGCCGGCGGGGCAGCCGCCGTGCTCTTCGTACATCTCGTAACCGGCGAAAGCACCGAACTCGAGAAATTCCGAGCCCGCGTCGATCAGGGCGGCGACGCGCTCGCGGGCCGTCATCTTGCCTTTGTCGTGTTGTTTGCGGATGCGTCTTTGCCCGCCCCCTTCGTGAATTTTATCCAGGCGGTGCCGTAGTCGGGATACCATCAATAAGTGATGGTCTTCGTGCTCGGCGGCGGTTTTTTCTTGATCGGTCATGCTCGGTTAAGGGTATGGGCGGAAATTACGACATTCGTGGTAACCTAAACCGTGAAGGATGAGTGCGCTGACGATCGGATTACTGATTGATTTTTTCTTACTGGCCATCGGCATCTACGTATTTCTCTACGCACGGGGCGTCATTCGCTTCGGAGACGCGGAGGTACGGGAACGAGCCGAAACTTTCAGAAAGGAGAACGCTACCTGGATGCGGCTACTGGGGCTGGCCTTGGCGGCGATCTCGGTCGTTAACATCGTCGTTCATTTCATCAACTAGAACGGCCCCATCCCGGTAAGGACGAGGCCGTTTGGTTTGCGTGCCCGGAACGGGAATCGAACCCGTACTTCCAGTACTGGAAACTGGATTTTAAGTCCAGCGCGTCTACCAGTTCCGCCATCCGGGCAGTGCTTGCCGCAAAGGTAAAAAATATAGCGCTATTTCGGTCCCTCAAAGTTGCCTCATCGGATAATCGTTACGTCACCACGGATGATGTCTCCCTCGCCGATGTCCAAACGCAGAATGTAATAGTAGGTCGCCTCCGGCAGCGGGTCGCCGCCGTCATTAGTGCCGCCCCAGTCGTTCGCGTAAGGGCGGGCGGAGTAGACCACGTCACCCCACCGATTAAAGACGATGAACTCGCGTACGGGGAAGTCTTCCGGCCGCTGCTCGAGTAACTCGAAGATGAACACGTCATTACGACCATCGCCGTTGGGGGTGATGGCATTGTAGATCTGCGGGTCGTCCGTATCGGTATCGGCCACCACTACCGTCACGGTAGCGGTCGCGCAGCGGTCGCTACAGACCGTACTGCAAACCTCGTAATCAACCGTGGTCGTGATCGTCGTGCCCACCGGCACCTCGAAGGTCAACTCGCCGGTAGGGGAAAGGGTGGCAGTACCGAAGGTCGGCTCGCTCACCAGCCGGGCGGTTATCTCCCCGGTACGTATGTCGTTGGCAAGTACGTTGATGCTTCCCGAGACCTGCCCGCCGGTCAATTGTAGCAGGTCGTCTGTCGGGAAGGGAATGCCTTGTCTGGTTATGCGCACGGTATCGGCACTGTAGTCGGGGCAGCCGGGCTGGGAGAGCGTCCAGATCAACCGAATGCTGTTCTCCAGCCCGATCACCGTGGCGGTGGTAGAG
>OY764790.1:0-13269 GCA_963668285.1 uncultured Lewinella sp. | reverse complement strand
CCAGGCCCACGACGGAAGTCTCGGTATCCTTCACTCCTACATCGACGCCCTGGCGGCTACCGGGGTGGATGCCATCAAATTTCAGACGCACGTAGCGGAGGCCGAATCCAGCATCTACGAGCCCTTCCGGGTCAACTTCAGCTACGAGGATGCTACGCGTTATGATTACTGGTCGCGGATGGGCTTCACCGCCGAACAGTGGCGGGGCGTAAAGGCGCACTGCGACGAGGTAGGTCTCGAATTCATGTCGAGTTGCTTCAGCCAGGCGGCCGTGGACATGATGGAGGGGGTCGGCATGGCGCGTTATAAAGTCGGTAGTGGGGAGGTGACGAACTTTCTGTTGCTCGAAAAGATCGCCCGCACCAAAAAGCCCATCATCCTCAGCTCGGGGATGAGTAGCCTGGAGGAATTGGACGCTGCCGTCGCCTTTATTGCCACGCACGGAAATGGCCTGAGTATTTTACAGTGTACTACGGCTTATCCGACACCACCAGAACGGGTGGGCCTCAATATACTTTCCGTACTGCGGGGGCGCTACCCCGGCGCGCGGATCGGCCTGAGCGAGCATACCGCAAAGGTATCTACCGGGATTGCCGCTGCCGCCCTCGGCGCCGAAATCCTGGAGTTTCACGCAGTATTCGACCGGCGGATGTTCGGGCCGGACGCGGCGAGTTCTCTGAATATCGATGAAATTAAGCAGCTGGTCGACGGCGTAAGGGAGGTGGAAACCATGCTCGCTAACCCGGTTGATAAGACGGACGTAAGCGCCTACGGTGAGTTAAAGCGCATATTCGAGAAATCCCTGGCCGTCGGTCGTGATCTGCCCGCCGGCCACGCGCTTCGCTTCGAGGACCTGGAAGCTAAGAAGCCGGCCGGGCACGGTATCCGGGCGAGCGCATTCAGATCCGTAATCGGTAGAAAACTCAGTCGTGACCTGAGCAAATACGACTTCCTAAGTGAAGGGGACCTACTGCGCCCCGGATAGCCCTGCTCTTAACTTCTGAATACTGCATCCTGCGCACTCGCCAAAATAAATTTAATATTGTCCATTAACCCCCGAAAAGTAGCCGTTGTCGTCACCGCGCGACCTAGTTACAGCCGCATAAAAACCGCGCTGCGGGCGATCGACGAGCACCCCGATCTGGAATTGCAATTAATCGTTGCGGCCTCCGCCCTGCTCGATCGTTACGGGACGGCCGTGCGGTACATCGAGGCGGACGGCTTCGCGATTGCCGCGCGGGTTTTCAATGTATTGGAAGGGGAGAACCTGACCGCGCAGGCCAAGACGACCGGGCTGGGTATCCTGGAGCTGAGTAATGCCTTCGAGAACCTCCGGCCCGACGTCGTCGTGACCGTGGCCGATCGTTTCGAGACCATGGCGACGGCCATCGCCGCCAGTTATATGAACATACCGCTGGTGCACATCCAGGGTGGGGAAGTGACGGGCAATATCGACGAAAAGGTGCGTCACGCCATCACCAAACTGGCCGACCGGCATTTCGTGGCCAGCGACGAGGCGCGCACCCGGGTCATTCGGCTCGGTGAGCGGGAAGAGACCGTCATCGACACCGGCTGCCCGAGCATCGATCTGGCCGCCGAAGTAGCCGCCGCCCCGGCGCTGGACTTCGACGTCTTCGAGCGGTACGGCGGGGTAGGGCAGCGGGTAGCGTTGGAGGGCGGGTACCTGGTGGTACTGCAGCACCCCGTCACCACCGAGTACGCGGAGGCGCGAGCGCACATCACGCGGTCACTGCAGGCCGTGCATGACCTCGGCCTACCGACCCTCTGGTTCTGGCCGAACGTGGACGCGGGGAGTGACGGGACGAGTAAGGGCATCCGGGTATTCCGGGAGCATCATCAGCCGGAGCACATTTACTTTTTTAAGAATATGGAGGGGCGTGACTTTTTGCGGGTACTGAAGAACTCCCGGTGTCTGCTGGGCAACTCCAGCGTCGGCATTCGGGAGTGCGCTTACCTCGGGGTGCCCGTCGTCAATATCGGCAGCCGACAGACCGGCCGCCGGCGCGGGCCTAACGTGATCGACGTGGACTATGATGCCGGCGCCATTCGCGCCGCGGTCGAGCAGCAGTGGGCCCACGGGCCGTACCCCCCCGCCATGACCTACGGCGGTGGGGATGCCGGCCGGCGGATTGCCGTGGAACTCGCCCGAATGCCCCTGACTTTCAGCAAACGCATTACCTTTTGAGCCGCCCCCCCCGCCTCCTTATCGCCGAGCCGGAGAACTTCTCGGCGGCGGTTGTGGATCGGCTACGGGAAGTGGCTACGGTCGACGTACGCAAACTGGCGGCCGGTGACCTGGCGCAGGCGTTGCGAGATTACGACGTGTTCTGGTTCCGCCTCGGCCACCGCATCGACGCTAACGTGCTTACCTCAGCCAGTCGCTGCCGCCTCATCGTGAGCCCGGTGACCGGCCTCGACCACATCGACGAAGACCTTTGCACCCGACTGGGCGTCACGATCCTTAGCCTCCGTGGCGAACGGGCATTCCTGAAAACGGTACGGGCTACCGCCGAACTGACCCTGGGCCTCGCCATCGCCGTCATGCGCCACGTGCCCGCCGCCAGCCGGCATACCCGTAGTGGAAAGTGGGTGCGGGACGAATTCCGGGGGAACGAACTCTACGAAAAGCGCGCCGGTATCGTAGGCTGTGGCCGCCTCGGCGCGATCGTAGCCGGCTACCTGCGGGCTCTGGGAATGCGGGTACGAGCTTACGACCCCCGCCCGGCGGCGGAAGTCCCCGCCGGCGTTGAACGCGCTTCGAGCCTGGAAGAAGTACTGGCTGACAGCGATCTGGTGAGCCTGCACGTCAACTACCACACCGGGACGGATAAGCTGATCGGCGCCGCCGAATTCGCGGCCTGCAAACGGGGGGCCGTATTGGTCAATACCTCCCGCGGGGGGTTGATCGACGAGCCCGCCCTGTTGGAGGCGCTGCGTTCAGGACGGTTGGCCGCCGCCGCGCTGGACGTCGTCCGCGATGAGGCCACCTACACTGCTTCCAACCCACTTGCCGAGTACGCGCGCACCCACGATAATTTGTTGTTGAGCCCACACATCGGTGGTAACACCTACGAATCCTTCGAGCGTACGGAACAATTTCTCGCCGGTAAAGTGACCGATTATCTGAAATCCTCCGCCGGGGAAGGCAGCCGGTGAGGGTGCTTACGATCATCCCGGCCCGGGCCGGCTCGACCCGCCTACCCGGCAAGAACTGGAAACCACTCGGCGGGCGGCCCCTGGCGGATTTCGCGATGGCCGCCACCGCGGGTGCCTCCCTGCCGACCGACGTGATCGTTAGCAGCGATAGCCGGGAAGTACTTGAACTGACGCGGAACTACCCCGGCTTCAGAGCGCTACGGCGACCGACGCAGCTGTGCACCGGCACGAGCCCCGCCATCGACTACGTGCGCCACGCCCTGGCCGAAGCGGGGGCCGAATACGATGCGGTGGCCATCGTGCAGGTAACCTCCCCCTTCACCCGGCCCGCGGACATCGACGGTACCATCCGACTGTTAGACGACGAGAGTGCGGATTCGGCCGCCAGCGTCGTCGAAGTGCCCCACGACCTACACCCCTTCAAGTTTAAAGCGCGGGATGCGGCGGGTTTTCTCACCCCCTTGCTGCAGGACGAAGGCGGGCGGATGGCGGCCCACGAACTACCGCGGGCGTACGTCCGCAACGGGTCCGTCTACGTAAGCCGACTGGCTACGATCGATACGGGCCGCATCATCGGCGATCGGTGCCTCGGCTACCTCATGCCACGCGAGCGGTCGCTGGATCTGAACGATGGTTTCGACTGGCGGATCGCCGAGTTTTTGCTTCAACAACAGCAGCAATAGTGCACGACTTATTTACGCACCGTTCCACCGGCGAACCCCAAAATCACTGTTTGCGGTGGGAAGAATAGTCTACCTGGCTTCCCACGGATTTGCCGTGCGGATGATCTTTCAGACCGGCCTGCTTCGGTTGCTGACCGAGGCCGGGCACCAAGTCAGCGTCATCGTGCCGGATGCGCGGGACCCTAACGTGGCGGCCTTAGCCGAAAGGGATGGCGTCGAGACGTTGGAGTACACCGCCTCGCCCTCCGCGGCGCAACGACCGTTGAAGGCACTGCGCAAGTACGTCGTGGAAGATATCCGCAACAACCCTTGCCTGTGGGATAAGCACCGGGAAAGCATACGCAAGGCCGGCCGGGGAAGCACCCTACGACGCGCGTTCGCCGGTGCCGGATTGTTACTCAACGACGTGGTGGACCGCGCACCCGTACTGCGAAGTAGCTTTCTCGCCGGCGAGCGCAATCTGCTGAGGCGCAAAGCTGCGCTAGATTTTATTACCGGCCTGGCACCGGATCTCGTCGTAGCCACTTACCCCGTAGCCTTCCCCGAGCCGGAGCTCTTACTGGCGGCGGAAGCGACCGGCGTAACGACCGCCATCCACCTGCTGAGTTGGGACAACATTACGGCCAAGGGCCACTTTCAGGCCCTGGCGGATCACTACATTGCCTGGGGGCCGACCATGGCGGAGGAGCTACGGGAGCATTATGGGGTGAGCGAAGACCGCATCCACCAGTGCGGGGTGCCCCATTTCGACCTTTACTTTAAGGACCGGGGGCGGCCGGACGGCGCGCTACCGAGGCGATTGGAGGCGGGGGGGCGGTACCTTTTCTTCGCGATGTCTGCTTCCCGTTACGCACCGGGTGAAACCGGTATCCTGCGGCGTCTTTGCGAGGAGACGCTGGTTGGGGGTGAACTGGAGGGTCTGCGCGTGGTGGCCCGCCCGCACCCTTCCGCGCTATCGGGCGTCATGCAGGATGAAGCAACCTTGCTGGCGCTCCGCCGGCTCGAAGCGGAAGCGGGCTTACTGCTGAGCCTGCCCCGCCTGGTGAAAGGCAGCAAAATGAACTGGAGCGTCAGAGACGACGATATGCACGAGCTGGTCGCGCTCATCAAGGGGGCGGCGGTCGTGCTGAACAGCGGCTCGACGGTCAACGTAGAAGCCCTCGCGATGGGGCGACCGGTAGTGGTTACTTCCTACGACGGCCCCGATCGACGACCCTACGAGAGCTCCGCCGCTCGCCTCAGGGATTACCCACACTTACGGAAGCTGTTTGCGGACGGGGGGGCGGAAGTCGTCACCAGCCACGGGGAGTTGGTAGCCGCACTGAAGAGACTAATAAATGACCCGGAGCGGGGGGCGGCGGGGCGGGCCCACGCACTTCGCCGGCAGATAGGCGACCAGCGGGGTGACGCAACCCGCAAGGTCGCGGATGCCCTGGCGCACTTATTGCAAGCGGAAAGTCCGAAAGTAGCCGCCCGGGATGCTTGACCGCCTGGCCATCATCTTACTGAACTACCGGGGGCTGACGGATACGCTGGAATGCCTGGAAAGTCTTCGCGCGGCGGATCTGGGTGCGGCGCGGGTGATCCTGCTCGATAACGACAGCGGGGCGGCCGACGTGGAGGGCTTACGGCGGTGGAACGAGGATACGTCGTTCTTCGAGCGACTGGTCGAGCTGAAGGAGGAGGAGCCTACGTCGGCGGCGAGGGTGAACACCTTATTGTTTAATGACGTCAATACCGGCTTTGCCGGGGGGAATAACCTCGCTACCAGCTACGCACTCGCCGGAGGGGACGAGGAGGTCCTGCTACTGAACAACGATACGATCGTTCAACCCGAATTCCTCCAAAAACTTGCCAGAGCGCGTCGACGCTATCCGGATGCAGTCCTGAGCCCGCAGATACGGCTGTACGCCCAACCGGACTATATTTGGAACTGCGGTGGTGCACTCCTGTGGCCCGGCCGTAAACGGTACTACTTCGAAAACCAGCACCGGCGGCGGGCACCGGCCGGCGAGGACACCAGTATTGAATTCGTAACCGGGTGCGCCCTTATGTACCGACCGAAAAGGACCGGCCTGCTCACCGAAACCTTTTTCTTCGGCGAAGAGGATATGGAATTCAGCCGGCGGCTACGTGAAAAAAAGATACCCGTTTGGTGCGTCAATGGATCCATTATTTACCATAAGGTAGGGTCGAGTATTCCCGCATCCCCCCGCAAAAGTGAAATCTTCGTACTCAAACGCCTGGTGAATCTTCGGCTGCACGCAAGCGGAGCGGAAGCCGCGGCGGGCTTCGTCTACCACGGGGCTAACCTGCTCAGACTATTGAGGTACCGCTACGGATTGCCCTTGATCTCCGCGGTGCAAAGAACGAAGACGGTACTGCGGTTAGCCCGCCGCCTGGAGCGGGTCGGTAAGGACTACTGCGTGGATTACCCCGCCGGAACGATGGCCCTTTCCGCCATCAATAACCCACGATAAGCCGAATGCTGCGCCTACTCATGACCGCCGCCGTGTTCGCAATGGCTACCGCTCACGTGGTGACTTTGGGTAACGCCAGGTACCTGCCGATCATCGTCGTGCTAGGGTTGATCGTCGTGCTGGGTAAGCGGATCTACCTGCCGGCCGATCGGTGGTGGTACCAACTCGGGTGCGGCCTATTCATCCTCGCATCGGCCGTGCCGAGTTTCCTGTACGGGAATAAGCTGGCGTACGCCTACGTCGCCTTCGGTATCCTGAATTTCGTGACCTACCCGATATTCGAGCGAATACGGCTCACCAACCTGCATTTACTGATCATTCTGGCTGGCCTGACCCTGACGCTAGTGCCGCTCAGCGTGGGCCGCAGGGTGGTATCCCTTTACGGCAACCCGAATAACTACAGCGCGGTGGTCTTTTCGACCATGTATTTCGGAATGCTGTTGTTTCGGGGGCGTTTGTTGTTGCAACTGGGGGTGCTGGCGGTATTCTCCTATTTGATCTTTATCGGCGCTAGCCGGTCGATGCTGGGGGCGATGGGGGTATTCGCGTTGCTCTACTTCGGTCAGGCTTACCTCCTGCGGCGTACGCTGAAGTGGGTACTGGTCGCGGGCTTTCTGGTGACGAGCTTCGGATACTACTCCCTCATTACCAGCGATGAATTTCGTATTATGGAAACCATTCAGGCGAACACCTACAGTGATAAGCGGGAGCGGGGCCTGAGCCACCGGGATGCGCTGTTCTATCAGTCGCTCAAACTCGTCGGCGAGCGGCCGACCGGCTACGGGTTGGGCATGTCCAACACCGCACTGCGCGATCGCTTCGGTGAGCAGATCAGTCCGCACAACACTTACCTCAAGGTCGCCGTAGAGGGTGGCGTACTGGCCCTCGTCGGCTTTCTCGTCCTCATCCTCGGGTTTTGGCTTTCAAGTACCTCGCCGCTGGCGAGTTCGTTTCTGTTCGCCCTGATGTTACGCGGGTTCTTCGAGTCGGCAACGCCCCTGTCGTTGAGCCTGATTTCGGGTATGCTCATTTTGCCCATGTTCCTGAACGAGCGGACCGTGCGGACCGGCTACCGGCTTCGCTTCTTCGAGCCGGCGGAAAGAAGCGCCGCCTGATGGAGTTGAAATCATACGGTCAGATCCTGCGCAATAAGGCACTTTTCAGGTGGGTGCCGGCGCTGCGCCCCGCGGTATACCGCCTCTACGCGCCTAACCCCGCGCCGGTGTTCGTATTCGGTAACCAGAAGTCGGGCACGTCCGCCATCGCTGCCCTATTGGCCAAGGCCTGCGGACTGAGTTACGACATCGACCTGGGTGGGTTGCGGGTAGCGGAATACGAGCGCATTCACGCCAATCCGGAGGTGCTCGACGACGTATTGCGTGAATGCGCTGCGATCGAATTCAGCAAGGCTTTGGTGAAGGAACCTAACCTGACTTTCCTCAGTAAAGAGTTGCGGGCGCTTTACCCGCGTTCCGAGCGCATCTTCATCGTACGCGACCCCCGCGATAACCTGCGCAGCATCTGCAACCGCCTAAAAATACCGGGCGACCTACCCCGCATCGCTACTACCGACTATCCGGAAATTTCCCCGATGTGGGAGGCCATCCTACTTAATCGCTGGGTAAAGGATGACCGGACCGACCTGAACTACATCGGCCGCAGCGCCGAACGCTGGCGTACCGCAGCCCGCTACGCACTGGAAGCACGGGCAGTGATTCGCTACGAAGACTTCAGAAAAGACAAACGGGCTTCGATCGAGCGCCTGGCGGATACGGTAGGCCTGCCCGTCAGGGCCGATATTACACCCTACGTCGACGTGAACTACCAGCCGAAAGGCCAACGCGTCGATGACTACCGTACCTTTTTCGGCAAGGAAAATCTTCGCCTGATCAATGAAATTTGCGGGGAAGAAATGGAAGCCTTCGGCTATAAAACGGATATCGTTTGAACCCGCCGGTCGTCCTCATCTCCATATTTCGGGAAACCATCATCGGTGGGGTAGCCGTTCATTCGAGTAACCTTTACGAGCGGCTGTTAGAGGAAAGTATTCCGGTGAGCAAAGTCAACTACGCACCGGTTTTTGTGGCGAAGGGCGTTGCCCGAAAGGCCGTACAGTTAGGCAGGCTCGGTATTAAGCTATTAAAGCTACGCCTGAGCGGCGCCCGACTCTTCCACTTTCACGCCAGCAATCGCGCGTTGGTATTCTACCTATTCGCCCCCGTGTTAACTTTATTGGGTGGCCGTTGCCTTCTGTCCGTCCATTCCGGATACGGCTTCGATCGTTGGCTGGCCGAAAATCCACTTTACGACCGTATTAACGGTATGTATTTTCGGCTATTACACGCCCTGGTTTTTATGAACCCGGCGGAGAGCCGGCGGATAGCGCGGCGGTATGGCTTCCTCAGCGAGCGGATCGTGACCATTAATCCGTTCATTGCGCCGCCATCGGAGGCGCTGCCCGTTCGTTCGCCGCCCACCTCGGCGGGTCGACCGTTCCGCATCGCGGCGATCGGGGTGTGGATGGGTCGCTACAACGTGGAAGAGGCCATACGGGCGGCGGTTCGCTTCAATAAAGAAACGGGGTATCCGACGGAGTTTACGTTGATGCTCTCCACGGTAATCATCGAACCGGAATACCGCCGAAAATTAGAACGGATCATCACGGAAGCCCGCAAGACCATTCACTTGGATTTACTGGAGAACCGAACCGACATACTGGATCAACTCGCCGGGTCGGACGTACTCATACGCTCTTCGAAGTTGGATAGTTACGGCCTCTGCGTTGCCGAAAGCCTGCTCGTAGGCACCCCCGTGATTGCGACCGATCTCTGCCGCAGGTGCAACAACGCAATGCTTTACCGGCAAGGAGATACGGAGGCACTTCATCAGCATTTGCTGGCGGTTTTCTCCGGGCGTGACCGACCCAGGCGTAGCTTGTTGGAACAGTCGGAAGACAGCTTCTATCAATATCGCCAGCTATATGCGCAAATCGCGTAGCTTAATCCATGAAAACCCTACTGCGCTACTTTCACACCCTACGATACCTACGTCCGCGGCAGCTATTTTATCAATTGTATTACCGCCTAAGAAGACTATTTTTTGCGAGTTCGCAGGTGCAAGGAATTGGAAGTAAGAGCAACGTAAGGTTAACCGCAAGCAACGTAGCCCCCGAAGAAGAACCGGACTTTACCTTTCTCAACAAAGCGAAGAAATGGAATAGAATCTCCGATATAGATTGGAACTGTGCCGACTACGGTAAACTTTGGACGTACAACTTAAATTACTTCGAATACCTAACCGACCTTCCGACTGCGACCGGCCGGCAACTGATCGACCACTGGATCGATAGGGAAGGCGCGATAAAGGACGGCTGGGAACCCTATCCGACCAGCCTCCGCCTCGTCAGTTGGCTACGATTCTACAAATTTGATCGGGGCGGGACGCCACCCCACGTTCTGGGCTCCCTGCGCCGGCAGTACCGATCTCTACGGCAGAATAAGGAATATCACCTAGGCGGTAACCATTTACTGGAGAATGCCCTGGCGCTGGTAGCCACCGCTGCCTTCTTTGAACTAGGCCGTGGCCTGGAGCGGTCCGGCCGACTATTGACCACCCAACTAAAGGAGCAGTACCTGACTGACGGCGCTCACTACGAACTCAGTCCGATGTACCACCTTATCCTGGCTGGCCGCGCCCTGATCGTCTATGAAGGATTACTGCGGTGCGCACCCGCCGCGAATAGCACTGCGGCGCTCCTGGCGGAATCCCTCGCCGAGCAACTGGGTTGGCTCAACGCTTTCTGTACTACCGACGGGCGCTATGCTCACTTCAACGATAGCACGCCCGGCATCGCCCCCGGCCCCGGAAGAGCTTCTCGCCCACGCCGCCCGACTGAGCATCCTACCGACTGAAACCACCCTGGGTGACTCCGGATACCGCCGCTGGCAAACCCGGCGGTTAGACATCTGGCTCGACCTGGCACAAATCGGCCCCGCCCACCAACCCGGCCACGCCCACGCCGATAACCTGACCTTCGTCGTCCACGCCGACCGCCGCCCGGTCATCGTCGACACCGCCGTCAGCACCTACGAAAAGGACGAGCGGAGAGCGTGGGAGCGGGGTACCCCCGCCCACAATACCGTTACCGTAGGCGACCGTAATTCCTCGGACGTATGGGGGGGCTTCCGCGTCGGTAAGCGGGCCAGAACGACAATAGGCTCCGAAGCCGGGGGCGCCTTAGTCGCTTACCACCGCGGTTACGGCCGCACCCACCAAAGAACGTTCAGGCTTCTCGCCGATGGCCTCTCCGTTCACGATAGGCTCGATCCTGTCGCTAAGGGAAAAGCATATTATCATTTTGCCCACGATCTGGAAGCAAGCTTAGTTGGTAATACCTGTAGGTGCGGTCCGGTAACGCTCAGTTGGCCGACCGGCGAGGGTACTTTGGGCCCCTACGAACGGGCTATAGGCTGGAATACGCTTTGCCCCGCCCGGCAACTATCCATTTCTTTCGAGGGGGAGCTTACGGTAACGATAACCACCACACAACTTACACCAAGTGCATAAACTATTAGTAACCGGTTCGTCCGGCTTGATCGGCTCGGAAGTAGTCCGTCATTTCGACCGCATGGGCTGGCGCATCATCGGCGTCGATAACAACATGCGGGCCGACTTCTTCGGCCCCCGTGGCGACACCCGCTGGAACCAACGGCAACTCGAAGAAGGCTGCGCGGGCTTCGAGCATTTCGAATTGGACATCCGTGACCGACGGGGAGTACTGGAGCTATTCAAAGAGTTACGGCCCACGCACATCGTCCACACCGCCGCCCAGCCATCCCACGACCTGGCCGCCACCCGCCCGTTCGATGATTTCGACGTCAACGCCGTCGGTACCCTGAACCTTCTGGAGGGCGCCCGCCAGTACTGTGGCGAAAGCCCCTTCGTGCACATGAGTACCAACAAGGTATACGGTGACGCACCCAACCGCCTGGAGCTAAAGGAGACGGATACGCGCTGGGATTACGCCGACGCTACCTATACCGACGGTATCAAAGAGACCTTTACCATTGACCAGTCGAAACACTCCCTGTTCGGGGCTTCCAAAGTAGCGGCGGATGTGATGGTGCAGGAGTACGGCCGCTACTTCGATTTACCTACCTGCGCGCTTCGAGGGGGGTGCCTGACCGGGCCGAATCACTCCGGCGTCGAGCTGCACGGCTTTCTGAGCTACTTGATCAAAGTCAACGTCACGGAAGGGGCCTACACCGTATTTGGCTACAAAGGCAAGCAGGTCCGCGATAACATTCACGCCTTCGACGTCGCCCGTTTCATCGAACACTTCTTCGCCGCCCCCCGCGCCGGCGAGGTATACAACATCGGTGGTGGCCGGGATAACTCTACGTCGATCCTGGAAGCTTTTCAGCGCGTCGAGGGCATCACCGGTAAACCGATGAACTATACCTACAGCGAGCAAAATCGCGAGGGCGACCACATCTGCTACATCTCGGACCTCTCCAAAATGCAGGCCCACTACCCGAATTGGGGGATCACCAAGCCGCTGCAAACCGTATTCGAAGAGATCGTGGACAGTTGGCAACGCCGCCTAAAGACTTCCGACCACTAGTCAAGGTCGTAATAGCGTACGCGCTCGATCGGCCCCCGTACGGCAATAGCCCCCGGCACGTCGGGGGCACAAGTAAACGAGTGTAACGCCCAGCGGTCCGGCCCTTCCCCCGGCAAATCCGAACGGACTAATCGAACGGGCTGCTCCGCCGCTACCGATACGCCGAAAGCATCGAGCGGGGCCGTCAAGCCCAGGCCCAAACCTTTGATATAGGCTTCTTTGCGCGTCCAGATCTGAAAGAAAGCTTCCCGTCTTCGGGTGGGCCCCAAATTAAACAGGGCGTTCACTTCCGGCGGGCTGAAGAACCGTTCGGCTAGTTCAACCATCTCGATATCGATCACTGCTTCGATGTCCGCGCCGATCTCACGGCCAAAGGTGAAGGCTGCCAATCCGTAGCCACCGGAATGGGAGAGGTTGAAGTGCAAACGGGTGGAGTAAGGCCGGGCCAAATAGGGTTTACCGTATCTCCCTTTGCGAAGCTTAACGGTTTGGAGGTCGCAGCCTTCGTATTCCGCGAGTAGTCGAAGAAGTTGATGATTGGCGATATGCGAGATCTCGCGGCCCAGGTTTCTGGGTCGATCGATCGCGAAACGAAATACGTGCACCTCCCCCACGGTGGGGGGGGTGAGCTGCGCCGGTCTTACCGCCCAGCCGGTTTCCGCTAAACTGAGGTGGTATCCGTCAGGCATGCTTCTATCTCTTTCGCTAGCCCTTTGAGCCTGCGGGTCGGCGAAAAGGTTCAGGTGGGTGCCGGGGGTGACGCGCACGTCCAATCCGTCGGACGCCAGCTTATTCCACTGGCTGATGTGGAAACGCTTATCGGCCCTACCGGCGAATTCGGTGCTGCGGACCAGCGTAACCGGTGCCGCGATGGCCTCCCAATCGTATTTGAAGTAGAGTGCGTAGAGCGCATTCGTGGTGAGGCGCACGGTCCGTTGCTCTTCGGTCTCTACCGTTGCCCCCGAGCGCCTGGCGAACGTAGAACCACCGCCGGTAAAGCGCCCGTCGTAACTTTTTCCATTTCCCTTTACGTAAGATATCTACGGCGTTGACGATCGCCGGGTTCCTGACCTCCGGTTGCCGCTCTAAGGTAGTCGGGCCGGAATCCACGAATATCAGACGACCGATCTGCTCCCCATCGGCCCGCAGCCGGTGGGCCATCTCCATCACGACGACGTTACTAAAGCAGGTACCCAACAGGTGATAAGGGCCGTGTGGCTGCACGTGGCGGATGAGCTTCAGATAATCCTCCGCCATCTCCTCGATACTTTCCGGCAGCTCTTTTCCGGTAGCCAGGGTGCTCGGC
>OY764789.1:0-22817 GCA_963668285.1 uncultured Lewinella sp. | reverse complement strand
TTGGCCCTACCTACTATTCACAAAAACTGTTTACTTACCGTCACGATCCCCGCAAAAGACGAGGCGGATTATATCGTGCCTACGCTCGATGCGTTGCGGCAACAGTATTCGCCGTCGGGTAAGCGGGTCGACTACTCTTCGTACGAGGTCATCATCCTGGCGAATAACTGCCGCGACGATACCGTTGGCGTCATCCGCCGGTACGCCGATAGGTACCCCGCCTTTCGGCTACACGTGGTTACCAGGCGGCTACCCGAGTCCGTGGCGGCGGTCGGCACGGCCAGGCGGTTGCTGATGGATACCGCTTTCCACCGCTTTCTCGGTATCGATCGTCTGGATGGCGCGATTTGTACTACGGATGCGGATACGCTCGTGCACGCGAATTGGGCGCATTACACGCTCCAGAGTATTTCCAACGGGGCGCAAGCGGTAGGTGGGCGGATCATCGTACCCGCTACCGACCGGGCGTCAGATCAGTTATACCGCAAACATCACCTCTTGGACGTCACTTATCGGAGCCTGCAGTACTGTTTGGAATCCATGATCGACCCGGACCCCGCCGACCCCTGGCCGCGTCACTTTCAGCACTTCGGGCCGAGTACGGCGCTGACCGCTTCGGCCTACCGGGCGTGTGGCGGCATACCGCCGCTGCGGTGCCTGGAAGACGTCGGTTTGGTCGATGCCCTCCTGCGCGTGGGTATTCCCGTCACGCACAATCGCAACGTGAAAGTCTATACGTCGAGCCGCGCGAGCGACAGAGTTGCCGGAACTGCGTTCAGCCACCAACTGGACGACTGGTCACGCATGACGGCCGAACGAGAAACCCAACGGGTGGTCGGCCTGGCCAACTGCCGCCGTCTTTACAAATGGAAGGTATTACTCAGGCGGGCGTGCTCACAACCTTCCATCGGTTTAGATCCGCAACTGGGGGAGCTGGCGACCGCGCTTTTTTGGCCGCTGCCTGTGTTACGCGCGCGCATCAAGCAAGCACAGTCTTACGAGCAGCTTTACCTCGACGTGCGTCAGCGACTCGTAGCGTGCCCCAAGTTCGCCAATACCGACATCAGCGTAGCCATCAAGGAGCTGCGCGTCTTCACGAGCTCGCTCCGCCACCGCTCTTTTGGTATAGGTCCAGGCGGTACCGCTCCGCCCGGTCGGCGTGCACGCAGTGAAAGCTACCACCGAGTTGTTGGCTGAACGCCGCGTGTACCTCATCACCCGTCAACGGATAGTCCGGCACGTACGGAGTGAAGTGTACGAGCAGTAACTGACCGCCCGGCAGTATCGCCCGTTTTATCTTTTTTATCGCCTTTTGCAGGTCGGTGGCGGACCAGTAGTAACCGACTTCGGAGCATACGACGAGGTCAAACCGTTCCGTCGGGAATTCATCCGGTAAGCGCATACGGGCGAAGGACACGTGGGGTGTAGCGGCCAACCGTTCGCGCGCGATCGCTAAGGGTTTCTCGGCAATGTCAACGCAAAGCAGTTGCCGGCAGCGAGTAGCCAGCAGACCGGTGAGTACGCCGATCGAGCATCCGATCTCAAAGGCACGGTCATAGGTGGTCTTATTCAGAACCGAAAGGCTGTGCTCGTACTTTTGGCGTTCATAGTCACTGGATTCGAACGACCACGGATCGGTGCTCTTTGCGTACACTCCTTCGAAGTAGTTACCGTCTAAAGAATTACTACGCTTATCGGCGTCCTCGAAGTAGAGCTCGGTGTCGCCTTTAAAGTTGGCGAGCATACTCTCCTGTAGCTGAAAACCTTCGGGGTCGTCGTCAATGAGCGAGGTAAGCTGACTCACGTGATGGTCGATGGCGCGCAACTTAGTCGGGAGCACGCTACTGACGTCCAAGCGCCAACTTACCACCTCGTCGGGGCGCGGCAGGTCCGATAAATCGTCGCTGTTCCACATCCATATCGGGTATTCGACCCAGCGGGGGAGGCGTGCCGGCGGTAGACTTTCGTAAGCGGCCCGGCATAACTCCCAGGTAGCCCGGTGGTCACAGTGCGGATCCCGCCGCCAAGGCACTACGAGGTGGCTCAGGTCTAACGTCTGCAGCAGACGGCCGATGCGGGCCGCGGCGGATTCGAAGCCAGCGTGATGGATCCGTGGCACGGCGGTATCCGGGTAGCGCAGAAAGTGCACCCGGTCTTCACCCACGCCCAGTTCACGGCAGGCGGCCAGGGCTTCGTTCTCCCGTAGAGAGATGCGGGCCTTTCGATCGTACCGTAGTGAGTTGGGGTGAGACATTGCCCCGTCGCTAACGAAAATAAGGTGGACGTCCAAATCGCGATCGCGGAGCAGTCTGATCAATCCACCGCAGCCCAGCGACTCGTCATCGGGGTGGGGGGCGAAGATTGCCGTCCCCGTCCAGGCCGCTAAATCCGTATGCGGCAGGAGAGGCGGCTGAGTAGACAGTTCGTGTTTAGGAGCGGTAGATAAGGCGGTCATTGATCCAGGTTTTGTGTACGGGCTGATCCCGCGACAGGTGGTAGTCGCCTACCTGTTCCAGGGTAGCATCAGGAGCCGGTTGGCGGAGGTACATTGATAGGTCGGTATGCAGGCGGGCCAGTGCCCCGGGGTGCATGAGCCCGCGCGAGCCTACCGAGCGCTCGGCCAGTTGAAGGCACTCCGTACAGATGTCGGCAATGGCGGTGCGCGTCATATTGGCCATCGTTATGACGCGTTCGGCGTCCTGGCAGGTATCGTGAATGTGCCCCGCCCTCTGTAACCACTGGTTGCCGGATTCGACGAGAATGGCCATTTTGCCTAGGCGGGTGCGCTGGTGGCAGTCGTCGGTGCGGCCGACGCGGCGCAGGAAGGCCACGGTGGCGTCCACCAAAGCTTCCGCACCCCCCAGGTGCACGGCGGCGAACCGGATCGCCCCGCCACTGAAATGCGGCTGGATACCGTAGTCGTCCGCACTACCCAATAACTGGCTCTCGTAGAAGGGCGTACCGGTAAAATCGATCTTGTGGCTCACGCTATTCTGCATACCGAGCGGCGTCCAGAAAGACACATCCACGGGCAACTCTAATTCATCGAGGTGCGGGATCAGCATTTGCCAACCCAGCTTGGCCCCGTCCGCACCGTGGTAGGTGCCGGTGATCACCGGGCGCGTTACGTGGGTGGATCCGCTACAGAAGCTTTTCGAGCCTTTCAGTAGCCCCAGCTGCACTCCCTGCGCGGGGGTGGATTCGCCGTGCAGGTGTACGCCGTCGCGCATCTCGGTATTCCAGACGCCGAAGAGGTGACCTGCTTCGACGTCGGCGTACCAGCGCTCTTGCTGTTCCGGCCGGCCGTAAAGTCGGATGAGCTCGATGGCGTTGACGTGGCCCTCGTAGATGCGGCCGACGCTGAGGTTCCCCCGTCCGATAAGTTTTAATAGCTGCAACAGCTTAGCCGTCGTCGGCTCGCTGCCGTCCAACTCGCGCCCGGGTAGGGTGGTGGCCAGAAAGCCCTCCTTGCGCAGCGTATTCATCTCTCGGTGGGGGTAGCCCCCGGTAGCAAAGGTGTCGGCCCCCCAACCGGCGAACAGCTCGGCAATAGCCGATGCTTGGGCCAATACACTACTGTTCAGCGGCTCAGTAATAGCGGTCATATTCAGTAGAGCGCCCCACTGCGGCTATTGTTGAAGCGGCCACCTTGTTATATCGTGGCGTACTAAAGTTTCTTCACGGGGGAAAGCCCCATGCTCCTTTTTTTGACTTTCAGTTCCGTGAGCGTCATCCATTTACGCAGCGCCCATTCCACCGGCCCCCTTCCGATGTGGGTACGCCACAGCCGGCTTCCGACTAACTGGATGACGGTGAGCGAGCCGCACAGAAAAAACAACTGCGGAAGACTTAATTGGACGAGCCCTCCGCCGCCCCATCCGTACAGTAGGGCCGTGCCCACCAAGGATTGTATCAAATAATTGGTCAGGGCTAACTGCCCGTAAGGAACCAGCGCACGCGGAAGGTCGCCACCGCGCCTTAGCCACCGGAATACGCCGTAGGCCAGCAGCAAGGCCACCAGAAAATTGGTCATATCGTACAGACGGTAACCGACAAAGGCATAGGCGGAGCTCCAGTCTACCGGCCAGCCGGCAAAAGCAAACGTGACGACCATTGCTACCGCCAAGGCCAACAACACGCGCGGTAGGGAGGCCAACAGGTCTCCAAAGTGAAGTAGCCGCCCATCTACCTCCGCGAACAGCCGCCGCTCGCGCCAGGCCAGTACGCCGACTAAAGCGTAGGCGAGCGTATACCACCCGCGCCCCAGAAAACCGAAATAGATCTGCATCTTGTGCGTGAGACCGACGGTAAGGTTGGCCCAGGCAACTTCCCCCCAACTTCCCGCCACCAAAACCTCGGCGTAGGCGATCGCCCCGGGGCTGTCACCCGCCAGCACCTCCAGCCCGTAACCGCCCGTCCACCACCAGGTGACGGTAGCCGGGATGCCCAACAGGCAGACGGCCGCCAATAACGACAAGTAGCGACTGCGCCATTCGACAACTAACAGCAACCCGAGCCCCAGCAAAGCATATACAATCAGGATATCCCCCCGATAGAAAGCCTGATGCAGTAACCCGATCAGCAACAGGCCCGACGATCGCAGCCCTATCGTCCGCCACAGATCGTTGCTGTCGGCGGCCCGCTCGGCCATCATCGCAAAGCTGACGCCAAACAGGATGGAAAACAGCGCGAAGAACTTCCCGAAACTGGCCCACAGAACGCCCGTCAGGATCGCGTCCGCCGGCCCGTGCCCGAGCCCGTCCGTAACGTAGTCGGGTAGCAACCCGCCGGCAAACCGCTCGAGGTAATGCACCAGGCCCACCCCCACCAGCGCAAAGCCACGCAGTGCATCCACGTAGGCAACCCGCCCGCTATCTTCTCGCTGATTCTGCACTTCATCCTTACAAGCAAACTCCCCGCGATTTGGTTCTAAACTTTACCCACTCATCCCCCCGCCCCTCTGGGTCCCCATCCACTCGTCCCAAAACGTAAAGTAGAGCCCGAAATTAAATCGCGCCCGCTTGTGGTGAACGTCGTGGTGCGTCGCCCCGATCAACCCGCGAAGGATCGGTAGTCGCGCCCAGCTGCTGGGAAACACTTCCACCCCGGCGTGATTGATGGTCGCCGATAAGGTCATCACCGACAGCAGCGTAAGAAAGGCGTAGACGTGCATCGGGATGAGCATGGCCGCCAGGGGTAAGAAGGCGGCCTGAAGAACCGCCTCGATGGGGTGAAAGCTGAACGCCGTCCAGGCGGTCGTCTCAATGCTCTCGTGGTGCCACTTATGCACCCGCTCATAAATGCCGGGCCGGTGCATCCAGCGGTGGATCCAGTAATAGTAAGTCTCCTGGCTCAGCATGAATGCTACGGGGCCGGCGAACAGCCACCAATAATCGCGGCCCGAGGCCAACGAGGAATAAAGGGCGGTGTAGCCCGCTTGCCAGAGCCACAGCAAGCCCACGCCGAAAGCGGCGAATATCAGGGATACGCCCGCCGAACGAATGATCTCGAGGCGGCGCAACCGGCTGGCGG
Organism: uncultured Lewinella sp.; assembly: GCA_963668285.1. Classification (GTDB taxonomy): domain Bacteria; phylum Bacteroidota; class Bacteroidia; order Chitinophagales; family Saprospiraceae; genus Neolewinella. Next base: position 17,285 of record OY764789.1, on the reverse strand, counting down.
AGGAAGTCCGCGGAAAAATCCTGTCCCCCATCCAGTCCTTCAGGCGCTTGGTAAACAGCCAGTCGTAGCCACCACTGAACACGAGGTAGCGGAGGAAGATAATGGCGAACAGCGCCGCAACCCAGAAGACCCATTGTCCGGTGGTAAACTGCATAGGTGCAAATGTAAACTTGCCGCGCGGACGGCTGTCCGGCGGCAAGTTCTAAAGCGTCTTTGACCCCGATTGTTTATCGGGTCTTCGTACGATTATATCCCGGTAACGCTACCGAGGATGGCGGCGCCTCCGGAAATGACGATGGCGGCAAACAGCCACCAAGCGGCACTTACCGCGGTCGCCCGGGCGTGCTCGGCTTGTATGGCAGCACGGCGCATGGTCTGGTTCTTAGCGCTGTTGGCTTTGTCTCTGACGGCCTGTATCTGGTCGGTGACCGTCGCCTTCGCTTCTTCTACCTGACCGACGATGTTGTTGATGTCGGAGCGGTTGATCTTGCTATTGTTGGTCAGCAGGCTCACCAGCGTATCCCGATCGTAAGTGTCGAGCCGGCGGCTGACGATGTCGAGGCTATCGTTAGGGTTATTCATCGCTCGTACGAAGTCGTTTTTCAGGCTGCTGTAATCCAGCCGGTCGTCGTCCGTGGAATCGACGAAGCCGGCGATGCCGCTTTCCAGCTTGGATAGTAGGTCGTTTGCTTTATCGCCCGCCGCGCTGGTTTTGCTGTCCACCGTACCTCTGACGGAGGTCAGTACTTTAGTTACCCGGTCGGCGTATTCGTTTACTTGCTTCTTCTCCAGGCTCGTGTTTTGCGTGATTGCGGCTACGATGGCGTCTTTATCCATCGAGGCTATCTGGCTACTGAGTTCCTGGTAGGCGCCTTTAGGGTCGTCCGCGAACGAAAGGAGTTGCTTCTTTAGCTGGTCCACGTCGAAGCTTTCCGGCGTAGCGCTCTGGAGGTAGTTGGTAACTTGATCGACGTAGGTCGTATCGCCGCCGTTTTTATTCGACTTGCCCGCGTTTCCGGAACCGTTGCTTCCGGCGGCTTTTTTGGCCTCGGCGAGTAGTTCGCGGAGTTGCTCGGTCTTGTTTTTGCCGGATTCGCTGTCGTCATCGTCGCCGCCGTCGATGGCCGATTGTACCGCACTCTGAATGGCCGTCCACTTAGCGGGGTTACTTTGGTTGCCGCCGGCTTTGACGACCTCTTTCAAGTCCGCTTTCAACTGATCGTAGGTAGGCACTTCCGCCAGGTTATTACCCACCTTATCAACTTTCTTACCAACGGTATTCGTGAAGTTTTCGATCGCCTGCGTGATGCCGTCGGTATCGAAGGTCGCCGACATCTCCTGGCGAAGCTTCTCAATGGTGTTATCAGCCACCGACTGCACCTGTGAGGTCGGGGAGGGGCCGAATAAGCTCTTTACCGCTTCGCCACCTGCCCTCAGGCCCGCAACGGCCGTATTGATCAGGCTACCGATCATCGTACCTACCATGCGTCCTTCGAGGTAGAACATCAGAAGGTAGAACACCGCCCAGATGGTAAGGCCGAGCGTGATGGCAATGGTCGTGGTAACCACGGGGGTGAGCGTCAGGGCCAGGGCCGTAGCGCCGAACAGGCTCAGGGCGGCGGTCAGCACGTTCCAGATACCCAGGGCCGAGGTAACCACCACCCCGGTATTGCCACCGCTGTTGGTTTCGTTCCAGTCGTCGTCGTTCTCATCGTCACTAGTATTCCCGTAGCGCGCCTCGACGTACGACTTTTTGAGATTGGGCACCGCGCTCACCCCGATCGCTACCGATAGGGAAGTGAGGAGGAATTGGAAGCCGACGGCCAGCATGACACCGAAAAGGACGACTAGAAAATAATTCGGGGTTGCTACGATGTCCGTGACCAGCGCGGTATCGTTTTGTGCCCCGGCCTGTATGGAAGCCAGGAAGCATACCGCCAATAATGACGTAGAGTGAATTCGCATAGTGTATTCGTTTTTGGTTATTATTACCTAAGCCGCGGAGAAGCCCACGAAGCCTATATCTCTAATTCACCATTGACCCGGCTGTGTTCGACCCAACAACGAGTCTCCGTGGATAACAGGGCGTATACGGCTCGTTCCCGCTTCGCCGCTTGAACCCGCTTGTGACAAAACCAGGACAACCAATAACGCCGCAAGGCGCTTATCCCCTACGTAATCACCTTACTATGTACGCCAGCCTCCGCGAAGCTGCCCGCGACCTCGAACGCCACGGAAATCTACTCCGCATCCCCTACGAGGTCGATCCAAATCTGGAAATGGCTGAAATCCACCGCCGCATCTTCGCCAGGGGCGGCCCCGCCATCCTCTTTGAAAATGTGAAGGGCAGCCCCTTCCAGGCGCTCTCCAACCTGTACGGGACGAAAGCCCGTACGGACTTCCTGTTCCGCAAGACCCTCCCCAAAGTCAAAAAGGTGGTGGAGCTCAAAGCCAACCCGGCTAATTTCGCGAAAGCCCCGTTCCGCTACGCCGGTGCCCCTCTAACCGCGCTCAGTGCGTTACCCCGCAAGCACCTGCGCCCCGCCGTCAAATATGGAAAAACGAGTATTGACCGCCTTCCCCTGGTCAAGTCCTGGCCCATGGACGGTGGCGCCTTCGTTACGCTACCCCAGGTCTGCACCCTCCCCCCCGGCAGCAGAAAAGCGATGCAGTCAAACATTGGGATGTACCGCATCCAGCTCACGGGTAACGACTACGTGACGAACGAACAGATCGGGCTGCACTACCAACTGCACCGCGGCATCGGCGTACACCATACGGATTACCTGACCTCGGAGGAGCCCTTCCGCTGCAGCATTTTCGTTGGCGGCCCCCCAAGTCACGCTTTTTGCGCTATCATGCCTCTGCCGGAAGGCCTGAGTGAGATGACTTTTGCCGGTATGCTCGCGGGGCGCCGCTTCGGATACGCCTGGGATGCGGACGGCCACCTGCTTTCCGCCGATGCCGACTTCGTGATCACGGGCACCATCCGCAAACAGGGTATGATGCCGGAAGGCCCTTTCGGCGATCACCTGGGTTACTACAGCCTCCAACACCCCTTTCCGGTGATGGACGTCGACAGCGTGTACCACCGCAAGGATCCCATTTGGCACTTCACCGTCGTCGGCCGCCCGCCGGCCGAAGACAGTCAGTTCGGCTACCTGATCCACCAGATCGTGAAGGACCTCACCCCGGGCGAATTCCCCGGTATCCGCCAGATCAACGCCGTCGACGAGGCCGGCGTGCACCCCCTCCTTCTGGCCATCGGCTCGGAGCGGTACATGCCCTTCCGGGAGGACGATCAGATGCTCGTGCCCGAGGAGATCATCACGCAGGCCAACCGCATCATCGGTAGCGGGCAGACCTCACTGGCTAAATACTGCCTGATCGCGGCCGGTAACGACGATCCTTTGCTGGACGCCGACGACCAGCCCGCCTTTTTCAAGCATTTACTGGAACGCTACGACCCCGAGCGCGACTTGCATTTTCAGACGCGCACGACCATCGATACGCTCGACTACTCCGGCTCGGGCTGGAACGCGGGCTCCAAGCTGATCTGGGCTTGCCGGGGCCCGGCCCGCCGTACCCTGGCCACTACCTTACCCGCATATTTCGAGCTGCCGGAGGGCTTCGCTAACCCGCGGTTCGTTGCACCCGGCATTTTGGCCATCGAAGGCCCTGAGAACGAAGGCGAGGCGAGCTACGCCGACATGCGGCTACTCGAACGGAGTAATTTGGGCGAGGACGCAGGTGCAATATTGAAGGAGGGAATAGCAATGATCGTGCTTACCGACGATGCAGCGTTCACCGCGGAACGATTTGCCAACTTCGTCTGGGTCACGTTCACGCGCAGCAACCCCAGCCACGACGTTTACGGCCTCGACCCCTTCACGCAACACAAGCACTGGGGGTGCCGGGGGCCGGTACTCATCGATGCCCGCAAAAAACCCTGGCACGCACCGACCCTAGGTGAAAGATCCCGCTGTTTCCCTTAAGGTAGATCGAATGGAAGCAGACGGCAAACTGCCTGATTAACGGTGAAGTGCCCCTAAATCACTGCCGTACCTTCACCTCACCGCCGCCTAAGCTTAACCCCGAACAGACTACTAGCAACCGAGACCTATTATCTAGTGCCAACCTTACTTCTCAACTTAACGGAACACCTCGACGGGGAGCAGCTCGATAAATTCCTGACGGCCGGCTGGAGACCCATCGGGCAACAACTCTACACTTGCGATTTTATCCGGACGGAAGAGGACGACCTTTTCGGCTGCGTTCAGCTTCGTATGCCGCTGAAGCACCACACCTTTAAAAGGAAGCAGCGCCGCCTGCTGCGCAAGAACGCCGAGCTATTTCGCTACGAAGTACTACCCGCTACGGACATCACCCGCGAAATGCGCGAAGTCAACCGCCGCTACATTGAACGCAACCCCGATAAAAGCAGGCCGGATCTGGAATTTCACGTCGGCTACTACTCCGAAAAGCGGTTTATCAATACCCGGCAGGTCAACGTTTACGTCAAGGACAAACTGGTCGCCTTCAGCTACTTCGACGCCGGTACGCGCTGCCTGTACTCCAAGGCGGGCATCTACGACCCCGCCTACAAGGAGTATAGCCTGGGGATCTACACGATGCTGCTGGAATTGGAGTGGGCGAGGCGCAACGACTACCACTACTACCACCCGGGCTACATTTCGCTCGGCTTCCCGGTCTTCAACTACAAACTTCGCCTCGGCGAAATGGAGTACCGTGACTGCCGGACGGGCGACTGGCACCCACTGCCGGAGAACGACCCGGGCGTGCCCCCCGACCCCCTGGCTTTGCACCACCGGGCCATGGACGCCCTGGTATCGGGCCTGAGGTCATCGAATATCACTGCCCGCGTCAAGGAATATCCGAGCTTTACGGCGCGCTTTTACTACCCCGGCCACGGCGGGGGGTTGGTGGACGCACCCCTGGTCTGCCAACTCGAGGGCGGTATACCGGCGGGTCGCCTGACGCTGGTCAGCTATAATCACCAGACGTTGGAATACACCGTGTTCAATCCCGGCCTTTCTTCCCTTACGGATATCAAGTTACAGCCCGTCGGCCCGAGTGGCGTGACCCGCTACCCCCGGCCCGTGCCGGTCGAGATCGTCCACCTGGTTACGGATGACGTACGCGAAGTCGCCGCCCTTTGCGTCAATGCCCTAGAAGAAGGGGAATAGGAGTGGTCGCTAGACGTTGAAGAAAAAGAAGTAGATGACGGCGAGTAGCATAACGACTACGATTGCCGTGTAGATGAAAAACTGCCTCAGTTGTTTGGCGTCTCGTGCGCTGGTCGTGCGCTTCTTCGCGGCGCGTTTATTTTTTGCCATGATCGGTGTAGTTGGTTACGGTTAGAGTTCCTGAAAGATAGCGGCCCGGGCTAACTAAACCAATCGCCCACCCGAACCGAAGGCCCCCCGGGCGGGCGCGGTCAAATTAAAGGTAGAAAAGGCGGTAAGCATTTCGATCGGGGTAAAACTGCGCTGTACCTTCGCCGGCGGCCAACCAATACGACCCAATCTATGACCCCTCAGTTGCTAGCCGGTAAGCGCGGCGTAATATTCGGAGCACTCGACCAGCAATCCATCGCGTGGCACATTGCCGAAGTCTGCGCCGAGATGGGCGCTAAGTTCACCCTGACCAACGCCCCCGTCGCCCTCCGCTTCGGGGATCTGCAAACGCTGGCGGAGAAGCACGGCTGCGAGATCATCCCGGCCGACGCCACCAGTATCGAGGACTTGGAAAACCTCTTCCAGAAGTCAGAGGAGATCCTCGGCGGTAAACTGGATTTCGTCTGCCACGCGATCGGCATGAGCCTGAACGTCCGCAAAAAACGCGATTATACCGACGTGAAGCACGACTGGATGCTAAAGACCTTTGACATCTCCGCCATCAGCTTTCACAAGATGTGTCAGGTACTTTACCAGGGGGATCACATGGCGGAGTACGGCTCCATCCTCGGCCTCACCTACATTGCCGCGCAACGCACCTTCCCCGACTACAGCGAGATGGCGGAGAGCAAAGCGCTGCTGGAAAGTTTCGCGCGCTCTTTCGGCTACCACTTCGGTGAGAAGAAGAACGTCCGCGTAAATACCGTTAGCCAGTCCCCGACCATGACCACCGCCGGCCAGGGCGTGAAGGGCTTCCAGGAGTTTTTCGGTTACGCGGATACGATGTCGCCACTCGGCAACGCCCCCGCCCGCGATTGCGCCAACTACTGCGCCGTACTCTTCAGCGACTTTACCCGCTTCGTGACGATGCAAAATCTCTTCCACGACGGTGGCTTCTCCAGTATGGGCATGAATCCTAAAGTCCTCGAAGCAACGGAATGAGGCCGACCGCGCGTCCTTATTTCAGCAACCCCGCTCTAAAACCCGCCGCGCTTGCTCCGCTACCCTATAACCCGTCTTGCCTTACTGCCGGCCCGCCGTTCGGTCTGGTGTTGGTGGTTGTTAGTGCTCTCCTGTTCGCTATCCGCCCAGGTCCTGGACCCTTCCGACCCCGGTCAGCCCCTGCCGGGTGACCCGGATTACGACGCCAGCCAAGACCGCCGCGCCGGCCCGCAACAGCAACGGGAAGAAATGCCCGACACCTTCGGCATCTTCCTCTACCGGGCCGAAAACCCCAACGAAGAACTAAGCTGGCGAGATAGCCTACTCGACGGCCTGCAACGCTACGAACCCGATCGTAAGCTCCCCTTCGACTATGCGACCAACGGGCAGACCGGAGGCCCGGCCTACCGACTTCGCTACGTTCCGACTACGCGGGACGGCACTACCGTCGGCCTGCGGCAGTACGACCTCTACCAACTCGACGGGGAGCGCCTTCGCTACTATCGCCTGGAGCGCCCCTTCACCTACCTGGGCCACGTCCGCGAAAGCCAACAGGAGGATTCCTGGACAACGGCCGCCTTCTCCCGCAACTTCGCCGATGGCGTCAACTTACTGCTCAATTACACCCGCATAGCCCAGGGCGGCACGCAGGATCAGTACCCCAACCAAAACCTACGGAACACCCACGTGGCCACCGGGGTCAGTATCCGCCCCCCGGGCTCCCGCTACAGCGGCTACTTTAGTTTTGCGGCCAACACCTACGAGCAGCTTCAGAACGGCGGCGTCATCCCGGAATCGTTCGACTTCTTTGATGGCGGCGAGGTGGATAACCTACAGAACCTGGAGACCTTTCTGTCGGGTACGCGCCTGCGGTACAGCTTCCGCGAGTGGATGGCCACGCAGTACCTACAGTTTGGAGGCAAACGCGATACCCTGAGCGGGCGAGACCGGCGCGCCTTCACCTTGCAACACCAAATCAAAGTGGATGGCAGGCGCTACCGGGTCAGCTCCGAGCAGCTGGTGGGTAGCATCGACAGTTTCTACCAACGCTTTCCGGATTTCTTGCTGGACGAGCGGGGGCTACGCCACCAGATCAGCCACCAGATCATCAGTAACGACTTCACGCTAAGCACCTTCCGCCGCGGGCAAAGCGGCAACCGGGAGACCGTGCAGAAGGACGTACTGGAGGTGGGCATCAACCACCGTTACCACCGCATCCGGCAAGACAATGACTCGACGATCAATAACGTCCTGCTACACGGGCGCGTCGGTCTGCGCCCGAGCGATCGATTGAGCTTGGTGGTGAACGGGCAGTTCAACCTCGTCGGCCAGGTAGGGGACTACCGGATAGAAGGGGAGGGGGTGCTCGATCTGGGAAAGGCCGGCCGCTTAGAGCTGAAGGCACTCAATCAGCTTTACGCCCCCGATCTCGTCCAGCAGGTCTTTCGGTTGAACGGAACTACCTTCTGGGCCAACGACTTCGGCAAAACGCTGGAGCTACGCCTCGAGGGTGCCTACACGCTTCCCGTCGTCAGGATCAGGGCCGGGGTAGGGTACAGCTTGCTAACGAACTACGTCTACTTCGGGGAGGATGGCCGCCCCCGTCAGTCCGGCGGTCCGAACGGCATCCTGCAACTGACCGCCGAGCGGAAGCTGGAATTCGGTAAGGTTGCTCTGGAAAACCGCGTTCTCCTTCAGCAGGCCGACGAGGATGTTTTCCGCCTCCCCCAGTTATACGGGGAGCACAGCCTGTACTACGCCGGTAAGTGGTTCGGGGTGCTGAACGTCAATCTGGGAGTAGACGTCCGCTACGCGAGCGGTTTCCAGCCCTATTACTACAATCCGATCACCCAGCAATTCCAGCTACAGGGAGATCAAAGTACGCGCTTTCAATACCAGATCGACCCATTTTTCGGGATGCGGGTAACCCGTTTTCGCTTCTTCGTAAAGTACATTCAGCTTAACACCCAGTGGGCGCCGGATGACCTGCTCTACCTAACGGCGGATTACCCTTACCCCGATGCGGCGGTCCGCTTCGGGGTTACCTGGCGGTTGTTGGACTGAGGCTTACTTTTTCTTTTTCGTAGCGCGTGCCTTACCGGCAAACTTGAGTACGACGGTACAGAGTGGCGGGATGGTCAGTTCGACGTGGTTAGGCCGCCCGTTCCATTCGGAGGGTACCGATCTTAGGGTCTTGAGCGAATAGTCGCCGGTGCCACCGTACTTCTTCTCATCCGAGTTCAGGACGGGTTTGTACTGCCCCTCCAGCGGCACTCCGACGCGGTAATTATGGCGGACGGTTGGCGTTAGGTTATTGATCACGACAACGACGGTACTATCTTTTTTGCCCTGGCGCAGGTAGCTTAAAATGCTGTTCTGATGGTCACCACCGTCGATCCAGCCGAAGCCCTTGGGGGAGTAGGCCTGTTCGTAGAGGGCGGGGGTGTCTTTGTAGAGCTTGTTGAGGTCCGCGACGTATTTTTTGAGGGTGGCGTGTGGCCGGTAGTCGATTAAGGACCAGTCGAGGCCCCTTTCGATGCTCCACTCGGTGGTTTGCCCGAACTCCGCGCCCATAAATAGTAGTTGACTGCCCGGGTGGGTGGTCATGTAGCCGTATAGCGTACGCAGATTAGCGAACCGCTGCCATTCGTCGCCCGGCATCCGGTCGATGATCGGCCCTTTGCCATGCACGACCTCGTCGTGGCTCAGCGGCAGCATGAAGTTTTCGGAGAATGCGTACACCAAGCTGAAGGTCAACTCATTGTGATGGTAACTGCGGTGTACGGGTTCGTTCTTGAAGTAACCCAGGGTGTCGTGCATCCAGCCCATCATCCACTTCATGCCGAAGCCCAGGCCACCGACGTAGGTGGGGCGGGAGACGCCACTAAAGGCGGTACTTTCCTCGGCGATGGTCATCGTATCGGGGTACTCCCGGAAGACGGCTTCGTTGAATTCCCGCAGGAAACTGATCGCTTCGAGGTTCTCATTGCCACCGTACTCGTTGGGGATCCATTCGCCCTCCTTACGGCTGTAGTCGAGGTACAGCATCGAAGCAACGGCATCCACGCGCAGGCCATCGATGTGATAGCGGTCGAGCCAGAACAGGGCGTTGGATATCAGGAAAGAACGTACCTCGTTGCGGCCGTAGTTGAAGATGGCGGACTTCCAATCGGGGTGAAAGCCCTTGCGGGGGTCCTCGTGGTCGTAGAGGTGAGTACCGTCGAAATTGGCCAGGCCGTGGGCGTCGTTCGGGAAGTGACTGGGCACCCAGTCGAGGATCACGCCAATACCGGCTTTGTGCAGCTCCTGCACCAGGTACATAAAGTCCTGGGGGCCGCCGAAGCGGCTGGAGGGCGCAAAATAGCCGGTGATCTGATAGCCCCAACTCGGGAAGTAGGGGTGCTCCATGACGGGGAGGAATTCCACGTGGGTGAAGTTCATCTCCCGCAGGTAAGCGACGAGGTCGACGGCCAGTTCTTTATAGGAAAGGCTCTTGGTGCCTTCCGGCTTCTTCCAGCTGCCCAGGTGTACCTCATAGACGGAGTAGGGGCGGTCGATGCCGTTGTGCTCGATGCGGGATTGCATCCAGTCCTGATCCTCCCATTCGTAGTAGGTATCCCAGACTACGCTCGCCGTCTTTGGGGGCGTCTCCCACAGGCGGGCGAAGGGGTCGCCTTTTTCTAGCTGCTCGCCGACTTGCGTTTCGACGGCGAACTTGTAAACCGCCCCGTTCCCGATCGCAGGAACGAACCCTTCCCAGATACCGGAGCTGTCCCATCGGGGGTTGAGTGGGTGTGCGGTGCGCTCCCAGCCATTGAAGTCGCCGATGACGCTCACGGATTTGGCGCTCGGCGCCCAGACCGCGAAATGGGTACCTTTTTGGCCCTGGACTTCAAGTACGTGGCTACCTAATTTATCGTACGCGCGAAAGAGTTTGCCGGCCTTCCAGAGGTTGATGTCGTAATCGGTAAAGAGGCTAAAGGGAAGGACATTGGTCGTCGTTGAGGTACTCATAGGTTATCGCTAAAAATTGATCGCGTTCTGCCCTGCTAACGCAGTACGTAGGCACGATGTTAACTAAACAAATTGGGTTTATAGCTCGGTATGCCGCGCCGCCCGTTAGCTCCGAAGTCGCTATTTTAGAGCAATGAAATGGACCTTTCTCCTAACCTTAGGCTTGCTGATAATTACCCTTAGCGGTTGCGCTACCTTGTTCACTGGTACGCGGGACGATATCTTCATTAAATCCGACCCCGCCGGGGCGACAATATACGTGGACGACGAAGAGGTCGGGCAAACCCCAGCGTTGGTGCGCGTACGCCGAACGCTCGGTCAGCGTTGGCTCACCCTCGAGCTGGAGGGGTACGAGACGGAACACATGCAACTGCTGAAGACGTTCAATGCCGCCTCCGTCGTAAATCTGCTCGGCGGGTTTGCGTTTTGGATGGTCGATCTGGCTTCGGGTGCCATTGTACGGTACGAGGACAAAACGATCGAGACCACGCTCGAGCCAGCCCTGCCATTGCCAAAAAGATAATGCCCCCTAGCCAGTAGTTAGGCCAGGGGGCACGCGATTCAGTTGGTCGGTTAGCGTTTGACGCCCCCTTTTAGTTGGTCCTGGAGCTTATTGAGCTCGTCTTGCTTACCAGCGGCGGCGAGTGCTGCCTGCTCCTTCCAGGTGCCCGGTTTGGCGAGGCGAAAGCGGGCACCGGCGGATTGAAGTACGTCAGCCAGTTTCTTATCGGTGGAGTCGCTCAACTGGGCGAAGGTGGTGATGCCCGCATCGTTCAACAGGCCGGCAATTTTAGGGCCGATTCCTTCGATGCGTTTGAGGTCATCCTTCTTGGTGGCGTCCTTAGCGGCTTCTTTCTTAGTCTTGGATTTCGGCGGTACCGGCTTGGCGGCAGCCTTCTCGGTTTTCTTGTCAGCCTTGGCTTTGGGTGGCTTAGCGACCGTCTTTGCGGACGACTTCGATTCCTTCTTATCGGCTGCTTCTTTTTTAGGAGAAGATTTTTTGGCGTCGGTCTTCTTCGTGGTCTCCTCTTTTACTTCCGCCAGGTCGAATACGCAGTTGGTCGTTCCGTAGCCCGAGTCGGTGTAGGTTTCGGCGCTGTCGTCGTTGATCCATTCGGAGCCGTCGGCCAGGTAACGGAACTGGTAGCTGCCGGCCGGTAACTCCGTGCTACCGGTATAGTTGGTCTTGCCGGCTTTGAGCTTGACGCCGCCATCCCAACTCCAATCGTTAAAGGTGCCGAGTACGCGAATGTCACGTTTTTCGCCAGCCCTTTCCGTCGGTAGTTCGAAATTGACTTTGTAGGCTTTTTTGGATTTGGTGTAGGTTGACTTGATCATAAATGGGTGGTTTTGTTTCCTCCGGTAAAATACGGTAGTTAGCGTTATATTTAAACTAACGCAAGATCTTTCGTAAAGTTAGTTCGAACCAACTGATAGTCAAAGACTTTGGGCCGTTAGAGATAACAGAACGGCGCTGTGTTTCGGACCATATATGCGAATAACCTTCCGCTTATTTGCCCAGTATATTTCTTGGGGCGTGAAGATTTGTCACGCTGCCCTTCGCGAGCAATTTTTTTCGGATATTGCCATAGAGCGTAAGATGATAAAATGTTCAAAGAATTCTCAGCTTCATCGAGCTTTTGTTGAATCGATCGGTAGTGGTTCGCCTTGCTCGTCCATCCGATTAAATTACCTGCGTCCTCGCAAAAAAATAAAAAAGGCCCCGTCCAACATTGATGTGGACGGGGCGGAACTTAAAGTCGATCATGCAAATTCTTGAAAACTACCGCAGATTGATGTTCGTGCTGCGGGTGGGTAAAGTTGAGGTATTAAAAGTCAGTGTGTAGCGCCCAGCATGTAAATTGTCTAACTGGTATGCTTTCCGCGTGGCTTGGCTGGGTCGAACGCTATCGGTAAATACCGTACGCCCGTCCGCGCCCAATAATTCGATTTCATAAGCTTCTTGCGTCGCTCCGTGGTAGCTCACGATCAGCGTCCGGTCGTCGCTCAGGCTGACGGCGGGGAAGATCGTTCTCAGGCCGTTTACCGCCGAGAAGGCGATCGCACCGCCCCTGCTGCTGAAGGGGATGCTCGTTCGGCCGCGCTCGTCGGTGAAGTAGAGCACGTACCTGCCCGTTGGCAGATTGTCGCAGGAGAAGCGTTTGCTGACGTAGGTGCCAGCGGTCATATCTCCGGAATAAAGGAAGTTGCCGCGTGCGTTCTTCAATTCCATCTTGGTCGCTAACTCAAGTTGGATCAACGTGCGTACGACGACGCTGTTGGTAGTCGGGTCCTGCATTACGAGCACGTCGAGTGGATCGACGGAAGCGCTCAGATGACCGGCGACCGAAAAAACCAACAGTAGGTTTATAATAGATCTCATGCGCAAAGGCTTTCGTTAAAGTTGGCATGTTCGACTTCCTTGCTGATGCAAAGTACCGGCGAATTTTCGCTACTATCGACGCATAAATTGGCGGGCGTCGCGCAATTTTTGCTCTCCTATTAACTCCAGGTTAATTAGCGCGTGCGTGTCGGCAATAGCTGCGTGCCGGCGGTCAAATTCGTTTATCATTGTGCCGATTTACGCGCTTACGCGTTACTCTTTTCGACTTTACCTCGTCTAATCGAATAAATGTTCGTGCAGACCAGCTTTCCTACCGTACAACAGGGGCACCCTATTACCGGCCTCTCTCAATCTCACCCTACCATGGAAGCACATCCACAGCCCGTCCTGGAGCGCGTCCTTCCAATGCCTGACTCTTCCTTCCTCGTCAAGCACTACCCGGATCCAACGCTGCGTACCAATAAACTGCCGCGGTACCACTACCACCCGGAAGTCGAACTGGTCTTTGTCAACGGAGGCGTCGGTCGCCGGCACGTCGGCAGCCACGTCTCTCACTTTACCAACGGGGAGCTCATCCTGATCGGCTCTAACATGCCGCACTGGGGGTTCACGGACGGCACCACCGGCAACCGCGCCGAGACCGTCGTGCAGTTCGCCCGGGACTTTCCGACGCGGGACTTTCGGTCGCTTTCCGAATTCGGACCGATCAACAACCTGCTCGAACGCGCCAAAAACGGCATCAGCTTTACCGGCCGAACGAAAGTCGTGGAAGGCGCCCGCCTCGAACGACTGCTGCAACTCGATCCCCTCGGGCGGCTGCTTCTGCTCATCGACGTACTGAGCAACCTTGCTAAATCGGAGGATTACGAAAGCCTGAACGCCGACGGCGTTCACTTCGAGATCGCCACCCACGGCTACGAACGATTCAACAACGTCCAGCAATTCATCCTGGATAACTTCACCCGCGACGTTTCCGTCGGGGAAGCGGCAAGCGTTGCCGCCATGACCGTGCCGGCCTTCTGTCGTTACTTCAAGAAAGTTTCGGGTAAGACGTTCGTTACCTACCTCACCAACTACCGGGTGGTCTACGCCTGCAAACTCCTCGGCGACGACCACAGCTCCATCACCGAGGTAGCCTTCGACTGTGGTTTTAACTCCCTGAGCCAATTCAACCGTAGCTTCAAAAAGATCACCGGCCGAACCCCCACCGAGTACCGGGCGGACCTCCGTAAAACCGTAGGCGGAGACCTGGAATTCTAAGCTGAACCGACGGGTAGACACCCACCCATCCTGGGTATTGACTCATTCCCCAGCCAGGGCTCCGTCGATAGCGTTCGTCATTGCCGCGTAGGTGGCTTGCATGGCTAGGCGATCGTCCATCAGGTCGAGCGTTCGGCTAAAGGGCTCGGCCCGGATCGGCCCGTCGTAGCCGATCTCAACGAGCGCCCGCACGAAGGAAGCCAGGTCGATAACGCCGGTCGCGCCGGGCAGCTCGCGCGCTATGTCCGTCTGCTCGTCCAGGCTCAGCTGGTTGTTGGCGTCGTTGAGGTCTACGGCGACGATCTCCTCGTTCGACCACCGCAGCAGATCCTCTTTTCCTTCGCGGGCCGTATACCAGTGATAACTGTCGAGGATAACGCCGACGTTATTCTGGCCGATAAGGCCGATCAACTCCTTGAGTTCTTTGCCGGAGGAGAGGAACGCGAATCGGCCGCTATGGCGTAGGGCGGTAGTACCCAGATATTCCAGCCCGAGCGCGATGCCGTTATCCCCCAGAATTTTGGCGGCCTCCCCCAGGCGGTCGGCGTGCAGGCGCATATTTTCGTTGTAGGTCAGGGCGGCGTTGCTGGAAAGGATCCAGGTACCGATGCGGTCTACGCCGATGTCTCGGAGGTTTTTGGCGTGCACTGGCAGGTCGGCGAGTTCTTTGCGGAATCGCTCTTCGCTTTCGCGGAACTCTACCGGCAGCCCGTTCGCTCCCCAACTGATCTTATGCTCCCTGGCCTTTGCGGCGAAGGACTCTTTTCGCTCCGCTGACCAACCCTCTAGCCACTGTGCCGGTACGCTGAGTGCTTCGTAACCGATCTCGATGACGCTGTCGAGCAACTCGTCCGCACCTAAGTTTACCCCGATCGCATCGGCCTTCAGGCTTAGCTTGAAAGGGCCGGTGTGGGAAGCAGGTTTACCGGTAAGTTGAGTTGCCTGTGGGGTAGCGGCCAGAGCGGCGGGGAGGGCTACTCCGGCGGCTAAAAATTTTCTGCGTTGCATGGGGTCGATGATTTGGTGACGGGTAAGCTAGCAATTAGTCGCAGAAGTCACCAACAAAGTCTAGCACAATCGACCGGTACTCCTCCTGCCGCCAAATGATATTGTGGGCGTGCCAGGCACCCCAGTCGAGCGGGTGGTAGGCCAACAGCTCCGGTGGCGCGGCGGCGGCGATACGGTCGGACTGAACGGGCGCGGTCAGGGTATCCGACTGCGAATGGAGAAGTAATAGGGGCGCTTTGATCTGCCTCACTGCTGCTACCGGGCTGACGGCCTTGAAGTCCACGCCACCCCGTAAGCCCGTCCAGAAAAAGGCCCCGGGGGTCAGCGCCTTCAGGCCGTTTCCGTAATCTTTGAGGCCGCGCTCCATTACCGCGCTGTACCAATCAGCGAAGGGGCTTTCCGCTACCACCCAGGCGGGTTGGTCCTCGACCCGGGCGGCGGCCTGGATCACCGTAGCCCCGCCCCAACTTTCACCGAACCAACCGATGCGCCGCGCGGGCAGACCGAAGCGGGATCGCAGCAAGTCACTGGCGGCGATGAAATCGGTTGCCTCGTGGTAGCCACCCGTACCGTAGGCATCGGCACTTTCCCCGTGCCCCCGGTGGTCGTAGAGCAACAGCGCGCAATCGCAATCGCGAAAGACGGGGGTGTACTTCAGCATATTTGCGCGGTTCACGCTATAGCCGTGGGCAAACACGACGCCGCAACGGACGGTATCCGGCTCAAAGAGCCACCCCTTCAGTTCGATACCGTCGTAGGGGCTGGTGAACACTATATCCGTCTTACCGGGCAGTGCCCGGGCGAGGCTGTCGAGGTCGAGACCCCACCGCTCCTTATTCATTTGGTAGACCGCGGCGATGTCCCGATCCGGCGTATCCAAGATCAGGCTACTGAAGAAGTAGGTCACGCCCAGGTACAGGACCGGGATGACGATGCCCAGACCAACGAGGAACTTGCGCATGCGGGTAACTCGGGTTACGCCTTCGGCTGCCAGCCCTCGGCGTATTCGCGGCTCCAGAGCGCCATGGCCTCGGGGCTGTCGGGTTTACCGGTAGCGGTGTCGATGCGCAGCGCCTGCCCTACGCGTTGGGCCATATTGCCCAGGTGGCAGGTGGTCACGCTCACGTTCGCGTCTTCGATGGGGCTGTTAAGCTCTTCGGAGCCGTTGATCGCCCCGAGGAAGTTCCCGATGTGTAGGTCGTCGAGCGAGCCGCCGCCACGGACGTCCATACTTACACTCTCGCCGTCTTCGCGTTCGCTGCGGATCTCTTTGCCGTGCAGATCGTACACCCAGTAACCCTCGCGGTCCATCAGCACGCTGCCTTCGGTTCCGTGAACGAGGGCGCCCCGGCCGCGGTCCCAGTACGGCATCGCGTTGGTGCTCCGGCCGTCCCAATTGATCATTTTGCCTTCGTCGTATTCGAAGCCGACGATTTGCGTGTCGTAGGCTTCCCAACCGTCATCGAAGTGGTAGCGCCCGCCGATACTCGTCACCTTCGTGGGGTAGTCGACGTCGAGCGCCCAACGGCACATGTCGATTTCGTGGGTGCCGTTGTTGAGTAGTTCGCCGGTGCCGTACTTCCAGTACCAGTGCCACTGGTAGTGCACGAGGTTGTCTACGAACTCCTGGCGCGGGGCCGGCCCTTGCCACAGCTCCCAGTTCAGCCACTCCGGGGTCGGGGCGGGTGTGTGGGTTCCGATCGTACCGCGGGCGTTGGCGTACCAAGCTTTGGCGGCGTAGGTTTTACCGATCAGGCCGTCGTGGATCTCTCCGATGATGCCCTGTAAGCTTTTCGAGCTCCTCGTCTGGTTCCCCATCTGCACCGTATGACCGTACTTCTTTTGGGCGGCAATGAGGATGTCGCCTTCGGCCGGGTTGTGGCTACACGGTTTTTCGACGTAGACGTGCTTACCGGCCTGTAGGGCCATAATGGCCATGGGAGCATGCCAGTGATCCGGGGGTAGCGATCACGACGGCGTCGACATTTTTGTCATCGAGGAAGCGCCGAAAGTCCTGGTCGCCCTTCGGTTTCTTCCCGGTGACTTCGTGGACGGCCATCTGCCCTTTCTCGATGGCGCGTTTGTCGACGTCCCCGATGCCGATGACGCGGCAGTCTTTGGCCCCGGCAAAGGTGGCGGTCAGTGCGGCGCCGCGGCTATTGGTACCGAATACGGCTACGTTGACCCGATCGTTGGCCCCGATGACGTTACCGGAAGCGTAGGCGGGTAAGCCCAGCCCGACGCCGGCGGCGGCCATACTGGCATTGCGAATAAATTTTCTTCTGTTCTGCATGGGGGTA
>OY764788.1:0-18466 GCA_963668285.1 uncultured Lewinella sp. | reverse complement strand
ACTGCCTCCATAGCGGTAACGGAAAAAGCAGCGGCTGGGCTACCGACGTCGTATTCGTCCCCGCCCTACAAAGACGGAAAGGAACCCTACGGGCCGCTGGCGCGCAAAGCAGCTCTTTACCCTCCCCGACGTGGTATAAGAAAGGCATAAGCGGTGGCCTGACCGAAGACTGGGGCGGCGCCATCCTCTTTCCGGTCAGCGGAAAGAAGATCAGCCAACGCGTCGGCTGGTTGGGCTTCGCCACGAATTTCAACCGCTACCAGCACTGGCACGCATTCGGCTACCCCGCCGCCGCCCCGTTCAACGGCCGGCGCATGATCGTAGCCAGCGGCTCGTTCGCCTACAAGGGCAACGTCGGCGGTACCGATACCAACGGTATGGGTAACGACATGACCGGCGGCTCCAGCGGCGGCCCCTGGATCATGCGCCTCGGTACCGGTAATTTCATCAACGGAAACAACAGCTACCGAATCTCCAATAAGCCCAAGGAGATGTTCAGCCCGTACTTCAATACGAATGCCAACAACTTCCGTAAGTACATAGTCGCCAGGTAGTATTCGTATTCGGTTGCCTTATCGCCTTTAACCCCGCACCGGTTCCTTCTCCCTCCCGGGGAAAGGAGCCGGTGTTTTCTTATTTTAAGCACCTACCTTGGCCATAGACTGTCCCTTATATGGTCGCTATCTTCACCGTCACTACGTGCTCCCCCTTTAGTACGGCAAACCGTTAGCACTACAACCCCCAACGGACCAAAACCCACTCACCCGTATGCCTACCTTCCAGGCCACCAACCCCGCCACCGGCGAACTCCTCCCAGCCACCTACGCCGAAGCCACCGCCGAAAGCGTAGCCACCGCCTGCGCCGCCGCCGAGGCAGCCTTCCCCGAATACGCCGCCCTCTCCCCCGCAAAGCGCGCTGACTTTCTGGAGGCGATCGCCGATGAGATCATGGCGCTGGGTGACGAGCTCATCGAACTGTGCGGCCGCGAAACCGCCCTCCCCCCCGGGCCGCCTGACCGGTGAGCGCGGGCGTACCGTCGGCCAACTGCGGTTGTTTGCGAAGGTGGTCCGCGACGGGAGCTGGCGGGGCATTCGCATCGACCCGGCCCTCCCCGAACGCACCCCCAACCCCCCGGCCGGACCTGCGGCAGATGCAAATCCCTCTCGGGCCGGTAGCCATCTTCGGTGCCTCCAACTTTCCGCTGGCTTTCTCCGTGGCGGGAGGGGATACGGCCTCGGCTCTGGCTGCCGGCTGCCCCGTAGTCGTCAAGGCCCCACCCCCTGCACCCCGGCACCTCCGCACTTATCGGTAGCGCCATCGACAGAGCAGTTGCCTCACAGGGCTTGCCCGCCGGGGTATTTTCCTTATTGCAGGGGCTGGTCGAACGACGTAGGTAGTGCCTTAGTGCAACACCCCCGCATTACCGCCGTTGGCTTCACCGGTTCTTTGGGGGGGCGGTAAAGCACTCTACGACCCTGGCCGTACGGCGGGAGGTGTCCATCCCCCGTATTCGCTGAAATGGGGAGTGTCAACCCCGTGTTTCTCCTTCCCGGTGCCCTCGCCGAAGACGTCGATGCCCTGGCCACCGGGCTGGCAAACTCCCTGACCCTCGGCGTAGGGCAATTCTGCACCAACCCCGGCCTCGTCATCCTCCCCGAGGGGCCGCAGGCCGATCGGTTCCTCGAGGCCCTGGCGGTTAAAGTACGCGGCTGCGCGCCGGGAACGATGCTGGGGGAAAATATTCAAAAGAGCTACGAATACGGTGTCGGTCGCCTGAAGAACCACACCTTAGTTACCCGAGTTGGCGGCCTCGGAAACGGAAGGAGGCAGTGTGGGGTCTTACGTGTTCAGTACTTTCACGACGGCCTTTTTGGTCGATAGCGCCCTGGAAGAAGAAGTCTTCGGCCCGTCTACGCTAGTCGTCCGAGCAAAAGGGAAGGGCGATCTTCTACGTATCGCCAACCACCTGCACGGCCACTTGACCGCGAGTCTTTTCGGTAAGGAGGAAGAGCTGATCGAGTACCAGGGCCTGGTGGCGGTACTCTCCCGCAAAGTCGGCCGGTTGATCTTCAATGCCTTCCCGACGGGGGTGGAGGTCGGCCACGCGATGGTGCACGGCGGCCCTTACCCGGCTACGACGGCCATACAGTCCACTTCGGTAGGTACGGCGGCCATCCGGCGGTTTTCGCGGCCGGTTTGCTTCCAGGGTTTTCCGCAGGATGCCTTACCCACGGCCTTGCGGGAGGGGAACCCGGAAGGGTCGTTACGGATGGTGGATGGTAAGTATGAGATCGGTTAAGAAGCCGCTTCGAGGAAGAACTGCCGTTCGATCTCTTCGGCGGAGAGGGCCTGGGGGTCGAGCTCGAGAACGATCCGACCCTTAGCCATCACGATCACCCGGTCGGCGACCTCGCGCGCGCGCGCCAGATATCGTGGGTGGCCATCAGGATGCCGACGCCGCGCTCGGCGACCTTGCGAAGCGAACGGTTGAACTCCGCTGCGGAGTGCGGGTCGAGCCCGCTCGTCGGCTCGTCGAGCAGTAGAAGGGCGGCTTCCTTGACGAGGGCAAGGGCGATGCCTACCTTCTGCCGCATGCCCTTCGAGTAGGTCGAAGCCCGGCGTGCGTGTGCGTGTGCCGGCAGGCCGGCGGCCAGAAGGGCTTCGTCCAGCTCGTTCCGTAGTTAGTAAATAATCTGGTCGAGGTGGTCAGTGCGTAAGTCGCACCGAAGCGTGGGGATAGATTGGTCGGCCGAAACGGGCTCTCCGTCACCGTTGAACTCTCCGTCGTTGGTCTGCCAATCCTACCGTACGCCGGCCAGTGCGGCTAGCCTATCCGTGAGTTGGGAGAAAACCTGTGCGTATACCGCATTGCCGTTATAGCCAAAAAAGCCATCGAAGGTCGGCTTCAGACCGCGTTCGGATCGTGAAGTGCCGCCACCCGTGATAAACTGCTCAACAAAATCTATTAAATAGATAGTAGGGTAAAATTGTAAAATGCGTTTTACAGAATTATAAGGTCAGATTGCCTCCAAAATCTCAATGCTCTCTAAAACCGGGTTAAAGACAACGGTGAAGGCATAAGCCGGCCCGGATAAGGAGTAACTTGTAGACAAGCCTTAACCACTTCCGCCCGTGTACCAATACTTATCGACCTTATTCATTATGCTAATGCTCATTGCTACGCTACCCGCTCAGGATATTCACAGAATTGATGGGACTACTATTTCCCATACGGAGCTGACGCAGCAATTGTCAGACCTGCAGGCGGATGCAAACGTCCACTGGCTATCGGTCACGATACTAAACGGTAAAGGGGTGATCTTCGAGCGCGCTTTGGGCAGTAGGAACCTCGATGAGCAAGCGTCGCTCTCCAATACCGACGTTTTCTACGCCGCCTCCCTGGCCAAACCGCTCTTCGCTTACCTGGTGCTGCGATTGGTGGAGGAGGAGGCACGATCGACCTGGATAAACCGCTGGTAAACTACCTCGACGACCCCTTACCCAGCTACCCCTTCCCGGAAAGCTACGAGGGTTTCGCGGACTTGAAAGGCGACCTTCGCTACGAAAAGATCACCGCGCGGATGTGCCTGTCACACACCACCACGGCTTCCCGAACTGGCGTTACATCGGTAAAACGGGGATTAATTTGAATAAACCACTCACCATCGAGTACGACCCGGGTACGTACTACTATTACTCGGGGGAGGGGCTGCAACTGCTGCAATTCGTGGTGGAGCAGGTTACCGGAGAGGACCTGGAAAGAGCTGGCACGGCGGCACGTCTTCCAGCCGCTGGGGATGGAAATGACGAGCTTCGTCTGGCAAAACCGATTCGAGGGGAACTACGCGGTCGGCCACTACAGAAAGAAGAAGGTGGTCGGGAAGAAAAAGCGGAACCGGCCCTACGCCGCCGGCAGCATGGAAACGACGCCCGAGGATTACGCGAAGTTTGTCGGGGCGATGCTGCGGGCCGAAGGGCTCAGCGAGGCGATGTACGCCGAAATGACCGGCCCGCAGATTGCGATCACTTCCGTGCAGCAATTCGGCCCGAACAGCCGAAAGACGACGGATGCGAATGAAAAGATCGGTCTGAGCTACGGATTGTGGTGGGGAATCTACGAGACGGGCCACGGCAAAGCCGTCTTTAAAGAAGGACAACGACCGGGGGTGGGAGCACTATACCATCTTTTACCCCGATCGCGATCTGGCGCTGCTGATTATGACCAATAGCTCCAACGGGGAAAGTATTTTTAAGGAATTAGTGGAGGCGGCTACCGGGGATACCGCCCTGCCGTGGTACTGGGAAAACTACCTACCTTGAGGGGATGCGCTACCCCCTATTTATTTTCGGCATATTTATAAGTTCGTTCTTATTGGGGCAGGCCCCCACCGTCCATACTTATTTCGACGGCCTGGAGCTCGATCTGTACCGAGCCGTGGACGGGGCCGGCGAAGACCTCCTCATCTACGTGCACGGCGGTGGCTTCTCCGGTGGCTCGCGGGCGGAAGGGAAGGATTACTGCACCATGCTCGCCGCCGCGGGCATCAACTGGCTCCTCCATTACCTATACCTTATACATGCAGGGGCGGAAGGACGACTGGGGCTGTGACGGGCACACTGACCGAAAAGCTCAAGACCCTACAGTTGGCGGCAAACGAAACCTGGGCGGCTACGACCTACCTGACCGGCGATGGCTCCCCCCTGGAAACCACCCCCGAACGCGTTTATTTGGCGGGCAGCAGCGCCGGGGCGGAGGCCGTCCTGCACGCCGGCTTCTACGACCGGAAGGCCCTGCGTCTGATCGACCACGGTTTGGATACGACCTTCCGGTACGCCGGCATCATTTCCGGGGCGGGAGCTTTGGTGGACGCGCACCTCATCACGCCGGCTAACCGGGTGCCCCTGCTTCTCTTTCACGGTACGGCGGACCCATTGGTGCCCTACGGCACCTCCCCCCACCATTTCTGTGCGCCGGATGATTCAGGTTGGCTAATGCTCTTCGGTGCCGCCCCGCTGGCGGATCGGCTGGAGGCGATCGGGGGCAGTTTTGCGCTGTACAGCCACGTGGAGGCCGGGCACGAAATCGCGGGTGTTTATTTTCACGATCACTACGAAGCGACCGTCGGGTTTTTGGGGCGGACGCGTACCGGCCATCGTTTTCAGGAGCGGTACTGGGTGGAATAGGGGGCGTAAATCGAATCAATTGTCGGCACATCCCTTGTAGGGTATACTATTAATTAATGTATAAGGTGCATAATTTTCATTACCTTGTAATGGAACAGCGCCAAGCGTTCTATAGACGATCATGAATACGTAAGCCCATCTGACGTACCATCACCCCCGGGTGGATGAGGCGCGTTACTCGGCCCGAGCAGTTACCAACCAGCCAGCATGAAACCCAACCACTTATTACCGTGGCTCGCGCTATGCGTGAGCACGGCCACCGTATTCGCCCAAACCACCTACACGGGCACCATTACGGAAACGGACGGTACGACCCCCCTCATCGGCGTGTACGTGATCAACCGCGCCGATGGGGGCGGCACGACCACCGACTTCGACGGCAACTTCGAGATCACCGGTACCGTGGGGGATACGCTCGCGCTTAGCTACACGGGTTACGTAAGCCGGACGGTCGTACTCGGTAGTCAGACGGTGCTGGACCTGCAAATGGGGGGCGCTACGGCGCTGTTGGAAGAGGTTGTCGTAGTGGGTTACGGGACGCAGCGGTCGCGGGATCTAACGTCGGCCATCGTTACGGTAGACGGCGAAGAACTGCAGAAAACCCCTACGGGCGTAGTAACCCAGGCACTACAGGGTAAAGTAGCGGGCGTACAGGTTATCACCGCCGGTGCACCGGGGGGGGTCGCCAGAAGTGCGCGTGCGCGGTATCGGCTCCTACCCGGGTAGCGGGAACACGTCGCCATTATTCGTAGTCGACGGGATGTTCTTCGACAACATCGATTTCCTGAGCCCCGCCGACATCAAGAGCCTGAACGTACTGAAGGACGCCTCCGCCGCGGCGATCTACGGCGTCAGGGCCGCCAATGGGGTAGTGATCATCGAAACGCGGTCCGGCCGGCTGAACACCCCCGCCCGCATTACCTACGACGGTTATTACGGCATCCAACGGGCGCAGAACGTACTCAAAATGGCGAATGCCGAGCAATTCACCCGTATGGCGAACGAGTCGGGTTCCGCGCCGGAAGCACAGTCGATCCTCGAAGCTATTCAGCGTTACGGGCGCAGCCGCGTAAACCCCGACGTGCCGGACGTAGATACCGATTGGTACGAAACCATCTTGCGGGATGCCCCCGTGCAAAGCCACAGCATCGACGTATCCGGCGGCGGCAGTCAGGCCACCTATTCGGTCGGGGTGAACTACTTCGACCAGGAAGGCATCCTCGACATGCGCAACGAGTACCAACGATTTAATCTGCGTACGAAGCTGGATTATCAGGCTACCGACTGGTTCAAGATCGGCGGTAACGTGATCTGGAGTAATGCTACCCGGTACAACCCCGACAACTCCGCCTGGTTCCGGGCTTACTCGGCCGTACCTATCCTGCCCGTCTTCGACCCCATGAGCCTGGATACGGTAACGATGCTGGCAAACGCTCAGGATATTGGTTACCGTGGCGGGCAGAACCCGCTGGTGAGCACCATCTACGGGGAGGACCAGGAGAGAATCCGTAAGCTGCTGGGTAACTTCTTCGTGGAGTTCAGCATCCTACCGGATGATCGGCTAACGTTCAAGTCCGCCTACAACAGTTCCTTCTCGTCCATTAACGGGCGTAACCTCGACTTCCCCTACTTCATCGGTAATGACTTTCAGCGGGAGAACTCCACTATCAATAAGAATACCTCGACTACGCTGAATCAGATCTGGGATAACCTGCTGACGTATAAAGATCAGTTCGGCAAGCACGGCCTTACCGTCCTGCTCGGTACGGCCTACCGCGATGAGTTCAACGAAGCCCTGCGGGGCAACGCCCAAAACTTCCCGACCGGGCAAGAGGCCGGCTTCTTCATCAGCCAGGCGGAAGCGGAAACTTCCCGCGCCTTCGATAACGCCGGGCGTGAATACGGCTTTTCCTACTTCAGCCGCCTGGCCTATAATTTCGATAACAAATACCTGCTTTACGGTACGTTTCGCGCGGACGGCACCAATAAGTACCAGGAAACATTCGGCTATTTCCCGACTTTCGGTGCGGGCTGGGTGGTGTCGGAAGAGAATTTCTTCCGGGTGCCCGTAGTCGATTACCTGAAGGTGCGCGCCAGTTGGGGCCAACTGGGTAACGATGCCGTGAGGGCCAGCGATGGCGCGGCTACTACGAATACCATCACTACTTCCCTCGGTAACGAGCAGGTGACGGGTACCCAAACCAGTAACCTATTCGAATTCCTCGAATGGGAAGTGGTCGAAGAAACCAACGTCGGCCTTACCGCCGAACTCCTCAACAATAAGTTGTCACTAGACGTGGATTACTATACCCGGGATACGAAAAACGCTACCATCCCGATTCTGCGACCCGCCATCGGTGGGTCGGTACGCCGCAACGCCGGGGTCATCCGTAATTCCGGCCTGGAGGTAGCGGTCGGTTTCAACGGCAGCCTCACGGGGGGGCTGAACTACTCGATCGGCGCCAACGCGGCCAGTCTGAAAAACGAGGTACTGGACGTTTTCAACCAACCTTTCATCGACGGCGGGTCGGCTGAGTTCCGCCAGCGTACCGTAGTCGGCCAACCCATCTTTTCCTTCTTCGGTTGGCAAACCGATGGCGTCTATCAGAATCAGGCGGAGATAGAAGCCGACCCTATTGCGTTAAGCAACAACCTGGTACCCGGTGACCTGCGCTACGTAGACGAAAACGGCGATGGTGTGATCGATGGAGATGACCGGGGCTTCATCGGCTCTTACCTACCCACCTTCAACTGGGGTGGCAGTATCGCATTAGATTACCGAGGCTTCGACGTTTCGGCCACCTTCTTCGGTCAGTCAGGTAACCAAATCCTCAACCGCCGCCGCGGGGAAGTGATCTTCACCCAGGATACAAACGTCGATGCGGAACTGGCCGAGAACACTTGGCGCGGCGCTGGAACCAGTAACGTCTACCCCTCCAGCGAAGGACGGCGCAAGGCCTGGAACCAACGTCTGAGCAACCAGTGGATTGAGGACGGCACCTTCTGGCGCATCCAAAACGTACAACTCGGTTACCTCCTCAACGGGGCCAAACTATTCGGCGAAGGCGCGCCCAATATTCGCCTCTACATGACCGCTGACCGACCCTTAACCGTATTCGACTATAATGGATTTACCCCGGAAATAGGCGATGGGGTAGACCGCCAAACCTACCCGATTGCCGCAACCTACACCGCCGGCCTTAACGTGCGATTCTAAACCCTATCCTGCAAGCCCCGAAAAGCTTATCGATCATGAAACTAACTTTCTTTCCGTTGCTGCTCTTACTTACCGCTCTGGCCGTCGGCTGTCAGGACCAACTCGACGAGGCGCCCTTGAATACCGTATTTAATGAAGATGGCGTAGACTACACCCAGGCCGCCAACGTCCGCCTACCGGCCATCGGTGCTTACGCCGACTTTTACTCCCGCGGCTGGGAAACGATCCCCCTGCTATCCGTGCGCGGCGATGACGTTAACCCCGGCGGCCTCGGCGACCAGCAACCCTTCGCCGATACCGATCGCTACGTTTACAATAAGGACTACTGGATGTACAATTCGCTGTGGCAGCTCAACTACGGCGATATTTACAACGGTAAGACCGCCCAGGAACAGATAGCCCTCTACCAGGAGGGTGGTGCACCCGCCAACATCGCCGAGCAATACACCGCGGAGGTCGAAGTACTCAATGCTTATCTACTGTATTACCTCACGCAGGTTTACGGTGACGTCTTCATCCCCAACACCGCCGACCCCACCGATCTGCTCGTCAGCGAAGTAGCTACCCATGCGGAGGTGCTGCAATACATCAGCCAACAAATAGACGTGGCCGCCCCGGCCCTCTCTACCCAGCACCCTAATGACCGCGCGGACATCAAAGGTGGCGTCAATCGCTACACCGCCCTGGCCGTCAAAGCCCGCGCCGAACAGGAACTTGGTAACTACCAGGCCGTAGCGGACGCAACCTCCGAAATCATCAACTCCGGCGTGTACGCGCTCTTTGACGACTACTACGAACTCTTCAAACTGGAAGGCGAACTGAGCCGGGAGAATCTGCTCGAACTGCAGTACTCCGATTTCGGCATGGGTAGCGGAGACGAGAATTTCCACCTCTATAACTTCTACGGGCCACAGGGCTGGACGCCCGCCGTAGATGGTGCCGGCAGCGGCTGGGGTTTCTACGAGCCCAGTATGAAATTCATCAAGTTTATGCTCGATCGGGGCGAAACCGTCCGCCTGGAAACCAGCGTCCTGTTCACCGACCGCGGAATAGCCGAGTTGCAAAGCGACCCCGCCGTCGGTGACCTCCCCGCCTTCGTCACCAACACCACCCGCGACGGCGACGTCATCAACGACTACGCCCGCGCCTTTTTCGCCAGCGGCAAACACTACCTCCCCTCCGCAGACCTGACCCCCGGCCGCACCCGCTACGGTACCGGTAAAAACTACATCTGCATCCGCTACGCCGAAGTGCTGCTCATGCACGCCGAAGCCCTCCTCCGCGGCGCCGGTAGCTCCGCCATCTCGGCCGATGAAGCCGTCAACCTCATCCGCCAGCGCGCGGGCCTGCCCACCCTATCCGGCGTTACCCTGCAGGACGTAGCTGATGAGAAATTTGCCGAATTCGGTATGGAGTGGGGTATCCGCTATTATGACCTCATCCGTACGGAAGAATACGACGAACTCGACTACGACGGCCGCGACTTCACCGCCCCGGGCGATATTTTCCTCCCCTACCCCCAGAACCAGGTCGACCAACTGCCTAATCTGGAACCGGGCTGACTCGGGGGGCCGTCTTTACCCGTATTTTCGACCTAAAGAACACGACGACATGCTGAAGCCGGTCTGCGTACGGGCGTCCCCCTATCGGAATATTTCGAACTGGTATTCATCCAACCCGTCACCTTCAATGAGCAAGACTTCTCGATCGCCAGCGTTCCTTCGGCTATTGAATTAATTAGCGATACTTCGGTGCGCGTAACGCCCACGGTACCCTTGCGTGATTACACGGTTTATAATTTTGCGAGTACGCAGGTGCAAGGAATGGAAGAAGGGCAATCATTCCCCGGCGCCACCTTCCGCTTTCGAACCGGAGCGTCGGCCGAGCCGCACCACCCCTTGCTCTCCGACGAAGCACTCCTCACCCTCGTGCAGGAACAAATCTTTAAGTATTTCCGGGATTTCGCCGAGCCGAATAGCGGCATGGCTCGCGAACGCAACACGAGCGGCCGGCTGGTCACCAGCGGAGGCTCCGGCTTCGGCCTGATGGCCATGATCGTAGCGATCGAACGGGGCTTCATCACCCAAACACAAGCGATCGAACGCTGGGAGAAAATCACGAATTTTTTGGAAGAAGCCGACCGCTTCCACGGCGCCTGGCCGCACTGGATGGACGGTGAGACCAGCGACGTACTCCCCTTCAGCCCCCGCGATAACGGTGGCGGCCTGGTTGAGACGGCCTTTTTGGTGCAGGGGTTACTCACCGTCCGCGAGTACCTCAAGCGACACGCCCCCGGCCCCATCGTCGTGATGATCGAAAATCACCGGACCGGCTTGCTGTGGGATCTTTACCTGTCCGCCCCCGAAGTGCGCGCCGGCTTGGATAGCCTCGGCTTCGAATATTGACCGAATCATTCATGACAACTTTCCTAAGCTATCTTTTGAGTATCATGCTGGTAGCCATTTTCTTAAGCCCCGGTGGCAAAACTGCCCGGATCGGCCCGCTTGCGGATGACGCCCGCAACATAGCCGACGGTGAGGAATGGGTGATCGAGCCAAGTGCGGTTGAGGTATTCGTCCGTCCTAGTTCTACCGATACGCAGCCGGTCACACTTAGTTATGGTACTAATAATCGGAAGTAGTTATGCAGTTTGTTGATCGCGTAATAATTATGTTCTCTCGTACGGAGAAAGACGGAGAAGCGGAGGAGAACGGAGGTAAGAACAGCCTCTCCGTCTTTCTCCGCCCCCCCTTTTACCTCCATACGAACCCTAAAAAATGCTTGCTCTTTACTTTCCTCGCAGGATTATTCCTGTTTTCAAGTTGTTCTTCCGGCAATGACGGAACTGCGGCTGATGACGATCCCGGTATCCTCGCACCTGCGTACTCGCAAAAATCAGACTATAGGACCTACTGTAACCCCATCGACCTGGACTACACCTACATGTCGCACTACCGGGGCCGAAACAACGTCTCCTACCGCTCCGGCGCGGACCCGGCGGTCGTTAATTTTAAAGGAAAGTATTACCTGTTCGTCACCCGCTCGCATGGCTACTGGGTAAGTGACGATCTGAGCAACTGGACGTTCATCCGCCCGCAAAGCTGGTACTTTAATGGGTGTAACGCGCCGGCCGCCGCCGTACACGGGGATAAAATCATATTACTGGGCGACCCCAGCGGGCGCGGCGCCGTAATCGAAACCAGCAACCCGGGCCTCGGCGACTGGACCACCAATTTCGCGGTGATCAACGTGCCGCGCGGCGTACAGGATCCGAACCTATTCGTGGATGACGACGGCAAGGTGTACCTCTACGAGGAGAGCTCCAACAAATGGCCGATCCACGGTATTGAACTGGATGCGGATAATTATTACATCCCGCTGGGGGAGCAGGTGGACCTATTTAATTTGGAACCCGATAAGCACGGGTGGGAACGCTTCGGGCAGGATCATAAATCCGATATCAAACCCTACATCGAGGGGCCGTGGATGATGAAGCACGGGGATACCTATTACCTGGAATACGGCGCGCCGGGCACGCAGTGGAACGTGTACGCCGACGGCGTATATACCAGCGATAGTCCACTCGGGCCATTCGAATATGCGCCCTATAACCCGATCTCCTACAAGCCGGGTGGGTTTTTGAAGGGCTCCGGCCACGGCAGTACCGTACGGGATAATGACGGGAATTACTGGCATTTCTCCACCATGGCCATTTCCGTTAATTATAAATTCGAGCGGCGGCTGGGGATGTACCCGGCGGGCTTCGAAGAAGACGGGCAGATGTACGTCAACAGCGCTTACGGGGATTACCCCCACTACCTCCCCGCCGCCAAGGTCGATAACCACAAGGAGCGTTTTACCGGCTGGATGCTTCTGTCGTTCAATAAGCCGGTCAGCACGAACAGCCCCTTGGTAGAAAAGGAACTGAACGTCGTGGACGAAAGCGATAGCGGTTACATGCTGGAGCAGATCGAGGATTTCGGTATCGATAAAATTAACGACGAAGAGATCCGCTCCTACTGGGTATCGGAGGCTAACGAAGACTCGATTTGGGTAGAAATTGACCTCGAGGAAGTGATGGACGTCCACGCCGTGCAACTCAATTTTCAGGATTTTCGCAGCGAAATATTCGGCCGGCCGGATACGCTGCGTCAGCAGTTCGTGCTACGGGGCTCCGAAGACGGCGAAGAGTGGTTCACCGTAGCGGATTATTCGGAGAGCACCCGCGATATGCCGCACGGCTACATCGAACTACCGGAAGCGGTGGGCCTGCGCTATCTGCGCTACGAACATGTGTACAACACCACCAAAAATCTGGCAATCTCGGAATTTCGCGTATTCGGGAAGGGTAGGGGGGCCGCTCCTTCCATCCCCGCTAATTTCGCCGCAGCCCGCCAATCGGACGAACGAAACGCCGATCTGACGTGGGAGGCTGACCCGACGGCTACCGGCTACGTCATCTACTGGGGCGTTACACCCGATAAGCTGAACCTGTCGGCCTTGATGTACGACCAGGCGGGGTACGAACTGCGCGCTTTGAATGTGGATCAACCGTATTATATGGCGGTGGAGGCGTTTAACGAGCACGGGGTAGGGGAGCGGAGTGCGGTGGTTTTAGTTAAATAAAGAGATAGCTGGGGCAAAGAGCGACTCAAAAGTTAGGAAGCGATCGACGACGCTATGTTTGTTTGCATTATCCAACACGGGAAATGTTGAGAGCAGTACTACCTGTAATTGCTTATTTGTTTTCGCTGCGGCGCGGAAAATGCCTTTACGCAGATTCCAGCTATCGTTAAATGATTTAGATAGGGTGGTGGGCTCTGCGTAGAACTTCATCTCGATCAGGCTGATTACGTGGTCGGCGCGATCGAGCACTAAGTCAATTTGTATTCCTTTGGTGGTATCGTCGGCCGACCTATGATAGGAGGATGCTTGCGTGTATACCCCAACTATACCCAGTGCCTGTTTGATCTGCGTGGTATGTTTCAGGCAAAGCGATTCAAAAGTGATGCCACTCCATGACTTCCATGCTTGACTTTGGCTTATCTGCAACCAGGTTCCCGGGCCGTTGCCTTGGTTCGGTTCGATAAACTTGAGATAGAACAGGGAGTACTCGTCCGTTAGTCGGTACTGCCCTAACTTCTTCTTATTGCCGAAAGCGCGGTAAAACGTGATAAATCCTGAACTGGTCAGATCCTGAAGTACTTGCGTCGTGCTTCCACCATCCGGAAGTTTAGCCTTTTGTAACAGTTCATTTCTGGTGAGACCGGACCGCCGCTTACTCAAGGCCCGAATGATTGAGGTGTGGCGCTCCGGATGGTCGAACAGCGCCGCGTAGAGCTGATCGAATTCATCGGCCAGTAGCCCCGTGGCGCTAAATGCCAACGCATCTATAGTCCGTGCGGCACTCATGCCACCTCGCACCTCCTTTAGATAATGAGGTATTCCACCCACGGCCATGTACAGCTGAAGGATTTGATACCGGTCCATACGGATATTCCGACTGCTTAAATACTCCTCCGTTTCGTGGAGGGAGAAGGCTTGCAGGAAAATGCGGCGCGTGATGCGATTGTGCAGCCCTCCCTTGTGCTGGACGACTTTGCGAATCATCCAGGATGCCGCGGAACCGCAGATGACGACCACAATGTGTTGTTGTACCGCCCAACTGTTCCAAAAGAAACTCAGGCCACGAAGAAATTCCCCCTGCGGAGCCGCCATCCAAGGAAGCTCGTCGAAGAAAACGACTAGCTTCTTTTCGCCAATTTTTGGTTGCAGGTAATCTATCAGTAATTGAAAGGCCTCCAGCCAACTGTTAGGCACTTTGAGTGGCAATTTACTTTGCGAGAACTGCGCCAGCCGATTCATGAAATTACCAAGCTGTTCATTCTTTGGGGCGTCCCGCAAGCCAGTCACGCTGAACACGATATCCTCTTCATAAACGGTGTTGACCAAAAAGGTCTTCCCGATACGCCGCCGACCAATTACGGAGATCATCTCTGCCTCCCCGGAAGCTTTTGCCTCCTCCAATTTAGCCCGCTCCACTCTACGACCGATGAATGGTATAGTTGGCATTTAGCTGATGATTTTATACCTGCTCTAGATGATCAAAGGTAGTAGATTGCCAGCGGAATGTAGCCGTATTGGTAGGATTCCGCTGACAGATCCAGAAACTTGCCAGCGGAATCTTGCTAAATCTGTGGAGGTATATCAAGCAGTAGCAACCTAAAACACCAACAGAACCACCCTACTCCTCCACCACCAAAACCCGCTCCCGCGCCAACCGCTTCCCATCCTGTAACCCCGCCAAGAACTTCACCATCGCCTCCCGCAACTCCACGTGCAGCGTCCACGCCGTCGGCGCATCCTTGGCGGATACCAAACAGCGGATCTTGATGGCCTCCTTCTCCGTACCGACTACCTGTACGCTTGGCTCATTCTCGCCGTCGTAGTTTTCATTCTCCTTACATAGCGTAATAAATTTGTCGCGGATCTTTTCCACGTCCGTAAAGTAGTCGGCGTAAAGCACGATCGGTTTGAGCATATGCGGATCGTTCATCGACCAATTTTGAAAAGGGTGATCGATGAAGTATTTTAGGGGGATGACCAGCCGGCGGGCATCCCAGGTCTTTACCACGAGGTAGGTAAAGCGGATATCTTCTACCGTACCGTATTCGCCGTTAGAGGTGATGATGCTGTCGCCGATGCGGGCGGGTTTCGTGATGGCGATCTGAAGGCCGGCGATGATGTTGCCGAGGGTGCTTTGGGCCGCGATACCGAGGATGATGGTGGCAATACCGGCCGAAGCCAACAGGCTCGCACCGAGGTTGCGTAGCCCCGGAAACTGCCCGGCGATTACGCTAATACCGATCGCCACGACGATCGCCGTCAATACCCACCGCGCTACCGAGACGTAAGTCAGGAGCTTCCGGCTTTCCAAATTTTCTTCGTCGGATACGTCGGCGATCTGGGTATCCGTGACGCGCTTGATCACGTAGTCGATGATGCGCATGAATAGCCAGGTAACGCTGATGATTACGACGGCCAGCAGCAAGCTATACAGATAAGGAGAAATGCCCCCCGAAAGGCTCAACGCGTTATTGAGTACCAGGTAAAACAGCAGGCTGCCTACTGCCAGGCTGATCGGGGTGGCCATCTTATCCCCCAAGTCGTTGACCCAGGCCGCCTCCGAGCGGCCGACGAGTTTGTTTACGGCCCAGTACGTCAGCCGCCCGGCCAGGTAGCAGAGGAAGGCAAATACCAGTAGGCCGATCAGCTTCCAGATGTAGATGCCGAGTACACGAGTTTCCGCCCAAGATGGCATCGCGCGCGTCAGCCAGGTCGGCCCGTAAGCGGCGTACAACGCTTCGATGTTTTCGACCGTAGCGGCGCTGACCACCCACACCGGCGCTTCATCACGCACCCGCACGCGATCCAGGCTAAATTGTATTTGCCGCCCGCCCACCTCCAGCATACCGAAGTCGACCGTACGCCGCGGCTGCCCCTCGATGGCCGGTTGGGTGGTGCTACGGTTGGCTTGCCCGTCGGGCCGGTCGGGTAGGTCGCGCCAGTCGATGGGTACCCGCTGACGGATGACGTAGTGGAGCTTTTCGGCGAGCTTTGCGGCGTCTTCCGCGGTCAGGGAAGCCGGCAGTAGGTTAAAGTTTAAGGCGTGCGCGGCGGCGGCATAGTCTTTGCTTCTCACGGCGCGAACGAAGTGTTCGAGGGTGGCTTGTGGCGTCCGCAGATGCACCGAGGCGGGCCGTTCGGGCAGGTTGTCGTTTAGTGCATCGACTTGATAATAGGCTTCGGAGTAGTCGCCGAGGGAATTGGCCGCGGCCCCTTCCCGGTAGTCGACGAGACTATCGAGTGCGGGCAATTCCTGCGCGTTCGAGAGCAGCGGGAGGAGGAAGAATACGGATAGATAAATAATACGCAGCATACCTAATTATATAGGCAGGTCAATTGCCGGTGTTCGATTCTAGGCCCTGACTGAGTCGGGCCAGGTGTAAAGTTTTAATGAATCACAGCAAGGTCAAACACGACCACCGATCATCGGGTAGTACCCAACGGACATTATAAGCACCCCCAATGAAAGTAGCCATGCTCGCCCCCATCGCCTGGGCCACCCCCCCCGCCGCCTACGGCCCCTGGGAGCAAGTCACCTCCCACCTCACCGAAGGGCTGGTTGCCGCGGGGGTCGACGTTACCCTCTTCGCCACCGGCACCAGCCGTACGAAGGGTAAACTGGTCGCCACGGTAGCGGCCGGCTACGGAGAACGACCCGGGCAGGATGCCAAAGTGCTCGAATACCACCACATCGGCCAGGTGATGGACCGGGCGGCGGAGTTCGATATCGTCCACAATCAGTTCGACTTCATGCCGCTATCCTTCAGCCCCCACCTGCCGGCCAAGATGGTGACCACCGTTCACGGTTTCAGCAGCGAACGGATCCTACCGATCTACAAACGTTACAACCCTACTTGCGCCTACGTAAGCATCAGCGACGCCAACCGTCATTCGGAGCTGAACTACGCCGCCACCGTGTATAATGGCATCGACGTCGACCAATTTACCTTCCGCGAGCAGCCGGAGGATTACCTGCTCTACTTCGGCCGTATCCACCCCGAGAAGGGGGCGGGGGAAGGCATCCGTATCGCTAAGCAAGCAAAAAAGCCCCTGATTATCGCCGGCCTGGTGCAGGACGAAGGCTACTTCCAACGCGAGGTCGAACCCCACCTCGATGGCGACCGGATCACCTACGTCGGTAACGTCGGCCCGGCCGAGCGGGATCGGCTGATGGGCGGGGCACTCGCCCTGTTGCACCCGATCGGCTTCGCCGAGCCCTTTGGCCTGAGCGTCGCGGAGGCGATGATGACGGGCGCGCCGGTGATCGCCTTTAACTTGGGCTCCATGCCGGAGCTGATCGAGGAGGGGCGGACGGGGTTTTTGGTGAATACGGTGGAAGACGGGGTGCGAGCAATCGCGCGGTTGACGGAATTAGATAGGAGCTATGTGGCGGAGACTGCCCGCTCCCGCTTCTCGGTCGACCGGATGGTGGAGGGGTACTTGGGGGTGTATGAACAGTTAATGGAGTAAAGTGCTTTTTCTATAAAGCATTTTATGCTAAATTTGCTTTATGGAAAAAGCATTTTTAAAACTCAGTAACAGACACCGTGCTATTGAGCGGGCTACGCCCAGTGCTTTTGAACGCTTTCTTCTGCATGAAATCAACTGGGAAAGCGCCTTGGTGGCTGTTGTAGGACCACGCGGTGTTGGAAAGACGACACTGCTAATTCAGCAACTACGAAGTCTGCATCTATCCGCGGGCGAAGCTTTGTACATTGATCTTGGAGATCTGCTATTTCAGAACATCTCTTTACTTGATTTTGCGGAGTGGTATATTGAGCAGGGTGGTAAGTACCTCTTTCTTGACGAAGTACACCGCTATCCCCGGGAAACGTGGGCAACGGAAATCAAGTCCATATATGATGTCTACCGTACCCAACTGAAGGTGGTACTCTCCGGATCGTCGATCATCCGTATTTTGGATGCCTCTGCGGACCTTAGCCGCCGAGTACATTACTACTACCTGCCGGGGCTATCTTTTCGGGAATACCTCCAACTGAAGCAAGTTGCCAGTATTCAGCCTAAAAGCCTGGAAGAGATACTGAATGATTCTAATGGTCTACTGAATGATATACTTCAGGATGAACAGTTTCGACCCATTTCTCACTTCCAAGCCTACCTTGAACGTGGATACTATGGGTTCGTGATCGAGGATGAGCATGGCTACTATGACCAACTTAATCAGATGGTCCAGCTTGTTTTAGGGGAGGATATTGGACACGCTACGGGCATGGCCAGGACGAATTCCGGAAAACTTGCCGGCTTACTCCAAGCAGTTGCCAGCTCCGTCCCCTTCAAACCAAACATCAGCAAATTAGCGGAACGTATCGGACTGACGCGCAATACCGTCATCGAGTATTTACACGCGCTGGATCGTGCTGGCGTAATCATGCAGCTGCGGGCAGATGGCAAAGGCATCACCCCCCTCGGTAAGCCCG
>OY764787.1:0-8737 GCA_963668285.1 uncultured Lewinella sp. | reverse complement strand
ACATCGTCTACGTGGGGGCAGTAAACGCCGCCGCTCATCTCCGTGCTACGAATGGTCACCGTCGCCGCACCGCTGGGTCTGGAAAAGACGTACGCTTCGCCTTGCTTCTGTAAGGGTAGGTTGCTGGCCATGAGCTCTATGGTCGTCTGTCCGTCTTGGCTGGAGCGGATGATGCGTAACTCGTTTTGGGAAGGGTCGTTCGGGCTGATGTTGACGGAATTGTCTCCGCGATAACTTGAGACTACGCCACGAAAGGATTGTACCTCCTCGCTTACCGAGAATGAAACGAATTGGTCCTCGATGGTGGGGTAAACGTAGCCGGCACCATCCTCCTCACACGAAGTAAGGGCAAA
Source organism: uncultured Lewinella sp. (assembly GCA_963668285.1). GTDB lineage: Bacteria > Bacteroidota > Bacteroidia > Chitinophagales > Saprospiraceae > Neolewinella. Next base: position 8,384 of record OY764787.1, on the reverse strand, counting down.
GGCCGATAGGATTAGGCAGGTAAATAGTCGTAACATGGTTTGGGTATTGATTGGTTAATGGAGTGATGAACGGTCTGTAAAGGTTGTCCAACGCTCCTCTTTGATCCAAATGTAGTTCATCACCGTAACGATGTAGGTAACTAGCTTATACCCCTAATACAATTTTAACGAAAATGGCAGTCAATTGGTAATCGATTAAATTCCTTTTAACAGATCGCCTTGAATATCTTCTACCGCTTCCAGCCCGACGCTCATCCGTACCAGCCCGTCGGATATCCCGACCGCCGCCCGCTCCGCCCGGCTTAGCTTAGCGTGCGTGGTAGTAGCCGGGTGGGTGAGTATGGTTCGCGTATCTCCTAAATTAGAACTGCGCGTACAAATGTCAACGCTATTGAGTAACCGGTTGGCCGCCTCGATCCCCCCCGCAAGTTCGAAGGTGACGATGCCCCCGCCCGCAGACATCTGCCGCAGCGCCAACGCATACTGAGGGTGCGTCGGTAGATAAGGATAGTGAACTTCTTTAATCCCCTCCTGACGCTGAAGCCACCCCGCCAACTCCAGGGCCGAAGCGCAGTGAGCGGCCATACGGACGCGCAGGGTTTCGAGACTTTTAGAGATCACCCAGGCGTTGAATGGCGACATGGCAGGGCCCGTGTGCCGGCAGAAAAAAGTGACCGGCTCGATCAATGCCGCCGAGCCCAGGATCAAACCGCCCAGTACCCGACCCTGACCGTCCATCCACTTCGTGGCGGAATGGGTTACGATGTCGGCACCAAACTCACCCGGGCGTTGAATCACCGGGGTAGCGAAGCAGTTATCTACGATATAGATCAAATCGTGCTCCCGGCAAAAGGCACCCGCCTTAGCGAGATCCACCAGGCGTAAGCCAGGGTTGGAAGGCGTTTCCGTAACGAAAAGCACGGTGTTGTCTCGTACCGCCTCCGCCCAGCTATCCGGGTCGTCGGCGGATACGTAGGTATGGGTGATCCCCCAGCGCGGGAATATGCTCGTCATCAATTGGTGCGTACTACCGAATAGTGCCCGCGTTGCGATGATGTGATCGCCGGCCTTGACGAGCGCCGCAATACTGGCGAATACGGCCGCCATGCCACTCCCAGTCGCAAAGCCCGCCTCCATGCCCTCGAGCGCGCAAGCCTTGCCGATCAGCTCGTCTACGTTCGGGTTGTTGTACCGGGAATAGATAATACCCTCCGCCTCCCCGCGAAAAGTTGCCGCCATCTCCTCCGCCGTGTCGAAGGTGAAGCTACTCGTCAAAAACAAAGGGGTGGAATGCTCCCGAAATCCGGTCTTATCCATCTGACCACGGATGGCGCGGGTCTGGGGGTGCTGCTTATGCGACATGGCGCAAAGGTACCCTAACGAATAGGATACTAGTTTCCGTACCGGCCGATGAAAACCACGCTGTCGTCCTCGTAGACGATGTAGACGTCCATCTCCTCCGTCCAGGCAATCGCCTCCGCCTTGGGGTCGTCCGGCAAACCGAAAAACGTGCGCAGTTGCTTCCAATTGTTATAGTCCTCCACCCCGGCGAAGTACTTATCCGAAAGTAGGCTCCCGTCGGGTCGCAACAACCGCATACCGAATGTGGTGAACCCCTCGAGTAAGGGTATCGACACGCGCGGAGCGACCACCGGGCTCACGGCCGTTATCGTCCGGTAGATATAGGGGCTTACGACCCGCCCCGCGTCCAGGTTGAATAGCGCTACCCGGCGGTTGTTTCCGGGCTTCCCGACCGTCAGAACGCGGTGCCCGCTACTCAGCAGACCGGGGTGGGCGTAGACGACCGAGAACGCTTCGTCGGATGCCGACCGCCCGTCCCGATACCAAAGGAAAAACCGGCCGGGCTGCGGATTATCGACGATGCAGTTTTCCAGAATACGGAGGGAGGGGGAGTAGCTCAGCACGAAGGCACTGGTCGGCTCCCCGGCTTCATCAATGATTCCGTAGCGCCCGTATGGGCTGCGGCGGGCGATGAGCACGAAGTCCTCCGCGGGCTCCGTTCCGGTGGGTACGTACTGGATGTCGTCGTATTTAAAGGGTACCCTCAGGCGTAGATCGCCGTGTAGCAGGCCCATCTTGCCATCGCGGCGAAGCACCCGGTAGCCATCCTGAAAGGGGCCCACGTAAGCCGCTAACGCCTGGCTGGTGTCCTGGATGGTCAGGTTTTCATCCGGCAAGGATGCACTGGGTGGGTAGACGGTCTCCTCGATATTCGCCGAATAGGGTAGGGCCACCGAATGCTTCGTGGTCGCGTCCTGTGCCGGAAGCCGGCTGCCGAGTACAACTAGCGTAAGACCGAGAAGTAGGTAGAATTTCAACGGATCATTCGTCTTTCGGCGGTCTACTATTAACCCAGATAGTTCTTCAGGGCATTACGGCTCTGACTGCGCCGTAACCGGCGAATGGCCCGCTCTTTGATCTGTCGCACCCGTTCCCGGGTCAGGTCGAAACGGTCGCCGATCTCTTCCAGGTTTAGTTGTTGCTCGCCATCCAGACCGAAATAACAGGCCAGTACGGTACGCTCGCGCGGGGCCAGCATATTGAGGTTGGCGACGACTTCTTGCGTGAGCGATTCGGCCATCACGTTGACGTCCGGGTTCGACTGCCCGTCGGTTGGCAGGGTATCGAGCATGGTGATGTCCGAGTCGTCGCCCGCTACCGGAGCGTCAAACGAGAGGTGGCGCATCCGTCCGCTCAATGCACGCTGTACCTCGGGCAGCGATATGTTGAGGACGTCCGCCAACTCTTCCGGCTCCGGGTCCCGCTCGAATTCCTGCTGAAAGCTTGCAATTGCTTTGGTTACTTTGGTGTAGCCCGCCGCTTTATTATTGGGCATGCGCACCAACCGGCTGAACTCGACGATGGCCTGCATGATGCTCTGGCGTATCCACCAGACGGCGTAGGAGATGAATTTGAACCCCCGCGTCTCGTCGAAGCGCTTGGCCGCCTTGATCAGGCCCACGTTGCCCTCATTGATCAGGTCGGCAAGGCTCAGCCCCTGGTTCTGGTACTGTTTGGCTACGGAAACGACGAAGCGCAGGTTGGCGCGGGTAAGGTGTTCCAAAGCCTGTTCGTCTCCGGTACGAATGCGGGCCGCTAGGGAAGCCTCTTCCTCCGGCGTAAGCAAATCGATCTTCCCGATATCCGACAGGTATTTTTCCAGCGCGATACTTTCGCGGGAGGTGATCTTATTGCTGATTTTTAATTGGCGCATGTCCGGTAAGGTTCTGTAGGCGTGAGGTGAATGATTGTGGTGAGAGAGACTATTTCAAACATTACAATACAAAGTTAGAACGAAAAGTTGGCCTCGGTTCCTTTAAGATAGACATATACGGTTAAGCAACATCCGGTGGCGGTGACCAACCGAATGAGTGACCGACCATAACCTTTACCGCCAAAGCCTGTTTCGCAGGTAAAGCCTACCGTCATTCTATGGCCCAGCACCCTTCCCTGCTCTCCTCGATGTTTGGCCTCAAGTGCCCGCGGTGCCGGCGCGGAGCGCTTTTCCCGACCGGCAGTTTCTCCTTCAGTATGCCCTTCAAGCAGTACGAGCACTGCCCGAAATGCGGCCAGAATTACTTCCCCGAGCCGGGTTTTTACTACGGCGCCATGTTCATCAGCTACATCGGATCCGGCTTTTTCTGCCTCGGGTTCACGATGTTCCTCTTCTGGGTGGCCGGGTTCAGCCTAGGGGTATCCTTCTTAATTCTGATCCTGGTGGTCGCCGTACTCTTCGTGTGGTGGTTCCGCTTTTCCCGCTCGGTCTACTTTCATATGGTGACCAAATACCGCCCCGCGGTGACCGATGCCATAGACAAAGGCCAACTCACTAAATCCATCCCCAAAATCGTAAGCGGTACCTAATGGCAAAGAAGAAACGCAAAGACGGCCTGACCTACTCTACCGAAGAAGGTCCAGTCGCCAATAATCCATTCTCTACGCTCTCCGGCCTAACCGACCTACCCGAGGTGCCGATCATTCCCGCGGATGATAAGGAGGGCGAGGACGCAGGTGCAGGGACGCGGGGGGAGGAGCAAAGCGGGGGGTACGCTGCAAGACAGAAGAAGGAAAGAGCAAACTCTTCGGTGCGCGTCCGCCTGGATCGCAAATACCGCCGGGGCAAAGAAGTGACCATCGTCGAAGGTGTGCCGGGCACGCCGGAAGAACTAGAGCGGCTAGCCACGCTCCTGAAGACCAAGTGCGGCGTAGGTGGGTCCGTTAAGGACGGCCTCCTGATCATTCAGGGGAACAAGCGCGACCGGGTCATCGAACTACTCCTCGGCGAAGGCTTCCGCGACGTCAAGAAAGCCGGCGGTTGATCAACCTTTCCAGGAGCTTTTAAGCCCGCAGGTGTAATTAAAGACCGGGGCCCCCGGCTTACCGTCCGGATCAGCCGCGTAGTATCCTTTCCGTAGGAATTGATACACGGCCCCCACTTCGGCGGCGGCGAGGGCCGGCTCCCCCTTAGCGGTGAGCACGGCGAGGCTGCCCGGGTGGATGAATTCGAGAAAGTCCTTATCCTCGTGGTCCATTGGCGTAGGGTCGGTAAATAACTTTTCGTACTGCCGCACCTCCACGTCAACCGCATCGGCAGCGTTCACCCAGTGCAGCGTGCCTTTGGCCTTGACGCCGGAGGTATCCGAGCCCGACCGACTTTCCGGGTAATAAGTTGCGTTGATCCGGGTAACGTTCCCCGCCTCGTCCTCCTCGTGCCCTTCGATGTGCAGGATGTACGCTCCCTTCAGTCGGACGTCCTTACCCGGGGCCATCCGGAAGTACTTTCGATTCTGTGGCTCCTTACGAAAGTCGTCTCGCTCCACCCAAAGCTCCCGGCTGAAGGTCAACTCACGCGTGCCCCTATCGGCATCCTCCGGGTTGTTGTCCATCGGCGGCAGCGTTTCGCCATCCTTGCCGTAGTTCGAAATAACCAGCTTCACCGGGTTCAATACCGCCATGTAGCGATCGGCGCTGGCATTCAGGACCTCCCGCACGCAGTGCTCCAGCAAACCGAATTCCTGTTGGTTATCGCGCTTCGTCACCCCGGTACGGATACAGAAGTTACGGATGGCCTCCGCGGGGTAACCCCTGCGGCGCATACCGGCGATGGTACCGAGGCGCGGATCGTCCCAGCCCTGCACGATGCCCTCGTCCACCAACAAGCGCAGGCGCCGTTTACTGGTAATAAGGTAGTCTACGTTCATGCGCGCGAACTCGATCTGTCGGCTCGGGAAGATGTCGAGCGCTTCGATCAGCCAATCGTATAGGTCGCGGTGGTGGCGAAATTCAAGGCTACAGAGGGAGTGCGTGATCGCCTCGATGGAGTCACTCTGCCCGTGGGCGAAGTCGTACAACGGATAGATACACCATTCGTCCCCCGTCCGGTGGTGCGTTTCGTGTTTGATGCGGTAGAGTACGGGGTCCCTGAGCAAAAGATTCGGGTGCGCCATGTCGATCTTGGCGCGTAGTACCTTACTGCCGTCCGGGAACTCCCCTTCCCTCATCCGGGTGAACAGCGCTGCATTTTCGCTCACCTCTCGGTTGCGGTAGGGGCTGTCGGTTCCGGTCCGGTCGATGTCCCCCTTCTGCTCCGCGATCTCTTCGGCCGTAGAGTCGTCTACGTAAGCCAGGCCCTTGTCGATCAGGCGGTGGCCGTACTCATAAAGCGTACCGAAGTAGTCGGAGGCATAGCGCGTTTCCCCTTCCCATTCGTAACCGAGCCAGCGAATATCCCGCTCGATGGTGTCGACGAAGTGGGTCTCCTCGGTGGTAGGGTTGGTGTCGTCCATCCGCAGATTAGACCGCCCGCCGTACTTCCGGGCAATCTCGAAGTTGATGGTTATCGCCTTGGCGTGCCCGATGTGTAGATAGCCGTTAGGCTCCGGCGGGAAGCGGGTATGGATGTGCCCGTCGTGCTTGCCGTTGCGCAGATCTTCGATGATGAGTTCTTCAATAAAATTGCTGGCCTCTGGGAGGTTTGACATGGGGCTGGTTTTCGGTGGGGCAAAGGTAGCTCAGGCAGGGCGAGCCTCACCACTCCTCCATACCGTGAAAGAGTTGCCAGATCTGGTCCTCGTCGGGCACGGGCGCGGTAATTCTTACGGCTTCTTTAGTAACGGGGTGCTGGAAGGATAGCGACCGACTGTGTAGGTTGATGTTTCCGTCCTCATTACGGGCGCGCGACCCATACTTCAGGTCCCCCCGGATGGGGACATCGAGCTGCTCCGCGAGCTGCACCCGAATCTGGTGCGGCCGGCCGGTCTCCGGCGTCACTTCGAGTAGCACGTTGGTTCCCACGCGCCCCAGCAGGCGGTAAGTGAGCTTAGCCATTTTAGCGCCCTTGTGGCGGTTGGAATCGGCTTTGGGTACGATCTTGCTCTGGTTGCGGGTAGTATCCTTAAAGATGTAGCCCGCCAGTTTGCCCTCGATGGGGTCCGGCTGGCCGGCAACGATCGCCCAGTAGGTTTTGGTCACCTTCCGATCCCGGAACAGGTCGTTCATCCGCTTCAGTCCTTTGCTGGTGCGCCCAAAGATGATGACCCCCGACACCGGCCGGTCGAGCCGGTGGATGGACCCCAGGAATACTTCCCCCGGTTTATCGTAACGGTGCTTGATGTAGGCTTTTACCCAATCCATTACGGTAGCATCCCCGGTTTTATCCCCCTGGCTCAGGATGCCCGCGGGTTTGTTGACGGCGATGAGGTGGTTATCTTCGAAAAGTACTTGCAATTGCATTGGAAGGCGGTATTGAAAGGGATGCAAACGTACGACAACCATAGTCGGTTAACGCCAAACCATTCTTTTGTCAACGTGTAAGTCTTAGGAACTCTACCTGGTATGCACCTCACCCTAGCCTTCAGCCCCTGCCCCAACGATACCTTCATCTTCGACGCCCTCGTACACGGGCGCATCGACACGGAAGGCCTCACCTTCGACGTGCACCTCGGCGACGTAGAAGAGCTCAACCGATTCGCTTTTGCCGGCAAGATGGATGTCACCAAACTGAGCTACCACGCCTACGGCCACTTACTCCCAACTTACGACCTCCTGAATGCCGGTAGCGCACTCGGACGCGGCGTAGGACCCCTCCTGGTTACCGCTGAGCCGGCTTGGGTACCCGACGATCCCGAAGCCCCGATAGCCATCCCCGGCAAATACACCACGGCTAACTACCTGCTCGGCCTGGCCTACCCACAATTGCGCAATAAAACCGAAGTGCTTTTCTCCGACATCGAAAGCGGCGTGCTGAGCGGGAAGTACGCCGCCGGCCTCCTGATCCACGAAAATCGCTTCACCTACCACGAGCGGGGCCTCCACAAGATCGCCGACCTCGGTGAATACTGGGAGAACGCCACCCAACTCCCCATTCCGCTAGGCGGGATCGTGATCCGTAAAGCCCTTCCCCAAAGCATTAAGGACACCTTCGACCGCGTCCTGGCCCGTTCGGTCCGCTACGCCTTCGACAACCCGGGCGCAGGCGCTGACTACGTAGCCCGCCACGCTCAGGAAATGGACGCGGAAGTCCGCCGCAAGCACATCGCACTTTACGTCAATGAGTACTCCCTCGATCTGGGTAAGGAAGGGCATGCCGCCATAGCCGCTTTTCTAAAGCAGGGTAGAGCGCGGGGGGTGTTGCCCCGGGGATAATTTAAGTAGTTACCGCGTCAGGTAAACACTCCGATTGCGATCCAATTCCCGGAAGAAGGGATCCGTCATGTCCTTAACGAAACGAATGGCCTCACCGGTAGACTTCATCTCCGGGCCAAGTTGCTTATCGACGTTCGGGAACTTGTTGAAACTGAAAACCGGTACCTTGATCGCGTACCCGCTCGGTTGCGGATTGATGTCGAAGTCCTTGAGCTTGTTAGCCCCCAGCATCACTTTGGTAGCAATATTCAGGTAAGGAACCTTGTAGGCCTTGGCGATGAACGGGGTAGTACGGGAAGCGCGGGGGTTAGCCTCGATGACGTATACTTTCTCCTGCTTGGTCTCGCGGTCGACGGTGATGGCAAACTGCACGTTGATCAAACCCTTGGTTTTTAAGGCAAAGGCCAGTTTTTCGGTGTATTCCTGCATCTTGGCTACCGACTCGACGCTAAGGGAATAGGTCGGTAAGACCGCGCTGGAGTCACCCGAATGAATGCCGGCGGGCTCGATGTGCTCCATGATGCCCATGATGTGGACCTCCTCGGTGTCGCATATCGCATCGACTTCCGCTTCTTTGGCGCGGTCCAGAAAGTGATCGACCAGTACCACCATGGTAGGGTCTTTCTTAAAGATCTTCAGCACGTGGCGCTCCAGCTCCTCGTCGTTGATGACGATGCGCATGTCCTGCCCGCCCAGCACGTAGCTGGGGCGGACCAACA
>OY764786.1:0-3116 GCA_963668285.1 uncultured Lewinella sp. | reverse complement strand
CGTGGGCATATTCGGTACGGGGGGTGGGGGGGAAGGCCAGTCATCCGGATGGTGAAAAGGAGAAAAGGCGTGCCCGGCCAGTTCGAAATTCAGGTCGGTGAGGGGCCGGCCCTTCAGGTCCTTTTCGACTTTGGCTAGCCAATCTTCCTTGGTGGTTGTTTCGAACATGCGCTATTCGATTATCAGCAGCAGCTGTTTCTTTTCCACCGCGTCCCCCTTGCTGACGGTGACTTCGCGTACGACACCGTCCGCTTCGGCTTTGAGGACGTTCTCCATCTTCATCGCTTCGAGGATCAGGAGGGGGGTGCCGGTAGTGACCGCCTGCCCCAGTTCGACCATAATCTCCAGCACCAGCCCCGGCATGGGGGCATTGACGTTTTTATTGACCGTGGTGGCGGCTACCGAGAAGCCCAGGGCATCGACGGTTTGGTCCGTTTCGTCCAGCAGCGTATACGTTACGTCTTGCCCGTTAACCCGTAGGCGGGCTTTTTTCGTGACGCGGTCTAATTCGAGGGCCTGGATGTGGTAAGCCTTGCCCTCGTGAAGCAGGTGATAACGATTGCCCGAACCGGTGGGCTGAAGGTCTAGCTTGTCGATAGCTTCCGCGGTTACCGGGTAGGTACGGTCGGCTGTCTTCGCTTGGTAGCGGGGCATTGGGTTGGTTTGTGGTGGAAGGTAAGGAGATAGTCCGGGAGTTTGGAGTCCGGGAGGTTGGGAGGGGGCCATTCCGAAACTTTCCAGACTACATGGGAGCGCAGCGACCGCTCTACGGAACTAATCGCGTTGCGATTGTTCTTCCATCTCCTTACGCCACTTCGGCTTAGGGGCGTCGGTATCTTTCGGGGCGGGCCAGCCTTCGCGTTGGGCGTTGCGGTCGCCGTCGGTTTCTTCGGTTTGGTCGTGGAAGAGGTGGACTTGAGTTTCGTAGGGCATGTCGATCTTGGCTTCGTCGAGGGCGATCTTCATGGTCTGCAGGACGCGGTCGTGGAGGTTGACAATGTCCTTACGGGCCGTTTTCGACCACCAGCGGACGCGGAGGGTGACCCAGCTGGCGGCCAGGTCCCAGGTAAGTACGTCGATGGGGTGGTCGGTGTGTACACCCTCCACGCTTCTGACAGCCTTACGAATGACCTCTTTTGCGTCCTCGATACTATCGCCATAACCGACGCCGATGTCGTACTGGCTTCGGATGAACTCGTTGGCGGTGATGACTTTGACGGCGTTGGTGTAGATGTCGCTGTTGGGCACGACTACGCGTTTGGCGTTGTACTGCCGGATGATGGTGGCGCGGGTCTCGATACGCTCGACGCTACCGACGAACCCGTTTACTTCGATCTCATCGCCTACTTCGAAGGGTTGGCGGAGGAGGATGAGGAGGCCGGCCAACCAGTTTTGTAGGATGTCCTTGAAGGCAAAACCGATGGCGACCGAGCTGACGCCGAGGCCGGCGATGAGGTCACCGGGCTGGACGCTGGGTAGGACGACGGTGACGGCGAGCAGGAAGCCGATGAAGAAGACGATCCACTTTACCATGCCGCCAAGGACTTCCCCCAGGTTCTCCCGCCCGCGGGAAGTAGTGGCGCGGCTGACGAGCCGCTTCGCTAATTTCGCCAGGAAGTAAAAGATCACCACCATCACGATAGCTACCAATATGTTGGGCAGCAGTCGCATGAACCCATCCACCCAGCTATCGATCTTTTCTACTATCGCGCCGGGGTTTAGGTCTATTTCCTGTGGTACGTCTTGGGCTTGGTTGTTTTCCGGGGTTTGCTGTTGCATGCGGTTGTTGCGTTGTTGTATAGCTGTCTCAACCGAGTTAGGGGATGGGGGGTTCTTTGCGTCTCCGTCCAAGTGCGTGTAGGGTAACCTTCGCCTTGCTCCTTACTTACGTTTGTTGGCACCTGCGCGCCGTCGCCCTATTGTGCTAAAGTGCTTGCTTTGGTTACTAAAGACTGAAGTCGATCTCCGTATTATCGCCGATATTCAGGCTTTGCCGCAACCCACCGATGCTGGCGTCATTACCCACGACCGAGTTGCGGAGGACGATGTCGTGGATGGTCGCGTAATCGCCGATGATGGAGTCGCGGACGATGACGTGCTCCAGTCTCGTATTCGCGCCCAGGGTCACGTACGGGCCGACGATGCTGTTGCTCAGGTCGCAATTCGGGCCGATGTGAACGGGGTGGATGATGATCGAATTATCGAAGGGTGGCGGGTCGTCGGTAGCGAAGCCGTCGCGGTCCAGAAAGATGGCGTTGGTCTCCAACAGTACTTCGCGGCGGCCGCAGTCGAACCAGTTGTCCACGGGGATCGTGGTGAGGGGCGTGCCCCATTCCAGCATACGGGCTAGGGCGTCGGTCAGGGGGTATTCGCCGATGCTGCGGATCTCGTTCTGGAGGTTGTGGGCGCACGCTTCGATGAACTGCTCGACCTCGCGGATTTTGTAGCAGCCGACCATGGCCAGGTTGCTCATCGGTATCCTCGGCTTTTCGATGAGCGCGCGGATGGTGCCGTCGAGATCGGTCTCTACCACGCCGAAGACGCGGGGGTTGGCAACGGTTTTGACGCCGATGCAGGAGGTTTCGCTCTCGCGGAAGGCTTTAAGGTCGGCGTCGATGATGGCATCCCCAAAGAAAATGATGATCTCCTCGGCGTCGGCAAAGTGGTCGCGCGCCAGCCAAATGGCGTGGGCGGAACCCATGCGGTCTTCCTGCGTCACGAACTTCATGTTCAGCTTCGGGTAGGTAGACTCGAGGTACTCCCGGATTTTCTCCCCCAGATATCCGATGATGAAAACGAAATCTTCCACCCCCAGGTCGATGAGCTGGTCGACGATGAAGTTAATGATCGGCTTACCCGCGACCGGGATGAGCGGCTTGGGTTGGGTGTAAGTAAGGGGGCGTAGGCGCATGCCCTTACCGGCCACGGGGATGATGGCTTTCATTGGGCGCAATATAGCTCTTAGTCCGAGGAACCATCCAGTTCCAGACGGTACCATTCTATGCTTTCCAGATCAAGACCGGCCCGCCGCCCCACCGCCTTGGGTGCATAGTGCTCGGCTAGGTAATCGAGGATGATTGGTTCCCGCTCTCCGAGGGGTTCGAGGCCCTGCTTCC
>OY764785.1:0-4531 GCA_963668285.1 uncultured Lewinella sp. | reverse complement strand
CAACGCCACGCCCGGCAACTCGGTGACCAAAATCGGCAAAACGCTGGGTATCCTTGAAGCCGTGGTTTCCGGTGCCGGCGTTGCCCGTATCGAATACGACGCTACGCTCACCAACGAGAAAACCGTCCGGGCCGCTATCCAGAAGACCAACCTCCAACTGGTGGCCACCGTCGCTACGGACGATCATTGTCGGGCACAACCATGCGGAAGATGATCATTCTGGCCACGACCACGGCCCCGGTGAACACGGAAAGCAAAAGCATGGCGCAGGCGACGGCCATAATCACGACCATGGCGGCATCTTTGGCGATAACACCGAACTGTATTTCGCCATCGGCAGCGGTATCTTCTGGCTGGTGGGCTTGATCCTCAGCTTCATTACCGGAGTCGCCGAAATCATTCCTACGGTACTATTTGTCATTGCCATTCTGCTCGGCGGTTACTTCATCCTTATCGAAGCCGTACAGACCATCCGGCAAGGTAAGTTTGAGATCGATTTTCTGATGCTGGTCGCGGCCGCCGGCGCCGGCGCCCTCGGCGAGTTTCAGGAAGCCGCGCTGCTACTGTTCCTCTTCAGTATCGGCCACGCGCTGGAGAACTACGCGATGGGCCGTGCCCGTAAATCCATCGCCGCGCTCTCCGACCTCGCGCCGCCTACCGCACTGGTAAAACGCAACGGCACTACTACCGAAGTCGGCGTGGAAGAACTGGCCTTAGGCGACGTCATCGTCGTCCGCCCAAATTCCAAGATTGCCGCTGACGGGGTGGTCGTAAGCGGTAACTCTGCCGTCGACCAAGCCCCCATCACCGGCGAGAGCGTCCCGGTGGACAAGGCACCTGTATCCGATCCAGCCGCAACCGTAAATCTGGATACCCTGGCTCCCGAACACCGCGCCTTTGCCGGTACCATTAATGGCAGCTCCCCGCTGGAAATCCGGGTGCTCAAGCTGGCGGGTGATAGTACACTCTCCCGTCTGGTTACCCTGGTCAAGGAAGCCGAAACCCAACAGTCTCCTACCCAGCAACTCACGGATAAATTCGAGCGGTATTTCGTTCCTGCCGTCATCGGCCTGGTCTTCCTTCTACTGTTTGCTTTTCTGGTTATCGACGAGCCGTTCTCCGTCAGCTTTTATCGCGCCATGGCCGTCCTGGTGGCCGCTTCTCCCTGCGCGCTGGCGATCTCTACCCCTTCTGCAGTTCTGGCTGGAGTTGCCCGCGCTGCTCGTCAGGGCGTCCTTATCAAAGGCGGTCGCCCCCTCGAAGATCTCGGCGGCATCACCGCATTGGCCTTTGACAAGACCGGCACTTTGACCGAGGGAAAACCTCGACTGACCGAGGTAATCCCCCAACAGCGGTGTAACCGAAACCGATCTCCTTACCGTAGCCGTAGCGGTCGAAGAACTTAGCGATCACCCGCTCGCCACTGCTATCGTAGAAGGTGGTAAGAAACGCCTCGGAAGTACGGCAATTATCCCCACCGCCGAGAACCTCGAAGCCCTGACCGCCCGCGGCGTAAAGGCCGGCGTTGATGGCCAACCGGTTCACATCGGCAACCGCCGCCTGTTCCGGGAACTCACCGGTACCGAAATCCCCGCCGCTATTGATCGACAAATGGGGGATCTGGAAGCCACCGGCAATACCGCCATGATTGTTCATCAGGGCGATACTTACCTGGGTATCATTGCCGTAATGGACGTCGCCCGCCCCGAAGCCAAGGCGACTCTCGCCGCCCTTAAAGCCGTCGGTATCAAGAAAATGGTCATGCTCACCGGGGATCACCAAAAGGTCGCCGACGCCGTGGCCGCCGACATCGGTATTACTGATCCATTGGGCGGCCTGCTACCCGAAGACAAAGTAGCCGCCATCGAGCGCCTCCGCAGCGAAGAGGGTATGGTAGCCATGATCGGGGACGGCGTCAACGATGCCCCCGCCATGGCTAAATCAAACGTCGGCATTGCTATGGGCGCCGCCGGCTCCGACGTTGCCCTCGAAACCGCCGACGTCGCCCTCATGGCCGACCGGCTTGACAACCTCCCCTTCGCCATCGGACTGAGTCGTAAGGCCAAGTCGATCATTCGGCAAAACCTCGTGATGAGCCTGGGCATGGTAGTTATTCTCATCCCGCTTACCCTCCTAGGAATAGCTGAAATCGGCCCGGCAGTGGTGGCGCACGAAGGGTCTACACTGGTAGTTGTCGGAAATGCGCTGCGGTTACTGCGGTATAAAGGCCCAGGCAAATAATCAAAGCAAATGTTAGGGGCGATCGCAAAATGAGCGGTCGCCCTTTCTACTAATTGAGTTAAGAACTTACAATGAAACAAGAGAGAAAAGCAAATCTAAAGGAAGCCAGGACACTACAAATATGGAATGTCCTGTACGATATTGTCGAGGTCGTCGTCGCTCTGTTTGCCGGCATCACGGCGAATAGTTCCGCACTGATCGGTTGGGCATTAGACAGCACGATCGAAGTGATCAGCGCGGCAACCTTAGGGTGGCGACTACACGGAGAATTACTAGGAATAAGCGACGAGCAGGTCAATCGGCGTAAGAAGATTACCCTCTACGTGATTGCCGCCTCGTTCACACTAGTATGTCTATTTATTTCCTACGATTCCATCACCAAACTGATCAACCGTGAAACCGCCGAGTGGAGTACGCCGGGCTTAATCATCCTAGGCGTTTCGCTGGTCGTAAATCCAATCCTAATTCACTACAAGCGAAAGTATGGCCACCGACTCGATAGCCCGGAACTACTAGCGGATGCAAAGGACACCTTTATCTGCCTCTATCAAACGGTAGTAGTTCTTACCGGCTTGCTTTTGGTCAACTGGCTCGGTTGGTGGTGGGCTGATCCCGTCGCAGCCCTGCTTATCGTTCCGTATGCAGCTAAGGAAGGGTGGGAAGCATTCCAGAAAGGGAGTAACATCAGCAACTAAACACAAAGGAGTACATATGTCAACCACCATGAATAACCAACAGGCCGCAAAACGCTACTACAACAAATTCTCCCATGTCTACGATATCCTTTCCCCCGATTGGTACTACCGAAAACCGCGCAAGCGTGCTATTCAAGCATTGGCTTTAGAAGAAGGTCAAATCGTTCTTAACCTCCCCTGCGGCACCGGCCAAAACCTCCACTACCTTCAGCAATACCTGAACGGAACCGGTGAGATCATCGGTGTCGACCTCTCCTCTGGGATGCTCCTGAAAGCTAGGGACAAGACTGATACGAAAGGCTGGGACAACATTAGCCTCTTCAAAGATGATGCTACGGTGATCGACGAAAGCTGGGTCCAGGACCATATTGGCGAAGGAGTCAAATTCGACGCTATCCTCTGCGACCTCGGGCTATCCGGTTTTCCCGAATGGCGGAATGTCATCGACAACGTGCTCTCCCTCCTAAGGCCCGGCGGAAGATTTGTGATCATGGACTGGTACATCGATAAGCCTGGTCTGCGTGCCGAATTTATCAAATGGATCGGGGGTGGTGAGGTGGACCGGCCGCTCTACCAGTATTTAGCGGATCGGGTAGACGGTTTTCAGTTGGAGAATTCGTTTAAAGGGGGGGATGTTTTTGTGGCGTGGGGGAATAGAAGCTAATCACTTTAGATTTGAAACAAGAACCAACTGTTTTCTTTGCCTAAACCTAAGTTGGAAACTTCTAAATTAAAAGGTACTTCTTCTAATTCTCCGTACAACTGAGTTTCGGTGCGCCACACTAGGCAGGCTATTCAAACCGAAAACTCAAATAACCCGACTCAAGCGCAAGCGATGGGCACCTCTCTATCATTTAAATTTCCTGAACCAGCATTCTATTTACTGATGCTGCGGCATTATTAATATCGTTAGTTTGCACCTTGCTCGCCGGCTTCGGTAACACACTTGCCAAATACATTTTTCCCTCAATTTCTGCAAAGTATAGACGAACCCCGACGGGCTCGTGAATCCTCAACTCACACAATTTGAAAGAATACACTTTCGATAATCTACATCTCTTTATCAAGTCATTATCAACCGCAAATAAAGTTTGAAGCCCTCTATCTTTTGCTTTCATAACTTCATCAATGATTATCCGCTGTATTGCTAAAGGAAAACCAAGGAACTGTTTTCGAAAACGCTCGTCACATATGCAGTCGCCAAATTCATACAAAAGCCGATCATAAATTGGTAACGCCTCCGCAATCGCTGCCCCAATGACCGTAGCTAGACGAGCTGTATTACTAGTATCTCCGTATAAATTATCAACTAAATGTTCCTCCTTCGCATCCTCCCGAAATAAGACTAGCTGGTCCACCGCAATATCTTTGTGCGTATTTAGCGTCATTGCAATACAACCAAGCGAGTGAATCATTTTTAAGTTCAATGCTCCATGGTTTACACCTTCTACGCGCAGTAAGTAGTAATGCTCGATTACCTCATCCTGTACCTCTGCGGGGATTGAAATCCAATCCGCTAAGGGGTACTTGTTGAACACACTGTAAAAGTATCGTCGTTCCTCCCGATTCAGTGCGGCAGCAGCGGCACTCAAATA
>OY764784.1:0-2282 GCA_963668285.1 uncultured Lewinella sp. | reverse complement strand
ACCCAGGGTACGCAGGTGGCGCTGGCCGGAAACGATCCGGGGCCGCACCTCGAGGATGTCCGCCTGAATGTTCATCTCGATGGTCGTTACGCGCTTCGTAGTCGGCTCGTAGTATTCTATATTCCCTGCCCTCTCCCAAATCACTGCACCTGCGCCCTCGCCCAAATCAAGAATCGGGAAGTCCTTGAACTCGGTCAGTTGCTCTACTGATTTATCGGCCGGGTCGTATACAAATAAATTGAACTCGCCCACGCGGTCGGAGCGGAAGTAGACCTTCCCGTCAATCCACTGCGGTTGTACGTCGTTACTGCCTTCCGTCGGAATTTCGACTACGGAGTCGTCCGACAAATTCTGGATCCAAATGCGGCTGAAGCGACCGCCCCGGTAATTTTTCCATTGCTTGAACGCCTCGGGCAGCGGGTTATACGCCAGGTACTTGCCGTCGGCGGAGTAGGCCGCATTCCAGGCCGTCGGGATGCTGAGCCGCTCGGGGTGGCCACCGTCGGAGCCGATCAGGTAAAGATGTTGGTGGCCGCGGGTAGCGACCGCCCGGTTACTGCCGAAAAGAAGGCGGCCGTCAGCGGGGTGGTAACCGTAGGCAACATCGGAGTCAGGGTGCCAGCTTAGGCGCTTCGGGATGCCGCCGCTGACGGGCACGGAGTACACATCCGTATTACCGTCGTACTGCGCGCTGAAGGCGATCGTCCGCCCGTCCGAACTGAATACGGGGTCGCTCTCGCTACCCTCACTGACGGTGAGGCGGCGGGGCTGGCTACCATCGCGGTTGGCTACCCAAAGGTCACCGGCGTAGGTAAAAGCCACGTGGCCCTGGCTGAGCGCGGGCTGGTACAACAACTTGGTTTGCGCGTGGCCGGTGCTGAGTAATAAGGTGGTGAATAGTAGTGTAAATAAAACACGCATAGTCGATGGTTATGGGTTGGCTGGTAAAGCAACGCCGCGCTTGATCAGCTCGGCGCGGGCCTGTTCGGGGGAGGTGAAGCGGATGGCGTCGAGCCCTAATTGACGCGCGGTCGCGCAGTTGCGTTCGCTGTCGTCGATGAAAACGCAACCGGAGAAGTCGCCCAGGTCGTAGGCTTTCCGGATGTGCTCGTAAATGTCTGGGTTCGGTTTCTTCATCCGCACTTCTCCAGAGACGGTGATGTGTTCGAAGCGTTGCAGAAAGTCGAACTTTTCTTTTGCCCAGGGGAAGAGCTCGGCGCTCCAGTTCGTCAGGGCCAGCAGGCGGTACTTTCCGCTGCCGGCGAGCGCTTCCAGGATCTCTACCGTCCCCTCGATTGGCCCGTCGAAATGTTCCGTCCAGCGGTCGTAGTACATCCTGATTTCCCGTTCCCACTTCGGGTGCTCGGTCACCAACAGTTCGGTGGCTTCGGCCACGGGGCGGCCGCGGTCCTGCTCTTCGTTCCAGTCGAGGTGGGTGATGTTTCTGACGAACCAATCCGCTTCCTCCGGCGTGTCGAATACGGTGTTGTACAGCCGCCGGGGGTCCCACGAAATCAATACGTTGCCGATGTCGAAGATGATGGTGTGGGGCATGATTGTGGTAATTTCGCGCAGCAGAGCCTCAATGTAACCATGAAGATAGCCATAGCCCAAATCGCCCCCGTCTGGTTAGATCGTCGGGCGACTATTCAAAAAATATTGCAGTACGTTCACGAGGGCGAGGCCGCAGGTGCGGGGTTGGTGGTGTTAGGCGAAACGATCCTCCCGGGCTACCCTTTTTGGTTAGATGGCACGGGCGGAGCCCAATTCGACAATCCTATTCAGAAGGACATCTGGGCCCACTACGCGGAGCAAGCCGTACAAATCGAACGGGGGGACCTGGATCCCCTCACGACCGCCTGCCGGAAATTAAAGATCGCCGTAGTACTGGGCATCGTCGAACGGCCGCTCGATCGCGGCGGCAGTTCGCTCTACTGTTCGCTGGTTTACGTCGACCCTACCGGCATCATCCGTAACGTGCACCGCAAGCTACAGCCCACCTACGAAGAACGCCTGGTGTGGGCCCCGGGTGATGGCCACGGCCTGCGCACCTTCCCCCTCGAAGGCTTCCAACTCGGTGGCCTGAATTGCTGGGAAAACTGGATGCCCCTGCCCCGCGCCGCCCTCTACGGCCTCGGCGAAACCCTCCACGTAGCCCTTTGGCCGGGCAACACCCGAAACACGGAGGTGCTGACCCGCTTCCTGGCGCGCGAAGGGCGAAGCTACTGCATCTCCGTCAGTGGGTTGATGCGGCGGGCAGACATCCCCCAAAGCACTCCTCA
>OY764783.1:0-1704 GCA_963668285.1 uncultured Lewinella sp. | reverse complement strand
CTACGACCGCTCCTGCATGCACTGCCACGGGGGGCAGCGGTACAGCTTCTTTCTGATGGAGCGAGAGGCGGAGCATTACCGCTACCTGGCCAAGCACTTCCCGCGGTACACCCGCTTCTCTTCCTACCAGACGATTCGCTACGGGACGAGCCCGATACCGGGCAAGCGCGCCTACATGCCGCACTACACCAAGGAGCGGATGAGTGATCTGCAAGTGGAGGATTTGCGGGCGTTTCTTGAAGCGGCGGCGGCTAAATAAGTACCTTTGGCGGTATGTCCCACAAGCCGCACCTGACGCCACTCAACGGCCACGTAACCCTTTTGTCCATCACGCAAACGCGGTACCTCTCCGAGAAGATCGCGACCAACTACGGGCAGGACCTGGCGGGGCTGGAGATTGCGAGCTTTAACGACGGGGAGATTCAGCCGATCATCAAGCAGAGCATCCGCGGGGAATACGTCTTCATCATCGGCAGTACTTTTCAGCCGCACGACAACCTGATGGAGATGCTGCTGACGATCGACGCGGCGCGGCGGGCTTCGGCGGGGTACATCTGCGCGGTCATGCCCTACTTCGGCTATTCGCGGCAGGATCGGAAAGATCAGCCTCGCGTACCGATCAGCGCTAAATTGATCGCCAACCTGCTGATCGAAGCCGGGGCCGATCGCATCATGACGCTCGATCTCCACGCCGATCAGATTCAGGGCTTTTTCGACATCCCCGTTGATCACCTGCAAAGCCAGGCGATCTATACGCCTTACTTCAAACGGCAGGATATGAGTAACGTCATCTTCGCCAGCCCGGATATGGGCGGGGTGAAGCGGGCACGGGCGTACGCCAAATACTTCGAGCGGGATATGGTCATCTGCGACAAATACCGGAAGCGGGCGGGGGAAATATCCGGCATGACGCTGATCGGGGACGTGCGCGGCGGCGACGTCATACTCGTCGACGACATGGTCGACACGGCCGGAACGCTGTGCCGGGCGGCGGATCTGATCATGGAAAAGGGCGCCAAGAGCGTGCAGGCTATCGCTACCCACCCCATCCTGAGCGGTACGGCTTACGAGCGGATCGAGAACTCCGCACTGCATTCGCTGATCGTATGCGATGCGGTGCCGCTCAAGCAGATCAGCCCGAAGATCAAGGTGCTCTCCTCGGCGGGGCTTTTTGCGACGGCGATTCGCAACGTGCACGAGAATGCGTCTATCTCAGCGCTGTTCGTGCGGAAGTAGCTCTTTGGCACCCCCCAAGTTGAACTGGCGGCCGAGAACGTAAGCCGTCGGGGGTATCAATAGCGCAAAGCCCAGCAAGCTTACCGGTAAGGGATTGGCGAAATACTCCCCACAGGAAAGTACGCTGAGGATGATCACCGTTGAGAACGGAAGGGAGCAGGCCAGTACATTTAAGCCTAAGCCGGTATTAAATACGGCACTCTCCCCCGGCTTGCGCATATCTTCAATCGCTGACATATGTGCAAAGGGCCAGAAACTGATGGCGGATTGCGGGAAGATGACGAGGAGTACGGCCATGGCCGGGGCGAGGGGCGGCAAAAACGCCATCGCCAAGCCGCTCAGCAATAGCGCAACGCCGGCGCGAAAGGCAAGGACCCGAAGGATCATTACCATTTCCTGGCGCTCGAAGCGGACGGCCATCCCGATAAAGAGAAGAACCACCGGCGTCATGAGCGCGGCGAGGCGGGT
>OY764782.1:0-3517 GCA_963668285.1 uncultured Lewinella sp. | reverse complement strand
AGGTGACGACCCGGAAGCAGCCGATCCTCAGTCTCCCCAGCCCGTATACGAGCCCCTACCCGACCTCAACCTGAGCAATGATGGGGAGGAATTTCTTCCGCCGACGGGGGGGAATGCCCTAAGCCTTGACGCCGACGCCGGCCCGCTTTTCCAACAAACTACGCTGGACGACAAGCTCGCCAGTCAGGTCGATGCGTTTATCGCCAAAGCCAAAGCTAGCAAGGCCGCGCCGCAACCGAAGCGGGAGGTACCGGCCCCACCGGAAGTGGAAGCGACGCGGAGAAAGCCGACCATCCTGGCCGTCTCATTCCCCGACGAAGTGGAGGATGCTTCCCCACCGCCTACGAAGAGCACCCGCCCCCAGATCGACTTTGAGGTAGAGGATCTGCGCACCCCTCCGCCAGCTGTGTCCACAACCCGCTGCGCGAGTTGCGGTACTGAGTTACCCCGCAAAGCACGCTTCTGCCACAACTGCGGAACGCCCCAGGCCGCTGAGGTAGCCGAGCCCCCCCCGCCCGCCACGGAAGTACTCGAACTCGCGGAGTTACCCACCGAGCAACCCGAGCAACCCGAGCCGTCCGAGCCCCTGGGCGAGAAAATAGTCGAAGAAGTCGAATCGTCTCAAGTCGCTGAAGACGAAACAATTAGCCTATCGGACCTAAAGAATCGCTTTATAGATAATTTGCTGGCTACCGTACCCCGTTACTTCGGTGAATCGGCTACTGCGAACTACCGGGCACGTTTAGCGCAAGACGATGAGTTTCAGCGCGTCCGCGATGCGAGTCTGAGCAGCTTACACCGCTGGTTAGCGACGGCGGCGGGCCGGGGCATGCGGGAGGGGCGCATTGAAGATACACTGGCGGATCTGACCGAGTACTTTTTGGTGGAATCGGCCGGCGACCTTCACGGCGGCACCTTTCCGCAGCGGTTACTGCGCCACCAATCCGTTCCCGCCGATACGCTGAACGTCTTCCAGGTGGTTACGGACTACCTCAACTTCAACGAAGAAACGGATGTGGTGTATACCGACTTTATCACGATGCCCGGCCGCGCCCTACGCAATGCTACCCAAACTTTCCTTTTTGCGGCGAAGCGGGAGCGCATCCTGTTCATCTGCGACCAGAGTTTGATCGGCCAGGCCAAGAACGGCTTCGCCATGACCGACGAAGGAATGTACTGGAAGAACATCTTTCAGCCGCCGGGGCGGGTCTCGTACCGCCAACTACAGCCACCTAAGATGGAAAACGGCCACCTCTTGCTTAACGGCCAGTACTTCGATGCCGGCGGGCGCCTGAACCTTAAAATGGTACTCTTGCTCGATCGGCTACGCAGGCTACGGGGCCCTGACGTAGCCCCCACGGATTAACGGCAATAATCGGTATTGCTTAATGGCAAAGCCATACCTTAGCGCCCATGCCCAGCTCCCGCGTCATTCACGACCAGGCACGCTTCCGCCTCACCATCGAACGTCTCTGCCGCCACCTCATCGAAGAGCACGGGGATTTCTCCGATACCTGCCTCATCGGCATCCAGACCGGCGGCGCTCCCCTAGCCGATCGCCTCCGAAGCCGCCTGGCGGAAATGGGGATTCGCGACTTCCCCTACGGCAAACTCGACATTACTTTTTATCGCGACGATTTTCGCACTTCCAAAGGGCCCCTTACCCCCCACCAGACGGAGATCGACTTTTTGGTCGAAGACAAACGCGTCGTGCTCGTCGACGACGTGCTCTACAGTGGGCGAACCACCGTCAGCGCCCTTACCGCCCTGAACCATTACGGCCGCCCCGCGCAGGTAGAACTGCTGGTGATGGTCGATCGTCGCTTCCGTAGGACGCTGCCTATCCGCGCCGATTACCGGGGCATTGCCGTAGATACCCTTCACGATGAGTACGTCGCCGTGGAGTTCGCCGAGCACGCCGGTAACGATCAGATCCTTCTCACGAGTTCCGAAACCTAAAGATGGCAACCGACCTTCAACTATCCGTCCCCCACGTATTAGGTATCAAATACCTCCAGGCGGCCGACGTAGAGTTGATCCTGGATACCGCCCGGGAGTTCAAAGAAGTGATCAACCGGCCAATCAAAAAAGTCCCTTCGCTCCGCGACATCACGGTAGCCAACCTCTTTTTCGAGAACTCCACGCGCACGCGCATCAGCTTCGAGTTGGCCGAAAAGCGCCTGAGCGCGGATACCGTAAACTTCAGCGCGGCCAGCTCCTCGGTTAAGAAGGGGGAGACGCTACTGGATACCGTCAACAACATTCTGGCGATGAAGGTAGATATGGTAGTCATGCGCCACCCGGCGCCCGGGGCGCACCACTTCCTGGCTTCCAAGATCAAGGCCAGCATCATCAATGCCGGTGACGGCACGCACGAACATCCGACGCAAGCCTTGCTGGACGCCTACTCCATGCGCGATGCACTGGGTGGTAAACTCAGGGGCAAGAAAGTCTGCATCTTCGGTGACATTACGCATTCGCGCGTAGCCCTAAGCAATATCTTCTGCCTGCAACGACTCGGCGCGCGGGTACGCGTGTGCGGCCCGCCAACGCTTATCCCCAAGTACATCGACAGCCTGGGCGTGGAAGTGAGCTATAGTGTCGACGAAAGCCTAGCCTGGTGCGACGTAGCCAACGTACTGCGTATACAACTCGAGCGCCAGGAGACGAAGTTCATCCCGTCACTGCGGGAATACAACCGCTTTTTCGGCATCACTAAGGAACGCGTAGATCGGCTGGACCGCCCGGTCGTCATCATGCACCCCGGCCCCATCAACCGCGGCGTCGAGATCGATACCCAGGTTGCCGACTCGGAACACAGCATCATCCTCGAGCAGGTAGAAAATGGGGTCGCCGTCCGCATGGCCGTACTCTACCTGCTTGCCGCCCGCCGTAGAACCGCCGCCCCTACAGCCTAAGTACGCCTATGCTTTACGCGCTCGTTCGCCCGGTGGCACGCTTCGTCCTGGGGTATTACTTCAGGTCCATAGACGTGATAGGACTGGAAAACATCCCCAAGGAGGGGGCGGTCATCTTAGCGACCAACCACCCTACCGCCTTCCTGGAGGCCTGCATGCTGGCCTGCTATCAGCCGCGTAGCTTGCACTTTCTGGCGCGTGGCGATCTGTTTAAAAACTCCTTCTATTCCTTCCTGCTTCGCGGCTTGCACATCCTCCCCGTCTTCCGTAGGCAGGATGGCGGCTACGAAAAGCTACGCGAGAATTATTCCACCTTCGAAGCGTGTTTCAAAACGCTCAGTCGCCGGCGGGCGGTGATGATCCTGGCGGAAGGCCGGTGCATCCACGGCAAACACCTCCTCCCATTGAAAAAGGGTACTGCACGGGTCGCTCTGGGGGCGCTGGAATACGATACTACCCTTACCGAGATCTACGTCGTTCCGATCGGCGTAAACTTCGTTCGGGCCGAAAACGCCCGCAGTCAGGTCATGATCAAATGCGGCAAGCCGATGAATGCGTCGGACTTTCGGGAAAGCTACCGCAATTCGCCCGCTACCGGA
>OY764781.1:0-3454 GCA_963668285.1 uncultured Lewinella sp. | reverse complement strand
TGACCTTTTCGAGCATAGAGGGTAGCATCACGCCGTAGCCGATCCGTAGGCCGGCCATGCCATGTACCTTACTGAAGGTACGGGCAACAACGACGTTCTTTCCCTCCTTAACCATGGAAAACCATCGACTTTGACATGGGGTCGGGCAAGAACTCCAGGTAAGCTTCGTCAACGAAGACGGTTACGTCATCAGTGGCCACTTTACGTATAAAGCTGCGGATATCGTCACTGTCGGTAAGTGTACCGGTGGGGTTATTGGGGTTGCAGATGTAGACCATCTTGGTGTCGGCGTCCACGGCCGCGGCCATGCCGTCCAGGTCGTGCGCCCAGTCGTCGGTGAGGCGAACTTTTTTCCAGTCAGCCTCCATGGCCATCGCCGTTTTGATCAGCGACATGTAGGCCGGGTCGGCGGCGACGAGGTTACCACCGTTCATGAAGTGCATAATGGCCATTTTCTCCAGTACATCGGAGGAACCGGGGGGCGAGCAGGATATGATCTTCGGGGACGCCTTCGAACTCCGCGATCATAGTCTTCAGGTGCATGGCCGCTTCGTGTTGGTAGCGGTTACCGGTGGAGGCGGCTTCCATAATGGCCAGCCGGGCGTTCGGGCTGGGGCCCCATGGGTTTTCGTTGGCTAGCAGGCGAGCTTTCAGCTCGGGTAGGGTAGTACTCGTGGACCGTTCCCATTCCAGGCTCGGCAGGATTTCCCGGACGGCGGCGTTGCGGGGTAGTAAGCCCGGGGCGGCGTTCAGGGCGAAGGGCGCGGCGGCGAGGCCGGCACCGGCTAAAGCAGCTTTGCGCAACCAGGTACGGCGGCTAAGCGAGGATGTTTTGGCGGGAGTCATAGCGTGAAGCTTGAGAAATTATGATGAGGAACACCTTAAGATAGGCAGCCTTACAGCGTGTACGGCGGCAAAATCCCGGTGAAGTTGTGATGGCTGGCCACCAGGATTCAGAGTGGTTTCAAGATACGGAAGGCTGAGCCCTTGTGCGTACCGGCCCATTCCAGGCGCGTGG
Organism: uncultured Lewinella sp.; assembly: GCA_963668285.1. Classification (GTDB taxonomy): domain Bacteria; phylum Bacteroidota; class Bacteroidia; order Chitinophagales; family Saprospiraceae; genus Neolewinella. Next base: position 2,436 of record OY764781.1, on the reverse strand, counting down.
CGCCGATGAGTTCATCGGCCGCAACGGTAATAGTGGCGCGGCCATCACCGTCGGTCATCAGCATTTGCAGTACGTCGCGTGTCTGGGATGTTACGCTCAGTTCCAGCCCGGAGACGGGGATAGAGTCGATACCGATATTGTTATCTAGAATACCCGATTTATCGAGCTCGTAGAAGGTACCGGTGTAGGCAATCATACCGTCCGCGGCGGTAGTCGGCTCGATTAGGCCCAGCACTGGCGAGGCTTCTACGGTGAAGGCGAGTTCCTCGTCTACACAGGAAGTGAGAACCAGGAGCAGTGGCAGGATGAAAAGGAGGGAATGAAGTTTCATCGTAGTTGATTTTGGGGGTTCGGCCGCTACTCGGCCCACCATAGTTTAGTAAGCTTGTTATCCGGGCCGCCATTTAGCGCGACGCCTTCCTCGACGTTGACGAGGTTAAGACTGTATTCGGATTCCGGATACTGGAGGCGGGTCGGTACCTGCCCTTCGTTTTCCAACACGGCGCGGGGGTCCGGGGTGGGCAGTACGGGGAAGCCCGTCCGGCGATACTCCGTCCATGCTTCGACCCCCTGGCTGAAGAGGGCCTTCCATTTTTCCTTCATGATCATTTCCAGTGTGACGCTGGAGCGACCGGCCATGTATTCTTCCGGCATTTTGACCTCGAATTGTTCGAAGCTGGAGGCGATGGCGGCTTCCAGGTAAGTCATTGCGTCGAGCCCGGCGGTATAGTCCCCATCGAGGGTGGCCTCGGCGAGAATGAAGTTTTGCTCGGCGAAGGTGATGAGGGGTACGCGACCGGTTTCTTCGGTGAAGTAGCTGCCCGGCCGGCTGGCGGTGGTGAAGTAGGCGACCGCGTCGCCCTCGGGTAGCCCGTTGGGTGCACCGGCGTACTTACCGGCCCGGTCACCGGCCTGGGCGACTTCGGCGTAGCGCGTGAGGCGCGCGTCGGTCGCCCTACCGGTTGCGTCGGCCATCGCATCGATAAGGGTAGTGGAGATGCTCCAGTCCTCCCGGCTGTTGAAGACCATGACCTCGTGCCAGGTGTTGTTGTTCTCACCGTTCTGCCGCTGGGTAGGCTGGAAGAAGGCGGCGTCTTCGGTGCCGGTAAAGATGGGGAAGCGGTCGGGGTCGCTCATGATCTCGGAGAACACCGCACGACTGGCTTCGGGGGCAACACCGGCCTGGCGATTAGCTAAGCGCAAGCGCAGTACGTTGGCAAACTGCTTCCACTTCAGCACGTCACCGTCGAACAGCACATCCTTATCAATGGCGGCTCCGGCCGGGTCGAGGGTCAGGGAGGCAACCTGGAGATTTTCCAGCATCCCGGCGTAGACTTCCTCCTGACTATCGTAGGCGGGGGCAAGATTACCATCCGTAGAGCCGGCCAGGGCATCGGTGTAGGGAATGGCTCCGTAAGTGTCCGTCAGGATCGAGTAAACGTACTCGCGCACGATGGTAGCGGCGGCGGCATAGTTCTCGTTAAAAAACCGGCTCTCCGGGTCGCTCGTCAGCGAGATGGTCGTGTTTAGATTGACCAGGCTTTCCGTGTAAAAGCCATCCCAGGTATTGCCCCGCAGGGTTGCCGCCGGGTTGTAGGTATCACCCTCGTTGACGTATTGGTTGCGGGCGAAATACTGCATCCAGAGCATCCCCCCGTCGAGGTTCAGGCGCTGGTTGCGGGAGCGGTGGCCGTGGACGCGGTCAATGGTCTCCCGGATAGCCAGGGGGAATATCGTACTGGGCGGGACGGCCTCCGGCTCATTCGGGTTAGCGTTCAGTTCTTCGAAGCCCTGGTCGCAAGCGGAGAAACCCAGGCAGCCGATTAACAAGACTAGTAAGGGGTAGAGGTTTTTCATATGGAATTAGCGGTAGTCTGTTAGTGGTTTAGTCCTTTGGTTGCGGGGATGGTCGGGCCGGTGATTGTATGGGCCGTCGGGCTTAAAAGGTTAGGTTGAGGTTCACACCTACGCTGCGCGTGCTGGGGATGGTAGTGTAGTAGAGGGCACCCTGAAGGTTGCCGCCATAGACGTTCATTTCCGGGTCGATATTGGAGTGGTTGCTGTAGAGCATAGCGAGATTGCGACCGATGATCGATACGCTAGCCGCGCTTAGTACGCCGATCTTGTCCGTGATACTTTTCGGGAGGGCGTAGCTGATACTGGCTTCCCGCAGTTTGACGTAGCTGGCATCGAAGATGGCCCCCTCGTTAGCGTAGCGGACGCTGAGGGCTCCGACTACGTTGCGCGTCGGGGCGACGATATCATTAGTCACGTACTCGGGGTTTTCCGCATCGCCGATATTGACTACCCCAACGCCGATCACCCCTTCCTCACGCCCTACGCCGGAGAGGGGAGAAACACCGGTCTGTTGGGCGATGGAGGAGCTTTCTTCGGCGATGTCGCCGCCGATCCTCGCATCGATGAGCGCGCTGATGC
>OY764780.1:0-11328 GCA_963668285.1 uncultured Lewinella sp. | reverse complement strand
AAATTAGCCTACTGCTTACTTAAGAATGTAGTCTCGACTTCGTCGCTCCCGTCTGGTCCGTCCCTCGGAGCCGTCGGCGGCGTGGACCAGTGGTTTTCAATGATCACCGGCTGCCGGCTGGTCGCCCAACCCGGTGCCTTGCTGCGCGGGCGGCGGAACACTTTGCTACGTTAATCCGCCCGGGCCCCGGGATCTGACATTTAAATAGTTGACAGAGATTTGGACACATTACAAGTTGTGGGGCATAATTAATCAGCAGTTCACACTTTAGACTCGGATCATTCGTAGTTCGTAGATACTCAACACCTTACGGCACAGATCGTCGATACTCTCGCTTATCACCATCTTGAATACAGTCCGTATCGCATCCCAAACGGCCTTCTTCGTCTTGAGCCCTTTCCAGATACTACGGAATAATCTGCTACCATACTGGCGCAGCTGGTCAATGGTAAAGGCCAACATCATCAGGTACGCGAAATTGGTCGCTAAGTGTTGCTGGCCGTGACCAAAGTTATGATTGAAATTATAGTCCTGGTTCTTGAGTGTGTTGAATACCTCGTTCTCAATTTTCCAGCGACTCCGACCGATCTCGGTGATGGACATCACCGTGTCCGCGGTCACCTCTAAATTAGTCATCCAGCTAAAGGTGATCGTTTCCCCCTTCTTGGGTCGATAATTGAGTACTACCAGGTTTGTTTTCACCTCGCGGTTACTTGCGTTTAGTTCCAGATTGGTGGCGTAACCGATATCGTAGGTGCCATCCTTACGACGAATTTTACGCCACTTAACTCTTCCCTGATCATGCTCTTCGTCAAACTGTGCAAAGAGGTGTTTGTGACCCGTCGGTTTAGCATTGATTACGTAACGCCAAGTTGGGGAACACGTAGTAATGAGTTTGATAATAGGCGCGCACCCGTAGAGAGCGTCAAGCGCGTAAACTACTGATTCAGAACCCAGTGTAGCCAGTAAGCTGCCGAACAGTCGGGTAGCGGCATTACGCTCGCAGTCGTTCTTGGTAGCACCATCCTGCTTCACGATGGGTTCGTTATCTACCACAAATACCTCGGCGCGTTTAGCGTGTACTAAAGCCGCACTCAGCATGGAATGACTGTAGGTCGTAGTCCCCGTCGCGGTGCTTTCTTTCCAGACAACAAGGGCAACTGATGTTTTTGGACGAATAGTGATGAACGCCATCGATACTAACGGTGAGCAAATTGTCGTGAAAACGATACCGATCGAGTACCTGGTGCTGGTTGAGATAGCGCAAACACTTTGGGGAATACGTTGCGTACTTGCTGTGAGTCAATCCGGTCCAGTAATTTTTTGAGACCGCTATCGCTGGGGATTTTATCGATACCGAAAACACTGCTTCAGGTTTTTTTCTTCGGCGGGTGCCTTGGGCCGAAAGTCCAGCAAGGAAGATGATTTAAGGGAATAGACAGCGAAGGCGGATTTGAGCGCGTCGCTGATAGTGATACTCTTGTTGGCGCGCCGGTCGTCGAGCTGATCAAGTTGACGAAAGTGTTCCACGGCAATGTTGTCGTAAAGCTGATTGAAGTCAAAAGCATTCTTAGCGGTCGTATCTTTCATCCGCGAAAGGTAGTCAGCACGGGCCTTTCAGCCAAGGGTATGGCTAAAGTGTGAACTGCTGCCCCGCAGGCGAAGCTGTCAAAGTAATACCTTCCGGTGATCTGGGTACTTCTATCCGTATTCGTGGTAGGTGATCTTAGCCGGTAGCCTACGATTTTTGCCCTACCCGTAAACCAATAAAACGCAATGTCGCACTGCCTTATTTATCCGTCCGCAAATAGGGACTTCAACGGCTTACTACTCGGATATCGGCATCAGCGGAAATACCCATTTTCCCTTCTCTGATCTGAATAATCTGGAGATCGCTGATCTGGTATCGGATTGGCTGGCGGAGAAAAACCTGTAAGACGATAGACCGGCAGTTCATCACCCGGACCAACGTTAACCAGGGGGTACTGACGAAATTCGAGGTACTGCTCGGCGAGTACTTCCGTTCCGGCAGAGCGGAGGACGAGGGGCTGCCCTCCGTCGGTTATGTTGCCGACCGCCTTCACCTATCGCCGAATTATTTCGGCGATTTAGTCAAAAAAGAAACGGGGAAGTCGCCGCGGGATCACTTACACCTCAAATTGATCGGAGTGGCAAAGGAACAGCTGCACGACCCGAATAAAAGTATCTCTGAGGTGGCGTACGGTTTAGGTTTTAAGTACCCGCAGCACTTTACGCGGCTGTTTAAGAAGGTGGTGGGAATAACGCCGGGGGAGTACCGGAAGAGGGGTTAAATGCGCTCGGACCTAGCGAAGGTAGCCGCCGTTCTCAAACCTCGAAGGCTACGAACTAGACGTGACGGACTACCTCCTCAGCGCCCATCACCTTCGAGCGGTTTTTAAAATGGGTAGAGATAATTCGTCAAGTAGCAGGGGCTACTTCGCTTGTCTTTCCAACTCACACTGCACCCGCGGCCGCGCCCGAAAAAAATACGCCCGCGTACCTATTCGTAAAGGACGGCACCAAATCCGTGCGGGTAGACCTAGCGCAAATTCAGTACATTGAGGGGCTGAAAGTTTACGTGTGCATCCATACGCCCGGGCTCTCCTTTATCCTGCCACTGCACCTGCGTCCGCGCCACATACGATTTGTGGGGTAGGGTAGGGTAGGGGAGCTTGCCAAAACTTCAACGGGCCCGCACTAATAATAGGTGGTCATACAAGGTTCAATGGTTTACATCCTTCGCTCGTGGGCTACTGCAAGAAATACCGCAAGCCAATTTCCCCGGTAAAGCGTTCCTTGGGTAGTTCCATACGGTATCCAATATTCCGCTCCGATTCCGAGGTAAGTTCACGGCGGTACGTGGTCGATAAGTCAAGCGCTACCCGGTCGGAAATAAAATAGGAAGCACCCGTGCCAGCTTCGATATTGGGGGTGCTATACCGTAAGGTGACCGGACCACCGTATACACCATTATGGCGTAGCTGTTCTCCCCCCGCGCCGATACTCAGGAAGGGGAACAGACGCCGCCCCCGCCGGAGAGGGTAGTAGCGCATCCGCACCCTGAGGGTTCGTCGATCAAAGGGATATTGGCCAAGATAGTTGATACTCCGGTGGTAATAAGGGCTTAACACTTGTCGCTGCCAGTCAGCGGCGACCTCTAGCAGTAACCCGGGAAGGAAAACGTAGCCCAGGGAGGGTCGCAGCTGCAAGGATAGTTGGTGATTCCCAAATAACGGTGGGTCTCCAACTCCGATTAATACCCGCCCGATTTGTCCATTGGTAACCCAAGTCCCCCGCGCGAGGGGCGTAGTACCGCCCGCATGGGCGAGCTGTCCGGTCAGCAGGCTGAGTCCGAAATTCAGGGAGATCGCGTTACGACCCGAATTGATATGGTAGTAATTTACCGCCACGGTACCTACCACACCTGGTACCAGCCCCGCTTCCGCCCCCAAGCCGAGGTGAAAATCCTTTTCAAACAGTGACTCCTCATCGAACGTGAACGTGCCTACGCCCACTTGACCGAACAAGGAAATTTTTCCCTGCCGCCCTAGGTCGGCAAAATAATACCGTAGGAAAGGCTGGACGTGTAGGCTCGGATTGTCCCGCGCAATAAGATGTTTGCTGAGGTAAAAGTGCTGGTATTCCGCACGCGCGCCTACTAATAGGCGGTGCGTAAGAAAGTATCCGCTGCGCAAGGTTGTGCTCCGCAAGTAGGAACCCAGCAGCGCCTGACTTCGAATGATGTGCGCATCATTAAGGCTACCCTTCGCGCGTTGGGCAAAGAAATTAGCTCCTCCATCGAGATAGACGCTTCCAGCCCGGCTTTGTGCGGCCAAGCCGGCAGTTGCTAGGAGGGCTATGAAAGGGAGCAGGAAGCGGAGTGGAATCGACATTGGGGCAGGGGTAATCTCGTACGGCAATTAGCTGGACGGGTGTTAGTATACCGGTCGTTGGGGTGCCTACAATATTTTTGACCTAATAATTTATGCGATCGATGGTTCTCACTTTGGCGTGTGGGGGATGCAGCAGGGGAGCACTTCATGTTTTGATGTCCTGGTCATGGGTGGGTGTAGGCTTCCCCTAAACCGGACGGTTTTATCAAATCGTTCACGATTGAAAAGACTCATCGGACAGCAATGAGCCGACTATACCTGAACCGATGTGGTTTGGGACAATTTTCATAATCTCACTTTGTGCGGTGGCAAGGCGAAAAACGTAGTCGACGCCAAAGCGTCGGCGAGGCTTTTTAACGCCGCCATCGTGCAAAAGGACAAGTGAAAAAGTCCCAAACCATTTCGATTCAGGTATAGAGTTTCGCTGTAGCTGCGACATACAACGTTCCGCGTAGAACTTGCATAATTATGTTCTGCTAAACTTTCCTTGGTCGATAGCCGTATTTTAAAGCGCAATTCATTCTTACTTGCAAAGACTCCTTCACCTCTTACTGGCTCTTCTCGTCCTCCTCGGCTCCGCCGGCGTGACGGTGAACCGCCATTTCTGTATGGGGGAGTTGAAGTCGGTCGCCATTTTTGGCGAGGCGGAGAAGTGCCATAAGGAACAGAAGAAAGCGCATTGCCCGTTCCACCCCGCGCCGGTGGAAGATCAAAATGATGGTAAAAAGAAAGGGTGCTGTGACGACGATCACGAGCTGCTGCAGATCGACGATCAGGAACAAACGGTGGTGGATGCCTTACCTACCATCGTAGCGGCATTACCGGACTTCCCCCCACAGCTTTTTAACTACCTGCCCCCGCACCCGCGGCCGCGCAAAAACACGAACTTTGAGAACTACCGCCCGCCTCCTTTGATACCGGACCCGGTGCGCGAGTTCCAGGTCTTCCGCATATAACGACACGATGAATTACAACTTCCCCGACAGCTGCGGCTGACCGGGGCTTTCGTGATTTTCATCAAGTATCGTTTTATGATCAACGCATTCGTGCGCTTCTTCCTGGAGAATAAGCTGGTGGTCTGGCTATTGCTGCTGCTCTTTATGGGCTGGGGGCTAGCTACCGCCCCCTTTGAATTTGATATTCCTGGTTTGCCGCGTGATCCGGTGGCGGTAGACGCTATTCCTGATATCGGAGAGAACCAGCAGATCGTCTTTACCCAGTGGATGGGGCAATCTCCGCAGGATGTGGAGGACCAGATCACCTACCCGCTGACCTCGGCGCTGTTGGGGATTCCGGGGGTGAAGTCCGTGCGGTCTAATTCCATGTTCGGTTTTTCGAGCATCTACCTAATCTTTGAGGAGAACGTCGAATTTTACTGGTCGCGCAGCCGGATACTGGAGAAGCTTAATTCGCTTCCGGCCGGCCTGTTGCCGGAAAGCGCCACGCCGACGCTCGGCCCTGATGCCACGGCACTGGGGCAAGTGTATTGGTACACGCTGGAAGGGCACGCGCCGGATGGTAAACCCGTTGGCGGATGGGACCTGGATGAATTGCGGAGCATCCAAGACTTTTACGTGCGCTACGGGCTGAGCGCCGCCGGTGGGGTGAGCGAAGTAGCCAGCATCGGCGGACACGTGAAGGAATATCAGGTGGACGTCGACCCCGACAAGATGAGGGTGTACGGTATTACGCTGGGGCAGGTGATGGCCGCTGTAAAGGGCTCCAACCTGGATGTGGGGGCGGCAACCCTGGAAATCAATCTGGCGGAATACTTTGTGCGTGGGTTAGGCTATTTGCAAAACCTGGACGATCTGGAATTAGCGGTCGTTAGCGAACGAAATAACGTCCCTGTGTATTTGCGGGACGTGGCCCGGGTCACGGTGGGCCCCGCCGCGCGGCGGGGGATCCTAGACAAGTCGGGCGCCGAAGCAGTCGGTGGGGTAGTGGTGGCTCGGTACGGAGCTAACCCGTGGGAGGTGATTAATAACGTTAAGGCTAAGATTGCGGAACTGGCGCCAGGCTTACCGAAGCGGGAACTAGCGGATGGAACGATTAGCCAAGTAACTATCGTCCCGTTTTATGATCGTTCGCAGCTGATCCGGGAAACGATTGGGACGCTAGAGGAGGCACTTACGTTGGAAGTTTTGATCACGGCCATCGTCGTGATCTTGCTGCTTTTTAATCTTAAGTCGTCGCTGCTAGTTGCCGGTACGCTTCCGGTAGCGGTATTGATGTGCTTTATCGCCATGCGTTACTTTGGGGTGGACGCCAATATCGTCGCCCTTTCCGGCATTGCCATTGCGATCGGGACGATGGTGGATATGGGGATCGTGCTGACGGAGAGTATGATTTACCGACTGAGCGATCCGCCTAAGGGCGAATCGCGGCTGGATAGTATTTACGAGGCGACGGTGGAGGTCGGTTCGGCGGTACTGACGGCGGTGGCGACAACCATCATTAGTTTTCTGCCGGTCTTTACGATGGAGGCTGCGGAAGGCAAGCTGTTCCGGCCGTTGGCGTTTACCAAAACCTTTGCTTTGCTGGCGGCGATCATCGTGGCCCTGGCCATCATCCCCGCGCTTGCGCATACGGTTCTGGGATGGGACCGGGATAGTAGACGAGTCAAAATCATTGGTAACGGGGCGTTAATCCTGGTTGGCATCGCCGCCGGCATCTGGGTGGCTTGGTGGTTGGGAGTGGTTGCGGTATTGGCGGGTTTGCTTGGTATTGTTACCGCTGCTTTAGGGGATGAGGGCGCGGCCGCAGGTGCACGCGTCGTTGTGGGCGAAGGGACCCGCAACGTAAGCTATTGGAAGGAGCGAGGCTTTGCGACGGTTGTGAACGTAGCCGTTGCCCTGGTACTGGCGTGGCTGCTGGCCGGCTACTGGTTACCGCTGGGGGTGAACCAGAGCCAGGCGACCAACTTCCTGTTCGTGTTTGTGGTAGCGGGCAGCTTACTGGGCTTCTTCTGGCTGGTGATTCACTTCTACACGAAGATCCTCGGTTTTCTGCTGCGGGTAAAGGTGCTCTTCCTGCTGCTGATCGGGCTATTGATCTTTGCGGGCTTCCAGTCGTACCGAAGTATTGGGGAAGAGTTCATGCCAGCCCTTGGGGAAGGTGCTTTCTTGCTAATGCCGACGAGTATGCCGCACGCCGGGATCGCGGAGAACCTCAAGAATCTCCGCACGCTGGATATGGCGGTGACGACCATCCCTGAAGTGGAAACGGTGGTCGGTAAAGCTGGCCGGGTGAACAGTCCGTTGGATCCGGCACCGCTGTCGATGTACGAAAATATGATTCTGTATAAGTCAGAGTACCTGACGGACGAGGATGGACACCGGTTGAGGTTTGAGGTAGACGATGAGGGGGAGTTTGTGCGACGAGCCGGTGAACTGATCCCCGACGAAAACGGACAATACTTCCGGCAGTGGCGCGACCATATTACATCGCCCGACGACATTTGGGAGGAGATCATCGCCGTAGCGCAGTTGCCCGGCGTGACTTCCGCCCCCAAGCTGCAGCCAATTGAAACTCGACTGGTGATGCTGCAAACGGGGATGCGGGCGCCGATGGGGGTTAAGGTGCGGGGTCCGGATCTGGCCACCATTGAAGCCTTCGGGCTGGAACTGGAACGCGAACTGAAAAATATCGACGGAGTGAAAGACGCGGCGGTGTTCGCCGATCGCATCGTGGGTAAACCCTACTTACTACTCGACGTGAAGCGCGACGCTATTGCCCGCTACGGGTTGAGCGTGACGGTCGTGCAGCAACAAATCATGGCTACGGTTGGCGGAATGAAGATGACGACTACGGTGGAGGGGCGGGAGCGGTATGCCGTCCGCCTGCGCTATCCGCGGGAGCTGCGTGACGATCCGGAAGCAATCAGGAAAATCCTGGTTCCTACTCGTAGTGGTCAGATCAGGCTGGGGGAGTTGATTGATATTCGGTACGAACAGGGACCGCAGTCTATTAAATCTGAAGATGGATTTTTGGTAGGTTATGTGCTTTTCGACCGGCTCGATGACTTCTCCGAAGTGGAGGTGGTCAATAATGCGCAGAGCTATCTGGAGGGGCTGACTGAGGCCGGCCGGCTCGATATTCCCGCCGGGGTGAGTTACCGGTTTGCCGGCAACTACGAACAGCAGGTGCGGGCTAACGAGCGACTGAGCCTGGTAGTGCCGATCGCTCTGGGCTTGATCTTCTTGATTTTGTACTTCCAGTTTAAATCGGTGACTACGGCGCTGATGGTATTCAGTGGGGTGTTTGTGGCGTTCTCCGGCGGTTTTTTGCTGCTTGGAGGATACGCGAATCCAGGGTTTATGGATTTCAATTTCTTCGGAGAAAACCTGCGTGAACTTTTCCAAATGCGGACGATCAACCTCAGCGTCGCGGTATGGGTGGGCTTCCTGGCCTTGTTCGGCATTGCGACCGATGACGGGGTGCTGGTGGCCACTTTCCTTCGGGACAGCTTCGAGCGGAACGACCCAGATACTATCAAGGAGATTCGGGAGGCGGTGATCGAGGGGGGCTTGCGGCGGGTACGGCCGGCGATGATGACTACGGCTACAACATTGCTGGCGTTGCTGCCGGTGTTGACGGCTACGGGCCGGGGGGCGGATATTATGCTGCCGATGGCTATTCCAAGTTTTGGGGGGATGACGTTGCAGGTGGTCACCATGTTTACCGTGCCGGTACTTTGGAGTTTACGGGCGGAACTCAAACTTAAATTCAGTAAGAGATGAGGAAGCTAATTATACAAGACCGAATGGTTGACGGATCAGCTTCGAGAAGCTTTCTCACCCTGCTCTTTTTATGGCTTATGTTGGGGGGCCCTTACCCCAACAACGCGTGCACCTGCGTCCGCGCCCAGAGTTTGGACAGTTTGAAGGCGGAGTTGCGTCGGGAGAATCCGGAGTTGCGGGCTTTGCAACTGGACTATGAAGCGGCGTTGAAGATTGGCGGGCAACTGGATCAGCTACCGGATCTGGAGATTGGTGCCGGGGTGTTTGTTTTGCCGGTGGAGACGCGCACCGGGCCGCAGCAATTTCGGGTGGGGGCTACGCAGATGTTACCGTGGCCGGGTAAGCTGGCGGCGATGGCCGGAGTGGCGGATGCTCGTGCGCGGCCGTTGCTGGAGCAGGTGGCAGCCCGGCAGCTACTACTGATTTTTCAGTTGGAGCGGGCTTACTATACCCTGGCGGGCGTAGAGGCGCGGCGGGTAGTGTTGGAAGAAAGTCTGGCGTTGTACGCAAGTCTTGACCGACTGGCGCTGAGTAGGGTGGAAGCGGGGCGGGGGAGTTCCGTGGACGTGTACCGCGTTCAGTTGCAGCGGCAAGAGGTGGAACGCGAGCTGGCTGAGCTTCGCTATTCAGCGCAACAAGAAATGGTTCGGATCAATGAGTTGGTGAACCAGCCGGCGAATACGCAGGTGGCGACTCGACTTGACTTGGAGGAGCGGGTGGCGGAAACCCTAGCGTTTGTTCCTGAGTTGGCAACCGATGAGGTTGACCTGAGTAAGCATCCGGGGCTGCGCCTATATGGGTTGCAGCAGGAAGCCAACCGAGCCGCCATCGAGTTGACAAGGTTGGACCAGCGGCCGGACTTCGGAGTCGGGGTCGATTACATCGCTACCGGTCTTCGTGATGATATGGACCCGTCGGGGAATGGGCGTGACGTGATCCTGCCGCGTGTGATGGTGACCATACCCCTGAGTAAAGGCAAATTTTCCGCTAAACGGCAGGAAGAGGAAATCAGAATACTGGCGCTGGATGCCCGCCGGGAAGCTACGGAGAATGAGTTCCGCGCGGAGATCCGCCGGGCGGTGAACGCCATCGATAACGCGGCGAACGAACTGTATTTCCTGCGGGAGCAAACGCGGGTGATCGATGCTACAGTGTCCATCGCGCGAAGTGAGTTTGCCAACGGCAAGCGGGCATTTGACGAGCTGCTGCGACTGGAGAACCAGCTAATCATGTACCGTACGAAAGCCGTGATGGCGCGGACTACCATTTTAATTCAACGGGCGACGATCGCTCGCTACCTGATAACTACTCAATGATGAATACGCGAACGATATTATACTTGGTTGGGGCGGTAGTTCTTGGCTTATTGGCCGGCTATTTGCTCTTCGGCGGTTCGCCGGAAAAAAGCGATGAGCACATGGGTCACGAGCACGAGATGACGGGAAATGAAGCTACACAAGCGCAGATCTGGACCTGCTCGATGCACCCGCAAATTCAGCAGGATGGACCGGGTGACTGTCCGCTGTGCGGTATGGATCTCATTCCGTTGGAAACGGGGAACGCTACCGATCCGGCGGTACTGACGATGACGGAAGCGGCGATTGCGCTGGCGCGGGTGCGGACGATGGTGGTTGGTAATATGGGCGCGGACGCGGGTGCAGTAGAAGGTATAGAGCGCGGTGTAGAACAGTCCATCCAGCTTACCGGTCGACTAGCCGCGGACGAGCGAACGGCGGCCGTTGAGGTGTCAGAATTTGGCGGCCGGATAGAGCGGTTGTTCGTCTCCTTTGCCGGTGAGCAGGTGCGGGCCGGGCAACGGATTGCTATGGTGTACTCACCCGATTTAGTCGTTGCGCAGGAAGAGCTGTTGCAGGCGAAGCAGCTTGCTGACGTTAACCCGCAGCTCGTTACCGCCGCCCGTGCGAAGTTACGGAACCTGAAGGTGACGGATGAGCAAATTGCACGGTTGGAAGAGAGCGGGGAGGTGGTCAGTAATTTTCCTATTTATGCGGACCAAACCGCTACGATCCTGGAAACGAAGGCCGAGGTGGGAGAATATGTCAAGGCCGGCGGGGCGCTCTACACCTACACTAATTTGAGCAATCTCTGGGCATTGTTCGATGCCTACGAAGAAGACCTGACCAGTATTGAAGTGGGCGATCGAGTGACGTTCACGGTGGCCTCCCGGCCGGAGGAAACCTACGATGGACGCGTCACCTTTATTGACCCGGTTGTTAATGCTTCGACGCGAACGGCGGCGGTGCGGGCGGAGGTTAGTAACCGGCGGGGGCGGTTGAAGCCGGGTATGTTTATTGAGGGCAGTATTATCCCCACCTCCGACCCCTCCCCAAGGGGGAGGGGAGATGTGGCAGGAACGCGGGAGTTAGTCGTTCCTCGCTCTGCTGTACTCTGGACGGGAGAGCGGTCGGTGGTGTACGTGGAGTTACCGGATACGGAGGTGCCAACGTATGAGTTTCGGGAGGTGACCGTCGGGGATCGGATCGGGGAGGGGTACCGGATTACGGAGGGGGTGGCCGCCGGTGATCGGGTGGTGATCAACGGCGCATTCCAGATTGACGCTTCGGCACAGCTGAACAACAAGGCCAGTATGATGAACCGGAATGTCTTGATTCAGGGGCGGGAGCCTGAAGAGGCTACCGCTATGGTAATTC
>OY764779.1:0-15523 GCA_963668285.1 uncultured Lewinella sp. | reverse complement strand
CAAAGGGATTGCTAATCCCGAAAGTCTCGTTTTGGGCCGGGCCGATGCCGTTGGGGGTAAAGGCTTTGGGTAGAAAGATCTGCGAGCAGTCCAGATTATCGGGGTCGATGACTTGAAGAGAAATACTGTCCACCGCGGTGCAGAAGCTCTCGCTGTCTTCGATACGGACGGTGTACGTTTGGGTGCCGGCGGTGGTGGGGGTAATCGTCGGGTTGGGGGAGGCCGGGTCGCTGACGCCTTCGGTGGGGGACCACTGGAAGGACATGCCGCACGGACTGTTCAATTCTACGTCGATCGACTCACCCAGGAAGAGGCGGGGGCGTTCGTTAAGGATGCGGTCGGGGCGGGTGTATAACAGGGCCACCTCATCGCGGCGCAGGGCGCGTTCGTAGACACGAAGTTCATCCATAAGGCCTTCGAAGGGGGATTCGCCGGCACTGAAGCAGGTGGAGGTTCCGATAGTAAGCGCACCGTCGTTGCGGACGTCGACGCGGCTGGTAGTCGGGACTTCGCCGATCTCTTCCCCGTTGACGTACAATCGAACAACGTTATCCGCGCGGGAAACCACCACGTGCTGGAAACAACTTTGGTCGACAATGGGGCGGTCGATACGGGCCACCTGGTTATCCTGGCGAAGGACGACCGACAGGGAGCGGGTGGCGGGGAGGTACTGCAACAGGAAATACTGCCCGAACATGCAGTTAGTATCCCGCTTGGCAAGGAGATATTGGGTGCCGCTACCGGTGCCGGTGGGTTTGAAATATAGGCTTACGCTAAAATCCCCGTCTTGAAAAGCGCGGTTCACGTTACTGGTGTTTCCCGCGGGAACGGGTACACGGACGGTCCTTTCTGAAGAACCGTCGAAGACTAAGGCGGTAGCTTCTACGCCGCAGCCGAACTCCGGCGTTCCGTCTATTATGCCTGCATTTTCACTGTCTGTGGTTGCGTCCTCCAGATTACCGTCGAACGTATAGCGGGCGGCTAGTCCTAAATCCATGCTCGTTTGACCGAACACTGCACCTGCGCACTCGCAAAAAATAAGTAATAATAAGAAACGCATGTATGAATATTTCACCGCGAAGGTAGTTGGTATTCGAACGTTCCTGCTCCTGAACTAGTGTGTAGTAATATCTACCCATCCCCGCTCCCACTCACCCCAAGAACCTGGCCTTCCACTCCGCCCGCGGCAACATGCACTCCTCCTGCTTCCCGAACCACCGATACCGATTCCTCGCAATAAGTCGGTAAACGGGGTCGCGAAGCACCCGCGGCACCAGTGCGCCCACCCGGCTCAAGCCTCCCCAGAAGCCCCCCAGTGCCCTGCCGGCACCCAAAGCGGCGTCGCTCAATTGGTGTACCACGCCGTCTCTATACAATACCAAACTTTCCAGTCTGCCCGGGTCGACGCCAAGCGATGGCAGGAGCTCCGTAGCCAGCTCGGATTGTAAGCTCGCGAACCGCAATTCCCCCCGCTTATCGTTGAGAAGGAGCCACTGTACGGCACCGTTACAGAGGTTGCAGACACCGTCAAAAAATAGAATGGTCTGATCGGTTGCTAACATGCAGTCAATACACGCGGAGGCGACCTTTGGTTATTTACTCGTGGGTAACCGACTTTGGTAGGCGGCGGAGTGGACGCGCAGTCGGGTATCCAGCTTTCCGAAGGTGTTGTTGGTCATGTTCGGGTAGGTGCGGTTGGCGAGGACGACGACGATGAGGTCTTCGGCCGGGTCGGCCCAGGCGCAGATGCCGGTAAAGCCCAGGTGGCCGAAAGCACGCGGGGAGGCCTCGGGGGCCATGTTGAGGTTCATATCCTCGTCGAGCTGTTTCATGTCGAAGCCGAGGCCGCGGCGGGTCTCGCCGGGGTAACGGGAGGTAAACAGGCGGATCGTCTCGGGGCTGATGTACTGCGTACCGCCGTAGTTACCGCCCTGCAGTAACATCTGAAAGAGCGTCGCAACGTCGCGGGCGGAGCTGAACAGGCCGGCGTGGCCGCTGACGCCGCCCAACATCGCCGCGCCCATGTCGTGGACGGTCCCCTGCACCGTCGCCATGCGGAAGTAACCGTCGCGCTCGGTCGGGGGGATGCGGGATTTGGGGAACTTCTCCATTGGTCGGTACCCCATGGTTTCCAGACCCATCGGGCGGTAGAAATTGCGTTCGGCGAACTCGTTGACGGGCATCTCGCTGACGCGTTCGATGATGCGGGCGGAAAGGTACAGACCCAGGTCGCTGTACCGGTACTGCCCCTTGTTGGGGAGCTCGTGGGTGTACAGCCGTGTCCACATCGAGTCGAGGTACTCCGATTTCATATAGAGCTGGTCGGTGACCCCGACGGTGTAGTCTCCCTCTCGGCGTTTACTGTACCACTGCGGCTTGGGCTTGCCGGCCTCGTCTAGCGTGTAGCGGTAGAAAGGGATCCAGCTGCGGAGGCCGGAGCGGTGGGCGAGCATCGTGCGTAGGGTGAGGAACGCTACCGGCGTGCCCCGCGTTTCGGTGAGGTAATTGCTGATGGGGAGGTCGAGGTCGATCCGTCGCTCGTCGACGAGCTTCATCAGCGAGACGGTCGTGGCGGCTACCTTGGTGACGCTGGCCAGGTCAAATACGTCCGTCGTTTTGGTTTTTCGCTTTCTGCCGTAGGTATGGTGGCCATAGGCCTTTTCGAAAACGATCTTCCCCTGCCGGGCCACGAGGGCAACCATACCGGGGGTGGCTTTGCGCTGAATGGCTTCGCGGGCCAGGCCGTCAATGCGGGCGGTCAACAGCCCCCCGTCGAGGCCGACGGCTTCGGGGGCGGCAAAGCCCATGCGGTAACGCGCGCTCGTCTCCAGGCCGGCGTTGAACCGGCTGCTGGGGCTGGCCGTGATCGGTAGCCGGCCGTTAACGCGGTTGACGCCGAATAGCGCCTCGGCCGCGGCTTCCTGGGCTATGTCGTCACGGCTGTAGGCCATCAGGACGGTGCCCAGGCCGTCCAGCTCACTCAGGGTGTACGGATTGCCGAATACGGTGACCACCAGTTTGGCCCGCTCGTCGATCTGACGTAGCAGCCTCAATACCGCGGTACTGACCGGTACTTTTTCCAGGAAGCGGCTACCGTCGCTGTACAGGGTCGCGATAATGCGGTCCCCCTCCCCGATACCTGCCAGTAACTTGCCGGCGGTCGTGGCGGTCAGATTGTAATCGGCCGCTATGTGAGTGACTTTGCCGTAGTCGTTCAGCCGGCGGGCGAAGGGGGTAGAGGTGCCCTGGCCGAAGTGCATTGCAATGAGCTTTTCGCTGCCGGACTCCGAGAGGGGGAGCTGTTGGCCTTCGTCACGGACGATGGTCATGGCCGCTTCGAACAGCCGCCTTTTCAAGCTATAGGCCTCGGGGCTGTTGAGCTCGGCGCGCAGGTTGGTCTGCGACGGAAAGGTTGCCGTACTCAGAATGCCGAGGCGGTACTTGGCGAGCAGGATACGACGGGCCTTTTCCCGAATTTGCTCCTCGGTGATCTTACCCTCCCGGAGGTAGCGTTTGATGGCGTCCACCGCCTCTGGGGTGCTTTCCGGTAGCAGCAGGATATCGGAGCCGGCGGCGATGGCCTCGGCCTCTACTTCGCCGTCGCCGTAATGTTTGGTAACCCCCTTCATCTCCAGCCCGTCGGTAAAGACGAGGCCGGTAAAGCCCATATCCTTACGGAGTAGGTCGTAAACGATGGGGCGGCTCAGGGAGCTGGGCCGGTTAGGGCGGTCGTCCAGTGCGGGAATTTGCAGGTGGGCGGCCATCATCGAACCGATGCCGTAGCGAATGAGCGCCTGAAAAGGATAAAGCTCGAGGGAGTCGAGGCGCGCGCGCTCGTGGCCGATCACGGGGAGGTCGTAGTGGCTGTCGACGCCGGTATCCCCGTGGCCGGGGAAGTGCTTGGCGCTGGCCATAACGCCGTTATCCTGCAAGCCCTTCATATACTGGTAGCCCTTGATGGTGACGTTGTAGCGGTCTTCCCCGAAGCTCCGCGTATTGATCACCGGGTTGTCGGGGTTGTTGTTGACGTCGAGCACCGGGCTGAAGCTTACGTGGACGCCGAGGCGGTACAGTTGACGGGCCAGCTCCGTACCCATCTCGTAAAGCAGGCTGTTATCACGGATGGCACCGAGCGCGAGTTGCTTCGGGTAGCTGATGGTTTGTTTTGGCAATCGCATGCCCAGGCCCCATTCGGCATCCATGCTCACCAAGAGCGGTACGTTACTCAGTTGCTGATAGGCGTTGGTCAGTTCGAGCTGCTTTTCCGGGGTGCCCTGAAAAAAGCAGAGGCCGCCGACGTGGTAGCGCTCGATCTCCCGCTTTACGTGCGCGACGTGGTCGGCGCCGAGGTCGCTGTGCGCACGGATCATGAATAGCTGGCCGATCTGACGGTCGAGGTCCATACCATTAAGGGCCGTCATCACCGCGGTCGTTTCCTCCGGCGTCATATTAGAAAGGTCCGCTACGTAGGGTTGCTGCGCGTTGAGCAGACCACATAGGGGCAGAAGCAATAACAGAGGCAAAAAGCGAAATGAAAGCATGGCGGTATGGCAGTTGGAAAGATCAGTGTAGCTCCGGGAAAGCAACGAAAATATTAAAAAATACCTTGCCCAGCTTACAAAATTGTTACTACTGCCGTTGATGTTGCGGGGTAGAATTTTTTCCCCTAACTTTATTTCGTTCAATAAATATCCTAGCATGACCCGAAAACTACTCCTCCCCCTAACCTGCCTCGCCCTGGCCGTCACCCTGAGCGCCTGCATCGAAGAAGACTCCGGTATGGCCGGCTACTTCGACTTCGAAGGCGAAATCGTTCCCGTCGTATACGTCACCGAAGGTACCGGCCTCCCCCAGGCGGCACTGCTCGAATCGGTTACCTACACCAACAACGACAAGGAAACCTTTACCGAAAGGCTCGGCCACGTTCGCGTAGACTTCCGCTCCTGTGAAACGGAATGGTGCGCCGCCGAAGTCGATGACTGCGGTATCGAAAGCAGCGTCAACTACGCTTACGAAGAAGTAAACGAGGCGAAAACAATTGCCTTCAAGAACTTCGATCGCTCGCCGGCAATCAGCCAGTTCGCGGCCACCGATACCAAATTCGCGCTTACCCGCGATGGCGCCGCAATTTCCTTGGCTTGCTCGGAATGCCCCGGCAGATCGATAAACGGCCGCGATTATACCAGTAAAACGGTAAGCCTGCAAGCTATTCGGTAGGCGACAAATGCTTGGCGTCGAAGCCACTATCTTGAGGCCCACTCCTATCCTAGGGGTGGGCCTCACTGTTTCATCATGTCCTTACTAAACAGGTCAGTTCTCCTAGCGCGTTTACTTCCGGCGCTAACCCTTTGCTTGCTGAGCGTAACCCTACCCGGGCAAGTCACTTTCTCGGAGGTCCACCTCGACGCCGGCGGCGAAGAACGCGGTACCAGCCTGGCCGTCGTCGGCGACCGAATCATCGTAACGGGGCACACCGACGCCGGGGTAGCCGACCGCCTCGCCGGCCTCGTTCATGCCCTGGACTTCAGCGGTCAGCTAACCGCTACCCGGCGGATCGGCGGTCGGCACCGGTCTTTCGCCCGCCACGTTACCCCCGTCGACGCTACCTCGTTCCTGGTCGGTGGCTGGTACAACAGCAACACCAGCTTCGACGATTTTCTGGGCTACCGGATGGATACCGACCTGACCGCCCTCCAAAGCTGGCGGCGGGGTAGGGTGGAAGAGGACGAGGAAATTCGCCGCATCATCCCCCTGCGCGGCGGCAACTACCTGGCCCTCGGCAACCTCAGCAGTACCAATGCCGCCTACGCCTTTGTGATGAACCGCGAGGGGGAGGTCCGCTGGCAAACGCTCATCGGGTACCCGGATCGCAACTTCAATTTCTTTACCGACGCCGTCGAATTACCGGATGGCTCGATCTTCCTGGTAGGCTACGGCATCCGAAGCGGGGCGCTGGGGGGGAACCGCTTGCTGACCGCCCGCCTCGGTGCGTCCGGCACACTACTCGCCTCCAACGGGTACCGCATCCGGGGGGAGGCCCTACGCGGCAACCGCCCGGTGATCCTGCGGCCGGACGGCAACCTGGTCGTCTTTACGAACTACGAAAATGGACGCAACCCCGCTAACACCCTCATCCTGACGATGACGCCGGACGGGGAGGTCATCTCGACTGGCGCCCTCGGTAACCCCGGTGGGGGGCAGACGATCGACGCGCTACTCCTCGAAGATGGCTCCTACCTACTCACCGGCCGCGCGACGGGCAACGACGAAACCCGCGGGTTCGCCCTCATACTCAGCGAACTCGGTAGCGTGCTGCGCGAGCGGACGGTCGGCACGCGGCCGGGCAGCTGGGTCAGCGACGTCGCCCGTGCCCCGAACGGAGGCTACCTCTTTACCGGGTCCGTAGGCTGCACGGAGGCAGGCGGCGACATCCTGCTGGCCTACCTGGATGAGGACCTGCAACGCCCGGACGGCTGCGACCAGCGGACCGTTGCCTTCCGCCCGATCAACCCCCCGGCCGTAGAGCGTTACGCACTGGGCGAAGCCTCGCGGTACACCGACGAAAGCCTGCCGGGCGAGCCCCTCGAGACCATCCTGGCCCAGGCGCGGTCGATCGGTTGCCCAAGCTTCGATCTGGATACGGACGATAGCTCCGACGCCCCCGGCCCGGCGGATTACGTACACCCCCCGCTGTGCGCCGCCGGCGCTTTCGGCTTCCTCGAAGATGACCTGACGGTTGCCGGTATTCCGGATTCCATAGTCGTGCGCTTCCCGGGGGCGGGCAGCCTGTTGCCCGTCGGTAGCGCGGTGCGTTTTCGCGGCGGGGCGGGTGGCGAACTGACGCTTTTCCCGGTTTCCGAGGCGGAAGCGCGTAGCGCTTTGCTGTCTTTGCGGGCGGATGACATCGTACCGGGCCGGGTGAGCCACGCGGTAGTCTTTACGGCGCATTACGGATGTGACTTCGAGCTTGTCGCAACGGCCTTCGTTACTCTGCGGGCGAGCCGCATAGCGTCGCCCTTGCGCGATACCGTACTGTGCCCGGGGTCGGAATTGGTGCTGGACGCAACGACCCCCCCGGCCGCCACTTATTTCTGGAACGCGATCGACGGTTCTGGCCCCGACTCAGTTGGGGCAGGTGCAAGGTTCGTGGTCACCGAGCCGGGTACTTACGTAGCCACGCTGGCTAACGAATGTGCCTCCCTCAGCGACACGGTAACGGTAAGCGGGGTGAGCGGCCTTCTGGGGCAACCCGTCAATCGGGAAGAAGTACTTTGCGCGGGGGATTCTCTGAAGCTCGACCTCACGCTACCCTTCGCCGATCGATACGACTGGTCGGATGGATTCACCGGGCCGCGCCGAACGCTGGGCGGGTCGGGCCGGTGGTCGGTAACCATTGCCAATGCGTGCGACGAGGTACGATTGAACGTCACCCTTGCCACGGAAAGCTGCTGCCGGGTATACGTACCCACTGCCTTCTCACCGAACGGGGATAGCGTCAACGACACCTTCGGCGCTCAGGTCGATGAGCTCGCTTGCGACTTTTCGGATCGGTTCGAACTGGCGATCTACAGCCGCTGGGGGGAGGAAGTGTTCGTTTCGCCCGATCGGGAAGTGCGCTGGCTCGGAAGCTGGCGCGAGCAGGCCGCCCCGGTCGGCGTCTATACCTATCGCCTCACCTACTTCGACGGGGTAGAGCAAATCGTGCGGGCGGGCACTGTTAGTCTGCTGCGTTAGACGTTCGCCCGATAAATGCTTTTACCTTACGCGTTTTAATTTATATCCACCAATGACCCGTTACTACCTACTGCTTACCGCCTTCGTTCTATTCCCCCTGGCCGCGCGTAGCCAAACCCTGGTACTCGACCCCGCCACCACGGTCGTCGACCCGGGTACCGGGCTCATCCTTGCGCACATCGACCTGGCCGACCGGGGTGCCGTATCCCGACTGGAGATCGGTGGCCGGGCCTACGATCTGAGCGAACCCGCGGCCACCTTAGCCTACTCGGAAAGCTACTCGGTAACGGACGGGACGAACGACCTACAACTCTACTTTACCCGGCTGCCCCTACTGTTACTTACTACCACGGAGCCGGTAATGGAAGACGATCGGGTCGACTTCAGCCTCCGCTGCGTCGGCCCGCAGTGCCCCGGGGAAATGACCGGAGGCGTTGAGTTCCGCGGCAATAGCGACGGCCCCAACGCCAAAAACTCCCTCGATCTGGAATTCGACGACGACGCCACCTTCTTCGGCCTCCGCGAAGACGATGACTGGACGCTCGATGCCCTCAACAACGAACCCCTAAAGGTCAACTCTTACCTGAGTCACGCCCTCTGGCTGGATATGTACCGGCTGCCCTACGCCGAAGACGAACCCGAAGCCAAGGCGGGCGCGCAAGTACGCTTCGTCGAGGTAGCCGTGAACGGAGCCTACTACGGCTTAATGCTCCTGAGCGAAGAGTTGGACCGCAAGCAGTTAAAACTCAAAAAGCCCAAAGACGGCGAACGCCGGGGGGAACTTTACCAAGGCGACAAAGACCGCAAAGCTACCCGCTTCGAGGTCGATGCCTCCGTACCGGACAATACCGACAAGGATTGGTCCGGCTGGGACTACGAATACCCCGACGAAGACGACTTTCCCGTAGACTGGAACAACCTCTACGCCTTCTACCAACTCGTGACCGACAGCGATGACGGCAGCTTCGAAACCCGGGTTACCGAAGCCTACGACCTCCAAAACGCCGCCGACTACCTCCTCTTTGGCAACGTCGTCAACGCCGAGAACAACTTTTCCGAAAACCTCTACCTCGCCCGTTACGATGATGACACCCCTTACTTCACCGTGCCGTGGGATCTCGACAATACCTTCGGTAACGGCGATGCCCCGCCCAGCGTCGACAGCGCCAACGTTTGGTGGGGTAACGGCCTGTACTCCCGCCTGACCGACGTGAATCCGGATTCATTCAACGACCGACTCTGCGATCGCTACACCGAGCTTCGCTCCGGAACGCTAAGCGATGCCGCCCTGCAAGCCCGGCTGACCGACGCCTACGAACACTTGCGGGATAACAACGTATTTAGCCGCGAAGCGCAACGCTGGCCCGACCTGACGGATGCCACCCCCGAGCGCCTGGAAGCTACCCGGAGCTTTCTTACCGCCCGCTTGGGGTTCATGGATGCCTTCGTCTGTGACCTCTCCGTCTCGACCTCTACCCCCCAGGGTGCCCCGCCGATCGCCCTCTTTCCTAACCCGGCCCGGGAGAACCTGACCGTCCTACAGGAGGTTCCGACCGGGGGGGCTTACCGCCTGTACGACGCCGTCGGCCGCTCCGTCCGTTACGGTAAGCTTTCGGTGGGTGGCCGGACGACGATCCCCCTCACCGGCCTTCCATCCGGTTTGTATACCTTTCAGTTAAGTGACCGAGCCCTTCGGGTAGTCGTCCAATAACCAAAGCCTCCTACGATAGGGGGCTTGAACCACCCCGATTTGAAAATAATAACGATCACCGGAGACCTAGGAAGCGGCAAATCAGCCGTCAGTAAGATCTTGAGCGCCCGACTGGGCATGCCGATCATCAGTACCGGCACCATCCAACGCCAAATGGCCGCTACCCTCGGCGTCACTACCCTCGAACTAAACAAGATCGCCAGCACGGACGACTCCATCGACAGGAAGATCGACGAAGCGACCGTGGCCCTCAACGACCGGCCGGAGCCCTTCATCTCCGACTCCCGCATGTCGTGGTTCTTTTTGAAGGACGCCTTCCGCGTCTACCTGAAGGTGAAGCCCATGATCGGTGCCTCCCGCATCTTCAACGATGAGAAGCGGGCATCGGAATCCTACGGTACCGTCGAGGAAGCCTACGAAAAGCTCCTGGCCCGCCGCCGCGAAGAGATCGGCCGTTTCAAGGAAAAATACGGCGTCGACTACACGGAGTTGATGCACTACGACCTCGTCGTAGATACCAGCGAACGGACGCCGGAGGAAGTGGCCGAAGCGCTTATCGCGGCCTACGTGGCGGAGGAAGAATAGCAGCACCGTTCGAGCTCAACCTCATTGAGACAGTAACTTGCCTTACTGACTGAGCACCCGGGTAATTACGACTTTCATCACCACCTATAGTTACGCCGCCCTCCAAAACGGTAAGCTGGCCGCCCCAATAGGCAGCGTCTAACTCTTTTCGTGCGTTTCCTTCTATAGATTACTACGGTTTACTACCGCCTCAAACCTTTACCCTACCCAGTCAAATGCCACATCCACGTATACTCATTGCCGTCGTACTGATGGTCGCCACCCACTGGCTGAGTGCCCAGCCCTTCCAACCACCCCCGGAAGCCTTCGGGATCGACGAGACGGCCGGGTTGATCCTGGTCCGCGCCGAACCCGAAGAATTGACGGGCTGGCGCGGCCTAACGCTCGGTGGCGAGCAGGTTGCTTTCGCCGCCACCTTCGAAAGCGTCACCTACGATCGCCCTTACCCGGTTACGATGGGGGGGGCTGACTACGAACTCTACTTTACCCGCCTCCCCCTACTGAGCATCGACTCCCAGGGGGAAATCGTCGATGACCCGAAGGTTCCGGCAACGGTCGCCTACAGCGAAGCCGGCCATTCGTTTACGGAGACGGCGGGGGTGGAGTATCGGGGGAAGTTCAGCCTATACCTGCCTAAGAAGACGCTCGATCTCGAGTTCGACGACGACGTCACCTTCGGGGGCATGCGCGTCGATGACGACTGGGTGGTGGATGCGGTGTACAACGAACCCCTTCGCGTCAATGCATTCGTCGGCCATAAGCTGTGGTTGGCGCAGTACGAACTCCCTTACGCCGCGGAGGAAGGGCGGGCAAAACCCGGGCCGGACGTCCTATTCGCGGAGACCTTTCTGAACGGTCGGTACCACGGCATTACCATGATCGGCGAGCAGGTCGATCGCAAGCTACTTCGATTGAAAAAGGAGCGGGATGGCCTCGTACGCGGAGAACTATTCAAAGGCGACCGGCATGCCCCCGGCACAGCCTTCGATCGCACCGAGGAACGACCTACGGCGAGTAACGAAACCTGGTCCGGTTACGAAATGAAGTATCCTGATGTGGAAGACGGCGGTAGCTACGATAACCTGCTCGCTTTCCACGAATTCGTAACGACGTCCAGCGACGCGGATTTTCGGCGGGGCATCTCCAATCGGTTCGACCTCGACAATGCAATAGACATCCTCCTGTTCACCAATCTTTTGGGCTTGTCGGATAACGCTTCGCGCAATATCTACACGGCGCGCTACGCCGCGGATAGCCCCTATTTCAACATCCCGTGGGATCTCGACGGCAGCTTCGGTAACCATACCGAAGGGTTCAACTACTCACGCGCCGAGGACTGGTACGGTAATGGCCTCCACCGCCGGCTCACGACGCTCAACCCCGATAATTTTAACGGACGGCTCTGCACGCGGTACCGTGAGTTACGCGACGCCGGCATCTACACCACCGAAAACCTGATGGCGCAGTTCGGCGCGGCCATGAAATCGTTGCGTACGAACGGAGCCTACCGGCGGGAAGCACTGCGGTGGCCCGAAGCACTGAACGTCGAACGGGCGCAGGTCGCGTACACCGAAGACTGGATCGATCGGCGATTAGCGTATATGGACGAGCACGTTTGCTCCTTCGTAGAGCGGGAAACTACAACCCAGGCACGCACGCTGTTCACCCTAAGCGCGAACCCGGCAACGGATCGGGTAGTGGTCACGCAAACCTTGGGTAACATATCGCTGACCTACGAGCTATACGACCTGTTAGGGACGCAGCTCAGATTCGAAAAGATCGGCCTCAGCTTCGTCATCGACCTCAGCGAGCTACCTACCGGAACCTACATCGTCAAAGTCGGGGCAACCAGCCAGCTTTTGGTAGTACGCTAGCCTTCCGCTGTGCGTTAGGCCAGTACCTGCTCCCGTACCGCGGCAACGTAGTCGTGGCTTACGGGGACTTCTTCGGTGAGTGCGTGCATGTTGAGGCGTAAACCTTGCGCGTTCCCCCTGGCGGACCGCACGTGGTCGACGTTCACCAGGTAATCCGGGTGACAAGAAACGACCGAGGTACCGTTAAGCGCGGTTTCCACCCGTTCTAACGTGCTGAGGATCGTCTGCTCCGCCACGCGCGCTTCCCGGAGAAAGACCACACGTAACGACGCCCCCCGCCGCTCGCAGAAAAGCAGGTGAGCGGGGTCGAGTGACAGGCCATCGGCGAGGGCCATCGGTACGGGCGTCAAAGACGTATTCGCAAACCTCCCCGCAAGCCGGGTCAGGCCGCTGGCGGAGCGTTGGTTATCCCGCTCCGCCCTCAACTGCACGGCCATACCGCTGAAGGCGATGGGAAACAGGCCGATAAGTACCGTCGGTATCGTAATGTAAAAGAGCACGCGGGCGGAGAACACGGACCAGTTCACCAGCAGGTTGTGAAAAAGGAAGTTACCCACGGAAATGAAGAACAGCAGTAAAGCACTGTCGAGTATCCACTTGCCCAGCGTCCAGGATGTACCGGATCGCTTCCAACCCAGCAGGCGGTCGGTAACGTAGGAGTAGGTAATGGAGATGGTAAAGGTCACCAAGCCGTAACCGACGCATTTGACGAGGTCGAAATCCCCGTACACCAGGCCGATGGGTTGAAGGAAGTAGAGGGCGGCGGCGATGAAAAGCGCCACCCGCGCGTGACCGATAAAGGTGGAGCGGCCGAATGCTCGATCGGGAAATGGGCGGCGGAGGGGGTTAGCGGAAAAGGGGGCGGGTTGCATGGTCTAGCAGATGTACGCCATACTGCCTCGGGTAGTTCAAGCTTGGCGCTCCCGTAGCTTAAAAGCCTTAATTCGGGTCGGCGGATAAACCTTGTATGCCGCTTGGTGTCTAAAACAACCGTATCATTGCTCACCAGCACCAGACGTATGACCGAGAACCAAGGCTTTTTTGCCAACCTGAAGAATGACCTCCCGGCGTCAGTAGTCGTCTTTTTCGTCGCCTTACCGCTTTGTCTCGGTATCGCCCTGGCTAGTGGCGCCCCGCTGTTTTCCGGCCTGATCGCCGGCATCATCGGTGGTATCATCGTCGGTTTACTATCCGGGTCGCAGATCGGGGTGAGTGGCCCGGCGGCGGGCCTCGCCGCGATCGTACTCGTCGCCATCACGGATCTGGGCTTCGAGATATTCCTCTCGGCGGTCGTAGTCGGCGGGCTCATCCAGTTACTGTTCGGCGTAGCGCGCCTCGGTATTATCGGTTACTACTTCCCCAGCTCCGTCATCAAAGGCATGCTTACGGGTATCGGGATCATCATCATCCTCAAGCAAATCCCCCACTTCCTGGGTGACGACGACGACCCGGAGGGGGACTTTGCCTTCTTCCAGATAGACGGGGAGAACACCTTCTCCGAAATCATCAACTCCATCGGCGACCCCAGCCTGGGGCCCACCCTGATCGGATTCATCTCCCTCGCCATCCTGATCCTGTGGAGCAACGTACTCTCCAAAAAGGGGAAGTTCTTTCAGCTCGTGCAGGGGCCGCTGGTCGCCGTCGTGGTCGGCATCCTCTACTACTTCTTTACCAAAGACAGCGCAACGCTGGCCATTGCGGAGGAGCACCTCGTACAGGTACCCGTCCCGGCCGACTTTAACGACTTCATGGGGCAGTTCACTTTTCCGGATTTCAGTCGCGTCTTCGAGCCCACTATACTGGTCACCGGCTTCACCATTGCCTTGGTAGCGAGCCTGGAGACGCTCCTCTGCGTGGAGGCCACCGATAAACTCGACCCCGCCCAGCGGGTGACGCCCACTAACCGAGAGCTCCTGGCGCAGGGGACGGGCAACGTTATTTCCGGCCTGATCGGCGGCCTACCGATCACCCAGGTGATCGTACGCTCTTCGGCCAATATCCAGTCCGGGGGCAAATCGAAAGCTTCGGCGGTCATCCACGGTTTCTTGCTGTTGATCTCGGTGGTTACCATTCCAACCCTTCTGCGCATGATCCCGCTCTCCGTGCTCGCGGCCGTGCTCTTCATCGTCGGATTTAAGCTGGCTAAACCCTCCACCTTCAAGTCGATCTACCAGACGGGGTGGAAGCAGTTCGTACCCTTTATCGTGACCGTCGTGGGTATCGTTTTCACGGATCTACTCGTCGGCATCGGCCTCGGTTTGGCCGTAGCCATCATCATCCTGTTGGTTAAGAGCTATCAGAATAGCCACTTCCTCCATAAGGTGGATAAGGAAGACCGATCGGGCCACCACGACGTACAAATGACACTGGCCGAAGAGGTGACCTTCTTCAATAAAGCGGCCATCAAACGGGAGCTGGAAGCCCTGGAGGACGGTACCGACCTCATTCTGGACGTTTCAAAAACCTATTACCTGGATTACGACGTCGTCGAGATCCTCGAAAACTACCGGGAGGAAGCGCGCGAACGCGGCATCGATATCACCCTCGTTTCGCGCAAAGGCACGGTAACGAACCCGGAAAGCTACCTCCACTTCTTCGACCTGGCACCGAGCGTTAAAGCAAGCTGATGAGCCTTTGTTTACGCTGCCTTTCCTTGCTCTTATCCACCGTTCTCTGCACCTGCGTACCTCGCCAAATTCTAACAAGTGAGAAGTATACCCACCCCGCCGGGAAGAAAATGCGGGTGATTCTGGATAGCGACACGGCCAACGAAATAGACGATCTTTTCGCGATTGCCTACGCGCTACCGGATGAAACGATCGAGCTACTCGGGCTCAGCTCCGCGCAGTGGTTTCACCACGCCAGTGGGGATTCTACCGTGTACCAGAGCCAGCGGCTGAACGAGGAACTCTTGCGCATCGCCGGCCGGCTCGACCTGCCGCACCCGCTGGGCTCGGATACGATCATGGGTAAGCCGTGGGGCGGGTACGATGCCCGCGACAGCCCCGCCGCCCGCTTCATTATCGAGCAGGCCCGGGCCACCCCCGCCGGGGAGAAGTTGGCCGTCCTGAGCATCGGCGCGGTCACCAATCTGGCCTCGGCCATCGCCCTCGAACCCACCATTATCGACAAGGTCGTCAGCTACTCGCTGGGCTTCCGCTACGACTTCGCGGGTGGCTTCTGGAATAAGGACGAGTTCAACATCCGCCGCGATCTGAACGCCGCCAACTACCTGCTCGACGCCGAAGGCCTGGAAACCCACGTTATGCCCGTCTCGGTCGCCATCAAGTATACCTGGGAGCGCGCATCGACCTTCGATCGGCTCGCCACCCGCCGGCGAATTGGGTGCTTACCTAAAGGCCCGTTGGCAAGACCACGGTGGCCCCGGCGCCGCCCGCTGGACGATGTGGGACGTCGCGCTCTTACAGGCTTTCCTGCGCCCCGGCCAAGCCTCCGAAACCCCCGTACGCACCCCGCCCGAAAATACCCGACGTACGGTCTGGATGTACGATGACATCGACGCGGCGGCGATGGAAGCTGACTTTTGGGAGCGGTTGGGGCGGTAGCTCACGCCGGCGGCGGTACCTGCCCGCAGCAAGGATTTGCGTGCCGTAGCGGC
>OY764778.1:0-17686 GCA_963668285.1 uncultured Lewinella sp. | reverse complement strand
GCTCCTTGGTGAGTTCGATATCGCCACCGACCATGTAGATCGTCTCTACCGTACCGTCGGGGCGGGTGACCGTTTCCGGGATGGCATTGTCGTAATCCTCACTCTGCGAGTGAATGTGATTGAGCAACGCGTCGTGGATTTCGGGCATATCCACATCGGCGTGGCTATGTTTGTCGATGGATACGGGGTCGTTCACCTGGGGGGTGGCAATATCCTGCTCATCGGTCTGGCAACTGGTGAATGCGGCGATGAGTGATAGAAGGAAGAGGAAGGATAAGAAGTTTTTCATGGTTCGATGTTTGTAATCGTTGTATGAATGGGTGATTGAATGGTACTGTCCCCTCTTATGCATAGCGGTGGCCGTACGGGGCTGGCCCGCTTATTAATTCCGATACGTTAGAGGGAGAGCTGTGCGCGGCGTTTATTAGCCGGTTACGGTTAGTACTATACCTCGGGTGGCTGAGGTGTTACTCTCGGCAATAATATTTATAGGGATAGCGCCTATGCTAATAGGGAGTACCAGCTGATCCTGGCCGGCTACCGACCGAGGTGACACCTGCTTCGGCGAGCGCGCCGGCCACCTTCCAATAAAATTTATCCTAACCGTAGTGGACATCAGGTCGTGGGCGGTTCCGGCCTCTTAAACCCCGCACCCGCGACCGCGCCCCTACCTGAAAGCTGTACGCCCTGCCTGTATCTAGGTGGGCGCTATCACCCCGGAACGGAAGCTGCGCTAACCGCCCGGAAATACGCCTATTGGAGTCCTTTAGACATCGATCGGCCAACAAGCAGTTCCTGGCGCTGAATCTTGGCCGCGCTATCGACCCCTAAGGGATGAGGGCCAGGCTAACGGGAACTTCACTCATTTACTTGGTCCGCTTCTCCTTCACGACCACCCGGCGACTGTCAGCCTTCTGCACGGCTACCAGGAAGGTCCGGAACTCCTCGAAGGCTTCGGCGGGTAGGCGGGCGGGGGTAAGTTTCAGGGTCCTGACCCAGCGCAGGCCATCTTCGGTGGGGGTAAGCGTGCTTCGGTAGGTGCCGATTGCGTGGTCCAATTCGGTCAGCTTATCGCCTACCGCTTCCAGTTCGTAGTTGTTGGGGAGATGCAGGGTGATGGAATCTACGTAGAAGCGGGTTTCGTCGAAGTCCACGTCAAACTCACGGTGGTCATCGGGCTCGGGGATGTACAAGCTTAGGCCTTCGTATTGATTAAGGGGGTAGGAAGCGGCGGCTGCCCATGCTACGTCCGTACTTTTTAAGTTCCGTTTCGTAAGTGAAATGCGTAATGGGCGCAGTTTCTTCGGGGGTGAGAGGTATACCGGCCGGATACATCGGGGATGTAGTCACTGGCCTGCAACCACTTCAGTTGCTCGTTGGGGTCGGATTGTTGACGCGGGAGTCGGCGAATGTCCTCTTGCAGAGCCCCGTAATAGTCACACTGCAGCTTGAACTCCGTACTGCCATCCTCCCGTAAGGTTAGATCAACGTTGCGTAGGTAGCCATTGGCGGCCGGTTCCAGGGCTGGGGTGCGGACGAGCTTACCGCCCCCGGGAGTGAGGTGGACGGCGTTGCGGTCGTGCTTACCCTCCCCCAGGTAACCGGTGGGGGAGTCACTACTGGTACACTCCAGGTACATGTCCTCTTCGGGAACGTACAGTACCACGTGGTTGAACGCCGAGGTGGTGAACTCCGGGGAAACGGGGTAATACTCCGGGCCCCACTGGATGACCACCGGGTAACTTTCGATGCCCACTTCGCTCAGCATCGCCCCCATGTAATTACTGAGGGCCTTACAATCCCCGTAGCGGTTCTGCTCGACATAACTAGCGGTAAAGGGCTGCCACCCACCGATACCTAGCTGGATGCCTACGTAGCGCGTACGCTCCTGCAACAGGCGGTAGAGGCGGTCGATCTTCTCAGCGTCTGACTCTACCCCATCGGTCAGCTCCCGTATTTTAGCCCGCAGCAAATCGGGTAATTCCTGGCGGCCGTCGTACAACTGGCGCTGAAACCGGCCGTACGCCTCCCAATCGGTAAAACTGCCCGTGTAGCCGTCGATCTTAATATCCCGTAGGCTAAACCGAAGATAGGGCAGCGTGATGGCCGAGGGCGGCGAATAGCTCTCGGCCTGGTGCGCCGGCAGGTTATTGACGGACCACACGTACGTCAGCGTTTTCTCCCCCTCCGTAACCAACGGCTCCCCTACCCCGTGGCCGCGGAAGTTGATCTCGTTATCGACCGGTAGCTCAACGGTGAAAGTGGCGGACTGGACGGACTGGTAATAATCCTGCGGGGCGAAGGAAGGGTAGTTGATCGAGGCCATATCCTGTAGCTTACGTTCGTACTCCCACTCTACCGTACAGGGGTACCCGGTGCAGGGTACGTCCAAGAACCGAACCCGGTTGTCCTCGAAGAACTGCCCCTGGCTGATATAAAGCTGGTCTTCAAAATCACTGACTTTCTTGGCCGTGAAGAAGAGTTCCCCCGGGCCTTGGTAGGCCCGGACTTTCATGTCGTTGATCTTGACGTCCTTGTCGTACCAAACCCCGACGGAAGCTTCGCTATTGCCCTTCTTATTGAGTATAGTGACCACCTTGCGTACTCGTTCCACGGCTTTACCCGGCTCTACCATCCGGTAAGAAACGTCGTACGACCGCACGATACTACCGGCGTCGGTTTTTAATTCTTCCGGGGTCAGCAACCACTCCAGGGGCATATCCTGCGCAGTGACGCGGGGCAAACTCAAGCAGGCGACCAGTAAAATAAGCAATATGGAAAATTGGGCGGGGCGGCGCATCCTTACTTGGCTTTGCGCAGGACGATCGTGGCCTCCTGCAATTTGATAATTTCTTCGAACATGGATTTCACCGTTTCGTACTCTTCGGCCCCGTAGAACGTCCGGCCCATCGTAACACGTAGGTTGCCGCTCACCGTTCGCCCGTCCGCCCCGGAGCTGAAGGTGAGTCGACAGCTGGCCTCCCGGTCTGGGGTGACCACGTTGATGCTTCCGGGTAGTTCATCTATCTCATAGCCTTCGGGGAGGGTAATATTCGAGATGAAGTTTTCCGCCCAGGTGTAACCGAAATCAATGGGGTAGATGCGCTTCTTGATATCCCGCAATTCACTATTCAATACCTTGATGATAAAGGGCTGGATGTAGAGATAGTCGTCGATGGCCTGCCCGACGGGGATGTTCATCTTAAGGTCCACGTTCAATTTATCCACGTGCTTACCGGCTTCGTAATCGGAGGAATACTCCAAGACGCTGGCTTCGGGGAAGACATCGATGATCTCATTGGCAAAGGGGGCCTCGCCGTTCATATCCATCTGTACGTGCCGGTCACGGGCGGTGGTGGCGTAGTAGTTACTCATGCGCCCCTGGATGTCGGCCGTCGCCATACCGGCCTCGTCTACGGTCATCCCGATCACCATCAGCTTATCACTGCGGGGGGCGGTAATGTCCACCCAGAAGGAGTTATCTTTTTTGACGACCCAACCGCGGTGGTTGAGGCCCCGGTAGCGGGGCAGGCCCATGGGCCGATCCACCCCGTTGGCGTCCAGAATAACCGGTTCGCCGTCAAGCATAGCGTAGACCATCACGTGGTCGAACTGGTTAACGATGGGGTAGAACTCGATGGGCGCGCCACCGTCGCGCAGAGAGATCAACAGGGGTTCGGCGTCGATGCCGGCCTCCCGCAGTAAGGCCAATAAGGTGAGGTTTAGGTCGGCGGAGTTGCCGGACCGCCCACCGTAAGTCTTATTGGGGCTTTGGTCGGCGATGAACGCGTAATCGTCATTCCATTTGATGTTACTCGCCACGAAGGTATAGGCGGCCTGGGCCCGCTCGGTTTCCGTCTTCCCGGCCATGACTTTTTCTTCGGCGTCTTTCCAGACTTTACCGTACTGGCTCTTGTTGTTGTAGGCCTTTCCGAACCCACTTTCACCCAACAGTTGTTCGGCTACTTTCGGCCAGGTGCTTAGCACGGGTTGGACACCCCGGCCCGGGTAGCTTACCGTACTCAGTTGAAAGCGGGTCTGGGCCAGGTAATCCTGCAGGTTGTTCGCGTAGGGCTGCTCCTTGAAAGCCTCGATATTTTTCATGGCAAACCGCAGGCGGTTATGCGGCATCGTACCGGCACCATAGGCCGTAGAAAGTACTATCGGCGAATCGTAACGTGCCTGGACGGGCTCAAGGACCCGGATATCGAGCTGAGCCTCATTGCCAAGCGACACATAATCGAAAAAGGAGGGGACGAGCGCGCGGTATTCACTGTGTACTACCGGGATGTCCTGCGTATAGAAGTGACGTGGCAGGAAGGTGATATATTTCGAGCTTTCGGTGTATTCGTATTCGATCACCGCCCCCTCGGTAACCTGAGGGAAGGTAAATTTTATGGTACGGTAGTCGTCGTTGTAATCTTCCTCCAAAAAGTCCTGCTTCTTAAGTTTGAACGTGCCTCCGGTAGGAAGATGGATGACGGCGTCCAGTCCACCTATGTCTTCCGAGCGGCGGTAGTAGCCGATCTCCACGTCGGCCCGGTCAAAGCTACTTGCCTTTAAGAGCTTGATGCGCTTATAGTGGCGGGTGCGGAGGCCCGGCCCGTCGTCGTCATTCCAGGTGAAGGTGACGTCTTTGAGGTCGAACAGCACAACGGCCTCGGCGCTCGTATCGGCGTCGTACACCATCATCGTTCGCTCCTCCTCGGTGAGGCGGCCGAACTTCGGGTCGTCGAATTTTTGTGCGGTGAGAGACAGGGTTAGCCCAAGCAGGCAGCAGAGGAGTAGAATGCGGAACACTATGGAAAGACTAAGGGTTAAGCGATGAAGGTGATGTAGCTAGGGGGACAACAAAATGTTGCCGTAGGTCAATGTTGGTGCAAAGTTCCGAAATTTTTAACTAATACCCAGTCTGCCGGTCTGATTAGGAAGCGGATCGGGGCGCGGTCGCTGGTGCCGTGCGGTGGGGTAAAGGAGCAGTGATGCGACCAGCCGCAATCGGCCGACGAGCCTTGGTACGGAGGTGTGGGGGTTATACAATGCGGAGGTGCTCACCAAAATGTCTACCCCTCCCCGGTCGTATCGCGGTGGAGTCTGAACGGCCGCCCACCCCACTCCGGCCCGTCCAGGATCGCCGGGTCGATCAGGTGGCGATCTTCGGGGTGGGAGGTGAGCTCGACGAGGTTACCCGAGGGGTCGCGGATGTACATTTGAATAACCCCACCGGCTAGCTCACGCATCTTTCCCCACGCCTCCACATCCAGCAGCCCCATCCCCTGAAAGCGATAAAAATGCTCGTTGAAGTTATCTATACGTAGACAAAAATGGCCGCGAAAACTGGCAGCTACGTCGGGGATCTGGGCCAGATGTAGCTCCTCGTATTCGTTGATGCGCAAAAAAGCACCCGGGTAGTCGAGGCCCTGCTTCTCTATTGGCCGGAACCCGAAATGCTCGGTGTAGAATTTCGTAGCCGACTGTATGTCGTTTACCAGTAGGGTCACGTGTTGTAAACGGTGCATAGGGCTGTATTTAATTATTCAGTTGCCGGACTAAGGTATACCTGAATCGAGCTGGTGTAGGAATATTAGCTAACGGGCAACCCTTAGTGAACCAACTTTGAGCCGAAGGCGGCCGGGCGATCAATTATTTACCAAAGGAGATCGGAAGCCGAGAGATAAGCGTGGAGGGGCTACTAAATGACCGACCTATTTATATTACACCTGCTAGGCTACGCCGCGACAATATCCAGGGGCCCGGGCCGGTCATCAAAATATAGTTTAAAGTATTCTAGCAGTGCCGTCAGTTGGTACACGGCGGCTACGAGCCAGTAGTTTGACGGCGTTTTATGCAGATACGTCTCAAAGTAACCGTTGTGTGAGCCAGCATGTACGGTTTCAGTAAGACTGACTAAGAGTTTGCCCACCGCCAGGGGAAAAGCATCTCTCGCTATCTTTTGGTTCCGCTTTTTCTTATCCATTCCAAAGGGTAAAGACACCACCCCTCCGGCGAGGAAGTCGGCGATGCGCTTAAGTGAACTTACCTGTGGAGGGAGGATTTTCGACTCAACAATCTTCTCCTGTAAGGCTTCCAAGACTTTACGGATGTTGTTGAGGTCACTAATCTCCAGTTGGCCCTTTTTGTACCGGGTGAGCAACCCCAACAATATAGATTCGCTATTCCGCTGAAGGTATGTAGCACAGGCGTCGAAAGCCACTCCGAATTCTTGGCGGATTTGGTAAGAAAGTTGATTGTCGATGGCAGCCTGAAGGTCCGCGAACAAGCGCTCGTTATCAGCTGCCATACCTTTACGGTATACGTTCTTGAAAGCTTTACGGAAACTGGAATCAATGGTACTTCCATCTTCGTATTTTCCGGTAAGTACGAAGATTTCGAAGAGTTTTACTCTGGACAGGGCGATGATTCTTTCCTTGGCCCGAAAGGCATACTCCGTATCGGCCATGCGGCTGTCGTCATTGTCCGCTCTGGTGAATTTTGCGTCCAGCAAGACGGCTTCGTAATCGTCGTAGTTTTGTTCCAGTTCCGCCAACCCCGCTTGCAAAGATTTGAAGGGCACCAAGTCAATGTCGTTCATCTTTGCCTGGCTGATCAAGCTTTTTAATGCGCCGTGCTCGTCATCGATCCATAAGACCTTGGGTAATCTCACTTCTCTCATGGCCGTTTAGTTAAGGATAATGGGGAAGTCAAAAATGAAGGTTACGGGGAAAATGGCATCACGGTCCAGCAGTAATTTCCACTCGGGGTTACCGAAATGCCTGGCAATCTGATCGACCTGAAAGCCGCCGATACCAAAACCCGTCTCGGCGCGCTTGGTGACGAATTCCCGAATGTAGTGCTCGCGAGTGAGCCCGTCAGCAAAGGGTCGACCGTTATTTTGAAAAATGAGTCGCAGGGCGCCTTCAAATACATTGAGTGAGATGAGTACTTTGTTATCATTTAGCTTTCCGGGGAAGGTCTGCTCTTCGGGCTGGGCTGGTTTATCTACCGCGGCGGCCTCTTCTACGGGGAATACTTTTTCGGGAAAAGCGTGCTTTGCCGCATTGGTTAACAGATTATCGCGCAGAATTTTAAGTAGTTCCTCGTTGGCCTTGATAGCCAATTCCTCCTTCCGGATACCATCACCGGGCAGGACTTCAATGATGAAGTCGTAGCCTTTGGGTGAGCATTGCAGGAAGATCTCAGCCACCCGTACCGTGGGTATGAGGTTCAATGGGTAGGCATCTAAGTCAAAGCCCCGGTGGCCTTTCTCCAGTAACTTACTTATAAAATCAACGTCGTTCACAATTCCCCGTAAATTCGAGGAGAAATCGTCCGGTTGAGTTAAAAAGTCAGCGTACTCTTCATTTATGGCGGTACCATATTGACTCTTTTTCTCCAGGAAGTCCTTCATGGTTCTTGCCGCGGAGAGAATACTTTGCAGGGGCCGACCGACGGCGTGTCTCAGGTCTCCGAACCGTCGCATACCCTCGCGGGCGGCTCCGTTACTGAGGGCATCGCGCTCTTCGGTGAGTCGGGCAATCTCTTTGTTGAGCTCACCGATGGCCTTTAGCTGGGCCCGTTGTTCGTGTATGGGTGGGATGTTAACCCTGACTTTCAGCAGGTCGTCCAGCTTTATCCGGGGGATGGTCTCCCCGGTTCGGTAACCATCCACTTGTTCTTTGACCTCGTTGCGGTACAGTTCGTGTACGAGGTATCGGGGGTCGACGGCATTGGTGTCCACGCCGAAGGCACGTATGGCGGCGTCAATGGTGATCGCACCGTCGTATTCGTTGGGGCGGTAGTAGGTTGGTTTAAGGTAATTGCCAACCGTTGATATCAGCAAAGCTTTGCAGCCCAACCGGTAGCCCTCCCTTTCAAGGGTGGCCTCTTCGGTAACGGCGGCTCGTTCGATGCCGTAAGTCAGGTCTTCCGCCGAGCGCAAATGCTTGACCCGGGTCAGTAGGCCCGGTTGGCCCACTTCGACTTTTTTCATGTCCAAAGAATGTAGTATTTCCGAGAGTGCGCGGTTTCCGTAGCCCGTCGTCACGAAATAGCGGGCCGGCTCCAGTAAATAGTCCTGCTCCATGATCTGCCGGTTATCTACTAAAGTCGATTTGTGGCGAGGAATTACCGCACGGGCCTCCGGGGCGGCTCGGAGGAAGTCCAGGTATTGTGATAATTGGTCCGGAGTGCGTAATTCGATCATGCGGACCTTCCCGACCCGTTGTTTAACCCGCTTGAGATAGATGACGGCCGACCTACCACCGCGGTTGTACATCAGGTCGGGGGGTAGAGCAACGATGGTATCGATAAGGTCCTCCTCCACCAGCCGCCGCCTGAGTTCAACGGTTGAAGCTTCAGTTTCAAAAAGCAGGTTCGGCAGTACATGACTCGCCAGTTGCCCGTTGTCACTCAAGCTATCTACGGCCCGATCGATGAAAAACTCAGCGGTATCGGCGTATTCCGGTTTCGAACTTAATTTACCACCTCTGACTGCGCCGAACGGGGGCACCCCGACGATTATATCGAATCTCTCGTTCGTCGGCCAGCTATCTACGCTGTTATTTATTTTGTAGTTGATATTGGGCCGATCTAGCAGACCATGCGCAATTAGACGCAATCTCCCGAACTGATAGACACTCTTATCGACTTCTTGCCCGAGGTAATCGGTATCCCGGCCAGGAATGGCATAGGAAGCGGGCCCGGCAAAGGGGTTGTACACTCGTGAGCCTTTACCCCACTCGAGTAAACTGGTTATGATTTCGGTCACCGCCTGACGGCTCAGGTACCTACCCGTCGACTTACCGTACGATTCACTGATGTGGCGCATGACCCCGTCGAAGATCGTGTGAAATCGCTCGCCAAAAACCTCTTCATCGATATCCGCCAGGTTTGCGTACAATACGCCGCTTTGATTAAGATTTACATCAACGGGTTTGGGGATGTAATACCTGGTAATATCCAGTAGATCGTCCGCATAAGGAAGATCCCTGTTCCTCTTTATCAGATCGGTGAGTCGTTCCGCGGGCTTCTTGCGGTCCAGATATCCGTACTTTCTAAGTACACATACACACATCACAATGGCGCTGTAATGGAAGATGCTCACGAAACCCCGCATCAATCTAGTGAGGGCTACGATTGAATTTACATGCCTTTCGTACGAGACCGAAACGTCCTCACCGTACATCAACCTTTGCTCACTTTCGCTTTCGCTCATACCGGGTGTTTGGACGTGGTGGTGGCGGCCCCGACCGACAATTTAAAGAATTTGATACACAGTCGCTGGGAAAACGCCCTGGGAGTAGTATTCCTCGGCCGATTTATTTCACCGTTCCGCAGAAGGCGCGAATCTGGACGACTACGTGATCGGCTGAGTGGGTGGCCTTGAGGGTCGGGAAAGGCTTGGTGGCGAGAGCTTCTTGGAGCCCAAAGCGTATGCGATACAAATCAGCAGCCTGCTTAAACCCGAGTGAATTGGTAATTACTAAAACGCCTCCCCTAACCCCAAATAGAACCCGAAATCATCCACCGGCCCAAAGCCCCGCGCGACGTCTACCCGCAAATTGATGTTTTCCGCCGGGATGATCGCAACGCGTAGGCCCGCCCCCAGGCTATAATACATCCCATCAAGACTTAACTTCCGTAGATCGGGGGCGACCCGCCCCAGGCCACCAAACCCCACGATGCCAATACTTTGCAGTGCCTGCCACCGCCACTCTCCTTGCGCAAACACGGCTAACCGATCGCGAAACCGGTCTTCGGGGTAGCCGCGCAACAACTCCTGGCCGCCCAACCCGCTCAGCTCCTGGACGGGCGAATCCCCCCCGGCGTAGCGGGTGAAGAGCTGCCCCCCGACGACCTGCTTAGGGCTCAAACGCCGGTAACTCCGCAGGTCGAATTTACTGAGGCGAAAGTCGTGCGTGCCGCCCAGGAACTCTCCGTAAAACCCCTGCGTAAACTCGATCAGTAGCCCCTGGGTGGCATTGATCACGTTGTCCCGCTTATCGTAGCTGAAAGCCAACTCCCCACCGACGGCGGTGCTACCCAACTCACCCTGCAAATCGAAGCCTTCCGGCAGGTCTTCGGTGGCTTCCAATAATTCGGTGCCGTAGAAGATGTCGTAGCGTAAGCCAGCGCCGAGGAAGATGCCGGGCTTAATACGCCGCAGCAACAGGGGTTCTACCAGCAAGCGTTGGTACGTGATTTCCAGTCGGTCTTCCTCGGTAGTGAAGTTACCTACGCCGTAGAAGCCCTGGGGAAAATCGATATAGTTGAGGTTACCGCGGAAGAGCCACTTTTCCTCCGGGAAGAAGATCGTGTAACCGGAGGTGAAAAAGACCTGGTTGTTCAACGTATAGCTGATACCGATGGGGATGTTGGAGGTGCGTACCTCCGGCCCGGCGTTCTTGGGTTTGAACAGCAGCCGGGCGCCCACCCCGAACCCAAAGCTCGTGCGGGGCTCGTAGTATACGATCGGTGCCATGACGATGCGCGGTTGAAACCGGTTGGTATCGGCCGGCGGGCGGCCGAGCTTGATCTCCATCAGGTCGGTGATCTTTTCTACGAAGCCCTGGGCTCCGAGGGGGCTAAGGCCGTAGAGAAATACAATCGTTAGTAGGGTACGCATAGGGGTTCAGTCAGTTCCGCGGTGGCCGCTTACGGTCTCGACGGTTAGGGTATCGTGGCGTAGTTCAGCGCTTGTTTGTACTTTAGCTTCCGGCCTCTTCCCGGTATTTTGTGTCTTGGTGGCCTCAGTGATCGGAAGCGCTATTTATTCTGGATTATTGCAACGGGCCCCTAGTAATTTGATGCCTCCTGGGTGACGGATGAATTCATTTGGTGGGTGGGGCATTACGGACAAGTTATTCCGCCCCTTGCCGGCTCCTTACCAACCGACCCCCCGCACCCGCGCCAGCGCCCAACCAGGGGCGAGCTATTACTGGGCTAATAACCGATTCTAACACACACTGTTCATGCGTACATTTTATCTCATCGCCTGGTGCGTATTGCTCCTCCCCTCACCCAGCGGCGCGCAATCTTTTCAGCAGCGTCTGACCGAAGCCAACGACCTGATGGCTAAGGACCCCAAGCAGGCGGAACCGGAGTTGCGTCGCTTGCTAGCCATAGCCCCCGGGCCGGCGGAGGAGGCGCACGTGCTGGACTTTCTCGGGAACGTCCACCAGTACGAAAACAATTCGGACAGCGTACTCTACTACAAGCAGATGGCCTACGACCGCGCGGTAGCCAGCGGCCGACCGGAGCTGGTCGATACGGTACGAATGTGGCTCTCCTATCACTTGCTGCGCACCGGCCACCACGAGGCGGTGATCGATACGCTGCTGCTCGCCGTACCCGGCCTCCGCCAGATGGGCGATCTGAACTCCCTGGTGGCCGTCTATGGCCTACTGGGGTCCGCCTACCGCCGGGTGGGCCTGCGAGAGAAAGCCGCCAACTACGCACGCCGGGGCTACGAAACCGCCGAACGCGGCGGGGATACCAGATCCTTACACATCGCCGCCCGCCGCTGGGCTTTCGATCTGCAACAACGTATGGAACTGGACAGCGCCGTAGCCATAGCCGAAGTTGGGGTACGGACGGCTAATGAGCTGGGCGGGCGGATGTACCGCATCCCCGCCTACGGCCTTCGCAGCAGCATCCGCCAGTGGCAAAAAGAGTACGATCTGGCGCTGCAAGACATCACGATCGTGGAGGAGATGGAAGGCGACCACCCTAACCTCGCCACGCTGTTCACCTCCGCCAACCTTCACAAAGCCACCGGCCGCCAAACTATCGCCAAGGCCCGGTACCACCAAGCCATACAGGCGGCCCAACGGATGAATAACCTGACCGCGGAGGAGAACGCCTACTGGGGCCTGACGACCGCCCACCTGAGCGGCGCCGATTACGATACTACCTACCACTATCAACAATTATGGCAAGGCCTGCGCGATAGCCTACGCAGCGATAGGGCCCAACAGACCACCCTGGAACTTCAGGAACGATACGAGGCCGCCGAACGGGACGCGGAGATCGCCACTCAAAAAGCCAGCCTTACCCGCCAACGGTACACCCTATACGGTCTCGCCGGCTTAGCCATACTGGCCACCGGGGCCGGGGTCATTTTTTACCTGCTCGGCACCCGCTTGCGCCGTAGTAATCGGGAAAAGGACACGCTCGTCGCCCAGAAAGAGGCCTTGATCGGTGAAGTGCACCACCGGGTGAAGAATAACCTGCAGGTAATCTCCAGCTTGCTATCCCTCCAATCTCGCAGCCTGGAAAGCGACCACGCCGTGGCCGCCCTGCAGGAGAGCCAGACCCGAGTGGAAGCGATGGGGATGATCCACGAACGGCTCTACGGGGACAACGGCCCCGTCAGCATCAACATGCGCGACTACCTGACCGATCTGGGTAACCGGCTGCTGGACGCTTACCGCCTCGATGACCGGGTGGAGCTATACACGGAAATTGAGGACGTTGAGTTGGACGTCGACACCGCCATCCCCCTGGCCCTGATCGTCAACGAACTCATCACGAACAGCATTAAATACGCCTTCCCCGCCGACCAGCCCGGCACGATAGAGATCTGCTTGCACCGTGACGGGCCCGGCGACTTCCGGCT
This sequence comes from uncultured Lewinella sp., assembly GCA_963668285.1. GTDB lineage: Bacteria > Bacteroidota > Bacteroidia > Chitinophagales > Saprospiraceae > Neolewinella. The sequence goes on along the minus strand of OY764778.1, from coordinate 5,070 downwards.
CGAGGTAAGCGACGACGGTGTGGGGGCGACCCAGACCCAAAAAAACCGAAGCCCGCGGGGCGGGCTTCGGCAGTCGGTTAATCGGTATGCTGACCGAGCGGCTCGGAGGGCAATTGGACCAAGCCTCAACGAACGGTTACCGAACGGTGCTGTCCTTCGTAGGTAAACAATGACCCACGGCGGCAGGGCTACCGCAACCGAAAATAAAAGGGGACGCGGAGCGTGCGCGCTACCGCCTGGCCGTCACGGACGGCGGGCAGGAAGCGGGGCAGTTGGGCGGCGGCGGCCAGGGCGGCCTCGTCGCAGGCGGGGAAGAGTGCCTTCTCCACGCCTTTCACGGTAGGCCGGCCCTGGGCATCTACCGCGACCAGCACGACGACCGTGCCTTCGACAGCGTATTCCCGCGCATCTTCGGGATAAACAAGTGAGTTGCGTAAGTAATTTTTGAACGCCTCCGGGCCACCTTCCAGAGTCGGCATGTGGCGAAAGTTGACGGCGGCGGGGGCGGCCGTGGCCACCGGGGCGTCAGTGGGGGCGGCGGCGGCCACGCCGGCGTACTGGGCCCGGGCGGCGGTAGCGGTGAGCAGGCAGAAAAGGAAGGCGAGGCAGAGGCGAGAGATCATGACTGGAGAGGTTTGTTTGTCAAGCGATGCTCCAAATCTACAGGCCCCCACCCCCTCCGCGGGGGTAAAATCAGTGAACGGTAGGTATATTCCAGTGAACGGTACCGGCCATTCAGTTACGCATGCGCCGCATCAGTTCCTCCCGCTTCCCCCGGCTGACGGGCACGCGGTGCTCCCCCAAAAAAATATAGATCTCACCGATCTCCGTCACTTGGTCAATATTTACGGCATACGAGCGGTGGACCCGCTGGATGCGCAGCCCGGCCGGCAGGGTGTCCATAAATTTCTTGAGGGTCTTGGTCACGGTGTACGTCCGTTGCTCGGTGACCACTTTGCAGTAATAGTCGTCGGCGGCCAGGTAGACAATGTCGTGCGTCATCACCCGCACCATCCGCTCTTTGTGGCGTAGGAAAATGCGATCGGTGAAGGTATCGGTACCGACATCCGCTTCGGCCGGTGCAGTTGGCGCCTTCGACGATGATGATGACGCTGTGGGCCGGCTACCGATGGCCAGGGTGACGGCGTGTAGGAGGTCGCGACCGCGGAAGGGCTTGGACAGGAAGCCCTGGGGGCGTACGGCCCGGGCCCGCTCAAAGGTCGCGGCGTCGGAGTTACTGGTTAAAAAGATGATGGGCAGGTCAGGGTAGGCTGCGCGAAGGTGAGTGGCGGTGGCTATGCCGTCGGGGCCTTGGCCTAGGTTGACGTCCATGAGGACCAGGTCCGGGGTCGCGGTGTCGGCCAGTTGTCGGGCCGTCGGGCTGTCGTGGGCGGTTTCCACCTGGTAGCCCGCGTCTTGTAAGCGGTCGCCTAGGTCGGCGGCGATGATGGGGTCGTCTTCGGTGATCAATATGGTCGCCATGGCTGGCTAAGGTAGGTAGTGAGGTGCTGACTTGACAATCCCGTAGCGTTGCGGGTCGGGTGCTGTGTTGGGGGGGGATTACAATCCTTCGCGAATAATAGCTATTGACTTGATCCCATCATTTCCGTTAACGGCAGGTAGATACTGCAATTCCACCCGCGCCGGGTTCAGCGTATATGTTCCGTTGAACCTCGGCTCCAGGGCCACTCGGTAGGTATGGGTACCCGCGGGGAGGCGGTCACAGAAGATGGCCACCCGGTCGCGGCGGTACTCCCGGTGCACGGCGTGGGGGCCGCGGGGCTCGTTACGGTCCTGGTAACTGCAGCCGGCTGGGATGGGCAATTCTATGAGGGCATAGTCGGCGTCCGCATCGGCGGTGATGGTTACGGTGAGCCAGGCAGTTGCTCCTACGGCGAGTTGCTTGAGGGGGCGGTTTCGGGGGTTTACTAGTTCGGTGGCTACGGTGTAGCCGTTATCGGTACTAGTGGGTTGACGCTCGAAGTAGCGCTGGTGATAGGCGATCGGTACGGGGCCGGTGCCTTCTCGTTGCAGGGTCAACCCGGCCGCTTCCCCGGGTGGCAGGGTCAGTTCGTGGGGGAATTCGCTCACCACCTCAGTTCGGCTACCGGATAGTCGGACCCGCGCGGGTTGTAACTGCTCACCGTCCTTCAGTAGGTACGGAAGCAACCCATCCACCAGCTTGGCCGATTCCAGCGTATTGGTGCCTAGATGAGGTCGGCTTCCGGGTAGGTTAGACGTTGGCGTCTGACCCAAAAGATAGGTGATTACTTCGGCGGCTACCCCCTCCCGCCCCCCATCGGTCAGGATGCGCACGGCCAGCAGATTACAGGCCAACCGGTCGGTGAGTGGCTGTCGGTACCAGCCGAAGCGGCGCTCGCCCCAATACCGGCCGCCGCCGAAGTGCTTCTTGGACGCGGCGAGTAACTCATCGAGCTCAATCGAATCGCCCCGTAGCTGATGAAGACGCATCAAAGCCAAGCGCGTGTAGTCATCCGCGATGGCAATCGTATCCAGGTTCCGCATCTCCTCATCCGTGGGCGGCAGTTGCGCCTCGGCTAGCGTAACGAACAGTTGTAGGCGGTCCCGTTCCGGCACCGTGGTGGCTACATGGAGCAAGTATCGCCGGATGGGCTGCAAATCGGGTAGTGGATACCCTTCTGCCGCGGCCGATTGGAAGGCACGGAAAACGTGCAGGGTCATCCAATAGGAGGACCGTTTAGCGGCCTTCCACCACCCGAAGCCACCGTCTTCCCCGCTGCAAGTCACGCAACCGGGCGATGGATTTTATGATGGCGTGTTGGTGATCGACCGTTAGCCCGCGGGCTCGCTCGATACGCTGTTTGGCCAATAGGCCGATGAGGCGGCTGGCCGTCTGTTCGGCGCAGGTGTAGGGGTAGTCAATGATGTAGTCCAGCTCGTTAGTCAACTGTTCGAGGCGGTTACCGAAGAGTTGTAGGGTCACGTTGCCGCCGCGCTCGTCAAGATCCTCCCGCGTGATGGTAACCGCCGAATCTTTTAACACCAGGAAGCGGCCGGCGACCATTTCGGTACCACGGGGGTATACGGGGACTTTCCGTTCCTCGCCGTCCGCCTCGCCACCGGCCTTAGTTTCCTGTACGGTAAAGCGGTAGGTAAGACTGTCCAAAGAGTAGGGGGCGCCCAGGTCATAATGATTAGTTTGACTCTCTGCTAATAGCTGTTCCGCACTTTGCACCTGCGCTCCGTCGCCCGAAAAACTGAGACGGCTCCGGCTAGCTACACCCGTGCGATTGATGGCCAGCCCGGTAGCCGTACCTCGATCGCCTTGTACCAGGAATCTAGGCAAGTACAGTTGGGCCTGGAATGGTAGGAAGGACTGCGATCGCAGTTGGGCAAAGCCGATCCGGCGGCGGCGATCCTGGCCTACGGCGTAGGTAGTCCAGGCGGTGATATCGTCGGGGTAGGTGAGTTGAAAGGTGACTTCCCCCCGGCCGTTAGTGGTGAGGCGGGGGTGATAGCCGGCTAGATCCGCGAAATCTGACCTGGCAGCTACCACGGGCAACGAGCTCGGGCTGAGGGGCACCTCTGGGTTAGTTGGCTCTACGGTAACGACAACTCCAGCTGATCTTCCCGCTAGTGCCAAGTTCGCTCCTCGAATGATGACACTACCCGTCATGTCTCGTTTCATAGCCACGCTATAACCTGTCACAACTACTTCCTCCAAGAGCTCGGTATTCGATTCCATTTCAATTTGCCCCAGTGCCGCGCCGGATCGATCGAGGCCAACGTAAACGGTTTTGGAACTATATCCGGTATAGGTCACTTCGATTTCGGAGGAGCCGGCGGGCACACGTAGCGTAAACCGCCCATCCATATCGGTGACTGTACCCAGGGTAGTGCCCTTGATCAGTACGCTGGCCCCGATCAATGGATCGCCACCGATCGGGTCGATAATCGTTCCGCTGACTTTTCTACCCTCCGTAGAAATAGAAAACCATCGTTCCGGCGGGGGCGGCGGAGCGTGCGATATGGGGAGTAATTCCACATAGCCCCCGAGGTAACTTGTGGTACTATCGCTGTAACTCAACCAGAGTAGTTCATCGCGCCGCATAACTATGCGCTGAGTGCGAATCGTATCTCCCGGCAGGTAATAATAAATATCGTACCGCCGCCGGGGGCAGCGCGTACGGGGCATCGGTTCTCGATAGTATATGTAGCTTCCGGCTACTATTACTATCCAGCGGCGCGGTCTTAACCTCACCCCATCTCATTTCTATGTTCCTTATGGAAATTGACGCGGCCGGGGATAGTACTACCCGCAAGATTTTTTCGGGTAGATTACCTAGCTGAAGCCGGCCCCCGCTGCTCCTTATCGAGTAGTTTGGGGAATTTCGAATAAATATTCTGTGGTTGCGGTAATTCGGTTATTTTTGGTACCGGTAAGCTATACTCCGGAACCCCCGGCAGGTGCGGAGTCCGCGAAGCCTCTTTCCACAACGACAAAAACTCATCGCCCCCCATAGTATATAATCGGTCTCTACCCCGGCGGATATTGTATTTGACTCCTTTTTCAATTGCTATTCTAAAGGTATCCTGGCGGGTATAATAATACCTGATGCGGTCGGTGAGGCCCACCAACCCTAATACGTTAGCGGCTCCGACTTGCGTAATGCCCCGTTGTAAAACATCCCCTTTATATCTGCGAAAAAACCCCATGTCCTCTTTGGTGGGTCGGTAATTCACTAATAAACGATTATCTAATAGTAGTACTTCTGCATCTCGGTCGGCTTCGCTTAGTTCGCGGGTGCCCCACCCGGCGGCGGAGGCCTTATCGGTATCGACACTCAGCACCAGCTGCGCCCGGCTGGCTATGGAGTCCACTCGGGTGTAAGCATGTCGTAACCCGCGTACCTCGATCGTGTGCTTACCGCTATCTACCGGAATGCTGTACGGCGTCAACATATCCGGGTGGCCAAAGTAGACCAGTCGGTCGTTCACGTAGACGCTACGTACCGGTTTCACCTTGCCTTCACTAATAAGAAAAGGGGCGAGATGTGCTCCGGTGAGTTTTGGTGGCATCACGCTATC
>OY764777.1:0-27946 GCA_963668285.1 uncultured Lewinella sp. | reverse complement strand
CCTCTACGTATTCGTTGCCGTATTGATTCTGAAGTTCGTGGGCATAGCGGCCGATACCGTTCGGCATCAGTACCGCAACGACGAATACCACCAACTTCAAGGAGCGGAAGATCCTCACGCAACTTCAGTACATCCAACGCATCATTGCGATAGGCATCTTCATCATATTCGCCGCCTTGGTCCTGATGCAATTTCCTCAGATGCGCGTACTGGGCTCGACCGTGCTCGCATCCGCCGGGGTTAGCGGTATCATCATCGGTTTGGCGGCCCAGAAGTCTATCGCTAACCTGTTAGCTGGCTTCCAGATCGCCTTCACTCAGCCGATAAAGATCGACGACGCCCTCATCGTTAACGGAGAATACGGCTGGGTCGAAGAGATCACCCTCACCTACGTGACGATGCGCTTGTGGGACCAACGCCGGCAGATCGTCCCCCTCCAGAAGTTCATCGACGATACCTTTCAGAACTGGACGCGTAGCAACACCGAGCTCATCGGTGCCGTGATGCTTTACGTAGATTACACGCTGCCCGTTCACGAGTTGCGGGCGGAGGTCGAGCGCTTCCTACCCACGCAGGAACTTTGGGACCAACGAGTCGGCAACGCCCTGGTCACCGACAACAGCGAGCGCACCATGACCGTACGCGTGCTGGTCAGTGCGAAGAACGCCGGCGACACCTTTACCCTGCGCTGCGCTACCCGGGAGCACTGCATCCGCTGGATCCAGGAGAATTATCGGGAGTGCCTGCCCCAGAGCCGCGTCGCTAACGTCGAAATGAAGGAGCGGACGCAGGACTTACCCGTGGAGTCACTCGGTTAGTCGATCAGTTGGCCACCCCGACGGCGGCGGCAAGTGCCGTTTCCAGGTCGTGTACCAGATCTTCGGCGTCTTCCACGCCGACGCTGAGTCGGATCAAGCTATCCGTGAGGCCGACGGACAGGCGCTGCTCCCGCGGGATGCTGGCGTGCGTCATGGTCGCGGGGTGCCCGATAAGGGACTCTACCCCACCGAGCGATTCGGCCAGCGTGAAAAACCGGGTGTTCTTCATGACCTGGGTAGCGGCCTCCAGGGTATCCTCCTTGAGGTCGAAGGAGACCATCCCGCCGAAGTCCCTCATCTGCTTACTCGCTATCTCGTGCCCGGGGTGCTCCGGCCGGCCGGGGTAGTAGACGTTGTTCACCAGATCGTTTCGCTCGAGTACCTCAACGATGCGTTTGGCGCTCTGACACGCCCTTTCGACGCGGAGGTGCAGGGTCTTGATGCCCCGTAATACCAAAAAGCAATCCTGCGGGCCCGGTACGGCACCTACCGCGTTCTGGATGTAGTAAAGCCGGTCGGCCAGTTCGGTATCACTCGTTACTACGGCCCCCATTACTACGTCCGAGTGACCGCCCAAGTATTTGGTGGCGGAATGGAGTACGAGGCTCGCACCCATATCGAGGGGCTGTTGGAGGTAGGGGCTGGCGAAGGTATTGTCGACTACGGAGATGATGCCACGCCGGGTGGCAGCTGCCGTGAGGGCGGCTATGTCGACCACGTTCAGCATCGGGTTGGTGGGCGTTTCGATCCAGAGCATGCGGGTGGCGTCGGTGAACTGTTCGGCTACCGCCGCGGCGTCACGCATATCGATGAAGCGGGAGGTGATGCCGAAGCGCCCGAATACGGCGGTGAGCAATCGGTAGGAGCCGCCGTAGAGATCGTCGCTGGCCAGGACTTCGTCACCGGGCTCAAGTAGCTTGAGTACGGCATCCATCGCCGCCAGGCCGCTACTGTAGCAAATTCCGTGTTGCCCGTTTTCGAGGCTGGCCAGGTTATCCTGCAACGCGTTTCGGGTCGGGTTTTGCGTACGGGCGTACTCGAAGCCTTTGTGTTCCCCCGGGGCCGATTGGGCGTAGGTGGAAGTTTGGTAGATAGGCGTCATTACCGCCCCCGTGAGCGGGTCGGGCTCGAGGCCACCATGAATACATTTGGTGGCGAAGCCGGCATCTTGGGTCTTGGACATAGTCTTTCCTGAGTTTAGGCTGGTAACAGGATCAGTAGCCAGAGAGTTAAGCGCGGAGGCCCGCATCAACGAAATTTTGCCGGCGTATCAAGTAACCGATTTTCTCCACTATCACCCGCGGGAGCGGCCGGTTTTTGTAGTGTCACTGACCGTTAAGACCCGGTTAAAGACGGCGGCGGGACACATTATTGCTTGCAGGTGTCGATTTTTCCGCCTTATCTTTGGCGGGTACCGCAGCGCCCTGCTGCCTAATCATCACGAAAGCGATTCCTATAAACTAACGTCTACACTAACTAAGCCGGCCCCCTTTCGCATTATGGTCGGCGACCTTTTTGGGAATATCCCTAACAGCTCGAAATCACGTTAGTCAATGGACATTAAGTCGCTGAACGATCAGGAACTGATCACGCAATACCTAGGTGGGCAAGATCGCGCGTTCGAGGAGCTCCTCGGCCGCCACCAACAAAAGCTCTACACCTCTATTTACCTTTTCACGAAAGATCACAGCCAGGCGGAAGACATCTTTCAGGAAGTGTTCATCAAGATCATCGATACGCTGCGCCGCGGCAAATACAACCACGAAGGCAAGTTCCTTCAGTGGGCCCTCCGCATCAGCTACAATATGTGCGTGGATTCCTTCCGCCGCAATAAGCGCCGCCCCACCGTCGGCCAAACCGAGACCTTCGACATCTTCGACGTACTACAGAGCCCCGAGCGTAACGCCGAGGCCGACATGATCCGCAGCCAGACCCACGATAAGGTGCGTAAGCTCGTCGACGCCCTCCCCCCCGAGCAACGCGAAGTCGTCATCCTGCGCCACTACGCGGATATGAGCTTCAAGGAGATCGCCAAACTCACCCGCGTAAGCATCAACACTGCCCTCGGTCGCATGCGCTACGCTCTGATCAATATGCGCAAGATGGTGGAGGAGAAGCAAGTGGTGCTGCGGTAGCGCCCCACCCTACGGGTTTACTACCAGAAGAACGGCGTGGGAATACGATTCTACCGATCAAGTTAACAGATTATACAAAATCTGTACCGCCAAGATCTTCCCGATCAGTACCAGCGGTAATAACCTCGTATAACCTATCGTGGGGTACTTGTTGCCGGCTTGCTCGATGGCGAAGTCTAGAACGGCAGGTTGGCTGCCTACCATGCCGCCCAGAAAACTGAACGGGATCCGAAGCACCTTGTAACCGACTATCAGCGTAGCGATCGTACTGACGATGGCGATGAGGCCGCCGGCCGCGAAGAGCTGATAGCCCAGATCGGTCTGGATCGTGCGGTAAAAGGTTTGACCGGAACGGATCCCGATACCGGCGAGCAGGAATATGAGCCCCAGCTGCCGCAGGGTCAGGTTCGCTCCGTAGGGTAAGCTCCACACGATAGGGCCCGTACGACGAAGCTGGCCGAGGATGAGCGCGATGATCAGCGGCCCACCGGCAAAACCCAGGCTAAAGTTGTAACCGCCGGGTAGCGTAATATCGATCATACCCAGCAGCAAACCCAGGGCGATTCCCAGCCCAAAGCTGAGCAGGTTGACTTTGGAAAGTGCTTCGTAGCTATTCCCGAAAACCTTATCGAGCGCGGGGAGGTCTTCGCGGTGGGCCACCATCAACACGCGGTCGCCCAACTCCAGGGTAGTATTTCCGGTGGCGAGGAGGTCCATGTCGCCCCGTTGTACGCGGGTGATGAGGAGGTTGAACTGTTCCCCGAGGTTGAGGCTGGCGATGGTCTTACCGGCAATCTCGTCGTTAGAGATGAACATCCGGCGTACATCGAAGACGGAACGGTCGTGGGTAAGCTGCTCCGCCGCGGGGGCACCCACGGACTTACCAGCCTGGTCGATGGCCTCCTCCGTACCGACCAAAACGATCCGGTCGCCCACCTCCGGTACGGTATCCCAGTTGGTGAGGTGGGTAACGCCGTCGTGCTGCATCCGGCCGAAGGCGACGTTCAGCCGGTGGTTGCGGCGAAAGTCACGCAGGCTTTTCCCCACCAGGTCCGCGTGCTCGACGTGGAAGGTTCTGCTCGTCAGGGTTGCACCCAATGGATAGTCGTTGGCCAACGCCAATGCCTCCTCATTGTAGCTGATCCGGAAGGCTCGTTGCAGTACGAAGACGGCGAGCATAACGCCCAATACGCCCATCGGATAAGCCAGCGAGTATCCTACTACTGCTTGCTCCGACATCCCCCCCACCGCACCTGCGGCCTCGCCCTTTTGAATCGCGTCCAGCAAACCCGCCAAAGCCGGAGTGTTCGTACTCGCACCCGCGTACAACCCACCGGTCAGCGCCGCATCGAAACCCAGCCAGATACCGAGCCCGTACGCCAGTAAGCCCGAAAGCAGGACCGTAAACAGTGCGAAGTAGACGTCCTTGAACCCATGGCGCCGGAAGCTGGCGAAGAAGGCCGGGGCCGAGCTCAAACCTATTGTGTACACGAATATCGACAGGCCGAGAAAAATGATGAATTGCGGGACGGAAAGATCGGGGGAAACCGCCCCGAACCCCAGGCCGACAAACAGTACGGCCGCAACGCCGAGTTTGAAGCCCTTGATTTGAATTTCACCCAGGCCGTAGCCGATCGCGATGACGGTGAAGAGAAGAAGCAGGGGGGATTCGGCGAGGGTTTCGATCATCTGGATACGGCGAGGGCCGTCTGTTCGGCAATGCGCTCAATCACACCGGCCGTAAGGTCGTAATACATGGGTAGCCTGACTAAGGTTTCCGTATAGCGATCACTATTCGGTAAGGAGCGGCCATCGTGCCGGCCAGTGTAAAACCGGCTGGCGTGAAGGGATAAGTAATGAAAAACGGCCTTAATTTTATTGTCACGCAATCCGGCAATCAGCCGCTGCCTGGTCGATCCACTATCGCAGACCAGATAGTACATGTGGGCATTATTCGTCGCGTAATCGGGAATGACCGGCAAGCCGACCCCCGGTATGGCCAACTGGCGGAACGCCGCGTCGTACGCCTGCCAGTGAGCGAGGCGTTGGCGTTGGATGTCCTCGATATCGGAGAGCTGCGCGAACAGGAAAGCCGCCGTCAGGTCGGAAGCCAGGAAGGAAGACCCACGATCGACCCAGCCGTACTTGTCGATCTCTCCCCGGAAGAACTGTGCCCGGTTGGTGCCTTTCTCCCAGATGATCTCGCTGCGCTCGACGAACCGCCGGTCGTTGATGGCCAGCAGGCCGCCTTCGCCGGCAATGACGTTTTTAGTCTCGTGGAAGGAGAAGGCCGCCAGGTGGCCGATGCTTCCCAGGGGCCGCGCCGCGCCGCCTGCCGGTGAATAGTAACTTTCGATGGCTTGGGCGGCGTCTTCCACCACGAACAAGCCGTGTCGCTCCGCTACCTCCATGATCGGCCTCATGTTGCAAGCTACCCCCGCGTAATGCACGACGACTATCGCTTTGGTCCGTTCGTTTACGAGGCCCTCTATTTTGGTGTGGTCCAGATTGGGCTGGTCGGCCAGGGAGTCGACGAAGCGAATGACGGCACCTTCGCGTACGAAGGCGAGCGCCGTGGAAACGAAGGTGTAGGAAGGTACGATCACTTCATCCCCCGGCTTTAGATCGAGCAGGATGGCCGCCATCTCGAGGGCATCGGTACAGGAAGTCGTCAGCAGCGCCTTGCGGAAGCCGTAACGACCCTCCAGAAATCGCTGGCATCGTTTTGTAAACGGTCCGTTTCCGGAAAGCTTACCGGAGGCCGCCGCCTCAGCGATGTACTGCAATTCCTTGCCCGTCAGGTGAGGTTTGTTGAACTTGATCATTGCACGTTTAACGGTTGGGGGCGCAAGGTAGACAGGACGGCTAGTAGTGCCACGCCCCCGGGGGCTCCACCGCCAAGTAATTCAGCAAAGCCTCATTCAGTGGGGCAAAGTAGGCGCTGAACTTTTGGTGGATTTCCGCCACGATCTTCCGATCTTCGAGCTTCTCCGTAGCGTTCACGACGCTCCCGTCGATCGATCGTAGGGGCTCGACTTCCAGGGCGTCCAGTAGCGGAGATAAGGTGCCGGCCGGGTCGCGGATCAGTTGTTCCAGAAAGAGTACGTGGACGCGTTGCCTGCCGAAATACGAAACGAAGCGCTGAACGTGCGGAAGGTAAGTGCCGCGCCCCAGGTAGTCGAAGGGATCTACTGACACGCGGAAGGCGGGGGCGGGCGGTGGTACGCCCTGCAGGAAAACTTCCGAAAGCGTACGCGTTTCCAAGCCGTGGCTACGACTAAAATGGTAATTGGACAGGGCCCGGGCGACAGGCTCCCTCAGTATGAATAGGATGTGGGCCCGCGGGAATACGGAGCGAATGCGCGCGGCGGTCAGCGTATGCTCGTAGTAGCTCGTAGACTTCTCCCCCAGCCACCCCTCCTCGGTGAGCGTTTGGTGGGGGAAGCAACGATCGAAGTAGCGCCGCGGGCTGAGGGTGTGCGCATCGGGTTCGAGAAACACTTTCGGCTCGGGCCGGTAGGGCTTTGCCATCGATATGCGCGGGTGGCCGTCGAGCAGGTGCGCCAGCTTGGTCGTGCCGGAGCGCTGAGCGCCGACGATGAAGAATTGTCCTGCAGGCATATCGCTAGATCTCTGAGGTGACCGGCAGTGCCTTTTGGCTGACGATCTCCCTTACCTGATAGGGAGAGTTGGTACTGAGCTCGCGCAGAACCCTGGTTATGTACGTACCGAGCATCCCCAGCATACCGATCGTAATGCCGTTGAAGAGCGAAAGTAGTACGACCAGTGACGTCCAGCCGGGGACGGAGCTACCGATGGCGTAAGCTTTAACGATGGTAAAGAGCGCGAACACGAAGCTGAACAAGGCTACGGTAAAGCCGACGTATGTGAGTAATTGGAGGGGATAGGCGGAATAGTTAAATAACAGCCGCCCGACGAGTTGGATGATCTTGGCCGCCGAATAGTTGGACCCGCCGATCGTTCTGGCGTGGTGCTCGGTGAGTACGTTGCTGACCCGGCCGGCGTGCATCAGCAGTAAGCCGGGAATGTAGGGGTAGTAGGTTTTGTAGCGCACGGCGCTTTTGGCTACCTCTTTGTCGAAAATGCGAAAATTCGAGAGGACCAAGCCTTTCGGTTTGTCGAAAACCTTCCGATTGATGTAGTTGATGACTTTCGTCCCCATGCGCCTGTAGCCCGCATGCCGCTTCGCGGTGAAACGGGCGAAAACGAGATCGTCGCCCGTAGAGGTAATGTGATCGATGAGTTTGATCAACTCTTTGGGTGGGTTTTGCAGATCGTCATCCATGGTGATCTGATAATCCCCCGTTGCGTGCGCCATACCGCAGAGGACGGCCGAATGTTGCCCGAAATTCCGTTGTAGGTTGATGGCGACAATCTGGTCGTGTTGCTGGGCGAGCTCCCGGATCACGCTCCACGATTTATCGGGGCTCCCGTCGTTGATCAGTACTATTTCAACCGCTAAGCGCCACTGTTCCATAACCTTAAGCACCTCGCGCACGGTGGTCGCTACGACCTGTTCGCTGTTGTATACCGGGATGATGACCGAATAGAGCCGGGTGTATTTATCGATCACTTCGTTAGGCGGATTTTCGTGCGACGGCCAGCAGGCTACTTCCTATGGGTATTGTCTTTCCGGCCGCTAAGCGGGAGAATTCGAGGTCGAGTGCTTTGGCGACCGCCTTACCGAGCAGCCCAGGGCTCCCCTTTAGCTGGCGGGCGGTTCGTTGGTTGCCGCGGCCCGCGTCCGCCTTTGCCAGCCCTAATTTAGTAGGCAGGGTTTTTTGTAGCCAGATGGGGACGACCAGGGGCGCGAAGAAGTAGGTACTGTGCTCGACGGTGAAGCCCGCCTCGGTACAGAGCCGGAGCAGGCTTCGGCGGTCGTGCCTCCGGTAATGCCCCGCCTCCACGTCGTGATAACTCCAGAGGCCCTGGTAAGCGGGTACGGTGATCAGGAGCATACCCCCGACCGGCATGGCATCGCACACGGAACGCATGAAGGAGCGGTCGTCCTCAATGTGCTCGACGACGTCGAACATCCCGGCCTGGGTGAGTCCTTTGCCGGTGAACGTCACGTCCTGCAGAGCACCGCAGATGACCCGTTTTACCCCGCGTTTTCTTCCGTTGGCAGCACCGTGGTAGCCGGGCTCCAATAGTATCACGTCGTAGCCCGACCGCTGAAGGAAGTCCGCCACGCACCCGTTACCGCCACCGATGTCGACGAAGGTCTTATCCACCCCGTATTCATCGGCGAACAGGCGGATAATTCTGTTCCTATGCTGAAACCAGAAGCTGTCGTCCTCCACGTCGAAGCACCGGTCGTGGCCTGCTTCCGGATAAGAGACCTGACGACTGTCTTCGGTATAGTAAATGCCGTCTTCACCGAGGTGCAAACCGGGTAGGTCACTTAGTTCGATCATCATTCGTAAAGATAGGTGCGTAAACGTTTGTCAGCTGCCGCTAAAGCTCATAGGCCCGCGAATCCACCCCCAACTCCGTTGGCGTAAGGACGATCAGCACCCCGTAGCCCAGCGCGGTTGCCTGCGCCTTGGCTTCCGACAGCGAGCGTGCCAGGGGTAGCCCGCTATTCTTGTAGTACGCCCTTCCGTAGCCAGGGAGGTCGGCGACCCACTGCTTCTCGGAGAACCCCGAAATCACCGGCAGGCCCGTCATACCCACCGCGAACAGGGCGGGTATGGGAAATCTACCTGGGTACCCGTCGAGCAGCGCATCGCTCTGCTGTAAATAGAGTACGGCGTTTTCCGGCGCTTCCTCGGCGATCTTTAGCACCGCCGCGGCAAACGCAAGTCTTTCCTTTTCTACCCGCGAGTAGGACTGGTGGACACTCAGGCGGAACGACCCCAGGGGCCCCAGCGCCAGCGTAGGGGTAGCACCGATGATGAGGAGTAAAAGCAAAGCTTTCCAGCCCCCGGTGCTAAAGGTGGCAAACCAGCCGGCCGCCTGCTTGCGCAGAATGACGTAGGCGAGCAGGGCGGACAGAAAAAAGGCCGGGAGCGTCATGTAGATCACGTCCGCGCTATTCCCCGAAACGACCAGCGCACCGAACCAACCGATACCCCACGTGGCCAGTAAAGCTACGGTCAGGGTTGCCCGGGGGGACCGGCCCAAAGCCTTTTCGTAAAGGTGCCTTAAGCTGACCTTTCGCGTACGTCGGTTCAGGTACGCCGCGATCAAAGGAGGGAGAAATACGTACCAGAAGCCATCCGTAGCATTAAATAGATTACTGAAACGCTGTGTCGTACCCACGGTGGTACCCAACCGATAGACGGGGTAAACGAGCTGCAGTACTACCACCGCCAGCACCGCCGCCAGGCCGAAGGCGGATAACGACCGCCGCCAGCTCATTCTGTACACACACAGTACGAGTACCGCCCCCACCCACACAAAGCCGGTCGAAATCTTTGACATACATATCGCAAGCAGGAGCACGAAAGACACGAGCGTCACCTCGACCCAGGGGCGCGTTTTACCCCCCGGGCGACCACCATCGAGCAAATAAACTGCGTGGATGAATAAAAGAATTATGGATAGCGCCGTGCTTTGGCTGGTAAGCGGTTGGTTGACGGAAGTCACCACGAACGGCAACGAAAGGTACAAGAGGAGGAATATAGCCCCGTCACCTGCAATCAGCTTATCGAAGCTCAGGTACCGGGTAACAACGCGCATGAAATTTACCGCCCATACGATAAAGAGCGGAGTAATGACCGCAGGGTAATAGCAGGCATACCATACCAGACTTTTTACGCCAGCCAGCTTACTCATCCCACCGAAGATCCAGTGGTTGAGGAAATGATAACGGAAGGCGGGCGTACCGTGGATGCTCGTCGAAACCACCGATCGGCTCATTATGCTCTCACTCAGCGCTCCGTGGTGAAAGGTATCGAGGTGGAGGGTAGCGGTCGCAAACCCCTCTATCAGGTTCGGCTCGAAGTAATTCATGGTCCATAGCCTCAGACCGATCAGCAGGGTGGCGATCGCTGCTACCGTACCATTCACCAGGCTTCTCCGGCTAAGTAGGCCTCGCCACCGCGAATAGATGACCCACACCGAAGCGAGCCCCACGACCCCGACGACGACGACGATGCCCCCCCCGAGCCCGATCGGCAACAACCACCCCGACAAACCGTAGAAGAGCAACACCGCAGCCGTCAGGAGACCCCGCCGGGTGAGGCTTCCGCTCAACTCCGGAGCCAGTAACAGACCGGCCAGCAGA
Organism: uncultured Lewinella sp.; assembly: GCA_963668285.1. Classification (GTDB taxonomy): domain Bacteria; phylum Bacteroidota; class Bacteroidia; order Chitinophagales; family Saprospiraceae; genus Neolewinella. The sequence goes on along the minus strand of OY764777.1, from coordinate 17,741 downwards.
ATCCACGTGCTCACCATGCCACCGATGGTGTGAACACTATGATCGGAGGGCAGTAAATAGACAAGAACCAGGTAGATAGCGGAACCTACGAGTCCTCCAAAAGCAAGGGAGAAAGCGTTGCCCCCCCCTTTGACGGAGTTTTGCATCATATGCCTAATTACGGTACTGTGAATAAAAGTCGTCGGGCGCAATGTACCACGTAAGTTTTCCCCGATCGCTCGTACCTTTCACGGTAGCGCTCGGTCTACCCGGTGAAGGCCGCCTGCAAACCTTGACTCAGTAGACGCCGGACGGGCGGCACGCCATGAGTAAAGCGGAAGTACAGCAGGAAGAGCACGAGCACCACCCCACCCTTCAGCAATATATTCAAAGTCGGAGCGCGCAGCTCGGGGAGGAGATAAGCAGCGGCCCCCACCCCTACGATCACCCCCGTCGTATAGAGCGTGCTCATCGAAAAGGGGTGCAAGCCGAGCTTCCACCACACGAAGCCTAGCTTAACCAGATTGTAGACTATCAGGCTGATGGCGGTAGCTACGGCCGCCCCCGTAAAGCCCATTCCGAAGCCGGCGATGAAGACGTAGTTCATTACCGCGTTGACCAGCCCCAGAAACAAAATGAACGCAACATTCCACCGGAAATAGTCCGTCATCGCGATGAGGTTACCGTTGATGCCGGTAAGCAGGTCGACCAACTGAGCGGTACCCAACAGAAGCACCGCCAGGTAGCCGGCTCGGTACCTACCGAGGCTCGGCGTAAGCTCGTACAGGTACGGTAGGCACACCAACGTACCTACCAGAATCACCCCCCCAAAGGCGTACAGTACCGTGGAACTCTGCCGGTACAGCACCTCCAGGCTCGCCAGATCGTTCCGCCGCCAGGCATCCGCTACGATCGGGGCGGTAATGCTGTTGACGGCCGCACTCGGGAGCAGAATGACGCCTACGGTAAATTTAGCGAGCGTATAAATACCCGTATCGAAATCGCCCAGCAGCACGTTGATGCTCACCGTATCGATGTGTACCGAAAGCCGCGACCCTATCGTACTAAAGATGCTGAATAACGCTAAGCTATAGATTTGCTTTCGCTGCCGGTCGGGTAGCTTTAGTCGACCCCAGAGCAGCTTTACCGTACCCAAAGAGATGGCGTAAGCGAGTAAGCCCACACCGGCAAGTACGTAGACGCCCACCAGTAACCAGCCGAGATCGGTGACCTGGGCCCCGTAGTAAATCGCGTACACAAAGATGGCCGGCACTAGAAGCTTGATCAATAGATTATTGAAGAATACGGGTACGGCGATTCTTCGAAAATTGATCAGGTGGGCGGTCAGCACGCCAGCGTAAGCCAGGGCGGCGGTGCAGCCGATTATTTGCCAGCGGCTCGTCCTTAGCGCACCCCGCGCGAATAGATCGTTCAGCGCACCACCGAATAATAGGTTCGTGGCCGCCAGCACCAGTACCGCCAGACTGACGACGACTAAGCTGCGGGTGAGCAACTGCCCGGCCCGCGACCGGTCGTCCGGCCCCTCCAGGTAACTGAAGTAGCGTAACGTCACCGTCTCGGTGCCCAACAACAGCAGTGGAACGAGCAGTAAGGCTACGCTGAGCACACCGTCGATGTAACCCCGCGCGGCCGGGTCCAGCGGGTATACCCAAACGTTACTGAGCGCTCCTACCCCGACCCCGACGAACGCAATCAGGTTATTCTTCAGCACCTGTCTTTGCACGAGCCCCATAAACGATCTACCGTTCTTGGGTTAGGTGGCTGTAGAGCTTGCCCAACTCACGCAGCCGCAGCCGGTTACCCGTCACTACCCGGTGCGTACGCAGCCAGCGGGGTAGCTGTGGGAGCAGCCCGGCCAATTTGCGTAACGCTCCGACGGACAAACGCCTTACGCGCCGGCCGTTGATCCTGACGTCTTTAATCGACCGCACCTCGGCGCCCGCGTACGGCGCCCCGAAGTGGCTGATGAAGTAGCCATACTTGAGTACGTTAGCCTTCGGCTTTGGTGCGAGCTCCCCGTCTCGAATCAATTCGACCAGGGCCCCGAAGGAGGTCGGCTGGTACACGGCGTCGTCCCCCTCGTAAAAGGAGCGCCCATAAAGTATACTCGGCGTCCCCCAAAAGGTAGCTTCCACGCCGACGGTCGAGGCGAAGGTCAGTACGACGTCGGCAGCCTCCACCAGCGCGTAAGTATCCACGGGGTCTTCCGGGTGCAGTAGCGTAAGGTTGGCGGCGGACATGGCGTACAACTCCCTCGTCTGCTGGTTATCTATACCCTTCAGATTAGGGTGCATCCGGATGTAGACGTGGATGTTATCATCCGACCCCAAGGTGCTTAGCAGGCGCGCTACGACTTCATTCTGCTGTCGGTACAGCGGCGTTTTCCACTCGCTGATGACCTGCATTTCGTCCTCACTGGAGTTAAAGACGACGAAGTTGCGTTTATCGGCGTCGTAATTATCGGGGAGTGCACCCACCGACTGCCCGCCCAGGTAGTTCTTATCGTCCTTATTGGTCCCCCTCCTTTTGCTCTCGAACCACTCGGTCGCCTCGGCCGTGCGTTGCTCGACCGGGGTTTCCGCCCACAGCTTGTTCATCAGCCCCCGCCGGGTCTTTATGCTGTGGGGGAGGCTGTTTCTGAACAGCTGGTAACGCTCGTTGGCGCTGCCCCTTTCGTAGGTTACGTAGTCGATGCCGCGGCTTTCGCACAATGACAGTAGCGGCCACATTTCCGAATGGCGCCCGTTAAATACTACGACGCGGTCCGGCGCAAGGCTACCGATCACCCGCAGGTAGTTGCGCAGGCAGCCGATGGCGTTGCTTACTTCCAGCTGAATCAACCCTCTGTGCTTACCCCCGTAATCCAGGGCGTATTCGCGCAGGATGGAAATGGTGGACGAGGCCGCGCCGCGCCCCACGTTTATTCCCTCGTACTCCAGGCCGAGGAAGGCGTCGTCACTGGCGGGCAGCTCTACGTCGGACGGCGGCGGAAAGCAGGAACGGTCGATCTTCAGTAATTGCCGCTCGGGCACGCCGGCGCGCAGGGCCCATTTATTGGACCGATGGCTGCACAGCGCGCAGCCGATCAGGTTGTGGGTGGGGTTAAACATACAGGTCGACAGCGCCCCGGGGCACGTCAGCACCCATACCTCCTCCCCCGCCGCCAGGCTGTTGGAGATCAGTTCCGTTTCGGTTGCCTGGTATAGAGGACTGAGCGACTGTAGCGATACGTAGAGAACTTTCATCAATCGGTAGTCCCTGTTTTTAAAGGTAAGAGCTATAAAAGTTCTTCGGTCAGCGGTGTGCCCCGTTCGATGGCCTGCTTACTTACCCTGCCGAGTATGGCCTCGAAGCGAGCGGGCGCCAGGCCGTCGCCGGGCCGAATTACGCGCAGGTTGGCCTTACTGAAGCTTTCACCGGCCTCGATGTCCTGAGAAACGTATACGGACCGCCTGAATTGCCGGCTCGCCCGCTCCGCTTTCTGGGTATCCAGTTGAACCCTCCCCATGGCCTGCCAGGCCCGTTCCGTCTCTATTACCAGGGCGCGTAACTCGTCCGGTTCGAGGCTGAAAGCACTGTCCACGCCGCCGTCCGACCGCCTTAGCGTGAAGTGCTTTTCGATCACGCTCGCCCCCATCGCCACGGCGGCTACGCTTACACCCAGGCCCATGGTATGGTCACTAAGCCCCACCAGGCAATCCGGAAAGACGCTTTGAAAGACCGGTATGGTACGCAAGTTGGTATTCTCGGGGGTAGCGGGGTAAGTACTCGTGCATTTCAGTACGCAGATCGGCCCCGCCCCGTGCTCCCGCAGAATGCGCACGCTTTCGTAGATCTCATCGAGCCTGGAGGTACCGCTGCTGATAATTACGGGTTTACCGGTAGCGGCTACCTTTTTCAGCAACGGATGGTGGGCGCTTTCAAAGCTGGCTATCTTATAGGCCGGTACGTCCAGGCTTTCCAGGAAGTCTACCGCCGTTTCGTCGAAGGGGCTCGAGAATGCCTCCATGCCCAACGACCGCGCGTAGTCGAATATTCGCGCGTGCCAATCCCAGGGCGTATGGGCCTCCTGGTATAGCCGGTAAAGATTGTAGCCGTGCCAGAGCGAATCCGGGTTATCGATGTCGAAAAGCCCGCCACGGGCATCCATGGTGATGGTATCGGCGGTATAGGTTTGCAGCTTCAGGGCGTGGGCCCCGGCGTCCGCGGCGGCTTTGACCAATTCCAGCGCGCGCTCGATATTCCCGTTGTGGTTACCGGACATCTCGGCGATAACGAAGGGAGGACTGTCAGGGCCAATGGAGCGGTTTCCGATCTTCATAGCTACGAAGGTACGACAGCGGTTAGCGGATAGGTTTACTAAATAGATGCAGATCGGTACCTCGTATAATGACCTCCTTCAGCAACGCAAAACCACTTCCGAGGAACAGCTTTTGCGAAGGAACGTTATCGGGGCGGACGTACGCCAACACCTGATCTACGCCAGCGTATCTGGCGCGCAACTGTGCTTCTCCCAGCGCTATCAGTCGCTTCGATAGGCCTCTGCCGCGAAACTCCCCGGCTACGGAAATCGACACGACCGCGGCCCGCTTATCCCCGTCCACGTCGTAGCGTACCTGGCCGCAGCCTTCGCCGCCGATGGAACAGTGGAGAAGCAAAGTGCCCGGGTCCGCGATTCTTCGCTCGAACCAGGCCAGGTGCTCTTCCCAAAGGATAGGTTCCGGCTTGATGGCGGTCGCCCGGCTTACCGGGTCGTTGGCCCACTCGAAGAGTTGTCGCGCGTCCGCTTCGATCATCGGTCGTAGCGCGATGGGTAGTTCGCCGGCAATTACTTGCCCGACTAACAGGCGCAGATTCACGTCACTATATCCGTCAATATGGGCGAGGACGCGGGTGCGGGGGACGGGCGTAAATAGCGAGGATCGGACGTGCTTTGCCGCCAGCTTCAACCCGTCCTGCGTCAGCCAATCCCCTACCCCGAGGATGAGTTGGTTATCCAGGTAACCCCGGTAAACGTCTTCCTGGTTGGTGACGTAAAAGCCACCGACGACCGGCACCCCGGTAGCCAGCGCTTCGGCCATCACGGTCGATGCCGGCAGGAAGGCCAGCCGGACGGAACGGTAAAGTTCGATCATCGCCTCATCGTTGAGGTCGCGGTGTATGCGCACCGGCCCCTCGTACTGATTCGCGGCTTCGCTGACTTCGGTGCCATACCGGTTGGCGGCTCCGAGAACAACCTCAAGCCGCTCGCTGATGCCCGCCGCATTTAGAGCTTGGATGAGCGCGGCGGTCACGTTTCGAGGGTCGCTGCCACCAAAATTCAGGTACAGCCCTTCACGCTCCCCCGGCTTTTGGGCGGAACGCGCGGCAAGGAGGAATGCGGGCTTGAGGAGGGCGTAGGCCAGCCCCAGTGCAAGCCCCCCACACTGCTCCCTTACCTCATACAATCGTTCAAGTTGCGGAATGGGCGCGTGGTTGATCACCAAATTGCTCAGGAAAGCTTGCTCGTGTAAGTCATCAATACAGATAAGGGGAATGCCGAGCTCACGCACGGCAGCCTGCATTTCCGGGCCCAGATGGTAACCGTCCAACACGACGGCCGCCGGGGCCGTCTGCCGTAAGTGATCGCAAAAGGCAGCTACCGAATCATCCGCCAGCACCGTCCGGGTCGTAAATAACCGAACGGGTGCCGCCGTGATTGACAGGCCCAATTGCACGTAGCAGAGTTCGGTGTCGTAGCCGCTTAACATGGCGGCAAAAGCGGCGCTACGATAAACATGCCCGAGGCCGCGCTCCTTACCCCCGTCGGCCCGGAACACTATTCGACGGCTGCCGGTCATGATCTTCGCTTTACCGCCCCGAAGGCAACCCCATCAAACATCCAGGAAGTCTTTGACGCACTCGATCACGTACCCTTGCTCCTTGCGCGTTAGAGTAGGGTACATCGGTAGGCTGATGCCGCGTTCGTAATACCGCTCCGAGATGGATAGGTCGACCCCTTTGTAGTGGCCCGTCTCGGCGTAGTAGGGCATGGTGTGCACCGGGACGTAGTGGACCTGGGCGTAGACGCCCTTTTCGCGGAGGTAGTCGTACAAGCCCTTGCGATCCTGCACCTGGATGACGTACAAATGGAAGGCGTGAAAGCGATCTTTAGGCACACCATGGTACACCAACTTTGCTCCTTGCGTAGTGGACCCTGCACCTGCGTCCTCGCCAATTTTTGAAAAAGCTTCGTCGTAGCACTGCGCGATATCCAGCCGTCGCGTCATTCCCTTCTCGGCTCGCTTTAGCTGGCTGATGCCGAGGGCGCAGAGGATGTCGGGGATGCGGTAATTATAACCCAGCGTTTGCATCTCCATGTACCAGCCGCCGTGGGCGGGTTGCCTGAGGCGCTCCGGGCTGCGCACGATGCCGTGGGTACGCAGGTCGAGTAACTTTTCGTAGAGCTCGGGCCGGTCGGTCGTGACCATGCCGCCCTCCCCGCAAGCAATGTGTTTGACCGGGTGGAAGCTGAAGATGGCCAGATCGGCGAAAGCTCCGTTGCCGCAGCGTTGGGGGTTGTGGTCGCCGTCGATGAAGTAGCCGCCGGGGGCGTGGCAGGCGTCTTCGATGATCCACAGGCCATACTCGTCCGCCAGTTTGCGGAAGGCTTCCAGATCGACCGGAAAGCCGGCAAAATCGACGGGGACGATGCCCTGGAAATAGCCTTTGGGGTGGGCGGCCAGCAGCGTGCGCACCTTATCGATATCCAGCGTAAGCGTTTGCGGGTCGATGTCGGCGAACCAGACCTCACCGCCACAGTAACGGATACAGTTGGCGCTGGCCGAAAAGGTGATGGGCGTCGTGATCACCCGCTGGCCGGGCTCTACCCCGAGGGCGAGCGCGCAGAGGTGGAGGGCGGCCGTGCCGTTGGCCACCGCTACGGCGTACTTCGAACCGACGTAGCCCGCGAATTTATCTTCGAATTCCTTGACGCGCGGGCCGGTAGTCAGGTAGTCGGAGTACAGGGCCTCGGTAACGGCCTTTACGTCCGCCTCGGTGATGTGCTGGCGGCCGTAGGGGATGGCGGGGGTACTCATGGCTGAAAATTTGGGTCGACGTGATCGACGATGAACTTACGCAGTGCCTCTACGCTGACCCACTCGTCGTTCGTACCCGAGTTATAACTGAAGCCTTGCTCTACCCGAGTGGCTCCGTGGGCTTTGACGAACTCCCCGAGGTCCCAGATCGGAACGGTGGGAAGTATGGTGTAGTACTCCCCCAGATCGTAAGTGTAGAAGCTATCAGAAGGGGTAATCATCTCTTCGTGGATCTTCTCGCCCGGGCGGATGCCGACGACGCGCTGTTCCATGCCCGGGGCGATGGCCTCGGCCACGTCGGTGATGCGGTAGCTCGGGATTTTGGGGATGAATATCTCGCCGCCCCACGCGTTTTCGAGGGCGTGGAATACCATATCGACGCCGCCGTCCAGGCTGATGTTGAAGCGCGTCATAGCGGGGTCGGTGATCGGCAGGAAGCCATCCTCCCGCCGCTTGATGAAGAAGGGTATTACCGAACCGTTGGACCCCATCACGTTGCCGTAGCGGACGACGCTGAAGCGGATGCGGTTCTTGCCCTTGATGTTGTTGGCGGCGATGAAGAGTTTGTCGCTCGTCAGCTTCGTGGCGCCGTACAGGTTGATCGGCGCGCAGGCTTTATCGGTACTCAGGGCGACGACCCGTTCGACGCCGACTTGCAGAGAAGCGTAGATGACGTTTTCCGCGCCGCCGACGTTGGTTTTGATGCACTCCGAGGGGTTGTACTCAGCCAGGTGGACGTGCTTCATCGCCGCGGCGTGGATGACGTAGTCGATCCCCTGCATGGCGCGTACGAGGCGCTCGCGGTCGCGGACGTCACCGATAAAGAAGCGGACCTGGGGGTATTGGGATAGCGGGTATTCCTGGGCCATGACGAACTGTTTTTGTTCGTCGCGGCTGAATATGACGAGGCGGGCTACGTCGGGCCATTCGGTGAGGATGCGGCGGGTAAGCGCCTTTCCGAGCGAGCCGGTTCCTCCGGTAATGAGCAGGGATTTACCGCTTAGGTTTAATTTATTCATGGGCGAAAGGTAGGCGGCAAAGATAGACAGGAATCTGAGTCGTACCCTACCGCCCGCTCACCGATCACGATCAGGCGAGGTCGGCAAAGTGGCGCTCCATTCGACGGAAGAACAGGCACCCCAATAAGAAGAACGCCAGCGCGGAAGCCCCCCCGATGAGCACCCAGTCGTAGGGAAAGGGGCGGGTCTGTAATAGCATACTACGCATGCCTTCGATAATGCCGACCATCGGGTTGATGGCGTAGAGGTATTGCCAGCGTTCGGGGATGAGCTCGACGGAATAGACCACGGGGGCCGTATACATCAGTAGTCGTACCAGAAAGGACATCGCGTATTGTACGTCCCGATACTGCACGGCCATAGCAGCCAGGAAGGAACCCGTACCGAGTGCGTGCATGACGAGGATGAGGAGCAGGACGGGCAGCCAGATAATGGTGGCCTCCGGCGCCTGACCGAAATAAATCAGAAAACCGATCAGTACGAGGAAGGCGACGCCGAAGTCCACCAGCTTACCGAATACGGCGGCCATCGGCAAGATGAGGCGGGGGAAGTATACCTTACCGATCATGTTTCTGTTGGTGACCAGGGAGCTCGTCGCCTCCGTTAGGATACCGCTGTAGTACGTCCAGCTGACCATCGCGGTAAAGCTGAACAGTATGTAGGGCGAACCGTCCGACGACAGATTGGCCAGATTGCCGAAGACCACCGTGAACAGAATAGCCTGAATGAGCGGATTCGCGATCGCCCAACCTACGCCCAGGACCGACTGGGCGTACTTGATCTTAATGCCACGGACGGAAAGAAAATAAAGGAGATCCCGATACTGCCACAGGCCCGCGAAGTCGATCAGCTGCCACCCGGATAGTGGCTTGATGATGGTGGTTTCTTCCGGTAGGGGTTTCTTGGCGGTCATACGGTCGGGGTGGGTGAGGATATATTTGAAGTCAGCCGCGTTCCGCCAGCAGACTCACCAGCTTATCGGATAGCTCCCGGGCAATGCGTTCGTAGCTGAAATGCTCGAGTACGAACCGTTGCCCATTAGCGGCGATGCGGGCCCGCTCCTCCGGGCGTGCGAGGTAGTAATCTATTTTAGCGAGGCAGTCCGCCTCATCTGAGTAAGTAGCGAAAACGTCTTCGGGGAAGCCCCCAAAGTTCGTTGCCTCCCTGGTAAGCAGAAAACCGCCCGCCCCCATCACCTCGAAGACGCGCTGGTTAGCCCCGAAGCCCCCGGCAACGTCAACGTAATTATTGAGGCAGATATCGGCATCCCTATAGGCCTGAAACATCTCCAGACCGCTGATCGGGCCTTTAAAGCTATCGGCTAGGTTGGGGAAGTCCGACAGCGACCTGCCGTCCCCCCCCTGCTCCCACCAATACCCCCACCAGTGGAGGGGGACGCGGGCGGCGAGGCGCTCGAAGAATTCCGTCCGCGCCAGAAAGTTCTGCGTACCCAGGCCTCCGCAGAAAACAACGCCGGGCAGATGCCGACCTTCCGCCAAGCGCCCGACGATGCGTGGGTCGAAGCCCTGGTCGCTCATCAGGGTAGGTACGCCGTGGACTTCGAAGAGCCGGCGGTAAAGCTCCCAGTCGGTAAGCAGGAGGTCGAAGTCGTTCGGGTGCCAGCGGGCGGGCAGGCGGGCGCTGAGGCGCGCGATGACTAAGGACCTTTCTCGGAACGATTGCCAGAAACGGGAATCCAGCGGTTGGGAGCGCACGAAGATGACGTCCGCATCGAAGCTTGCGAGGTACCGTCGGATGACGTAGTGCACCCACCGTCCGTAGCGGCGGCCCGACAGTTTACCCGCGGCGCGCGCGGCGGTATCCATCGCCCCACCCAACCGTCTACCGTAGAGGTGCTGGGCGACCTTCCGGGTAAAGAGTGGGTCCATCAGGTAGTACTCCTCGGCCACCCACTGCTCACTCTGGTTGAGGTAGTACGTATAGAAATCCGCGTAGTTAGAACCCAGCTGATTCAGCCACGTGCGGTACGCCTTCAGCGATAGCCCTTCCAGCCCCGGCGTTCGGGCCTGTTGTTTACTCAGCCAGGCGGCCGGGTGTACGATGTCGAATTTGATGAGTCGCTTCAAAAAGTCGTGCGCGGGTAAACATTGGGGTGATCGGGGGTCTCGAAACGCATATTCGGCGACTTACCTTAGCGTCTCACAAGGTACTATGAGCAGTCAACATACTTCGGTTTTCGACGATACTTTTTGGGTAGTACGTAGCGCCGGGGAGCGGACGACGGCGGCCTGCCTGAGCCTGATCCGCAACTTCATCCCAGCCGAACGGGTGCGGGTCATCAACGAACGGCCGTTCACGAAGGCCATCGCAAAAGCCTACGAGCTAGGCATCGAGGCCGATTATAAGTGGACGGTATCCATCGACGCCGACGTGTTCGTACACCGGCCCGGTTTCGAGGCACTGCTGGCCGTAGCCAATGACGAGCCGGGAAGCACCTTCTACGTGCAGGGCTACACGGTAGATAAGTACATCCCCATCGTCCGTACCGCCGGAAGTGGGATTTACCGGACCGCCAGCCTGCCCGAGGCCCTAAAGGGGATCCCCCACGGCAAACACCCGTTGCGGCCGGAAACCGAGACCGTCCAGGCGATGATCGCTAAGGGTTACCGCTTTCGGAGGAGCCCCGTCGTCGTCGGCATGCATGACTTCGAACAGCACTACGAAGACATTATCCGCAAGGCCTACCTCCACGTTCGCAAGCACCGCAACGTACTGGAAGAGATGCTGACCTACTGGCGTGACAATGAGGTCAACGACAAGGACTTCAGCGCGGCCCTGCTCGGTCATCAGCTCAGTATGCGTAGCGCGGAGGCACCACGGGTCGACCGTGAGTTCCTGCGATCGACTTTTGCCACCGCCCTGCGGGAGGCCGGTATGGACGCCAAGCCGGCCCTGCCGGAAGGGCGGATCAGCGCCGCTTACGTCGCCGAGTTTTTAGCGGCCTTCCGGGCCCCGGCGGGCCTGCAACGCAAAAAGTTTCCGCAGTTCGATCAGGATTACTACGTCGCACTGATCCAAAAGCGCCGCCCGCCCTCGATCCCCCGGCGGGTGGTGAGAAAACTGCGGCGCATTTTGGGCGTATAGCGAACCTTTACGGCTCTTCTATTTTAAGGTACCGAGGTGACGCCCAGCTCAATCATTATGAGTCTGCCTCACGAGCCACACAGTTGAAAGTCTATCAAATGCCCGAATCTCCCCGCATCCCCATTACCAAGGTCAGCCTGCCGTCGCTAGAAAGCTACCAGCATCTGTTGCAAGAAATCTGGGATGCTGGCTGGGTAACCAACAACGGCCCGAAGGTGCAGTCGCTCGAAAAGGGCATATCCGAATACATCGGCGTCAACCATTGTAGCTACGTCACGAACGGTACGGTCGCCCTCCAACTGACCTTCCGCGCGCTGGGCATTTCGGGTAGTGTGATTACCACTCCTTTCTCGTACGTAGCCACGACCGCGGCGCTGTTGTACGAGGGCCTTCAGCCAGTTTTTGTCGACGTAGAGCCGGACCATTTCACCATCGACCCCTGCCTGATCGAGGAGGCCATCCGCGAGGATACCACGGCCATACTCGCCACGCACGTATATGGTTACCCCTGCCACCACCGCCAGTTACGTCAAATTGCCGACCGGCACGGATTGCGCCTGATCTACGATGCCGCCCACGCCTTCGGGGTGACGATAGGCGAGCAGAGCATCCTCGGTTGGGGGGATGCGAGCGCCCTGAGCTTTCACGCTACGAAGCTGTTCCATACGATCGAGGGTGGCGGCATCATTTGTCGGGAGCCCCAGATCAGGGAAAAGGTCGAACTGTTACGCAGCTTCGGCCACGTAAACGACGAATACTATCAGGTAGGCACGAACGCAAAAAACACGGAGTTGCACGCCGCGGTGGGCCTACTGAACCTGCCGCGGATGGAGGAAAAGATCGCCCGGCGAAAGCAGATCAGCGAACGCTACCAATCCGCCCTGGAGGGTACCGGCCTGCGCTACCTCTACTACGAAACCATTCCGGGCCTGCACTATAATTACGGGTACTTCCCCGTTGTCTGCGAAAGTCTGGAACAACGTGAGGCCATCGTGGCTGCGCTGGAGGCGGACAACGTCTTCCCCCGCCGCTACTTCGAGCCGTCGCTCAACCGGCTGCCCTACCTCGATGAGGCGGATCAGGTCAGCTGCCCCGTTTCCGAGCGCGCGGCCGAGACGGTCCTTTGCCTGCCGCTTTACGAAGCCCTTACCGAATCCGACATCGACCGGGTACTGAGTGGCGTCATGAGTACGCTTAGTGCCACAGCGGCATGACGGCGGTGATGCAACCCTACCTGTTTCCGTACCCGGGTTACTTTCAGTTGGTCGACGCGGCGGACGAGTTCGTATTCTACGATGACGTCCAGTTTATTCAACAGGGGTACGTCAACCGGAATGAACTGGCCGGTGGCACCTACACGGTACCGTTAAAGAAAATGCCGCATACCGCCCTGATCCGGGAGCGTGGGGTGCACGCGCCAAGCTATGGCAAATTTCTGCGTAAGTGGTATAAGACCTTTAGGCTGCACTACGGGGGCGCTCCGTTCTACCCGGCGGCCTTGCGGGTAGCCAACGACGCCTTCGAAGCCGGGGCGGGGTCGATCGCCGAGCTTGCCGCCGCGAGCGTCAGTGGAGTAGCCGAGTACTTATCGTTGGGCACCCGTTTTCGGTCGGCCTCCGCCATTGATTACGACCGTTCGCTATCCGGGCAGGAACGGTTGCTTGCCCTGCTTACGCGCTTGGGCGCGCGCGCCTACGTCAACTCGAGTAACGGCAGTCACCTGTACCAGGAAGAAGTGTTTGCCGCATCCGGTATCCGCCTCCATTTTCTGAGGCCCGATCTGGCGAGTTGGGAAGACCGATCCGCCGCCCGCTATTCCATTTTACACCTGTTAGCGCATTACCCGCCGGCCGTTTGCCGCGAGCTCGTGCAGGGCCACTATTCTCTCATCCCCCCAGCTCAACCACTGACCGCATGACCTCGATCAGCAAACCGATCGTGATATTCGGCGAAAGCCAACTCGCGAGCCTAGCGCACTTTTACCTCAAGCACGATAGCCCCCATACGGTTGCCGCCTTTACCGTCGATGCCGCCTACCGCAAGTCGGACACCTTCGAGGAGAAACCCCTCGTAGACTTCGAAAGCGTAGTGGAACGCTACCCCCCGGCGGACTACGCTATGTTCCTGCCGATCAGCTTTAAGCGGATGAGTCACCTACGCAGAGAGAAGTACGAGGCCGCCAAAGAATTGGGTTACGACATCATCAGCTACGTAAGCTCGAAAGCAACCACCTGGCCGGACCTGGACGTCGGCGAAAACTGCTTCATCTTCGAGGACAATACCATCCAACCCTACGTGGAGATCGGGGATAACTGCGTACTTTGGAGTGGTAACCACATCGGCCACCACACCACCATCGGCAACCACGTTTTCATCACCTCTCAGGTGGTCATCAGCGGAGCCTGCACGGTACGGGACCACGCCTTTTTCGGCGTCAACGCTACCATCCGCGACGAAACCGTCATCGGAGAGGGTACCCTGGTCGGGATGGGTGCTTTGATTACTAAAGACACCGAACCTTACTCCATCCACCTTGGCGCTAAGGGAAAAATCGCTCGTAAAAAAAGCCTGGACCTCGACAGCATCTCCCACAAAAGCGAAGGTTAATGAGCTGGCAAAAACTTGGTGTATTCTTTAAAACGGACGGCCAGCGCCCCTGGATGGTGAGTCACGCCTGCACCCCGACGGGGCTGTACCTGCCACGGAGTAACCGCATCCGTATCTACTTCGCACCGCGGAACGAGCGTGGCCAATCCATCCCCACCTACCTGGAAGTGGACGCCAAAGACCCGACCAAGGTTATTCAGTTGGCCGACCGCCCTTTTTTGGAGCTCGGGCAGCTGGGTACCTTCGACGACGGCGGCATCATGCCCTGTAGTATTACCACCGCAGAGAATGGCGACCTCTACCTCTACTACGTCGGTTGGAACCCTTCGGTCTCGGTCGACTACCGCAACGCCATCGGCCTGGCGATCAGCAAAGACGGTGGCAAGACCTTCGAGCGCCCCTTCCCGGGCGCCGTCGTGGACCGCGACAAATACGAGCCCTACTTTACCGCCAGCCCGTGCGCTATGCGGGAAGGGGATACCTGGCACCTATGGTACGCAAGCAGTACGGGTTTCATTCGCAAGGACGGACGGGTCGAACCACTGTACGTGCTGAAATACGCCCGCTCGGGGGATGGTACTACCTGGCACCGCTATAATCAACCGATCCTCGCACCTGCGTTCTCGCAAGAATGTAATGCCCGCCCGAGCGTGGTAAAAGACGGCGATACCTACAAGATGTGGTTCTGCTACCGCAAGGCGACCGACTTCAGGAAAGGGGGTGACAGCGCCTACCGGATCGGTTACGCCGAAAGCAGGGACGCCCAAAACTGGGAGCGCATGGACGACCGCGCCGGCATCGCCTACTCCCCCACCGGCTGGGATTCGGAGATGCAGACCTACCCCAACGTAGTCGACACGCCCCACGGGCGCTACCTATTCTACAACGGCAACGGCTTCGGCAGGACCGGGCTCGGCTGCGCACGCTGGCAAACCAATTAATATGACGACCCAGATACTGGACTACGATAAAGAGCGCTACGATTTCCGTGGCCTCATCTCCGACTACATCGGCACCGAATCACTGGAAGACCTCACCACTCGGTACGCCGACGAAGCGGACCGCCAGGGGAACAGCCTCTATAAAAATATGGAGCAGTCCCCCGTCTTTCAGCGCATGTACGCCGGGCTGAACGGACCCGAAGGGGAAGCATTTTACGCACTCTACCGGCGCTTCATCCGTGAGGTGGTACGGCCGCAGTTCGACGAGCCGATCTACTACCAGGCGAAACCCAGCCACCGCATCCTTTTTGCGGACGTGCCCGGCCAGAGCCGCTTTCATCGCGACCGGGATTACGGCCACGCCCCCGGGGAGGTGAATTTCCTCGTGGTCCAAACGAAAGCCGCCGGGCACAACGCCATGTGGATAGAATCGGAAGAGGGCAAGGGGGACTACCGCCCGCTGGAGCTGGAGGTCGGCCAGTACGGCAAGTTCAGGGGGGTGGACCTATCCCACGGTGCCAGAGCGAACGATACCGGCCACAGCAGGGTGAGTTTCGACTTCCGCGTCATTAGGCAGTCCGATGCCCCGGAGCGCTACCGCCGGGGGCCGGCGGCCGGGCGGGAAGGCAACCCGGTGCGCGATAACGCCCTCAGTTTCGTGCGCTGCGCCTAATAGCTATTTACCCGACCTTCGGTTGGCGGCGGAGATGTAGGTGCCGGATATCAGGGAGCGGTAATGCCTGCGCACGGCCGGAAAGATCTTCGATCTAAAATTCTCGGGGGTCATCTTCGTCCGTAGTCGGTACACGGCTTTGGCCAGGGAGACGCTACCGTCCACGTAGTTACGATCCTCGAATTGCCGGCGCGACTTATCGAGGTAAAGGAAGCCCATACGGTGCAAAAAGCGGGGGCTTTCACAGATAGCAGGGAGGTGCCGCCGGTATATCTTGAGCTCGTCGATACGCTTTTGGATGTACTCCGAGGCGCCGTACATACCGCTGAGCGTCCAGTTACGCGCACCGTACCAGCGCACGCTCATTACGCGGTCGTCGTAGTAATACGGCCCGCGCTCGGTGAGGATGTACATAATGGCCACGTCGGCGGAGATGATGTCGCGGAACCATTCGGGAAAGGGGTGCAGTAAAGCGGTGCGGAAGAGTATGCTACTGATGTGCCAGCGCACCCCCGGCTTGAGGACGAGCTTGCGGTGCGTCTCGATCCCGGTCTTGATGGGCTCGTCAAAAGCCTGGCTGTAGCGGCGATGGTCGATGTGTGGTATGGCGTCGGCGGCAAATTCGATGCTGCTGTCGTGTACGCACATACTGAGCTCCGGGTGCGCCCGCATCATCTTCACCTGCCTGCTGAGTTTGGTGGGGTCGCAGTACCAGTCGTCCCCGTCGAGCATAGCCGTGAATTCCCCCCGGCAGTTGGAGAGGTTGGTTATGTTATTCGTCCTGCCGGGTACCTCGTTCTCGTACCGCCTGGGGTGCAGGATGAGGTGGATCAGGTGGGGGTAGCGTGCCTGGTACTCCCGCAACAGGTCCTGTGACCCATCCGAAGAGCAGTCATCCCCGATAATGATCTCGCAAGGGAAGTCGACCTCCTGATCCAGCACGCTCTCGATGGCACGCGCCAGGTACTCCCGCTGGTTGTAGGAAAGTATGGAAATACTGACTACCGGGGAAGTTCCGTAGGGTGGCTGATTGCGGAGTGAAGTGGCGATAAACGTTCGGGTTTCCGTGACAGTGATAGGGCATAGCGGCTGGCGGCGACGCACAGTGCCCGTAAAGATAATTCTACCCGCCCTTTCCCGAAACCAACCGGAGGTATTCAGCCACCACCACCCGCTCGGAGAATCGGTGTTCCACTAATTTTCGGCCTCCCTTTCCCAAGCCGGCCAGTACCTCCGGCCCCGCCGCGGCGGCGGCCAGCATCGTTCGCTTCAACACTTCGGCGTCACGTATCGGTACCAACCAGCCGGTTCGCCCGGGCAGCACGACCTCCCGTACCCCGGGGGCGTCACCCCCGATCAACGCACGCCCCGTGGCCGCCGCCTCCAACAAGCTGCGCGGGCACCCCTCCCGGTAGCTCGGCAATACCACGACGGAGGCACCCGCCAAAGCCGGACGGACGTCCGCCAGTTCCCCGGCGTACGTCAGGTCGCCCTCCCGCTGCCATCGATCCACTTCCGCCTGCGTAATACTGCTGGGGTTACCTGGGTCCAAGCCCCCGATTACGTGAAAGCTGAGGGAGGCGTCGTATTGTCGAGACCATACGGGCCGCGGCCGCAAACTCTCTGATACCCTTATCCACCAGGAGCCTACCCACAAAGAGAAACCGCCCCGGTCGCGCCCCATCGTAAGGGGTGTAGGGAAACCTGCCCAGCGGCACGCCCGACCCGCCGACGACGTACGACCGTTCCGGCCGCCCCACCCCCGCCGCGAGTAGTAAGTCTCGATCGTCCGGGTTGTGGTAGACGACCCCTTCCGCCCGGCTAAGCGCGCCGCGGTAAAGCAGTTTCATGAAGCGGGAAGCCAGCGAGCTGCGCACAAACATATAGCCTAAACCCGTCAACGTCGCCAGGTGCTTTACCCCGGCCCGCCGTGCCGCGAGCGCACCGAACACTACCGGTTTTGCGGAGAAAAGTAGGGCGTAGTCAATGCCGTTACGGCGGTAGAGCCGGTACAGCTCCCGTATTAGCAGCAGGCCCGAAAAGGGGTTGAGGCTACGACGATTCATGTGCCGAAGTGGCAAAAATGTAGCGGGCAGGTCTGCTAACACCTCCTGCTTCCCATCGGCGGGCCCGCACAGAAAGACCTCGTGCCCGGCACCGGCGAATGCAAGGATCAGCCCGCGCCGAAAGTTATGCAGGTTCCAACTCGAGTTGACCACGATGGCAAGACGTTTAGACACGGCCGGTAGGTTAGTAGGCTTAGTTTTTATGGTTTACCACATCAGCGCCCGCACGGCTGCCTGATTCGGGCGGCAGA
>OY764776.1:0-2174 GCA_963668285.1 uncultured Lewinella sp. | reverse complement strand
GCCAGGTCGCCCCCTTCGTCGGAGAGCACCGGCAGCATCACCTTACCGTTGAAGCCGGGGTGCTGCCAATCGATATCGAAGTGACGGTAATACCTACTTTCTTTCCCCTTGGCGAATAAGTCTTTGAGCCAGGCGTTTTCGGGGTGGAGCGTCAGGTGGTTAGGCACGATATCCTGCAGCCAGCTAATGCCCATTTTCCCGAGTCGTTCGTGAAGTTCTTTCCATTCCGCTTCACTGGTGATTTCCGGGTTGAGCCGTTCGGGGTCGATGCCGTCGTAGCCGTGATTAGAGCCGGGGGCGGCGGCCAGGATGGGGCTGGCGTAAATGGTGGTGATGCCCAATTGTTGTAGGTAATCCAGTTGGTCGAGTAGGGCTTTTACCGGGAAGTTTAGCTGGAGTTGGAGACGGTAGGTGGCGGTGGGTGGGGTCATTGGGGGGGAGTTCTTCTGAACAAACGCTCTTCGTACTGCAAAGTCGGAATTATTTTACCGCCTATGTTGAATATTGCGAGGACGCAGGTGCATAATTAAGTAGAAAAGCAGGACATTCACCCATACTTCAGCACAAGAACTAACGGGCCGCTTTTAGAGATATCCGACAGGTTTCTATTGATCTGTCAATCTTATATTTGCTAGGGCAAACGCATCAAAGTAAAATTTTATCAATTCGTGCTAAATTTTACTGGGGACGAAGCGGTAAATTCCTTTTTGCGGTAGCTAAATCGAGAATCGCCAATCAAGAATGTAGCAAACTCGTTTGCTGCGTTTGCCCTATATATTTTCGTTGATTATGGAATTTTGGAGCGCACGGCATTAACCGCTACCGTCGTTTCTTCTTCAGCTCGTACCGCAACGCATCCGCCCGCAACCGGCTATCTTTCTCATTAAAGTCTAATACCCGATGGGCTGAAATTTTACCGGCGGCGAGTAATTCCGAAAGTAAGTCGTAGGCCATGTTTTTGACCGCCGCCTGGTTTTCGCCGGCCTTTTTGTACTCCCTACTTAATATCTTTAGGAATACCGCATCGTTACTTCCGTTTAAGCGGTGTTTACGAATACTTTCTATTTCCCGCCAGGCTATTTTGGCATCGGTGATGTTGGCCAGGTAATATTGCAGACAGTTGTAGGCATCCGCGTCCTCATCCCAACCGCGAAGGAGTAGCGCCTGTGCGGCGGCAAGATCGTGCAGTTTCTCTTTACTCAGTTTTGCGGCCTTTACAAAAGCTTTTTTATCGATTTCCGTTTCCAGTTGTAGCCGGTAAGCCGAGCGAGCGGATTCATCCTCCCCCCGCAGTACGTTGAGGTCGCCGACCTTCTCCCACTGCTTTAATTTTGTGTAAAGTGTAATGGCTTCATCGTAGATCTTTCCGGTGGCATAACACTCGGCGGCCGCCTGCTCGTTTTTTGCGTAGCGCAAGTAAACGACGGCGGCTTTTTCAAAGTGGTCACCTTTGTGTAGTGTTTCCGCTGCCGAATCATAGTCTTTGAGCAATTTGAGGTATATGTAAGCTGCTTTTTCGTACTTCCCATTCTTTTCTAACTCCTGAGCGGCAGCTATGTATTGGGCGCGCAAGCGGTAGAATTCATCGCCCAAATTAACCGACCCGCTTCCCCCACTCCCTAAGTTACCGAACAGTGAGAAATTTAAGCCTCGATCCTGCATGGTGAAACGCCCCCCCTCCTCACCCCTCGAGTAACCATGTTCGTCGAGGGGGATGGCGAAGCGCAGGGCTGCTTCAGGGTCATTTTGGAGCAGGCCGAGTAGTTTATCGATCTCCTTCTTATTTCTTTCCTGAAGATTTTCAAAATCTTCCAGCATCCTCGCGTAAGCGTCCACGCCGGACATTCCGAGCCTTGCAGCGAGTCGCTGAAGTTTATCCTCTCTTACGCTTCGATCGGCACTACCTTCGGCGGCTGGCATAAAGGACTGATAGAGCTTTAGCCGCAATTTTTCCGTCAGGCTAAGCGGGGTGTTCTCCAGCTTTTCCCTCCTCACTTCAACCGCCAACTTCAGTTCGATGTCCTCACGTGGGGAGGAGGCAACCGTAAACGCTAGGACTTCCCCCGAAGAGACGTGATAATCCGCTGGCCGCAGGCTATTAACGATCGGTACATCCGTTACGAGCAGGCTATCACTCAGGTCGAGGGGCCCCGTCAGTTTGTACAAGCCGAACT
>OY764775.1:0-9657 GCA_963668285.1 uncultured Lewinella sp. | reverse complement strand
CGCCCCAAAAAAGTCCCGCCGAAAATCAGCATCCCGCATCAGGGCGTACAGTCTCCGATCCGATTCCCGGCTCTGCAGCCTGACATCCTTCTCGATCTTTTCCATTGCCAGCCGGCTATTCGTCGGGTCAGTGTTGCCTAAAAACTTAGTTTTGAAGTCAGCGTGCTCGCTAATGCGGTGGGCGAACTCCTGTAGGATAGCTTCCGAATCTTTATCCAGGGCGTCGATTTGCCGGGCCCAGCGCTCGTTGAAGCTACGGACAATATTATCCAATGTATCCATTTCGGCTTCGGGGCCATGGATGCCGCGGGGGTTGTCGGACTGCGGATCAACGATGCTGGTTTCGTCATCCAGTTCAATGTGCGCGCCAATGCGGGTACGCTGGAGGGCGTAGGTGGAAAGATCGACACTATCCAGTAGATCATCGACGGCTACGTCGACGGCGCTGCGGACGTTCAGTTCCGGGATCAGGAACTTAAGGAACCAGAACAACTGCTCCCAATCCCGCCGCCGGATGTCGGTAATGGAGCTTACCTGGCCGTAGATTTTTACGAACTGCTTGGCCTTTATTTTGAAGTCAGCTTTCTGCTCGTCAGGTAGCTCGAGGTGGGTATTAAAACGATCTTTGGCGGGGTTGATTAGCGGCGTGAGTTCATCGCCCGGTACGCCGGCGAAGAAGGCTTGTACGAACGTTTCGATCTCCTCCCAATTGAATACCCCGTAGTCCTCCAGTAGGTCGCGGAGTTCGTGGAGTACGTTTACATCGGTAGGCTCGCTTAAGGACGTCGAGGTGTAGAAAGGGTCGAAGGCCGTTTTAATTTCATCTACGTCGTTGAAGAAGTCGAGCACGAAGATGTCCTCGGTCCGTTTGCCCAGTCTTTTATTCGCCCGGTTCAGGCGGCTGAGAGCCTGGACGGCCAGTACGCTCTGTAGCTTCTTATCGACGTACATGCAGCAGAGTTTCTTCTGATCGAAGCCCGTCAAATATTTATTGGCGACCACCAGGATGCGGTAGGCATCAGTATCGAATTTTTTGCGCGTATCTCCTTCCCCGAAGCCATTCATCCCCGCCTCGGTATACTCTACGCCATCCACCATCTTCTTACCGGAAAAGGCGATCAGAATCTCGAAAGGTTTGCCCCGTTCAGTCAGCGCTGCGTCGACAGCCTTGTAGTAGCGGATGGCCGATTCGATGCTTTGCGTGACGACCATCGCTTTGGCCTTCCCGTGCAAGCGTTTGACGCGGTAAACGTTGTCCATAAAATGGTCCGCGATCACGCCGGCTTTAGTGGCTACCGTTCGGCGGTCGCGCTCGACGAAGGCCTTCAGGCGGGCCTGGGCGCGGGCGGTATCGAACTCCGGGTTGTCGGTGATCGACTTGGCCAGTTCGTAGTAGCTGCGGTAGGTCGTGTAGTTGGCCAGTACGTCTAGGATGAAGCCTTCCTCAATGGCCTGCTTCATGCTGTAAAGGTGAAAAGGGTGGAACGAGCCGTCCGGAAAGGGCGTTCCGAAACGTTCCAGCGTGGCGTTTTTCGGCGTGGCGGTGAAGGCGAAGTAGCTGGCGTTACGGCTCATCTTCCGCTTATCGATAGCCAGGTTGATGGCGTCCTGTTTGTCCTCGATTTGCTCCTCTTCCCCCTGCATTGCACCCGCGTCAGCGCCCGTTTCAGCTTTTTTTTGCGCGGTCCCCGATTCAGTGCGGGGCCAGTTGGGCGCTGGCGCAGGTGCAGGGTTCTGGGGAGAAGGAGCAGTGGAAGCACCCGCCCCCATCGCCGCATTCATCTTGCCGGCCGTGAGCCCGGATTGCGAACTGTGGGCCTCGTCGATGATAACGGCAAACCGCTTGTGACTAAGGTTGGCGATGTCGTCGACGATAACCGGGAATTTCTGGATGGTCGTAATCACGATCCGCTTGCCACCTTCGAGCGCCGCCCGCAGATCGGCGCTCCGTTTGGCGTGGGCGACCAGCTTATCGACCTGGGCAAATTCATGGATGTCGTCACGCAATTGCTTATCCAGCAAGCGGCGGTCGGTAACGACGATGACGGTGTCAAAAAGCGGCTTATCCTCACCGTCGTGGTAAACCCCAATGAGCTGATAAGCCAGCCAGGTAATGGAGTAAGACTTGCCGGAACCAGCCGAATGTTGGATCAGGTACCGGTGACCGGTACCGCGCTGGGTAGCGTCTGCGACGAGCTCGCGCACGACGTTCAATTGGTGGTAGCGCGGGAAGAAAATGACCTTGTCTACCTTCTTACCCGGTTTCGGACTAAAGCCTACGAAACGAACGAAATGCTGGATGATGCCACCCAAACTGCGCCGAGTTAATATCTCCCGCCAGAGGTAGGACGTTCGGTAGCCATCCGCCGCGGCGGGGTTGCCAGCGCCCTGGGGGCCGGGGCCGTGCGGCGGCGTGATTCGGCCGGGGCTTTGCCCACGGTTGAAGGGCAGAAAGTCAGTGTCCTTGCCCTTCAGGTGAGTGGTCATGTAGACCTCATTTGTATCGACGACGAAGTGAACTAGGCAGCGCCCGTGCTGCAAAAGTGGCTGACGATGGTCGCGCTCCGTTCGGTACTGCCGTTGCCCGTGGACCTTGGCCGTCTGGTGTTGCCAGGGGTATTTCAGTTCCATCGTCAGGAGCGGAAGCCCGTTGAGGAATACAACCATGTCGATCTCCTGTAACGGGTTATCAAGGTTGTAACGGATCTGCCGCGTGACGCTGAAGATGTTACTGGCGAAGCCATCGTGTACCGCCTGACTGCTGGTTGCCAGTGGCGGCTCGTAGAAGAGGGTAAAATGGCTCTCGTCCACGTCCAACCCCTTCCGTAATACCCGGAGTAAACCATATTTCTTGATCCGCTTGTCCAGCATGCTTAGAATGCGCAGTTTCCAATCGGCGTGCTTCTTCAGTTTGGCCACTTCCCGCTCCTGGGTGTGCCACAAAAAGGCGAATAGCTTGGCCTCATCGACGGCGTAGCGGGGGTTGAAGTCCTTTGCCGCCCCGATTTGGTAGCCGGCGTGGTTGCCGTAGGGGGCGGGCATGGCGTCCTGAGAGAGGTGACCGGGGACGGCCTCCGCGGCGGCGCGGAGGGTTTCGACGGTGGTGCCGGTGAGGGCGCGCTCGATGTGGGCTTCGAAGTCTTGTTCGTTAGGGGTGGTGAACATGAGAAACTAAAATAATATCAATGAGGTCAAACCGTAATATAGGGCTCCCTCAAAAAATCCTCAACGCCTGATTATCACTAGGTTTTAATCATAAATTCGGGTTGTTCAAATATAGCCAAGTCCAAGGTTTTGCCGTATCTTCTGTCCAGAACCTTGGATTTAGCACATGATTGTTTATACCCCGGCGGCAACCCGCAAATTGAGCCTTTTCAGCACCCCTTTTGACAATCATTTAAGCGCTCATAATCGGTGGGTAAGGATGGAGTCGCTGGTGCCCTGGGATGAGATGGCTAAAGTGTTCCTCAACTCGATGAGTGCCGGTCAAGGTCGACCGTCGGTAGATCTGCGCATTGTACTGGGGGTGCTCATGGTAAAGCACATCGAAGACCTTAGTGAGGAGCGGACCATCGAGTACGTGCAGGAGAACATCTACGCTCAATTTTTCGTCGGCCTGAGCAGCTTTCAGACTCAACCCGTGTTCGTCCCTCATTTACTGGTAACGATCCGTAAACGCCTCAGCGAAGCGGGAGCGCGTCAATTGAACGACCTGTTGATAAGCGCGGCTGCTGACGCTAAAGCGATCAAGCACCGCAAAAAGCCTTCTGACAAGACTCCGCCACCGGAACCGCCGAAGAGTGATGGCTCGCAAGCTATTGATAATGAGTCTGCTAAGACATCTTCCGCGCTGGATCCAAAGTCTACTACTCCAGTATCCAATCGAGGTGATCTCATCGTAGACGCCACGGTAGCTCCTGCTCATATTGCCTACCCAACGGACTCAAAATTGCTCAGGCGTTGTCGTTTGATTACCGAGCGGCTCATCGACGGCTTGTACGAGAATGACCGTTCGCTGTGGCCACGAAAACCACGCACCTACCGCCGCGAGGCAAATAAGCGCTACTTGTCCTTCAGCAAGAAGCGGCGCAAGACGAAAAAAGAAATCCGCCGGGCGGTGGGCCGGGGCTTGAATTACCTGCGGCGTAACCTCAAAACGATTACCGCAATGCTCGATCTGCTGGAAGCCTCCGATGAGCCTTGTCCGTGGTCGTTTGCCCTGCGCCGTCAGTATTGGATCGTACAGGAAATCTACCGTCAGCAAAAAGAGATGCACCGTGACCGCCGTCGTCGGGTAAACAACCGAATCGTCAGCGTTCACCAGCCGCACGTGCGGCCCATCAAACGGGGCAAGGGAGGCGGTAAGAACACGGAGTTCGGCCCTAAAATCAACGCTTCGGTAACGGAAGGCTTCACCAGGGCCGATCAGATCGACTTCAATGCCTTTAATGAGGCCAATCACCTCATAGCCCAAGTGGAAGGCTACAAAGCGCGTTTTGGCTATTACCCTAGCCGTGTACTTGCCGACAAAATCTACTGGACGCGGGAAAACCGCAAGTGGCTCAAAGAGAGGAATATACACGTAGGCGGGGTCCCCCTGGGCCCGAAACGCAAGCGAAGTAAGTACGAGAAGGAGCGAGACCGAAAACGAAATAACCGGCGCAGTGAAGTGGAGGGCAAGTTCGGCGAGGCTAAAGAGCGGTATGGTATGAAAGAACTGTATACGCGATTACCTCAGACCACGAAGGCGGAAATCTCATTTATCTTCCTGGCAATGAACTTGGTACACTATGCCCGGGAAGTTGCCAATCGTTGTTTTGAGCCTGTTTTGATCACCTGTGGCGCATTACAACGTCCAATTATGGACAAACTTGACAACTACCTCAACGCTGTTGCGTGGATGTTATGCGCTGAGCCGAAAACAGCGACTCACCTTGCCGTTGGTAGGAGGAATTTTTGAGGGAGCCCTAATATAGGGTAAACTCAACTAATCACGATGGCTCAAGAGGCCATAGACTCAACTAATACTTCGACCTACAAGTATTACTACGTTATAACAGTCTGTTCAGACCATCAAGATAATTCTGAAGCTAAGTCAAAATAGATGTTGTCATCCTTCATAAATAGATGAAGCACACCTATATTTGAGGCTCTTCGACCCTATAAACTTGTGTATGTCAAGATTGACAACCTTTAGAGAACTACGTCACCCTCGCGATTTACCGCACCATAATTTTCATAGAAATGCCAGACGTGAAAAGCATAAGTTAATATGGCACGAATCTGAAAAAACACTCAGAAATGTTATAAAGGGATACAATAGTAGTATTGTTAGTTACGATTTATGTGAGGAAAGGTTGACTCATTGGGCTGTAGGGCGAGTGAACAAAATACTCAGTCTGCACACCTCAATTACTGTAAAGCATAGTGTAACACATGGTGATATGCCGCCAGCTGTACGAACCAATTCTGTTCGATCTGGATACCGGTGGTTGAATAGCTTAGGTCAAGTTCGAAATAAGTTGGGAATAAATAAAGCAAAGGAGTTACGCAAAAATAGCTCATCTTTTATGATGGCACTTAGTGAGGATATTGAGGCCACTAGTTCGTTCACCCAACTTGTCAGAGCAAATGAACACATTACATCATATTTACAAATAGGTGGCGCAGACAATATCTATTCTTTGCCAAAATACAATTCAAGCCAGATAGATAGCTTAAAATTCAATGTTGGATCTACTCAAATTTCGATTAGATTAATACATGGTTTAACAAAATCCAGTATAGACCCTCTCCGTATCACACCATTACATCGAATGGTACGTAAGTATCCATACCCCCCTTTGATGCTGCACGGCAATACAAAAAGCGAACAGGAAGGGCTGTCAACGTCTCACTATTCAGGAAGTAGAATTACATACGAAAAACCAAACCCACCTAAAAAGCATGATGCCCTTCCAGAAATTTTAGCAGTAGAAGACAGTAATGAAACACCTGAGAAAAAGAATGAAAGCCCATGTAATTACGGACCTATAGTTACTAACCGGAACATAATTGCGTACGTTGTCAAACCTGATCAGGGGCCTACCCAAATTGCTAATGATATCAATAGTACTACCACTCAGCGTAAATATGGCTATGAGTTGATTCGGCGCTTTAATTGGACAGAGATAATAAGAAGTAAAGAAAACAAACGATATTTCAGCCACATATCAGTCGAGAATCGTTTTAATAAGTTCAATCCGAAGTATTATGAGCTTAATATGAACAAATGTGATATTGTAGTTATTGACAACGAAGTTTTAGGTAGAGATGCCGTGTCCTATGACTCATCTGAACTCCCACCTTTCATACGTGCGTTCAGAAACGCCATCATCATGGAAGCTTACGAAAATGCAAAAAGCCACCTTGAAATTGTTAGCGCGGTAACAGGCATAGAGGAATTGGAGAATAGAATGATGCTTCTAGATACGTCTTATCCCGCAAAGGAGAAAGAAGCAAACGGATTTGGTGCCGATGAAGATGTATTCAGAGATGTGACGTTCAAGATAAGGTCGTATGTTCTAGATTTTGATGTTGTTGTTAACTACTACAAAACAACAAGGCTCAGTAGAATTGTAAGGCTTGGCGATATTGGTCCTGTTGATGATGGATATACCGTAGTAACACCAAACGGAATGTGGATTACAGGCCCGTATGGAGACATGGAAATTAATCTTGGCGCGAATAGAGGGGGGCATAAAATTAGAAGACAGGCTAAAGACCCAAGTACCATAGGTGCCGTGCAATTCACCAAAATTCAGTCAGATCACTACGAAAAGTGTAGTGCACGTTTGACTGGTGACATAGTGTATGACCAACTTCGTTTAACTTACCCCAATAAACCACAGAAAACAAATGAGGTCATTAACTACTTTCTTAACGTTGAGGGGTATACTAAAACATACGGCCACATCAAGCTTTAGCCTGTTACTCATTGCCCTATTCTTCTGTTGCAATAGTAAATACGCCCCGACCCAGCCTATCACCTGCAACGAAAAGCCCGACCCAGAACTGACCTGCCGGTGTGTCACAAATCAGATAGTTAATAAACGCTATATTGACCTGACGGAATGCTTAGTCGTTAGAACCCCACAATTTGGTGGCAGGCCGGCGACTTGCCTCTCCGTTGACGGTGTAGCTCCGGTATTCTATATTCGAACTACCGAAAATCGTGGGTATGGCTTCAATACCGATAGTTGCTTCGCGCGCCAAGGGATATGGGATAAC
This sequence comes from uncultured Lewinella sp., assembly GCA_963668285.1. Taxonomy (GTDB): domain Bacteria; phylum Bacteroidota; class Bacteroidia; order Chitinophagales; family Saprospiraceae; genus Neolewinella. The sequence goes on along the minus strand of OY764775.1, from coordinate 2,388 downwards.
CAGTTAATCACTTACGATGGCACCGTAGCCGCTGACGCTCCCGAAGACATTTATTTTACCGTCGATACCCTAATTTATAATACGACCCGGCGAGAGGTTGTCAAATATGAGCGTGAGCTATTTGGGTATTCGGACTTATCGCACGTCCCCAAAGAACCGGGTATGCACCAACGCGTAGCTATAATCAGGTATACGCGCGACACGCTGACCAACAGCTTCCGACCTGCTATTCTATACAATACGCATTCGGCTAAGGATTATAAGGCTATAGGTGACCAGGTCATTTCAACCTTGAGTAACAACCCCCTCATCGAGTTTAACGAGGTAACGATTCCCGTTATCTTCTTTGACCCGGACCAATTACGCCCCCTCAGTAGTAATTAATATCTACACTTCAATCCCCGGCACCCTAATCTTCCCCGTCACCGCCGCATCAATCAACACGGTTTTGTACTCTTTCAACTTCTCTATTTGCTGGGTTTGAAGGGTGATGGCTTGGTCGATTTTGGTGGACATCTTATTAACTGACCTTACGCAAAGGATTTTCTAGCAATATGTGATTTCCGATCAGGAATTCCAATCTTGAATCATACCCAAGCAGGTTTTAGTAGCGGCTAACATCAGAATAGCTTTGAGACGAAAGTGCCCCTTACCCGTTTTTAGCTTCAATTTCTCCATTTTTATATACGCTACCACCGCGGCATAAAAATGATTGGCTTGAGTGGCAATGATTTTGGTTGGCGATCCTGCTAAAGCGGTATGCTGCTTGAGCGATTTGTGATACTCTTCTACTTTCCACCGTTTTTTGTAGATCGTAGTAATCTGTTCGTAACTCATTGACAAGTCTGTCGCAATGAGATAGAGTGTGCCCTGACTACCATCCTTGTTTGTAAAGACTTGTTTAACGAGCTGAACGGCTCTTTTCACCGAACGCAAATAAACAGTCAAGGGCTTGTCTACCTCGAGTTGGCTGACTTGATCGACGCGTACAAATTTACCGTTTTTGCGATCCGTATCACTTAACGCTACCGTTCGAGAAGTTTTAACAGCTAGGATAGCTTCCTTACATAAGTCGTTGACTATGAAGTTGATATTGTCGGATGATGAAAACCAACTGTCGCCCAACACGTAGCGAAAGCCTACTTGCTTTTTTGCGTGACCAAGCATTTCTAAGAAGTATTCATTCTTAGTTTTCTTGCTCTTAAATTTGGTCTTGCCGGTCTTCTTATCGATGTAGGGCTCCGTCTTTTCAACTAGCCTTACTTGAATGGGTACGTCTACCTTTTCGTGACTGTACATCAAGCTGATGAAGTTGATTCCTTTTACATGGCGATTAAGACTATGATCCCAATGATAACAGATCATTGCATTCTCATCAGTGTGCGCCTTTTCGACAATCGAGTCATCTACGCTGACTACTCCACTTTGATCATCGAAAGCGACTAAAGAACGGACAAACTTCTTGGCAGACTTCCAAACAACAGAAGAATCCAAATAAGAACTCTTTAAGAATATACTCACTTTATCATGACTTAACTTGTTGTCGAAGGCAGCGGCCATGGAAGTTGCCGTCGCATACTTCGGTACACTTAGAAGAAAATCCGTGTAATTTGATAAGGTGCAATCCATGACTCAAAGTACGAATAATTACTTTTGCGTAAGGTCAGTTATTAATGTAATGAAGAATTTCTAGTTGTTCCTCGCGTGGTGGCACAGCTACCTCGATATCAAACAGGTCGCCCGTGTATAATCTAATCAACCCCTCCACAATACCTGTTGCTCGAATAATGAACTGTCCGATATAGCTAGGATGCCGAAATAGCAATTCTAGAAACTTAAGATCTTTGATTGCGCCCGTAGAATAATAGACTGCATAATCAGGACTGACAATGCCCGGTTGCTTAATTGTACTTTTGAAGAACACACCAAGATGTGCTTTTAGCTTGTTAAAGACCAAGTCGTTCTCGTAAACTACTTTGTTTCCAACGTTCGACGCGGCTACTTCTGCTTTATCGTGATAGTTTGATCTATCTACAAGTCCATGTAACTGACTAACCATTAATAGCGGCTCTGTTCCTTCTTCCGATCTTTCTTTTCTCTCATCAAGAATATACTTCAGCCGCTTCACCTCCCAATGCCCCGGCACCTCCCCACCGCCGGAGGCAGCAGCGAAGCTCATCCACTCCACCCCCGAATCCTTCATCTCCACCCTCGCATCCAGCCCCCGCGTAGCGGCGCGCTGAATAATGATCTGCTTGCGCTCCTGGAGCAGGGTGATTAGCTTTTGTTGATTGGTGATGGCGGTGTTGATCTTCTCATTGATCTGCTCTACGTAGGCTCCGATATTCTTTTGTTCATCTAAACAAGGGAGGGGTATGACAGCTGATT
>OY764774.1:0-45040 GCA_963668285.1 uncultured Lewinella sp. | reverse complement strand
CGTAAACGCGCGTTTTACCAGCCTGGTCGTAGGGCCTGACAACCGGCTCTATGCATCGACCACCGGTGAGGTCATCAAACGGTGGGATATCAACCCCGACGGTACCCTCGCCAATCTGGAAGAACTGACGGTGAATCTCTCCGGCTCGAATGACCCGGTAACCGGCACGCCGCTATCGGACAATCGAATCATCATCGGCCTCGTATTCGACCCTGCTTCAACCGCGGATAACCTGATCGCATACGTCACGCATAGTTCCAAGGTATTCAACGGCGGAAAAGCCTGGGACGGTAAACTCACGCGACTATCGGGTAGCAACCTGGAAGTGGCCGACGACATTATCGAACACCTACCCCGTTCTACGAAGGATCACCTTACCAATAGCGTCGTATTCGACCCGCAGGGTATCATGTACCTGGTGCAGGGAAGTAACTCCGCCGGCGGTGCACCGGACCCCAACTGGAACAACCGCCCCGAGCGCCTCCTCTCCGCGGCGGTACTGCGCGTGGATCTCTCCAAGCTCGATCAGCGGAACCTGCCTCTGAGCGTATACACGACTGACGACATCCAAGTAATCAACAGTGCGCCGACTTCGAGTCTGCTTATGTCGGACGGCACCTACAACCCGTACGGGAGGAACGCCCCCGTTACTTTATTTGCCACCGGCGTGCGTAACGCGTATGACCTGGTCTGGCACAGTAACGGCTGGATGTACGTACCTACCAACGGCACGGCGGGTAACAACACCACTTCGCCGAACGCACCGGCATCGGCCAACTTTCTGGCCCCCGGCATCGGTGTGCGCCGCCCCGATGGCACTTTCTTCAAAGACGGTAGCATACCGGCCCTGATCGGTGGGGAAACGCAGAAAGACTGGTTGTTCAAGACTAAGGGCGGGAGCTACCACGGTCACCCCAACCCATACCGTGGGGAGTTCGTACTCAATCATGGCGGCCGGCCCTACGCCGGACTGCCCGGTCAGGCAAATGGCTTCTATACCGACGTTGCCAAGTACCCGGACGATCTCGGCCCCGACCCGAACTACCTGGAAGTAGCGTACGATTTTGGGCGCAATAAGTCGCCCAACGGCGTCATCGAATACAGATCAAACGCATTCCAGGGCAAACTGGAAGGTATGCTGATGGTGGTGCGCTTCAGCGGGCAGGATGACGTAGTCGTTCTGGAACCGGGCAATAATTCCGGGGATATCGTGACCGCTTACGGCACCATCCCGGGCCTTCAGGGCCTCGACGATCCGCTGGACGTAATCGAAGACACGCGTACCGGCAACCTTTACGTTTCGGAATACGACCGGGATGGCGGTAATAACTTCGGACTCACGCTGTTGCGGGCCGACGTACCGGCCACCCTGACCGCCGAGATAGTTGCCACCCCCCACGAACTGCTCTTCGAGGTCACCGCAAATAGCGACGGTAACCGTACCGCTACCCGCACGGTGAACATCAGTAACGACGGTGCCCTGGCGCTGGTGATCAATAACGTATCGATCAGTGGCCCCGCGGCGGCGGCCTACTCGTTCACCGGGCCTACCTCGATTACGCTGCAGCCCCGGACCTCCAGAAATTACGAGGTAACGTTTAGCCCGAATGCAGGAATGCCTCACGGCTACCTCGAGGCCGCCCTCACCTTCAACAGTAACGCCAACAGTAATGCCGCCATGGATGTCGGTCTGCACGGTCTGTACAAAGAAGGCCGGCAGGACGACGAAGAGCCGACCCTCCAGAACATCGTGGACGTGCTCGGTATCGGCATCGACGTAGGCTGGACGACGCTCACTACGAACTTATCTAACAGCCAGGAAGGCGACGAAGTACTCGTACCGCTATTCGAAGCGGCCGGCCCAGGCAGCATCGGAATCGAAGCGGTTGCGCGCTACTCCGGCGCCGGCTCGGCTCCCTTCGGCTGGTACACCAACCTGGGGGGGACCGTCACCCGGAATGAGGTCGGCGTACAAACGGGCACGCAGAGTCTGTACCCACAGCTGGTATCGGGCGTGACCTCTTTCAATCCGCAGGGCGCCTTCTTCGGCCTGTACGTAGATAGTGCACCCCTGGGGCGCATAAACTATACGGAAGACGACCTTAACGTACCGACGCCGTCCGGAGCCGATCACCGTGCCCGGGTATACCCGGCGAAGGATCGTTCCGGCTCCATCATCGCCAATAGCTACCTCGTGGCCTTTGAGGAGGACGCGGATGGCGACTATCAGGACTACGTCTTCGTGGTGACTAACGCCCGGCCGTTCGTGTCGCGGGCACTCACGTTGTCCTTTCTGCCGGATGACCTCATTTTCAATCTGAGCCCCGGTAGTGTGTCCCCGCCACAGCAGGCTACTTTGATTGCTAATGCGGGCATCGACGAATCCACGATTACTCTGAGCACGGATGCTCCCTGGGTCGTTTTGCCGGATCCGTTAGATGTTGGCGTGCCCCTTGACTTTCTGGTGAATGGCTTCTTGCTCGCCGAGGGTGTGTACGAGGCCACGATTACCGCGGCGGCCCCGGGCTTCGCGCCAACGGAATTGCGCATACTGGCCACGGTAGGGGCTCCATCCGACTTTTCGGTGAAGATCAACTTCCAGGATGCCTCCTTCGATCCACCTTCCGACTATCAAGCCGATACGGGGGAAGCATACGGTGGGCGAGGTAATGGCTTCTCTTACGGATGGGTCGATCCCTTCTCCGGTCAACCGAGCGATAATTCCGCTCGGGCGCGAGGACTGGCCCGGGGGGTAACGAACAGCAGTACCGATTTCGATAAGCTACGTCGAAGCTACAATATGCTGGATCTGGTCGGTCAGAACGTCCCCCATGACTGGGAGATCGCCATACCTAACGGCACTTATGACGTCGAACTCTGCGTTGGCGATCCGCTATTCTTCAATAGCGTGCACGTCGTTCGGGTCGAAGGGGTGACCGTTATCGACGGGTTTGATCCTACACCGCAGGATTACTTCCGCGAAGGGAGTGCTACCGTAGTCGTGAATGACGGCAAACTGACCGTGGACGATGTTGGTGCTACGGCTACCGGTAACTCGAAGATTAATTTCATCAATATTACACCGGTCGTTCAAACGCCAGGGCCGACGGCAATTGTCGATCTGGAAGGCCGCCAAAACGCTTCCGGAAGTTACTACAATAACGTATCCGTCAGCCTTTCCGCTACGGATGACGCCAACACCGGTGGTATTGCCAGTATTCGCTTCAGCATTAATGGAGGACGGGTCGTGGACTATACAACTCCCTTTCAGATGTCTTTAGGAAGTACCGCCCTTACGCAAGACTTCATTATCGACGTCGAGGTAACCGACTTGGCGGGCAACATTGGAATGACCAGTGAAGCGTTCACGGTAATTAGATCGACTGGTGCCGTTGTGAGGTACGAGAACATGACGAAGCTTCCGGGAACGGATCGAAGCTTCCCCGCTGCGGATTTCCTGACGTTTAACCGCGTCCGCAATCCGTTGAACAGTAGAGGTAACCCCCTCGGAATGCAAGACGAAAACGTGCTACGCATCCATAACGATGGTGTCAACCCACTGGTCATTACCCGCCTGACGACTACCAACACCAACAACTTTGCGGTGACTGGGCTGAGCGTCCCCGACCGTGGACTTAGCGTGGCCCCGGGTAGCTTCGTCGAGGCGACCGTCACCTTCGTTCACAACGGAGGAAAAGGAAAACGCCTGGTGACCGAGCAGCTCATCCTCGAGTCCAACGCCGAGAATGCGAGCGAGGTATCCGCCACCTTGCGGGGTGCCTACATGCTGCAATCCGAAGGCAACAACGAAATTACCGCGGAGCAAGTCTTCGAATCTTTCGGTTGGCAAACGAAGATGGGGCGGGATGCTAACGGCAACGTAATATCCAGGCCGTCATCCGACTACCCGACCGACGAAGCGGTCGACGCCGGTGACGAAGGGGATATGATCCTTTCGAAGTTCTTCGTAGCCGCTGACCCCAGCCAGCCCGTGAGGATGGTTCAGATCGCTGCCCTGCACGGGCCGGATGCGGTAGGTACGAGCCTACGCACCACCTCCGGTGGCAACCTGAATTTCAGTTATCGCCACGACGCCGCCTGGCACCAAAGCTTGCTGCCCCGACTGAACGGTGATACCGTATTAACCACGAAGGCGGCCAACATCAGCGAACCGTTTCTGATCCAGATCGCTAGCTACCGCACGACCGGAGGTAACTCATCCGGACAGTCTAAAGACGATATTCTAGGCGTCCGCATCTACCGGGTCATAGACCGGGATGGAAACCCCGTCCCGAACGAATACATCGTCAACCAGGACTACATTGGAAACGGCTGTGGCGCGGGCTCGTCCAATTGTGACTGGAACGACAACACCGCTTACATCATCAACGCCCGCCCACTTGCCAAACCCTCATCGGGGCCAATTGGCGACCTGACGGTGAATGCGCTAACACAGGAAGAGTACCGCATTGCGAATAGCTTTGACAATGGCTACCCGGGTAACGGGTTACGCTTCACCGCTAAATTGACTAACGGCAGCGAGTTGCCCGATTGGCTGATCCTGGATGAGTTGACCGGAGAGTTTTCCATCAACGCGCCCGTTTTCGCGGGCGGCCAGGCCTACGAAATTCGCGTTACCGCTACCGATTTTAATCAACTACAGGTAAGCTCGAATTTCACGCTGAACGTCAATCAGACGAACTTCGGATGTACCGTAAACGCCAACGTTGACGGTCAGCCAAAGGTCCTGAGCTGCTCGACACCGGTGGTGCGCCTCTCCGGCTTCACCTCGACGGGCGTTTACCAATGGACCGGGCCTAATGGCTTCGTATCCACTCAACGCACGCCCTCCGTCTCGGCTCCGGGTACCTACACGCTTACGACCGATTCCGGCGACCCTTCCGCCCCCTGCCAGCAGACGGACGACATCGAAGTAACGCAAGCCCCGGGCACCGGAAACGCGGGTAACGGTGGCGAACTGGCGGTCTGCTCCAACGAAGCGGCCTTCGATCTATTCACCGCCCTGACTTCTTTCGGAGGCGACCCGGTAGCCGGCGGTACGTGGACGTACGACGGAGCACCCGTGCAGTCGACGTTCGACCCCGGTAGTAGCCCATCCGGAACCTACCGCTATACTACCCCCGCCGCCGGTAACTGCCCGGCGGGTACGGCGGACCTGATCATTACCGTTTCGACGGCGATCGAGTACTACGTCGATGCCGACGGCGATGGCTTCGGAGATGACAGCCAGCCATCGGTATTCCGCTGCGATGCGGCCAACGGTTTCGCTACCGAGGCCGGAGACTGTGACGATACGAACCCCGCCGTTAACCCCCGGGGGACCGAAGTTTGCGACAACGCCGACAACGACTGTGACGGTACGGTTGACAATGGCCTGAACTGTACCACCCAGAACGTCTTCTGGCTAGAGGCGGAATGCGCCTTGGTCGGTAGCAAGTTCACGGTTGAGTCCCGCGCCGGTTATTCCGGAGATATGGTGTACGTAGCTGACGACTTTACGACAACCAGCCCGCCCGCGGACTTGCCGGAGAACCGCGTACGCTTCGTCATCGACAACGCCGAGCCAGACGATTACCACCTCTTCACGCGCGTGCGGGGTGACTTTACCCGGTTCGATTCTTACTGGGTACGCGTAAACGGTGGCCCCTGGCTTCTCTACTTCTGGCGCAACGACGATCCTAGCGGACTAGTCTGGAGCGAAGTAAGCCAGGGCCCGTTTGCCCTGACTGCGGGTACCAATACCGTTGACTTCGCCTACCGGGAGCAAAATACCTTCCTGGATAAGATCCACCTGAACACCAACGGTAGCGTACCATCCGGACGGGGTGGGGAAGCGAGCAATTGCGGACCCGTTCGGGACCGCGATGGCGACGGGGTCACGGATAACCTGGATAATTGCCCCGACACACCGAACCCCGACCAAGCAGATGCCGACGGCAATGGTATCGGGGACGTATGCGACGAGCCTATCTTCACGTCGAATGAAATGTGGCTGGAGGCCGAGTGCGCCGAAGTCGGCGGTCGGTTCGTAACCGAGGCCCACCCGGCCGCATCGAACGGAGAGGTGGTCTATCTACCCGGGCAGCAAACCCCGATCAGCCCCCCCGCCGACGTGCCGGAAAACCGTGTCCGCTTTACCATCGACGACGCTGAGCCAGGTGACTACCACCTGTTCGCACGGGTACGTGGTGACTTTACCCTCCACGATTCGTACTGGGTAAGGGTAAACGGTGGTAACTGGATCAAGTGGTTCTGGCGGGTCGACGCCGATAACGGGCTCGTGTGGAGCGAGGTCTTTACCGGGCCGTTCGCCTTCAGCGCTGGCGTAAACACGGTTGACTTCGCTTACCGGGAAAGGGATGTGTTCCTTGACAAGATCCACCTCAATCAAACGGGCATCTTACCTACGGGTAAGGGTGAGGCGGCAACAAACTGTGGTGCAGCCGGTAACCGCCCTCCGATTGCCGTAGCCGAGTTCTCCACCTCCGATGCGTTCGCGCCGGCTCTCGTAGACCTCGATGCCAGCCGGTCATCGGACCCCGATGGCGACATCCGGTCGTACTCCTGGTCCATCAATGGCGGCACCGCGATCACCGGAGTAAATCCATCGGTTACCCTCTCCGCCGGCGTTTATACGGCCGTACTTACGGTGACGGATAACCTGGGCGGTAAGGATGTTGACGAAGTCTCCTTTACCATTTCCGACGACCCCGGCCCCGCCCGGGAAGCCTTCACGCTGGAGGCCGAGTGCGCCGAGGTCGGTAGCAATTTCGTTACCCAATCACACCCTTCCGCTTCGAACGGAGACGTAGTGCAGGCACCCGACGGGTTCTTTACCGGCAGCCCGCCGGCGGACGTTGCCGCCAACCGCGTTCGTTTCGTCATCGATAACGCCGTGCCGGGGGCCTACAACTTATTCGCCCGGGTACGTGGAGACTTTACGAAGTATGATTCTTACTGGGTCCGCGTCAACGGTGGAGAGTGGATCAAGTGGTTCTGGCGCGTTGACGATCCGAGCGGGCTCGTGTGGAGCGAGGTCTTTGACGGACCGTTCACGCTGACTGCCGGTGTCAACACCATCGATTTCGCAAATCGGGAGAAGCTTACCTTCCTCGATAAGATCCACCTCAATCGCACCGGTGCCATCCCGACCGGCCAGGGCCCGGCAGCTACTAACTGTAGCAGTGCCGCCGGGCGCCCGGCACAGTTCGTCCCCAATAAGCGGAGCGGTATTGCCAAGAGCCAGCCGGCTTTACAACCAGTGGTGAATGCTATTGAAACCGCCATAAGCGCTGAACTGGTCGCCTATCCTAACCCGGTCAGGGAGCGGATGCACTTCCAACTGAGTGGCGCCTACGAAGGCGACGTGCACGCATCCATTATCAGCCTAGACGGAAAGGTCGTCCGTCAGATCAGGTACGATAAGGTCGGTAAGGTCTTGGTCGGTGAATTCCAGACGAGTGACTTGCCCTCGGGCTCCTACTTACTGCGCGTGTTGGGTGGTACGGACGTTTATCAGCGGACCTTTGTGAAGATTCGATAGGGTACCTCCGCCCCTGCTCTTACCTTCGTTTGCATGCACCTGCGTTCTCGCCCAAAAAAATCCGTGACCCGGATGGGCGAGATCGCAGGTGTTTTGTATTTGGCACCCCGAATTATTATAAGTGCAGTCGTCGATGTAGCGATTCGTAGGGCACGATCGGCGTTGAAACAAGGAAATTTTTGCGAGTACGCAGGTAATTTAATCGGAAGAAAGAGCAGACGGCAACATTCGGTGGGGTGAGTATGTACTATAACTTTACTTGTTATTTAGTACATTCGCGTGTCCTAATTATTCTTTTACTCTAAATCTGTGCGCTTAACCTAGTGCAACTCACACTGTCAAAATCGCTCCTCAAGTAGGGGCATTTCTCCAATTTTGCTAGCGCTTTTCGCTTTTGTGAGGCTATGTACAGCGGATCTCACTGGGTTCAGTATACCGTGCTGAACCTCAGAGCTTTCATAACACTACGAACCAACTGACAACATGTTTACGAACGTATTTCCCTCCATCAGGTGGGTGGCTTTATCTGTATACACCGTCTTGTTCGCTGGCTTACTCTCGGCTCAGAGTACCCTACCCAACTTACAATTCGCCCAACAGCAACTTAACGTAACGATTAAGGCCGGGGACGCCCCGGGGGGAGTGAGCGTATCGCTTAATGCGTCCGATGGCGGGGCTCCGATAGTCACTTTTGATGAGGATTCCGACGCGTCGGACTGGTTGCTACTTCCGGCCGATCAGTCTAGTGCTACGATAGAATTCAAATTCGTTGCTAACCTGCCGATCGGTCGATACAATACCACGATAATCGCTTCGGCGGATGGCTATGAACCCGCCGCGCTACCCGTTAGTCTTACCGTTCGCGGGCAAAATGCACCCGACGTTGCGCACGTCGAAGTCACCGAGTCGCAGAAGCCGGCACCTACGGCAAAATCGCTCAACACGGCGTTTTTTACCAACGTCGTACCGAATGACGGGGGTACGGGCGTCAGCCCGGTCGACTTTCAGGTATCGGTCGAAGTGGTTACCCCGATGGGCTTTACGCTCGATCAAACCACGCTCGGCGGTAGTGTGAAACTCTTCGAGCGTCGAATGGATGGCTCGCTCGTAGAAGTGCCCTCTAACTCTAACGACACCGGTGGTAACGATGCCATCACGCTGACGCCGACCGTATCGCTCAAGTACCTGACGACCTACCAGTTTCGGGTGGATGGCGTTGAGGCTTTCAACCTGAATAACCCGGCGGATCGGATGGCGTTCGAAGTGTTCACTTCCACCTTTACCACTGATAGTCAGGACGATACGAATTCACCGCGGGACCTCGCGGGCGTCTCTTTCACCCAGGTGAAGGGCTCCGCGCTCGGCAACGGGGTGGGGGAGCGCTTCTCCAGCTTGGTCATCGGACCGGACGGTAAGCTGTACGCCTCTACCACCGGGGAGGTCATCAAACGCTGGGACATTGCCCCCAACGGTACCCTGACCAATCTTCAAGAACTCACCTTCAACCTGACCGGAGCGCGCGATCCAATCACCAATCGGGAGCTACCCGACGATCGCCTCATCATCGGGTTGGCGTTCGACCCCGCCTCGACGGCCGACAATCTGATCGCCTACGTAACTCACAGTGCCCGCGTACTGAGTAGCGGCCCGGCCTGGGATGGTAAGCTGACGCGGCTCTCCGGCCCCGACCTCGGGCAAGTCGACGACGTTATCCAGCACCTTCCACGTTCCGTCAAGGACCACTTGCCCAACAGTATAGTATTCGGCCCCGATGGTGCGATGTACCTCGTAGTGGGCAGTAATACGGCGGGTGGTGACCCGGACGTGAACTGGAACTTCCGCCCGGAACGCCTGTTGGCCGCGGCGGTCCTGCGCGTCGACATGAATAAGCTCGCGCTACAGACGCTTCCTTACAGCGTCTACACGACCAGCGACATCGAGGTGATCAATGACGCCCCCGCCGTTAGTGCGACCATGTCGGATGGCACCTATAACCCTTACGGCAGCGAATCGCCCGTTACTCTCTATGCTACTGGGATGCGGAACGCCTACGATATGGTCTTCCACAGCAACGGCTGGCTGTACATACCGACCAACGGCACGGCCGGTAACGGTGAGACCTCCCCGAACGCCCCGGCATCGGCTAGTTACATCGAACCGGGGATCGGCATACGCCGCCCGGACGGTACCTTTTTCACCGACCTGACCATTCCCCCGCTCCGTGGTGGGGAAACGCAAAAAGACTGGTTATTCAAGACCAAAGGCGGCAGTTACCACGGGCACCCCAACCCGTACCGTGGTGAGTTCGTCCTGAACCACGGCGGACGCCCGTATACCGGTCTACCCGGTCAGGCGGAGGGCTTTTACACGGATGTAGAGAAATACCCGGATAACCTGGCCCCCGACCCGAACTACGTCGAGGTTGCTTACGATTTTGGCCGTAACCGCTCGCCGAACGGCATCATCGAGTACCGATCGAATGCTTTCAACGGTCGGTTGCGTGGTATGTTGATGGTCGCGCGCTTTAGTGGCCAGGACGACGTACTTGCCATGGAACCGGGGAACACTTCCGGCGACGTACTGATCACGTTTCCCGACATCCCGGGCTTGCAGGGGCTGGACGATCCGCTGGACGTGATCGAGGACCCCAGGACGGGCAACATGTACGTTTCGGAATACGACCGCGACGGGGAGACCTCGAGTTTCGGTCTCACTCTCTTACGGGCCGACGTGCCGGCTACGCTGGAGGCGGAGATCACCGCACTACCCGAGGAGCTAATTTTCGAAGCTACCAGAAATAGGGAGGGTGCGAGAACGCAAACCAAATCCTTCACGATAAGAAACCCCGGTAATGACGACCTGGTCATCAACGACGTGGCCTTCACCGGGCGTTATGGAAAAAACTTCGTACTGACCGGGCCACGATCGGTCACTATCCCCCCCTCCGGGTCGCAAGATTATACCGTGACATTCGCCCCCGCGCGAACGGAGCCACGCGTTTACCAGGAATCTTCGATCCTCTTCCAAACGAATGCGCCTTCGCAGCCAGAATACTCCGTCGGTTTACACGCGCTTTATAAGCGGGGCCATAACGTGCGTGAGGAGCCACCGTTGCAGCGAATAGTCGATGTTTTGGGGATAGGGATTAACGTAGGTACCAACCGGCTGGAGATCCCCGGAACAACAACCTTGATCGGGGATGAAATAGCGCTGCCGCTATTCGAGGCGGCCGGGCCGGGGCCAGTCACGATGGAACCCGTCGGTCGTTACTCGGCTACCGAGGCGGCTGACTTTGGTTGGTATACCAACCTTGGTGGTACTGTCACCAGAAATCAAGTGGGTACCCTATCGGGCGCAAGATCCCAGTCGCAAACGCTTTATCCTAGCCTAATTGACGGCGGAACGAGCTTTAACTCTCAGGGTGCCTTTTTCGGCTTTTTCGTAGAACCGCACTTGTCTACCAGGATCCTGTATACGGAAGACGAGTTGAACGACGACATCGGTGGCTTAAGTAAGCACCGCACGCGCGTATATCCGGCTAAGGACCGGGACGGGGCAATCATCCCCGATAGTTACGTCGTGGTAATGGAAGGCAACGGCCTGATAGACTACCAAGATCATATCTTCGTAATCAGTAACGTACGTCCGTTCGGTGCTAGAGTCCTCAAGATGCTGTTCTTGCCGCAGGAGGTCAGTGCTACGGCAACGCCCGGAGATGTCTCTCCACCCTTCACGGCTACCCTGGCCGCGAACGCGGGCCTCGTCGCCTCGGCGGTGACTTTGAGGGCGAATGAAAGCTGGGTCGTACTACCCACGACTCCCAAAGTAGGTAGCCCCATGCGCTTTTTTGTCAATGGGTTCGCACTGACGGAGGGTGCCTATGAGGCAACCGTCACTGCGGAGGCCCCGGGCTTCGCACCCGCCGAGTTACGGATAAAGGTCAACGTACAGTCGTCCACCAACTTTTTTGCCAGGATCAACTTTCAGGACGACTCCTTCGACCCGCCGCTCGACTATTATGCCGATACGGGTGAGGCGTACGGTAATCGAGGCAACGGACTATCCTACGGCTGGATCGACCCGCTGACGCGCTTGCCCAGTGACAACACTGCCCGCGCCCGTGGCGAGAACCGGGGTGCATCGAACCGTAGTTCCGATTTTGATAAGATCTTCCGCAGCTATAACATGCTGGACCTGATCGGTAAAAACGTGCCCCACGATTGGGAGTTGGACGTGCCCAACGGTACTTACCTGGTCGAAGTAGCTGCTGGCGACCCCGTCTTTTACGACAGCGAACACGTATTACGGGCGGAGGGTGTGACGCTCGTCAACCGCTTCGTACCGAATGCCCTTAACTATTACCAGATAGGTAGCGGCGTAGTCGAAGTACGCGATGGTAAACTGACGATCGATGATTTGGGTGCCCGGGCGAATGGTAACTCGAAAATACTTTACCTGAGCGTGTCACCCGTCAATCGCCGCGATCGACCATCGGTAGTGGCCACTATCGGCGGCCGCCAGAACCAGTCAGGGGACTACTACGAAGCCGTCACCGTGAGCCTGACGGCAACGGACGACGCCCGATCCGGTGGTATCTCCAGTATCAGTTACCGACTGAACGACGGGCGATTTCTCGCCTACACCGGGCCATTTCAGGTGCTGTTGGGTGAAGGATTGAACAGCGAAGAATTCCGTTTGGACGTAGAGGCCATCGACAATAATGGCAGCACCGGCACGCTAGGCCAGAGCTTTAAGCTCATCCGCTCTACCGGAGCGATCGCGCGCGTCGAGAATATGACGAAGATCCCGGGTACCGACAGAAGCTTCCCCGCACCAGATTTCTTTACGTTTAACCGTCTGGAAAATAACGTCAACGTATTAGGCCAGGCCGTTACGATGCACGATGAAAACGTGATGCGCATTCATAACGACGGGCCTAACCCGCTATTGATCTCGCAACTGACTACCTCCGATACCACAGATTTTATCGTCACTGGCCTGGACGTCCCCCCGGGGGGCATAACCGTCGCGCCGGGCGGTTTTGTCGAAGCAACCCTTCGCTTCATTCACAGTGGTAGCCTGCCAAAACGCGTGATCACCGGAAAACTCATTTTGGTTTCTAATGCCGAAAATGCCGATGATGTCGACGTGACAATGCGTGGAGCCTATTCTGACATCCCCGAAGGAGACAACGAAATCAGCGCGCAGCAGATGTTCCGAGCGTTCGGATGGCGAACGGAGATGGGACGCAACGACGTAGGTAACTTCATCACCAGACCTTCCGCGGACTACCCGACGGACCAGCAGGTCGACGCAGGCATGGAAGGAGACATGATCCTGTCTCAGTTCTTCGTTGCCGCTGACCCCGACCAACCGGTAACGATGCTCCAGCTGACCGCACTGCACGGGCCGGAAGGCGCAGGAACGAGTTTGCGTGACCGGAATGGCAGAAGCTTAGGATTTTCTTACCGTCATGGACCGATCCACCACCAAAGCTTCTTCCCCGGAAGTTCCGACGAAACGGAAGATTTTGCCTTTAACTCCGCCATAGTGACGGAACCCTTTCAGGTGTCCATAGCCAACTACCGCACTATTGGAGGTAACGCTTCCCAGCAGTTGCGCAACGAAATATTGGGTATTCGAATCTATCGAGTAATCGATGGAAACGGTGACGTCGTCCCCAATGAATACATCATCAACCAAGACTACATTCTGAACGGATGTGGTGCCGGGTCTTCCAACTGTGACTGGAATGACAACACGTCTTACATCATTAATGCACGCCCACTCGCGGTACCTAAGGCAATCGGTATTGATGACTTCACGATAAGCCCTCTGGTGCAGTCCTTCTATGATATTGTCGGCTCTTTCGACAAAGGCTTTCCCGGTAACAGGCTTACCTATACGGCGAGCTTAGCGGACGGGAATGCAGTCCCCACCTGGATCGGATTGGACGAGTTGACCGGCACGTTCGTGATCAATGCACCGCTCGGTGCCTCCGGTACCTCTTACGACATTACCGTTACCGCCAGGGACTACAACGGCATGACCGTGGATGCCACCTTTACGCTCAACGTCAGCGGCGAAGGTTTTGACTGTACCGTCGATGCTAACGTCGGCGGGGAGGCGAAGACACTAACGTGCGCGAGCCCGGAGGTGCGCCTTTCCGGGTTCACCACCACCGGGGTTTACCAGTGGACCGGCCCCGATGGCTTTGTTTCATCTAGCACCGAGCCATTGGTTTCCGTAGCGGGAACGTATACGCTACGTACCGTATCGAACGACCCGCTCTCCCCCTGCCCGCTTACGGATGTGGTAATCGTCACCGAAGACGAGGTCTTCGCATCGGGTGGCTGTGGTACAGGCGGAACCGGATCCGAAGAATTCTGGTTGGAAGCCGAGTGCGCGGATGTCGGTAGTAGCTTCCTTACGGATGGACTCCTCGGGGCTTCCAATGGCGATGTAGTATTCTGCAGCAACGGCACATCGCTGGCGGCGCCTCCGGAAGACATTCCCGCTAACCGCATAAGATTCACGCTGGAAGACGCGATCGAGGGATCGTACAATTTATTTGCCCGCGTTCGAGGTGACTTCTCCAAGTATGATTCTTACTGGGTACGGGTAAATGACGGGGAGTGGATTCTGTGGTTTTGGCGCGTCGACGATACGAGCGGCCTCGTTTGGGATGAAGTCCTCGGTGGGCCATTCAACCTTGCCGCCGGTACCAATACTGTGGACTTCGCCTTCCGCGAAAGGAACGTATGGTTGGATAAAATCCACCTAAATACTACCGGCGCTCGGCCGGCTGACATTGGCGAGGTCAATAGCTGCCCCGGCACGAACTTGCCGACGAGTTTATGGCTCGAGGCAGAATGCGCTGTGGTAGGGGACAACTTCGTCACCGGATTTTTGGATGAAGCCTCTAATGGCAGTGTGGTCTCCGTACCATCGATCGCTCACGTAGCGCCTCCGGCGGACGTGCCCGCCAATCGGGTCCGTTTCGAGGTAAGCGGCGTTCGCCCCGGTAACTACAATCTATTTGCCCGCGTGCGGGGTGACTTTACATTGCACGACTCTTACTGGGTACGGGTGAACGGTGGTGAATGGATTCTTTGGTTTTGGAGAACTGACGACGTCAGTGGCTTAGTTTGGGACGAAGTGTTCGACGGGCCGTTTGCGATGACTTCGGGTACCAATACCATCGACTTTGCTTTCCGCGAGATCAACGTATGGCTGGACAAAATCCATCTCAACCAAACTGGCGTGCGGCCAAGCGGTATCGGTTTAGCTGACGAGAACTGTACCGGTGGCTTGAACCGGCCCCCGGTGGCCAAGGCAACGTTCGCACCCCAAGGAAGTACCCTTCCGCTGGCCGTGCAGCTTGACGGAAGCCTATCCAACGACCCGGACGGTGCGATAGTCAGTTACGCGTGGACCGTCGACGGAGGTAATCCGATCGATGGTGCTGCCACAGGTATTACCCTTGGCCCGGGCACTCACGAAGTGCAGTTAACGGTCACGGATGACGAAGGTGCTACGGGCGTCGATCTACTTTCGATATTTGTAGATGAAGACGGCAGTACCGGTGAGCGTGAGTTCTGGTTGGAAGCCGAGTGCGCCGATGTAGGCGATAACTTCTTCACGGAAGGGCAGACCGGCATTTCAAACGGTAGGGTCGTACACGTCGCAAACATGAGCTCGTTCGGTGTGCCACCGCCAAACGAAGCCGCGAACCGGGTTCGCTTTACCGTGGCCGATGCCGCCCCGGGAGAATTCCACCTGTTCGCCCGCATTAGGGGTGACCAGAGCGATAAAAATTCCTACTGGGTACGGGTCAACGGTGGCGAGTGGATCCTTTGGTCCTGGGAGCTTAGCGACCCTAGTGGAATGGTCTGGGATGAGGTACCAAATGGTCCGTTTACTATGACGCAAGGTGTGAACACGATCGACTTTGCCTTCAGAGAGCGTCAAACCTTTTTGGATAAGATCCACCTCAACCGGACGGGCGTAGTACCAACCGGCCTAGGTGACGAGGCTAGTAACTGCACCGACCTTAATTCGGAAGTTAGTACCAAGCCTACCGGTTTGGGGGCATTGGCGAAGACTAAGTCTGCGGTCGACAATGAGGCGACCGTATCACCGGAATTGTTAGATCGGCTGGTGGCTTATCCCAATCCGGTCCGCGAGGAGCTTCAGTTCGCCCTCGAGGGTGATTACGAAGGTGCGGTAAGTGCTTACGTAGTGAGTACCAGTGGGCAAACGGTCAAAGCCGTAGAAATGGACAAGACGGCTTACCGGCTGATCGGATCGATCGGGGCCGACAGATTGAGTGCAGGTACCTACGTTCTTCGCGTCGTAGCCGGTACGGAACTGCGCCAGACTACGTTCGTCAAGATCAGGTAGTCATACCGATTGTAGCACCCCAGAGATTTGGCGTATTAGCGACAAGCCGTCGCTATAGTGCCGAAACTCTGGGGTGCTCTCATTTTAGGGACCTGTTTGCCGTAACTACGATTTATCTGCATATAGTGGTTAATCACCTATATGTTTCTGTTTGAAGCGAAAAAACCGATTGAACTACTGGGAGTGCGTCTAAGTTCGTGGTCTACTGGGTTTTAACCCGGTGTACGGATGACCAAAGTGTTGTTACAATAGCCCTTGTTGTGGTATATTGTGCAGCGAAAAGCATCCTTCTAATCGGGGTTGCTCGTTAACAACAACACATTCGTTCACCAAAATTGCATTGCTTTTGAGTGTTTCCGATTGCACTTCGGGCTCATTGGCTTACCACATCTCACGGCGACATTGCTCGCACCGAATTTACACTTCATCTCTGAGTGCCTGGCTTCGCGTGGCGACTTATCGCTAAACGCGGCCCTCTGGTTATACATAACCTAGTGCTAATTTCTCGATACACATCGAGAAAGGGCTACTGTTATGCACTCAAGATGATACACTTCAACAACTGGAAAATTAGGAAACTATGAATCACTTTACTAATTTACGAGGTACGCCGGCCCGGGCATCCGCCATGTTACTGCTACTGTGTGTCGGATTGTTCGGCTCGACTGCGCTTTGCGCTGCGCCGAACGCGACAATGCTCGACGTGACGGCTGCGGAGGAAGCGGTTGCCGGCCCCAAGATCCGCTTTGAGAACCTGACGAAGTTGCCAGGGACTACACGCAGTTTCCCCGAGACGGACTTCATGACGTTTCACCGAATTTTATTCGACAAGAATACCGCGGGACAGACAGTACGCGTGCACGATACGAACATCCTACGTATCTATAATGACGGTGGCCAAGAGTTGGTCATATCCAATATTACCACTTCGAACAGCAAGAACTTCGTAACGGAAGGTCTGAGCATCCCAAGCGGCGGCATTCGCGTAGCGCCCGGTAGGTCGACCATCGTGAAGATTAGGTTTGTTACCAAAAGCGGACCGGCACATCAGGTAATTACCGAGACGCTCCGAATCTCCTCCAACGCCGTGAATAGTAGCGATGTGGTGACCCTCCGGGGGGCCTACATGCGCCGGCTGGAAGGCGGCTGGGAGATCAACGCTCAGCAGGTCATCGAGTCATTCGGTTTCAGCACTAAAATGGGGCGCAGGTCTAACGGACGCATAGTTACGCGGCCGGCCTCCGAGTATCCTTCCGCCGATAGAGTCAATAGCGGTATTGAGGGGGATATGATTCTAGCCGAATACTTCGTTGCGGCCGACCCGAGTAAGCCAGTTACCATGGTTCAGTTGGGCGCATTTCACGGGCCGGGTAGATCTGGCAACAGTGCTCGCTACGCTAACGGCCGGAATACCGGCCTCAGGTTCTTTCATGATGAACTTAGCCACCAAGCGCTTTTCCCTCGCTTAGAAGGCGACATCGATCAGATTGCCCACACTTCGGCCATCGTTACCGATTCCTTTTATTTGTCAATCGGTAATTACCGCTCGACTGGTGGTGGGTACAACGGTGCGGGCAGCTCCAGCCTGTTAGGCGTCCGGTCTTACATAGCTATCGACCGGGACGGCAAGGTCATCCCGAACGAATACATCGTTAATATGGATTACGTCGGTAACGGCTGTGGAGAAGGTAATCACAACTGTGACTGGAATGATAATGCTATCTACCTGATGAACGCTCGCCCGGTAGGCGTACCCAAAGCCCGCCGGATCGATCCGCTCACCGTCAGAACGCAAACCGCCGTTTCCTACAACGTAGGCAGCTTCTTCAGTAGAGGATACCCGGGTAACCGACTTACCTACAAGGCGCGTCTTACGAGCGGTGGCGCACTGCCTTCCTGGGTTACCGTAGATACCCAGAACGGTAGAATTCGGGTAAATGCCCCCAACAGCAGTATTGGTTCCGCCCTTGAAATCGAGGTAGTGGCTACCGGCTTAAACAAATTGACTGCTAAGTCCAGCTTCACGCTTAAGGTAGAACAGGGTGCCGCTGGTGGCCCTCAGGAGTTCTGGTTGGAAGCTGAATGTGCTGATGTTGGAAGCGCCTTTGAAATTCAGGGTAATAGCAGAGTAGCCGGCGAGGTAGTATTTCGCAACAGCGGGTACTCATCAATCCGGCCGCCGCGCGACGAGGCGAAGAACCGCGTTCGCTTTACCGTAAATAACGTAACCGGTGGCAGTTATCATCTTTTCGGGCACGTCCGCGCCGACAAGAGTTCGCTAGATTCCTACTGGGTCCGAGTCAACGGAGGAGCCTGGTTCCTATGGTACTGGCGCGTGATCGATGAGGACGCCTTCGCCTGGGCGGAAGTATTCCCTAAAGCGATCCTTTTAAAAGGAGGTACTAACACTATTGATTTTGCCTTCCGCGAACCGAGGGTATTTCTCGACAAGATTCACCTCAATCAAACCGGTTTGACGCCGGTAGCACTGGGCAGTGCGGGACAGAACTGCGGTTCGAATTCGACTCAACGCGATGTGTTCTGGTTGGAAGCCGAGTGCGCTCAGATAGGTGGAGCCTTCGTTACCGGTAAAAGTAGTATGGCCTCGGAAGGTCGATTTGTCTACAACGAGCAGGGCTTCGCCTCCGACGCCCCACCCACTGACAATTCAAACAATAGAGTCCGCTTTGCAGTGGCGAATGCGGCGGCGGGTACGTATTCATTGTTCGTCCACGGCCGCAGTGACGGATCGGAGAGAAACTCGTACTGGGTGAGAGTCAATGGTGGCAACTGGAAGGTTTTATCCTGGAATAAAGGAAATTCCAGCCGCACGCTTGCTTGGTCGAACGGTCAATTCAAGATCAGACTGAACTCCGGAAATAATACGGTTGATTTTGCGTACCGTGAACCCATGGCATTCCTTGATAAGGTTCACATTGCGCGTGGAGGGCAAAGACCTAGCGGTATGGGTGCGCTTGCGTCTAACTGTACCCCGGATTTGGCTACACCGTCCGTCGTCGTCGAAACGCTCGAGACCGAAGAGATCGACCTGGGAGGGCCAATAACAGGAGGCGTGCAAGGCCCCGGTGTTACGACCACCGTACCGACCGGCGAACCGTCGCAGGCACTTTCGATTTTCCCTAACCCGGTTGCCGAGACGCTCAGCGTTCAGGTGGTGGATCAGTCCGCAGGAGCCGTACGCGTATCGGTTTACGGTATGTGGGGCGAGCAACTTCAGCAGTACACCTTCGCTAAGGCTGCTGGCAGCTTCACCGCTCAGATCCCGGTTGGTGACTTAATCCCGGGTACATACATGCTCCGGTTGGCTACTGAGGCCGGTCAACAACAGTCTATGTTTGTCAAGGCTCGCTAAGCGGCCATAAGATGTAAACAGCCGCCCGGTACAATGGTATCGGGCGGCTGTTTTCGTTTTGTGAATACGCTAAAGGCCTATGGCGTGCGAATCTTCGTCGTTTCATTGATCCAGCAGCCTACCGTATAGTTTCCCCCTTCCTGAAGGCCACGTTGGAAGATGTCGGACTTCGTCGGCATGTATTGCGTATAGCGGTTGATCAAACGGTTGGCTTCGGCGGCGACCGAGCCATCCACGCTTTTGGCGCGTTGCCACATGTCGATTGCGGGCCAGGTCACTACCTGCGAGTCGAAGCCAGTCCCGGGCCCACACAATGGCCCCGAGCTTGCGTAGAGCGTTCCAATTAGCATGTATGGTTCGCCGCTGCCGGGGTTGGTTTTAGCGGCCTTTCGTGCGTAGGCGCGGGCCTGACTGAAGTTGCGTAAGTCTCGATAGTAGATTTTAGCTACCAGCATTTCGTAGCGTGCTCTTTTCTCGTCCGGAATGTTCGGTAACGCCTCCTCGAATAGTTGGACTGCCTCACGTGCGTTCCCATCTTCATAAGCTTTGTAGGCTGCGCGAACCGAGGTCACCCAGGTTCCCCCCGCGCCGGAGTTTTCACTGGGTACCTCCCGGCAATTATTCGTGTAGGCGGCCTTGACCTCGGCGAACTCAGGCGTGCTGTCGTCACATCCACCGAAGCGCATTCGTCCGAAGGCGGTAGTGATGGCATCGCAGTCGTCGGGGTTCTCTTTATAGGGTTGGTAATAGGTATCCACGAAGTATTGGCAATCGTAAAATCCCTTCACTGTTTCAAAAAACTTCAGGGCGCCGGGTGCATAGTCGTTGATCTTCTCCCAGGGGGCACATTCCTGGCCGCTGCATTCGGTCAGGCCCTTATTCAGCCTAAAGCGCAGCGCCTGGACGACCTCCTGCGCCTCCGCCTCCGTGATCTTACCGTCCCGGTAGAGCTTCACGGTCAGCCCGGACATTGGGTTGATGACGAAATACTGTAGTTTATCCTGACCGTCTAATTCGATGCTTTCCTTGAACAGCGCGAACATTTCCTCATCCGTAGCGGTGCCGGGGTAAGTATAATAGCTGTCGAACCCCTGGATCGCCGCCATGTAGCCGTTACCCGGGTAGCAGCCGCGCGCTTCGGAGTAGAGCATAAGCAGGGTATCTCCGTATACGGCTTTCCGATCGGGGTTCTGTTGTATGAGATCGTTGTAGAACGCTACGCCGTCGGTGAAGACCGTGCTTCTTCTGCCGTCTGCCGCCGGGGATACGGCGTAGACCTTCCGCCAGTTTTTCATGGCTTCCTGCATGTTCTTTGCCTTCAGCAACTGACGATAGATTACGTAGTCCGTTTCGGCCTGGTCGGGGTTAGGGGCATCGGTAAATTTTTTACACGCACTCAGTTCTTCGCCGGCCGCGGCCGGTCTTGACGCCAGGGCCGGTTTTTTACCCGGTTTCGTCGTGGCGGTGGGTGCTGCCTTTGGTGTGCAGGCGTAGCACGTTAGCGCCATCAGGCTGTAGTAGAGAAGTCGGAGCGGAAAACGCATAGGAGCTGGATTGTTTCTGTGCTGTAATAAGATGGTAAATGGGTTGGATGTTGGCGGCGGGGAGGTGGTTAGGGGGTAAAAAAGGTACTATTTTCGCCCCACAATTGCCCCAATATGAAAAAGCACAATTTCAGCGCCGGCCCGGCGATCCTACCAGCAAGCGTGCTCGCCGAAGCCGCTGAGGCGGTCAAGGACTTCAACGGTTCCGGTTTGTCAATACTCGAGATCAGCCACCGCAGTGCCGCTTTTACCAAAGTGATGGAAGAAGCGGAAGCTACCGCCCGTGAACTGTTGGGTATCTCCGATGACTACGGCGTGCTATTCCTGACCGGTGGAGCGAGCACGCAATTTTTCTTCACCGCGATGAACCTGCTCAACCTCGAGGATACGGCCGGCTACGTCGATACGGGTGCCTGGTCCGCAAAAGCAATCAAGGAGGCTAACCTCTACGGAGGGGTGAAAGTCCTGGCGAGTAGCAAGGATCAGAATTACAACTACATACCTAAAGGCTACGATATTCCTAAAGGGCTGAAGTACGTACACGTTACGAGCAATAATACCATATTCGGCACTCAGTTGAAGGACTGGCCGGAGACGGATGCCCCACTAGTGGCGGATATGTCCAGCGACATTTTCAGTCGAGCCTTACCGATTGAAAGGTTCGGGGTAATTTATGCAGGCGCTCAAAAGAATATGGGCCCTGCGGGCGTCACGCTCGTTATCGTTCGTAAGGATTTGCTCGGTAAGGTTGATCGTAAGCTGACGTCTATGCTCGATTATCAAGTCCACATCGCCAAGAATTCGTCGTTTAACACCCCGCCGGTATTTCCCATTTACGTAAGTATGCTTACGATGCGCTGGGTGAAGGAACAGGGCGGGGTAGCTACGATGGCGAAACGCAACGAGGCGAAAGCGAAACTGCTTTACAGTGAGATCGAACGCAACCCTAAGTTTCGTTGTACCGTCACGGACCCAAAGGATCGCAGCGTGATGAACGCTACTTTTGCTACCGTTGATGAATCGGATGCCGCCGCCTTCCTCGAAGGAGCTACCGCCGCGGGTGTAGATGCGTTAAAGGGCCACCGGTCGGTCGGAGGTTTTAGAGCCAGTATGTACAACGCCATGCCACTGGAGAGTGTCCAGGTATTGGTGGACGTGATGAAATCTTTTTGACTTTCTTCACCGTATGGTAGTCATCGCGTTCATTAGTCGTTTAAATCCCGACGTTCGTCCAGAAGCGATCTATTTGCCGTCTTAAAAGTTTTAACACTACCGGCGACCATAGTATATTATGGTTTCTTCAGAATCGCCCACTATGAAAAAACATAAATTTAAAATCGGCTCACTTGCACTGTTACTTGTCCTCGCATTAAGCGGCGCAAGCTTCGGCTTTCTACTTGGTAAATCTCATCAGGCGTACGTCGCATCGGAAAGTAGGGAGCAGATACAGGCGGTCACTACGACGGTACAAACCGGCGGGGCAATCGTTACCCGTTTCGTCAGTGGTATCCGTACCCTCCTGATTCAGTAGAACATACTATAATAATTAGGGCACCTCCCCTACTCATTAAGATTCAGCGACCCACCGCATCCATTCCGGTGGGTCGCTTATTTTACCCCCATCACCAAATAATATATGGCTACCTACAAAGGCCTACTCTGTGATCTTGACGGCACACTGGCCGACTCGGAACCTCTGCACCGCGAAGCCTGGTTAAGTACGCTGCAGGAGAAACTTCAACTAACGTTCGACGAGGACTGGTTCGAACAGTGGGTTGGTACTTCCGACCACGTACTGGCCGATAGCGTATTGAGTGATTATAAGCTCGACACTTCAAAGGCGGCACTCATCGATGCAAAACACCAGCGATTTTACCGGTTGGTGCGCGAGCGGGGGCGGTCGTTCCCCGGCGTCACCGAAGCCCTCGGTGCGATTGCGGGGAAGTACCCACTCGCTATCGCTACCAACAGCGGCACGGTAGATACGGACGTAGTCATCCCCGCCCTGGGACTGGACCGGTTTACCGACACAATCGTAACGGCCACGGACGTGGAGAACCTCAAGCCGGCCCCGGATATCTACCTACTGGCCGCCCGTCGGCTGGGTCTTCCGGCCGAGCACTGTATCGCTATTGAAGACAGTAAACCCGGGGGAAGATCCGCGAAAAGCGCGGGTTGCTATTTGATCGGTCTGGATAAAAAAGTGGACGTAGCGGACGAATGGGCCGACGATAATCAGTCCGCCCTTAAGCGCGCCTTAGAGCTGTTGCAGGCGCAGTAACTACTTTATGGTAGTCGGAACGTGACTTCACCTCCGATTCCAAGCTGGTAACAGCGGGCCACCTGTTCGGCGTCGAGTACCATTACCCTCGGATAGCCTCCGATCGTTTGCGCGTCGGGGCCTAAAACGATTAACCCGCTCGGCGTTAACTGAACGGTGCCCGGTAGCACGGGGGAACTCAGCATATTCGGAAGCGGTAGCGCGTTGAGCCGCCAGGGCGGTTCCGGGGTCAGTCGCAAACCCTGGCGGGAAGACGCAGGCGAGACCCGATAGGAAACATCGACCAACTCGGCGGCGTGCTTGGCTTTAAGCCACCGCCACTCAGGGCCGGGGAGGGGTACGCAAGTGTAGTTGTTCTCGTATATGGTCGGTTCGAATGGTAGGCTAAGCGGCAGATTAGTAATTTCAATATTTGCTTTACTCATCCAGCTTTTTCCTGTGTTATTTCCATTGGTGATTTCTAGGTAACGAAATGTATTGTTCTACCCCTTTGCCCTGAATGGCTAAGTAAGCGTACATACCTTTTGCGGCGTAACCCCCACGCAATTCCGCGTTTCCGCTAAATCGGGTAGCCGTATAAGTCGGTAGTGAACGGCCGTTCAGGGACCACCCCATGTCGGCACCCGTTACCGCTAGGGTGCCTTCGCCCGCGAGCTGCCAGCGACCACCGGATAGTGGCAACTCCAATATCGGCGTATCCTGAGAATTACCGACCAGCTTATTGGCGATCGCCATGGCGGTGGGGTCGACGGGCCCTCCAGCCGGTACGGCTAAATGCCGAAGACCATGTTCCGGTACCGATACCGGTAAGGCACCCGCGCAGCCGCCGAGATAGCTAATGGTTACTGGCTTTTCCACGTATCTGGAGTATTTTTGAGGCGGTGGTAATCCGATCGGTCGATGCGTTCGAAGCGAACCCCGTCGCCGGCCATCAGGCGTGGCCGATAGTCAGTTCGACCGGGGGGCGTAACCAACATATTTAGGGGGCACCTACCGATCAGTTGCCATCCTCCGGGGCACGCCGTGGGGTAAATGGCGGTCTGTCGCCCCGCCAGGCCTAGTGACCCCGGCGGTACGGTGGTTCGGGGTTGGGGTTTTCGAGGTACTTCCAAACGCTGATTTGTTAAACCCAGGAATGCAAAGCCCGGAGTAAAGCCAATTTGATATACGTGGTAGTCCGTGGATAAAAATAGTCGGATAAGTTCCTCGGCTTTCATACCGGCGTGTTCGCATGCCGTGGGAAGGTCGAGCCCGAAGTCGCCGTCGAAGCATACTGGAAGTCGGTGTAGGGTAGGGGAGTGATCGGCGCCTTGAGTCAGTCGTATATCATACAGTTGCTCGCGTAACCCGTCGAGCTCAATTCGATCCAAGTCGGTATACACCAGAAGGGAGGCATACGCGGGTACGCAATCCAATACACCGGTACGTTTGGCGATGAAAGCGCGGTAAGCGTGGACCGATGCGTTGATGTCACGGTCGATACGCTGTTCCCACTCCAACAGAAGAGCGGAAGCTCCGTAATGCAGGATGTGCCTGGGTTTACGCATGTCCGCAGGCGTTGTAGATTTCAAGTAATTGGGTGCGAATGTTAGTGGACCCGTACTGCTCGCGGGCATTTCTCGCGATGACCGTTCGTTGGCCCAAGCTCGGTCTGCCGCCCCGCACGGCCGCGAGCATTGCGGTTTGTAGTTGCTGTTGGTCACCCACGTCAATTAGTTCGCCGCGTTGCCGGTGGGTGATGATGGATTCGGGGCCACCGGAGCGGGTCGCTATTGCCGGCGTTCCACAGAGTAGGGATTCGAGCAAGACGACGGACTGGGTTTCTACGGTACTGGTCAGTACGAACCTATCGGCCAACTGCATCGCGGCAACTACCTCGTCGGTTGGTAGAAAACCGAAGATCTCAATGGCGGCTACGGGACGGTCGGATAAGCTATCTAATTCGTTTCGGACTACTTCCACGTCGCCTTCGCCGGCAATGATTAGGCGGGTATGCGCTACTTCCTCATTGACGCTCAGAAAAGCTTTTAAAAGTAGATCTATTCGTTTGTTAGGTGAGAAGTCCGATATGTGTAGAAACGTGAATGGCTCACCGTCATTCAGGCGGTTCGGGGGGTGAAAGACCGCGCCGCCAACCGCATTGGATAGGATCCGATAGCGACCGCGAAGGCCATGCCTTTGCATGCCACCGGCCAGGGCGGGACTTACCGGCAGTAACCGAGCCGCCCGGCGCGCAACGAAGCGTGCTATCCACAGATCGGGGTACCGGCTGGCCGGCCAGGAGGGGGTAAGGAAGCGCGATGCGTGCTCCGATACGACGAACGGAATCCCCCTTTTTCTCGCGTACGTATAACCCACCGCCCCACCGTCAAGAAGTACGTGGGCGTGTACTAAGTCGAAGCCGTGCCCGGTAGCGTTAAGGGAGGCCCGCCAAGCCTTGCTCCTATTCCATAATCTTTGCACCCGCGCTCCGTCGCCAGAAAAATATGCGCGTATCACTCGTAAAGGACCTTCCGTTTGCTGCGTGACCTCCAGTCGAGCGACATTTTCTTCGCACACCGTTACGACGGTTACGTCCGTATCCGCGGCAACCAGTTCGGCCATGTTTCGGACGAAGTTACCCGAGTTGGGGTCCTTGCGGTTCGGGTACCAGGGGCTGATGACCAAGAGGCGGTTAGGGAACATTAGGCCGTAATGATACGCCCGCGCGCTGCTATCGGCAGCCACGGGGTACGGCTACTGACAAAACCAGTATTCCGGTTAGCAGTTGGCCGGCTCCAGATGCGGCCAGGCGAGATCGCGCTCTGCAACCACGTAATCGCTGCCGACTTCCGGCCACTGGATGCCAATTGCGGGGTCGTCATAACGTAAGCCCGCTTCCGACTGCGGCGCGTAAAAGTTATCGCATTTGTAGACGAAGGTGGCGTACTCCGAGAGCACGAGATAGCCGTGGGCGAACCCGCGCGGGATGTATAACTGGCGGCGGTTATCGGCGGAAAGCTCCGCACCGTACCACTTAAAGCGGGTGCTGGACCCAGGGCGCAAATCGACGGCTACGTCGAATACGCTTCCCTCGATGACGCGTACGAGCTTTGCCTGTGCGTGTTCGCCGGTCTGACGGTGCATCCCGCGCAGCACGCCGCGGCAGCTACGCGCCTCATTATCTTGCAGGAAGGTAGCCTCAATGCCGGCCTCCCGAAAAACTTGCCGGTTGTAGGATTCAAAGAAATACCCACGTTCGTCACCGAATACCTGGGGTTCGAATGTAAGTAAGCCGGGTATGGGCGTCGGATGAAAGGGCATGCGGAAAAGTTATTTACCAACCGCGGTAGCTGGGTGGTTGGTATTCCAATAGTCTGAGGTAAACGAGGACCTGTGCGCGGTGGTGCGTCGCATGGTCCTGCAAAAGGTTAAGGATCGTCCTTTTTGACTTCGGCCCGGCAAAAAAATCAGGCACCGGGGCATCCCAGCCCGACTCGGGCAGTGCGCTGCAAGCCGCGGCGGCGTAAGTGAAGGCATCGCGCAGGGTGTTAGCGATAGCTGTTTTATCGGCCTCGGGTACCATTGCTTCGCGTACCGCCGCGATGTCGATGGTCGAGGTGGTGTCGAGGTACCGGCTCGTCAGGAAATAGATGTTGGTGGCGATGTGGTGCATCTGTTCGCGCATGGTCATCTGCCCTTCCGTTGGGGCAAACGCCAGATCTCCTTCCTGGAGTAGATCGAGGGTTTCCAGGGTGTACTCCAGCGAGTTTTGCCATTTGGCAAGCCATTCCGTACGGGCGGGGAAGTTGTCTTGATCGGCGGCGGGTAAGGCGTCTTGAGCGAAAACGGGTAAACCGATCAGTAGGGCCAGGGACAATAGAGTCGTGCGAAACATCGGCGCGAAGATAGCAGTCTACCCGGGGTAGGATACTATTTCATACTAAATAAAGGTTACTTTTGAATTCTCGTCTTCCCGCTTACTTACTGATTCCAAACAGCGTTCCCTTTGAAATTCTCGCTCCTCCCGTGCTTAATGCTGGTAGCCGGTGTGCTCGGCGCTACGGCGCAACTGCCCACGACCGGCGATAGCCTATACTTCCTGTACCCGGTCGATACGATGACGGTGGAGCCCTATCGGGGGTCGGATCAGCTCATCTTCCAACACCATTTGGCGCCCAGCCAGACCGTTTACGGGGCCGCAAAATTCTACGGCGTACACGTCGAGGATCTCTTCTATCTGGAGCCGATGCTGAGAACCGGGTACCAGGTGGGCGACGTAGTTCGCGTACCCATCTCGCCCGGTCAGCTGCGGCGAACGCTTCCCGTGGATAGCCTGGCCTGGTTCGTGCCGGTCCGCTACAAACTGCAGGCCGGGGAGACCCTGTTCGGCCTGGCGACCCGGCGCCTGGGTTGGCTCAACGACGCCCCCCTGCGTACCCTTAATCCGGACCTGGACGCCCAGCGGCTCTCCCCCGGCACGACGCTACACATCGGCTACCTATCCGTTGCCGGCCTACCCCCTAGCGACGACAGCAAACTGGACCCCCTGATCGCCCGTAACCGTAACCTATCCCGCATCTGGGGCGATCGGACCGCCGGCCGGAAAATGAAGAGCGAGAACGGAAAAGCGGCCTGGACGAAACGCGGCGGGAAGAACTCCTTTATGGTCCTGCACCGCACGGCCCCCGTCAACAGCATCATCGAATTAACCGACCCACGTAGCCGTAAGACGATCTACGCCCGGGTCGTCGGCCCAATCCCGGAACAGACCTACGACCTGGACGTGATCGTGGTCGTCAGCCCTCTGATCGTCAAAGCCTTCGGCGCCCGCGACAGTAAGTTCTACGTGCGGACGCGGCACTTCTGATTGGGACGCCGGATTACCTGACCGGTCATTTTAAAGTATTGTTAAATCCCCGTAACTTATTGATTGTCAGCCATTTGTATTTTGTTTTGAATTGAACTTACGTAGCGCCCTGCCGTTATGTTGACCGCGATTACGGCAGAGATGCCGTACATTTAGCTTTAGCGTTGACTTCTACCCAGTACCTGCTTTCACCATATTCATCATCACGCTTTCACTGACACCTTTTCGCCTTGCACGGCGCGGTCAGTTTTAGGTCAGGTCAAACCATATGAAAAACGTCTTTCGCTTTACGCTCCTGCTTGTCTTTTCGGCATTGTTCATGAGCGCTCAAAAGTTTGAGATCGCCCAGCGGCTAACCGCGGCTTTCTTTATGCCCGTCACGAAGGCGCCAATTGCCGCAGCTTCGGTCTTACCAATAGAGGTAGTCGAAGAAGTCGAGGCACCCAACTTACGTTCCCTAAAAAGTCAGGAGCTACAGAAGCGGCTACTAGCGCGGCTTCGGCAGAACCCGGACTGGCGCCGCCTGATCGATCAAAAGCGCCTGGCGGTCGGCGTGGTCGACCTGGCCGACAACGACGAGACGCGTTACGCGGAAGTCAACGGCCAGCACATGATGTACGCGGCGAGCTTACCGAAGATCGCCGTACTAGCCGCCGCCCACGACGCCATCGAGCGCGGTGAGTTGCGCGAAACGGCCGAGATCAAACGCGACATGCGCCTCATGATCGCCAAGTCGAACAACGCAGCTACGACCCGTATGATCGACCGCATCGGCTTCGAGTCCATCGAGCGTACCATGACCGACCCGGACCTCAAGCTTTACGACCCCGCTTACGGTGGTGGACTGTGGGTAGGTAAGCGCTACGCCGCCGGCGGCCGCCGCCATCCGGACCCGATCAAGGGCATCAGCCACGCCGCTACGACCGAACAGATCTGCCGCTTCTTTTATAAGCTGGCCAACGAGGAGTTGATCAGCGAGTCCAGCAGCGAGAAGATGAAGAGCTACCTGGTTAACCCCGAGTTGCACCACAAATTCGTCAGCGTTCTGGATCGCGTGGCTCCCGAAGCTACCGTCTACCGCAAGTCCGGCTCCTGGAGCACGTTTCACGCCGACGTCGCCATGGTCGAAGGCCCCGAGCGTAACTACATCATGACCGCCCTGGTCGACGACGCCGCCGGTGAGCAGATCGTACGTCAGCTCGGTGCCGTGCTCGATGAGTTACTGGCTAGCTAAGTAGCGGGAACAACGGGGCACTAAACCCGGACGGATCGGTAGGCTTTACTTATGGTAAGGGCAGGGCGCGTAGCTTTACCCCGGTAACCTACCCTGACTATCGCTTCACTGGTCACCTTTCTCGGTCGAGTCATGCGCGTGCGCCCCGGCGAGTGGGCGCCCACCTTGCTCCTGCAACTGCAGATCTTTCTGATCATCGCGGTTCTGCTGATCACGAAGCCGGTCGGTAATGCGATCTACGTAAGTCGCTTCGGCCCGGATGCGCTTCCGTATGCCTATATACTGGTTGCGATCGTTGCCGCGCTCATTTCTACCGGCTATAGTTACGCGGTCAGGAAGGTGTCTATCTTACGAGTGAATCTGTGGAGCATGTGCATCTGCGCGCTCCTGCTGCTCGTTTGCGTCCTGCTGATTCCGTTCCGGACAATGGCCGACGTGGTGGCCGTATCCCTTTACCTGTGGGTTGCCCTGTTCGGCGTTCTGGCGGCATCGCAGTTCTGGTCGCTGGCCAGTATGGTGTTCGACATCAGGCAGTCTAAGCGTTTGTTCGGGCCCATTGGCGCCGGGGCCATCGCGGGAGGGATCGTGGGGGGGTACCTGGCGAGTATTTTGGCGCAGACTTTCGGGACCCGTTTTTTGCTGACCCTTGCCGCCTGCATGTTGCTGCCGGTCATCGGGATCACGGTGTTCATTTGGCGAAAGTACATTGTCGAACATGCCGGGCGGCGGCGGACGATCATCGAACAGGAAGAAGATAAGGTAGAGGATCGGCCGCATGAGTTGATCCTCAAATCTCGGCACTTACTACTGCTCAGCGGTATTATCGGCTTGAGCGTGATCACCGCGAAGCTTGTCGACTACCAGTTCAGCGCACTGGCCTCCGCGCGTTATGCGGACCCGGCGCGGCTTACCGCTTTCTTCGGCTTCTGGTTCTCTACGTTCAACGTGATCGGTTTGATCATTCAGTTATTGCTTACCCACCGGGTGGTGCAGCGCTTAGGCGTGAGTGGTTCGCTGATGTTTTTGCCAACGGGCTTAGGGTTCGGGGCGCTGCTCATCCTGCTCCAACCTACCCTGGCGGCGGCTACTTTCAGTCGTTGCGTAGACGGTAGCCTAAAGCAGAGCCTACACCGGGCGGGGGTGGAAATGCTCTACCTACCCGTCGCGCTACAGGTAAAGAACCGGATAAAGACGTACATCGACGTGCTTATCGACTCGGCCGCCGGGGGGCTGGGTGGCTTACTCCTGATTCTGTTGATCGATTACCTCGGGTGGAGCCCGGCGCAGATCAGCTGGCTGGTACTGGCCCTGACGGTAGCCTGGTTCACCTGCGTGCTGTTCGTGCGGGAAGAATATCTGGACGCCTTCCGGGATAAGCTGGCCCACCTCAGGCCGAAGATCGTCAAGCCCCGCGCCGTGGAGTCGCGCCACCGGGAGGTCGTCGAAGGCTTTTACCGCGTATTGACCAACCCAAAAAGCGAAGACGAGGCCAAATTACTGTACGTACTGGAACGCACCGAAGTAATGAACGAGCCGCAGTTCCTAGCACCGACCGAACGGTTGCTTTACCATGCGAACCCCAACGTGCGCGCACGCGCCCTGCACAACCTTTCCGTTTTCGGGAAGAACGACCTTTACGACCTCGTCATCCATATGCTGAACGACCCCGAGGTCGTCGTGAAGAAAGCGGCGCTGGAGTACCTGATCAACCGCCATTTGGATACGGCCGAAGAGATCATTCAACAGCAGCTGCGTCACGCGAACCCCGAGATCGCCGGGGAGGCCCTCATCGACCTACTGATTGAAACGACGGGTAACGAAGTCCTCCGCAAACGCTGGCAACTGCAAGAGATGTTTACCGAGCGGGTCAAGGCGCTCGAGGTATTGCCTTCGGACCAGGCCTATAAGTGGCGGCTACATTTACTTATCGCCGCCGGGCGGTCGGGCTCCAACCTGGGGAATCGCTTCATCGCTAAAGAACTGCGTAGCATCGACGAAGAGGTTGTAAAGGTCGCCATCATCGCCGCCGCCGAAACGCACGCCGAGCGTTGGGTGCTACCGCTGATCGACTTTCTTTCGATGCCCAGGTACCGGGGGCACGCTTCGGCCGCCCTAGTCCAGTACCATACCAAGTTGGTGCGCCTGCTACCGCGGTATCTACGCGATGGGGTAGTGGACCTGGAGGATCTCCGGCGCCTACCCTGCGTCATCGAGGGCATAAAGAGCGAGCAAACCGTCAGCCTCCTCTTTAGTATGATGGAAAAGTACTACCCGGGGGATCTCGAGCTTCGTATGGAGGTACTGCGTGCGCTGAATGCGATGCGCCGCGACTTCCCCCGGCTCCCCATGCCGCGCGGCAAGATCGTACGGTTGCTACGTAAGGAGGCCAAGCGGTACCGACTCGTCGTCAGCGCGTTCCACAACCAGCGCGCCATTGCGCACACCGCACAGATAGCGGATACCGGTCGTGCGCGATCGGCCCTGATCGATACCCTTCGCCGGCGCAGGGAAGGCAACCTGGAACGGCTGTTTCGGCTGCTGGGGTTGCTTTACGCACCCGCCGACATCATCCCCATCTACCGGGGGCTACGGAAGGCCAGCCCCCAGGAACGAACGAGCGCCCTGGAATTCTTGGAAACCCTGTTGGATAATTCGCTGAAGCGGTCCATCATGCCACTGGTGGAACGCGAGGCGCGGCAAACCGTAGAGGTTAATCCTCAAACCGGTATCAGCCACGACGTGCTGATCACGCAGCAGCGCCACTATTTTGAGCGCATCCTGAAGGGCAGCGATCACAAAATAAAGGCCGCCGTGCTCTTCTATCTCCGCTTCCACCCGGATGAGTACCTGGAAGATTACCTGCGCACCGCCCTGTTCTCACCCAGCCCGCGAGTGCGTAAAATGGCCGGTGCTGCCTTGGACGCCCTGACGGTCGCCTAAGCCGGGCCGCGTCACGACCCGTCACCGAGGCTTTCGTCCGGTTCGTCGCCCCCCTGCGGGGCGGCGCGTATTAGCCGGTCGATCCTGGTAGCGAGGAGCTGGTGGTCGTAAGCGGAATTCCGACTCAGTACGTTCGTCATGAGCGCGACGAGGTAGCGCGCCCCGTCGGGCTGCTCGACGATGCATACCGAATTCATGTAGTTCATCCGGTTCCCCCGGTACTTTCCGCAGCTCGTGCCGGCAATGCAACCGTAGAGGGAGCCCGACTTGAAGTAGACGGCCGCACTGTCCAGCACCGGAGCGTGCGCGTAACGGATACGCCGGTCGGTCATGTACATCAATCGCTTGATCTCCAGGCTCGAGGGGGCGTCGATGACCCTGCCGCTTTCGAGGGCGGTCAGCCACTTCATCAGGCCGCGGGGCGTACCGATGCTACCGCCCTTCGGGGGCACGACGCCACTGGCGCCACGGGTGAACATGGTACCCAGGCGCCACTCGTCGTGGCCGATGCCCATATCGCGTAAGGGGTCATTGACTACGCTCTCCCCGAGGTCACGCAAGCGGGTACGGTCGGTCTCCCGGAAGTAAGCGTCGGCTTCCTTCTGGGTCAACTCCGGATACTTAGGCCCGAAAACGCGCATGAGTAGCGCCTCGCGCCACACGACCGAGGCCGCTCCGTTGTTACTCACGCTGAGCATGTGGTCGATCCACTCATAAACGGTAAATTCGTGGGCTTCATTGACGCGGGAGCGGTAGTATTTGTCCGTTTCCGGATCGTAGTTCGGGATGGTGTGGTGATCGTAGACCGCGAAGCGACCGCCGCGGACGACCTTATTGCGCAGCAGTTCCCACCGCTTCTCAACGTCGTCGACGTAAACGTTCTCCAGCTCGCACATCAAGGCGGTGATGACGGCCAGTTTACCGACGCTACCGGGTTGGTAGCCCAGCTCGGCGTTGCGCTCCAGGTAGCGGGGTTCGCGGCCGGGGGTGATGTCCATTATGGCCAGGGAGTAGGCGCGGCCCCGGTTGGGGATGAGGCCTTCGAGTTCTTCCTCCAGCTCGGCGCTGCGGCTGACCAGGTTGGAGTCCAGCGGCCGGTCCATCAGGTTGAGGCGGACGTAATCTATACCGTGGCGGCCGCCCCAGGGCAGGGTGCGTACCAGTTGGGCGGAGTCCATGCGTTGCAAGCGTACCAGGCGGCGGATGTCCGTGAGCTCCACGCCGCCGAGGATGGGGTAGGCTTCGGCGGAGCGCTCGGGGATGAACAGGACGAAGAGGAGGAGGGCGGCACCCGAGATGATCCAGCGAGCTCTTTTCATAACGATAGCTTACAGTGAGGCCTCCAGGTCCAGCTCCACGTTCGCTTGCGGTCGGGGGCTGATCTTTTCGAGGTAGTCTGATGATTGCGCCCGTTGGTTCTCGACGAAGGGGCGGATCTGAAATAGGTAGATCTTGTTGTCTTTGAAGCCGAGTTCGACGTCCCAGGGGCCGGTGCCCTTTTCGCCGGTAGATTCCGGCATGATCTGCTCTACCTTGACGGAGAGGTCGCGCAAATCGCGCAAGTTCTCGGTCGTCAGGATGCGCTCGTCGAAGGCATCCGGCACCATCGTTGAGCCTCCGGTGACGGGTAGCCTACGGTGCAGGCGTTCGCGGGCGGGGGAGAGCAGGGTACTCCCGCTGTGCCAGGGGAGGAGCCAACTTTCCGCCGCCTGCCCGTCCACCGCCCCGCCGGCGCCGCGGCTGAAGGCTACGGTGACGTCCGCCGCGTAGCCGGAAGTAACGCCTTTGGTGATCATAACGCCGGAGTAATCGACGTCTACGCTGGGGATGATGAGGATGCTGGGGAAGACGTTTTCGGGGTTCAACAACAGCCGCTGCCGCCATTTGTAGCTGCGTTCGGTGTAGGGGCTGGCCCAGACCTCCTTGATGCCTTCCATGATCTTGGCTTCGTCGACGACGTTAAAGACCGTCTTGTTGAGCCCCGCACCCGTGAAATCCGCCAAATCTTCCATATTCGTATCGGAGCGGAGGAAGACCGGCACTTGCCCCAGCCGGCCGCCCAGCACCACCTCGAAGCTATCGCGTAAGGCGCGCGCCAGTTGCGGCTGAATCTTGATCTCCATAATTGCCTCCCGCAGGGTGCCGAGGGCACGGAGGGTGAAGTTTTCGACGGTCTCCGGGTCGCTGCCATTGGCTTCCATACCGCGGGCTTCCTGAAAGCGGCGGTTGAGGAAATCCCAGTAAGAGCCCGCCTGCCCGGGCATGGGCTGATCGAGGTGATCGCGGAACACGCCGAAGGGGATGACCAAGCCCTCGACCACCTCGGCGGGGAAGAGGGCTTTGAGCTGACCGAGGTTCGTCGCTTTCGGGCCGGCGAGCTTGCCGCTGTCGGTACTGCGCACTTCGCGCATATTCAGGATGCGGTTCTCCTCGAGGCGGAGCTGATCGGTGGGGACGGTGACCCGTTCGCTGGTGCGCTCGCGGGTGGCGAAAAGTTCGCGCTCTTCGTCGGTCATGTCGCCGGCCGGTTTCATGTAAACGGTACCGCGGTTGCTCACGGCGTAGAAGATCTCGTCGCCGTCGTAGGCCCTGAGGGCGGCGAACTGCTCGTCGGTCAGTACGGCGTTGGGGATGCCCAGGTTACGGGCGAGGAGCTGCACGTGACTCACCATATTGCCTTCGTTGACCGTGGCGATGCCGCCGACCGGTTTGAGGTCGGCCGGTGGGGTGGCGAAGATGAAGATGTCGTTCGGGTTGACCTCGACGGCCTCCGGGTTGCCTTCGACGACGTGGAGGCGGCCGCGGCTGTAACCGGGGTTGAGGCCTCGCATGCTGTTCTGGTTAGGCAGGTCGAGCACCTCGTTTTTCAGGTCACTGGTTTCGGCTACCCAGTCGCCCATGCGGCCAACGGCGTTACCCAGGGGCAGCAGCACGGAGCCACGGATGCGGCTGTCCAGGAACCCGTGCGAGAGGGGCTCGAACTCCGCGTACCGCTCCACTACGTCGCCAAAGGTGGCCCGGTTGGTACTCACGCCCCATTCCACGTAGCGGCGGGCGGCGTCGAGGTAGTCGTTTACGCTGCTGGGGTAGGCGCGGTCGGTATTCGGGTCGCCGAGTTGGGTCAGGGCCTCTTCCCATTCCCAGAGTTCGACGAAGCCGGCGCCGGCGGCGGCCTCGCTCAAGTAACAGATCTTTTCCATCCGCTCGCGGGTAGTGGCGGGTTGCCAATCCTGGGCGGTGCTGAAGATCAGGTTTTCGAGCAGGACGCTGATGTCGAGCGGTTCCAGCCGCCAGTACTGGTTTTCGTTGCCGAGCTCGGTGCGGATCTCCAGCATCAGGTCGGCGGCGGCGGTCAGGCGGTCGATGGTGTTGTTGGCCGGGTCGTCCGGGTCCATCGCGTGGTATTCGCCGAAGGTGGCGATCTTCTTTTTCAGCGCGCTACCGTGGCGGTCGGGGATGGTGGCGTTGATGGTGAGGATGTCGGCGACGATGTCCCGATCGACGTAAGCGGTGCGAATGTCCTGACTCAGTTGGCGCATGCGACCGGAGAGGTCCTGGCGCTCGAGTTCGGCCCGGTTGGCTGCCAGGAAGTCGTCTACCGCCCGGGCGTCTTCACCTTCGGGTTGCCCGTGGATTTTGATGCGCAGGTCCATAAAGGCGGCGAAGCGATCGGCGAGGAACTTGGAGTCGT
Source organism: uncultured Lewinella sp. (assembly GCA_963668285.1). GTDB lineage: Bacteria > Bacteroidota > Bacteroidia > Chitinophagales > Saprospiraceae > Neolewinella. The sequence continues at coordinate 9,161 of OY764774.1, read as the reverse complement.
TGCGGATCTTCTGGGTGAGGTCGTCGTCCTTACGGTGGGGGATGTCCTTGAGGCTTTGGCGTACCAGGTAGAAGTGTTCGCGCAATGCGTCTTCCTTACCCATCATCCAGTTCAGGTAGTCGCGCCCCCAGGCCATTTCGTCTTCGATCTGGAAGGCGCCGCGGTAATACTGCGCTTTGCGCAGCACCCAACCGTCGTCGACGGCGGCCAGGTAGTTGCCCAGCTGGTACTGCTTCATGCGGGAGTGGCCGTTCTCGGCGTCCCAGAAGTCATCGCGCCGCGTATCGGTCAGGATCTGCCCGAGAAACACGTGCTCTTCGCGGCCGAGTCGGATAATTTCGGGCAGGTAACGGGCGTGCTGGTGGTTGTCCGTACTCGACGTTGAGCAGCCTTCCCGTGGGTGGCGGTTGGTGCCGTCGGCGCAGAACCACCGGATATCCTGGTATGGCCCCCTCGCTTCCGTCTTGTACCGACCGATCATTGCTCCTACGTCCTTCACCTGCGCACCTGCGTACTCGCAAAAACAAAATACAAGGAGGGTGAAAAGTATCAGTTTCGGCATCGATGAGAGCATTTGGAACGCGAGCGTCTGAAATAGAAGCCCGGTAGGCCTTTGCTTGTTTCGACGCCGCGGTAATTTCTTGGTTGTTGGTCGTGGCAGCGCGCGATGGCTTTTTTCAACCAGGGCGAGTGCGCAGGTGCAAGGTGTCCATACCGGGGCCTTCCGCCCCGATATGGACCCGTGGGGATGCAAGGCGGGGGTTAACCTGCTGCTATAAGGACCGCACCAACGACTATCGGACCGGTAGTCGGCAGTTATAGTTGAACCACCCTGATCTTGTGATTTCTGTCTAGCTCTTTTCTCGCCTCACTGCGTTGAAAAGCCTCGTCGAAGCCACCGCTTCGCCTACGTTTTTCGCCTGGCGAGTCGAAAAAATAGCGTCGCCATAATCTCACAATTCCAAGGCAGTTCAACTATAGCTCGCAACCGTGGGCGGATCAACAATAGCCTTGCGGGCAGGTTCTATGAATCCGAGCGGGATAATCCGCAATTTAGGCAGCGCGGCAGGATGTACGAATTAATAAGAAATAATATCGAATCGAAGATAGGTCGTAAAATGGCCGACGGGGACTTTGATAAACTCGTTGCGCTTACGCGGCCGATCGGGGTAAAGAAAAAGGAGCGGCTGGTCAGGGAAGGCGATTACTGCAAATATTTATACTATATCAATAGTGGCCTGGTCTACTCGTCCTACACCGACGTTAAGGGACTGGCGCACGTGGATCAAATTGCCGTCGAGGATTTTTGGATTTCCGATATGCACGGTTTTTTCTCGAAGAAGCAAGCCATATGTGACGTTATTGCTTTGGAGGCTACCTCGGCTATTGCCATATCGATCGATAACTTTGAGGAAGCCTGTAGGACGATACCGCAAATCGAACATTTCTTTAGGATCCTTATCCAAAATGCCTACGTCTCAAGTCACTACCGAATGGCGCAGACCAGGATGGCGGATGCCGGCACGCGGTATTTAGATTTGTTAGCCAAGTATCCGACCATTTCGCAGAGAATGCCGCAATACCTGATTGCCTCGTTTTTGGGAATACAACCGCCGTCATTAAGTAGGATACGGAAAGCCCTACAGCGGGATAAATAAACTTCGTTCGCAGCAGCGTATCTTATACCGCATCGGTCCGCGGGTGCGGACCTACCGGGTTTGTTAACCTAGGTGAACGAAAAAGACCCGGTTTTCTCCGACCTTCGCCTGGCGTACTATAACTTAAAACTTAGTTACGTCAGCATGTCAAAGTTAATCCTGTTGTTGCTTATGATCAGTCAAACCGCCCAGCCGCCGCACCCCACGGGGAGTAGCCCGGTACTCGAATATAAAGTCAGTGAACCGAAGATCGCGAGTGATAACCCTCCATTACTCCTGTTACTCCACGGGGTAGGCAGTAACGAGGACGACCTGCTGCAGTTGGCCACTCATCTACCGGATAACTATTTAATCGTCACCGCACGCGCGCCCTACACGCAAGCCAGGACGAGCTTTAAATGGTACGACGTCGACTTTTCGAGCGGCCGCCCCGTCATTAATTACGAGCAGGCCCAGGAAAGTCGTTTGCTACTGAAGACGTTCGTGGAGCAACTCAAGACGCTGCATGATTTCGACCACGAAAAAGTCATCGTGGGGGGATTCAGCCAGGGGGCGATCATGGCTTATAACTTAGGCATCACGGAGCCAGACATAATCCACGGGGTAGTCGTTCTGAGTGGCAGGCTGATCGACGAGATCAAACCCAAGCTCGGCAAAGCGGGTGAGAATGCCGCCAAGATTTTACTCATCCACGGTACGCAAGACCGCCTACTACCGCTTACTTACCCCCGCCACGCCAAGGAGTACCTGGAAGCGCGTGGGTACGAGATAGATTACTACGAGATCGAGGCGGGCCATACGATCAGCGGTGAGGCCGTGCAATTGATGAATACCTGGCTTTCGAAGGTGTGAAAAATTTATAGGACGAGCCGCTAGCGGCTTGCAAGCAAAACGAGGAAATGAAGCGTAAAACGTTCTTAAAGTCACTGGCCGCGCTGCCACTAACCGGAGTAGTTATGAATTTACAATCATTAGGTAAAGTAACGGGCTCGTTGGAGGGTACGGCCACAATGCCGGTTTTGTTCCTGGGGCACGGCAGTCCGATGAATGCCATTTTGGAGAACGAGTACGTGGCGAAGTTCAGGGAATTAGGCCGTGAGCTGACCAGGCCCAAGGCTATCCTCTGCGTATCCGCTCACTGGGAAACGAACGGCACCTACGTAACCGCCATGGAAAACCCGAAGACGATCCACGATTTCGGCGGGTTTCCGCAGGCGCTGTTCGACGTTCAGTACCCGGCAAAAGGATCTCCCGAAATAGCGCAAACGACCAAAGACCTCGTCACGACTACGGAAGTCGGGCTAGACGATAAGTGGGGCCTGGACCACGGCTCGTGGAGCGTGATCAAGCACCTGTATCCGAACGCTGACATACCCGTCTTACAGATGAGTATCGATTACGGTAAGCCGCCCCGCTACCATTACGAATTGGGCAAGCAGCTCTCCGCCCTGCGCGAAAAGGGCGTACTGATCGTGGGGAGCGGAAATATGGTACACAACCTGCGGCTCATCGACTGGAAAAGGCTGAACGACAACTACGGTTACGACTGGGCCGAAGAGGTGAACGAGAAGATGAAGGCCTTCATAACTTCCGGAGATCACCAGTCTTTGATTGACTTTCAAAAGCAGGGAGAAGCCTTTAGGATGGCAATTCCCTCGCCCGAGCACTATTTGCCGCTACTCTATGCCCTGGGCCTGAAACGGGAGAATGAGGACGTTGAACTCTTCAACGATCAGGCAGTGGGTGGCTCGGTAACGATGACCTCCCTTAAGATCGGGTAGTAGGTCAGCCAACTCTACGGATACAAGACGGTCAAGTATGAAAGCAGCTGTAACAACGCGCTTCGGGGCTCCCGACGTAATCGAGATCCAACACGTCCCCCGGCCGAAGGTGGAAGCGGGGTGGGTACTCATACGGGTGAAGGCGTTCGGGCTGAACCGGTCCGAGCTTTACACCAGAAGGGGGGATTCACCCGGGGTAGCGGCCCCCCGGATACAGGGGATAGAGTGCGTCGGGCTCATCGAGGAAGACCCCTCCGGTACCTACGCCAAGGGCCAGCAAGTTGCCGCCATGATGGGTGGGATGGGCCGGTTCTTCGACGGGGGGTACGCAGAATACGCCGCCGCCCCCCTCTCGATAGTACTGCCGTTCGAGAGTAATCTGGCCTGGGGAGTCATCGGGGCCATCCCCGAAATGTTCCAGACCGTTGCGGGCTCCCTGCACCAGGCACTGGAGATCAAGGAAGGGGACACGTTGCTCATACGGGGTGGGTCGTCCTCCATCGGCATGTTAGCCTGCCAGCTCGCCAAAGCCAGGGGGGTGGTCGTAATCGCTACTACCCGTAACCCCGCCAAAGAAAGCACGCTCATTGACAACGGGGCGGATCACGTGATTATCGACCGGGGCGGTATAGCGAAACGGGTACGGGAGGTTTTTCCGGACGGCGTCAATAAAGTTCTCGAACTGGTCGGTACCGTCACCCTCAAAGATTCTCTCCAGTGCCTTGCACCGAAAGGAATCGTCTGCATGACTGGGATCCTGGGTGACGAGTGGACCATGCAGGACTTCACCCCGATGGGGGATATCCCCTCACTGGGGAGGCTGACCGTCTATATGGGGGAATCGGAAAACATCTCGAAAGAACTGCTACAGGAGTTTATCGACGACGTGGAGCAGGGGCGTATCGAATTGAATATCGACAGGCAGTTCGGACTCGACGACCTAGTAGCGGCCCACCGGTATATGGAGGAAAACCGGGCTAGCGGGAAGCTCGTGGTGGTAGTTTGACGCTTGTGCCCGGATGCCGGACGATATTAACCCCCGTCACATACCCCGTTTACGACGCAATTTACTCAGATATTCCGGGGTCAGGCCGAGGTAACTGGCAAGTAGGTACTGCGGGACGTTGCGGGTGAACTCCGGGTGGGCATCCCGGAAGTAAAAGTAAATCTCTTCCTTCGACCAATTCGCCATGTACTTGATCCGCTGCAGAGCCGCCCCGTAGGCAATCTCGTACACCTTGCGGAAATACGTTTCCAATACCGGATGCCGACGGAGTAGCGTGGTTTGTTGTTCTTTATTGATCTCCAACACGACGGAATCCTCTACCGCCTGGATCGAGAACTCGGAACGCTCGCCGCCCCGCCAGGCCAGATAATCCGTCATCCACCAATCAGTAATCGCGAATTGTAAGGTACTCTCTACCCCGCGTTGGGTGATGAAATACATCTGCAGGCAGCCCCGGACTACGAAGTAATGGTGCAGGTTCGGCCTGCCCGCTCGGTAAAGCTCCTGCTTCTTGTCGACGTGCCTGAGTTTAAAGAACGATTGAATTTGCCGGAATTCGTCCCGGGTAACGTCACAGTACTTACTAAGGTGAGCGAATAGTTCTTCCATGATCAAAGATAAGCAGTCGCACAACTTACGACCAGGCTGAGCGCTCCGGTTGGCGTATGGCCAAACCTCAACTGACCTACCGCAATTCCGTCCCGTATCTGATATTCGACCGCTACTCGATGAGGAGGCCGTATCGGGGTCGACCCCAGGGTACAGTTTCCTCGAGTCTAAATTTACCACTAGGCTACGATCAGGCGCGATTCATGCAACAACGCTAAGATCAACTGACAAAGCTAGTTTCAAAATGTACAACAAGATAGTTGTTTTGTACAATTTCAGATAAAAATTTGGGTCTACTTTTACCGAAGCAAATTATACAAAGCGAAGGCGTACTTTTTCAAGCCTTAATATCTCAAATTTTTAGATGGACATAACGAACAGAATTGTAGAGACGTCGTACCCAACGTATATAAACGAGACCGGTACCGAACACAAGGAAGCTATCCTTTTTCTTCACGGTTCGGGGCCGGGCGCATCGGGGTTTTCGAACTGGCAGTATATCATGCCCGAATTTGGAGAAAATTTTTATTGTGTGGCCCCGGATCTAGCGGGCTTCGCAAAAAGCTACCATCCTGAAAAACCCCCGGTAGGCATGCGTAAGTGGATGCGTATCTGGACCGATCAGATCATCGGCTTGCTCGATCATTTAAATCTGGACAAGGTACATTTGGTCGGGAACTCTATGGGCGGGGCGATTGCCCTCCAGGTGCTGATGAACCATCCCGAGCGGTTTAAGAAAGTGGTCTTGATGGGCGCGGCCGGGGCGCCTGCTACGCTTACGCCTGAACTTGATCGTACCTGGGGCTATTACGATGACCCGTCTCCAGAGCTTTTAGCTAATATGATCTCTTGGTTTTCGTACAATCAAAATACGATCAAGGGGCAGTTGAGCGAAATTGCCAAGATGCGCTACGCTGCCACCATGCAACCCGAGGTGCGGAGTTCGTTCGAAGCCATGTTTCCCGCACCGAGACAGAAACATCTAGATGAAATTGTGATACCCGAAGGATCGCTTCGTAATATGGATCATCCGTTCCTGCTTATTCACGGCCTTCAGGATCTGCTGGTCCCCGTAGAAACCAGCTACCACCTGATTCAATATCTGCCAAAGGCGCAATTGCACGTTTTTAACCACTGCAGCCATTGGACCCAAATTGAATTCAAAAAAGAATTTCACGCGCTTTTAGAACTTTTTTTCACCAACAAAATCTGAGAACATTGATTGGAAATGTTCAATAAGTCGAAATAAAACAATGCAATATTATGGATTCTAAATTAGCCACCTTAGGGCACGTAGCGTTAATTACGCCCGATCTGGAAAAGTCTCACTGGTTTTTTCACGACATCGTCGGTCTGAACGAACAAAAGCGGGAAGGAAACAAAATTTATTACCGGGCCTGGGCCGATTTTGAGCACCATACCCTGATACTTATCGAAGGGGAAGAAGCGATGCTCGACCACATTGCTTGGAAAACGGAAAAGCCGGAGCACGTCGAGATGTACGAAAAGAAAGTACGGGATGCCGGTATGGAGACCCGCTGGGTAGAAGCAGGCGAAGAAGCCGGTTTGGGGAAAGCCTTCAGGTTCACCATTCCCACCGGTCAGACTTATGAGATCTACCATGAGATGGAGCGCCCTCTAGCGCCAGAAGGAAAACGGTCCCGTCTGAAAAACCAAGTGTTCAAATCATTCGACCATGGCGTTTCTCCGCGGTGTATCGACCACGTAAATTTCAATGTCGGCGACCCCGGGGCGTCCATGAAATTCCACAACGAACTCTTCGGCTTTAAAAGCCGGGAGTGCATAAGACTCGACAACGGGTTTGAGCTGGCCCACTGGTCGTCGGTGACCAGTTTGGTGCATGACCTCGCCATCATGCACGATGCGGAAGGCAGACAGAACAGGCTGCACCATACCGCTTTCTACCTCGATAATTTCCAGGACGTGGCCAGAGCGGCCGATATCTTTAAGGAAAACGGAATCGAGCTCAGCGTAGCACCGGGAAGACACGGTATTACGCAAGGGTGTTTTATCTACGCTATCGACCCGGGCAGTGGGCACCGTCTGGAATTGTTCAGCGGCGGATATCACATTCACGACCCCATCCTGGGAGACCGTGGTATGGGAAGAGAAAGACCTGGCCGAAGGAATCATCTGGTGGGGCCCCGAACTTGCACCGGACTTTTTAGCGGACTCTATCGGGCCGAAGTAAAGAATGCTTAGAGCTTGTTCGGGAACCGAGTTCCCGAACAAGCTCTTATTCAGTATAAATTTAATGACAGCAGCAAAAATAGCAGAACGTTTTCGCAAGGCGGCGTTCTCAAAAAAGGCAATCCGCCCCCCATCAGCGAAGAGATCGGAGTCGAAGATATCGCGCTGGCCTATGAAATTCAGCGCGTAAATACTTCGCATCGGAGAGAGCAGTGGAGCCCGTGTAGTCGGAAAGAAGATTGGCTTGACCTCTAAGGTGGTACAAACAACAGTTAGGGGTCGATCAACCTGACTTTGGCGTTCTTTTCCATGATATGGAAGTGCTTAACGGATTATCGGTCTCCATGCAAGAACTCATGCAGCCCAAGGTAGAAGCAGAAATAGCTTTCGTCTTGAAGCATGATCTCGATCAGCAAAATATGACTATTGCGGATGTCATCGGGGCTATTGATTACGCGCTACCGGCCATCGAAATCGTAGGAAGCAGGGTAAAGGACTGGAAAATCAAAATTACCGATACCGTGGCAGATAATGCTTCGGCAAGCCATTACGTATTGGGCCACAGCCCAAAAAGACTTGCCGAGGTCGATGTAGTGGGGACGCAAATGAAACTGTCGAAAAATGGTGAAGTAGTTTCGGAAGGCACCGGAGCTTCCTGTTTGGGGTCTCCCTTGAACGCGACGCTTTGGCTGGCCCAAAAAATGGTCTCCGTAGGTAATCCGCTACGTGCCGGTGAGCTCATTCTTTCAGGCGCGGTAGGGCCCATGGTTTCCGTTGCCAAAGGAGACGTCATTTCGGTACGGTTCGAAAACTTAGGTAGTGTATCCATTGAATTTTCCAAGTAAAGCTGCACAATGAAAACTAAAGTAGCCATTATCGGGTCCGGCAACATCGGAACAGATTTGATGATCAAGATCTTGCGGCTTTCCACCGTTCTTGAAATGTCAGTACTAGTAGGTATCGATCCGCAGTCAGACGGACTGGCCAGAGCAAAACGCATGGGGGTCGCTATCTGCCACTCCGGGATTGACGGTCTGGTGCAGATGGACGAATGGTCGGAGATCAAGATTGTATTCGATGCCACCTCGGTCAAGGCACATACCTATAACTGGGAAAAAATAAAGGCCTTTCCCGATAAAAGGATGATTGACCTGACCCCGGCGGCCATCGGGCCTTACGTGGTGCCTGCGGTCAATTTTCCTGAAACGATGAATCTCGCCAACGTAAATATGGTTACCTGCGGCGGGCAGGCCACCATTCCCATCGTCGCAGCCGTTCGTAAGGTGGCAAAAGTGCATTATGGGGAGATCATAGCGTCCATAGCCAGTAAATCCGCCGGGCCCGGAAACGAGGGCCAATATCGATGAATTTACGGAGACCACCTCTACCGCTATCGAAAAAGTAGGCCGGGGCCGATAAGGGCAAGGCGATTATCATTCTGAATCCGGCAGAGCCGCCCCTGGCCATGAGAGATACTGTTTTCGTATTATCGGAGCAAGCGGATAGAGCTGAAATCCGGGCCAGCGTCAAGGCGATGGGTGGCGGAAGTTCAAAACTATGTACCCGGGTATCAATTGCATCAGGAAATTCAGTTTGAAGATATTCCGGAATCCGAACCCGTTTATATTCAAGACCTCGGGTATCGGCACGGGCTGAAAACCTCGGTATTTCTGAAAATTATCGGGGCGGGGCACTACTTGCCGGAATACGCCGGTAACCTTGATATTATGACGAGTGCCGCGCGCGCCACCGCCGAGAAAATGATCGAATCTTTATAAGCTTATACCCCTGTGAAAAAATTATATATTCAAGACGTTACCCTTGCGTGACGGCATGCATGCCATCAAACATCAGTACACCAAGGAAAGCATTGAAAAAATTGCCCTTGCCTTAGAT
>OY764773.1:0-4377 GCA_963668285.1 uncultured Lewinella sp. | reverse complement strand
TGCTGGTAGGCCGCGTTTAGGCGGTAGAGCAGCGTTTTTTCCTGGTTCAGCGGGCCGGTGAAATCAATGGTCGAACGGAGGGTGGAAAAGCTTCCGGTGGCGAAGGATACCTCCCCCCGCTTCTCCCGCAGTGGCTTCTTGGTGACCATGTTAACGGTACCGCCCGGGTCGGCGCTGGAAAAGGTGACCGATGAAGGGCCTTTGATGACTTCCACCCGTTCGAGGTGGGAGGTGATGGGTTGTAGGAAGTAGTACTGGCGGGTCCTCAATCCGTTGACCACCTGGCCATCGTCGGCTTGGGTAATACCGCGGATGTTGTAGTGGTTGTAGATGCCCGTGGGCGCGACGTTACTTACCGTTCGAACGGCATCCACCAGCTGGAAGGCTTGCCGGTCATTGATGAGTTCCTTGGTCACGGTGGATACGGCCTGTGGCAGTTCCTTATTCCGAATCGCTACCTTGGAGCCGGAGAAAGAATAGTCGCTGTTGTAGTCTTTCCTGCGCCGACCGACTACCTCGACGGATTGTAAGGTTTGGCTGGAGGCGGTCAGGAGGATACGACCTACGTCGGTGGACTTACCAGCGTTGACGATCACAGTTTTCACAAGGCTTACGTAGCCGATGTAACTGACGTTCAGGCGGTACTCACCGGCCTCCGTTACGCTTAGGACGAAGCTACCGTCGGTATCGCTGACGGTTCCGGTATCACCGCCGGTGGGGTTAGTGGCTACCACGGTAGCTCCGGCAATGGGGGTATTGTCAGCGGCCAAGATGGTTCCGCTTAGTGCTTGTTGCGCCAATGCCGGCCCCGCCAAGTATAGACAGCACAGCAAAGAGAGTAATAATTTATTCATAGTTGGACGACGAGTGAGTTGTGTACGGAATAACTTCTTAGTTGTACCGGGGCCGTGGCGTCGGTGATGTATTTATCGTGCTTTCTGCTTGGAATTAATCGGTAAGCAAGCAGGTCGCCTCAATCGCAAAATCACCTTATGCAATAGAGTTGCAAATGTAGAAATTAAGTTGTCCCGTGCAACAATGTTGCTTTAGTTTCTCGGGGATTGCAAGTTGCCTTACCGTTGGCCTACGGCAAGGTCAATGAATCGCGGACGGAACGTACAATAACGCAGACGCCACTACCTTCGCCAAAAATCCAATGAGCACCTTCACCGACCTGGGTCTGCCCAAAGGCTACGTTCGCAGCCTCAGTGAACTGGGCATTACTACGCCGACTAAGATTCAGGCACGGGCCATCCCTACCCTACTCGGTGGCAAGACCGATCTGGTCGGCCTGGCCCAAACGGGCACCGGCAAAACGGCGGCTTACGGATTGCCGCTGCTGCTTTCGATCGATGCATCCAGGCCGCAGGTTCAGGGGCTGATCATTGCGCCGACGCGCGAACTCGTCCAACAGATCCAGAAGCAGCTCTTTCGCTTCACCAAGTACGCTGACGAAAAGGTATTCGCCGAAGGCGTCTACGGTGGCGAGTACATTACCCGTCAGATCAAAGCCCTGAAAAGACCTACCCACATCGTCGTCGCTACGCCCGGTCGCTTGCTCGACCTGCTCGAACGCAAGGCCGTAGACATCACCCACGTAAGAACGCTGGTGCTGGACGAGGCGGATGAAATGCTCAGTATGGGTTTCCAGGAGGACCTGACCAAAATCCTGTCCTTCAACCGGGCCGAACGGAACACTTGGCTGTTTTCGGCGACCATGCCTACGGGCATCAAGCAGATCGTTAAAACCTACCTGGCACCGGACGCCGTCCGCCTCGAAGTCGATCGGAAATCGCTCGTCAATGAGAACATCTCCCACCACTTTATCCAGACGCGCGTCAAGGATAAAGTCGGTCTGATCCTGCGCCTACTGGCGAGCCGGAAGAACGATCGGGGCATCATCTTTTGCCGCACCAAAGCGGGCGCGCGCAAACTCGTGGAACAACTCGTGGCAAGGGGAACGTCCACGGCGGCCCTGGAGGGGGATATGCAACAGAAGGAACGCGACAAGGTCATGCGCGCCTTCCGGAAGCAGAAATTACGCATTCTGGTTTCTACCGACGTCTCCGCCCGCGGAATCGACGTAAACGACCTGGCCTTCGTTATTCACCACCAATTGCCGGATCACCTGGAGTACTATACGCACCGCAGTGGCCGAACGGCCCGGGCGGGCAAAACGGGTCAGTCCATCGCGCTCATCCTTCCCAGCGAAACGGGGAAAGTCAAAGACGTGGAGCAGGCACTGGGTATCAGTTTTCGCGAGATGAGCATCTGACCTCAAGACGAAGTTCGTCGTAGCTCTCCCACCGCAGGGTGTCGGTAAACGTTCGTAATAACCGATCGTGCCCCGCCGGGGGCAGCTTTGGGTGTGTACCGACCTGACTGCTGTGCCCCCCCCTACCCTTTCGATTGACCGCAAGCTTAAGTCAGCGTTTCTTGCTATTAGGTTGCGTTCGTGCATTTGCCTACCCCATAGGCTTAGGGTAACCGAGTTCCTTGCTCCTTACCTTAAAACACTGCACCTGCGTCCTCGCAAAAATTCGCCTGGCGTAATTGACATTAATTATTAAGCATGGTTTGCCGCAGCTTAGCAAGCGCAGTGATGGGCCGCCCGAAGCATCTAAAATTTGCCGTCGGCGGCGGCGTTCGGGCAGAGGCGGCAACCCTGACAAAAAACTATCGTCTTTCAGGAGAATCAAATGACAGATGCACAAATTCACCCTTCTCCTCCTCGCCATCATCCTTATCACTGCCTGTGATGACGACGATAATAACTTCGTTGGCTCTGGCAATTTAATTTCCGAAATGCGGGATGCAGCGGATTTTACCGATATCAACGCCAGTCAGTCCATTCGGGTAAGCATACGCCAGAGCGACACCTTCAGCCTCACAATTCAGGCGGATGACAACCTCATCGACCGCGTAGAGGCCAATGTCCAAGACGGTGAGCTTCGGCTCGCCATGAAACCGGGCCAATACCGTGCATCGACCGTCCGGGCCACCGTCACTTTACCCAGCCTGCAAAGAATTGAAGCGAGTACTTCTAGTGACGTTCGCATCGAAGGTTTTGAGCAGCCCGCCGATGATTGGACGTTCGTCCTCAACACCTCCAGCCAACTGAGCGTCCTAAATTCTTCCGTACGGAACCTGGACGTCAGTGGGTTTACGTCCAGCGAAATGAGCTGCTTCGGCCTAGGAACGGTCGCGACCAATGTAAACTTGGCCACGTCGGCGTCCTTAGAGATCAGCGTCTCCGGGCGGCTGTCCGGCACTGCCAGCACGAGTAGCGAGGTCGTCTTTCGGGGGGACCCGGAGGTATCGGTCGAGGTTAATACTTCGGCGCGTGTTCGGCGGGAGTGAGGAGAAGATTCATGTATTTGGGGTACCCCCGGGCTCGTACTTCCACACCCAAGTATGCAGCTCATTCAGTAAATGCATGCGGTTATTTGATAATTACCTCGCGGCTGACCCATTATTCGGGGGCTCTTACGAGCTCTTTAATTTGTTGATCGGTCAGCGGTTTCAATCCATCTACCATCATCAGATGGTCTGGAAGCGCAGGCCCAGAGCATACTGTCGGCTCAGCCACAGGAAGAGTTGGTTGCGGCGCGGGTCGTTGTCCGGCATCTGCCAGAGCATTTCCTGGAGATACTTAGCCTCGTTGACGCCCAGGCCGTCGGCTGGTTTGCGGTCGCGGTCGATGGGCAGGCTCCAACGATGCGTGGCCTGGTCACTGTCTGGTTGGTAGCCGACCGCTTCGAGTAGTTAAACATATTTGTATATGGTCTTTTTGCTTACTCCCAGAGTATCCGCCAGCTTTTTGGCCGTATAGTAGGGCGGGGCGCTCAGTAATTTGATTAGGTTGAATACGCGATATAGGGTTTGGAGATCCTGGCGTCCTTCTTTTGCCATGGCCTTAAGGTAAAGCGCCTTGATGAGTTCCTGACCGATACGCCGGTGAATATCCGTGCCAAGTGGAATTGAACTTAATTCCGCAGCCTTGGCCACCTAGAGTTCTTCCTCCGCTACGGTACCGCGTGCGTCCGGAACGGCACGAGCATCCAGCAGCGGGTGATGCGCTACCCAGTCCGGTTTCTCTGCTCTTTTATCCCCTACTATTGCACCCGCGGCCGCGCCTAAACGATGAAACAGTGCGCGCCTATCGAACGATCAGGTGCCGTGTCCCAAAGCGATTACCGGACCGTAATCCACAGCAGATACCCCCCCGCCGGAGCGCCCACTAACCTCAGCGACCGGTAGCCGACACCAATGTCAGTAAGACCGTCGAGCACCACTCACCGCAACATCCGCTCCTCCACCTTCCGCTTCAACGCCTCCGGGTATACCCCGGCCCGCACCGTCTGGGGCGATACGCTG
>OY764772.1:0-2047 GCA_963668285.1 uncultured Lewinella sp. | reverse complement strand
CCGAGAGAATAGCATTCGGTTACGTCGCACTTCACGCCGGCATATTCTACGAGTTCAGCGGTAAGTAAACCGACGGATCGAAGTAGCGGCCGGTACTTATCTTGAGCCCATCAACGCCAGATTATGCCAAGACCGCTACTCCTACTACTCTTACTCTCCGTAAACACAGGCTTATTCGCCCAGAAAAAGTGACGCGTACCGGGCACTGGAAGCCATCGCCGATATCGAGCAGAAAATGATGGTCCCCGATGCGGGAGGACGGTAAGCGGCTGGCGACCGACGTCCTACCCTGCCGAAAACGCAGTGGCCCGTTCGGGGTCGTATTCAGCCGTACGCCCTACCAAATGAACGGTTGGGTCGACGGGGGAAGAGCGCACGCGCAGCTACGAAAGGGCCCGCCCCTGGGTCGAGGCCGGCTACGCCTACGTGGAGCAGAACGAGCGCGGCCGGTACTATTCCGAAGGCGTGTGGGACATCCTCGGCGTACCCACCACCGACGGCTACGACGCCATCGACTGGCTCTCTCGAAGCAGGCGTGGAGTAACGGCCACGTAGGGCTGATCGGCTGTAGCTCCACCGCGGAATGGCAGATGGCGGTGGCCAGCCTGGGTCACCCGGCCCTGAAGGCCATCGTACCACAAGGCTACGGGGCCGGCGTCGGCCGGGTAGGGGAGTGGATGGAACAGGGGGAACTGGTACCGGGGCGGCGCCCAGCAAATGCTGTTCACGACCTGGCTCTACGGCGTGCAGCACGACCCTGCCGCCCCCCGGCTCGCCGAGGGAACCTCCCGCGAAGACATCCTCCGCCTACAAACGCTTCTACGACCTGGAATCGGAAGCGCCGCCGGTAGACTGGGCGGAAGGCCTTCCGGACCTTACCCGTGAGTGACGTGCTCAAAGCGCAGAACGGCCCGGCGGGCATCTACGAAGGCTTGATCGGCCGAAAGCCGAACGACGAGGATTGGTACAAGGGCGGGCTTTACCACGACGATATGCCCTTCAACGTGCCGGCTTTCTGGTTCGTGAGCTGGGTACGACGTCAGCGTAGGACCGAACGTCGCCCTCTTCAACCACGCCAGGGCAAACGCCACCACGCCGGAGGTACGCGATCAGCAATACCTCGTCATCGCACCGACCCTGCACTGTGGTTACACACGCGCAAGCGAAAACACGATGGTGGGTGACCGCAGCGTCGGCGACGCCCCGCCTGAACTACCGGGAACAGATCGAAGCCTTTTTTCGCCGAGCACCTGAAGGAGGAGCCGGCCGCCGACCGCCCCCGCGTGCAGTACTACACCATGGGGAAGAACGAATGGCGAACGAGCGACGCCTGGCCGCCCGCCGATGCCCGCCTCATGACCCTATACCTAAGTAGTGATCAGGGAGCCAACGGTTAGATCCGGCGACGGAAAACTCAGCGAGGCAAGCCCGGGCGGAGAAGGCACGGACGACTACGCCTACGACCCGATGAACCCCGTCCCGAGCATCGGCGGCAACGTCTGCTGTACCGGCAACGCAATCGCCGGGGGCGCCCGCGACCAGGCAGAGGTCGAAGCCCGGGAAGACGTCCTCGTCTACACCACCGAACCCTTCGCCGACGGGCTCGAAGTCACCGGCCAGGTCAGGGTCACCCTCTACGTGAGTAGTGACGCGAAGGACACCGACTTTAACGTAAAACTCGTTGACGTAGCCCCAGATGGTTCTACCTTCAACGTGGACGAAACGATTCAGCGGGCCCGCTTCCGGGAAGGGTACGAGTGGGAAGTTTTTCATGGAAGAAGGCGAAGTGTACGAGATCGAACTTAGCCCGATGACGACCAGCAACTGGTTCGCCCCGGGGCACGCTTTACGGGCTACAGGTATCCAGCTCCAACTTCCCCCGCTTCGAGCGGAACTTGAATACCGGCGGGGCTAACTTCGATGAGTCCGAAGGGGTGGTGGCTAATAACACGATCTACTTCGGCGGCGATCGGAAGAGTAAGGTTGAGTTGTCCGTGCGCTAGGGGGTGTTACTTCCCGATCTGCTGGCTCAGCACGCGCTTACCTA
>OY764771.1:0-4223 GCA_963668285.1 uncultured Lewinella sp. | reverse complement strand
CATATTTCCCAAGATTTTACACCCGGAGACGTGGGTGAGTGGCTGAAACCACCGGTTTGCTAAATCGACGTACTCTTAACGGGGTACCGCGGGTTCGAATCCCGCCGTCTCCGCCACACATTATGGCACGGTGGCCTTTTTGAGGTTGCCAACGCCTATCGGGGCATAGCGCAGTCCGGTTAGCGTACCTGCTTTGGGAGCAGGAGGCCCCAGGTTCGAATCCTGGTGCCCCGACACACTTTAGGGAGCCTCTTCGCGGAGGTTCCCTTTTTTTGGGTCAGAAAGACCCAAAGTTACGGGTATAGATCCCTCCGGAATCTTTCTTTATTTGGCTTCTCCGTCCCACCTCAGGAAGGCCTTCAGGAAGGCTTCTAGGTCACCGTCCAGGACGGCATCCGTTTGGCTGGTTTGCCAGCCGGTACGGTGGTCTTTGACGCGGCGGTCGTCCAGCACGTAGGAGCGAATTTGGCTTCCCCATTCGTTGGCGGTTTTGCCGGCCTCGATCTCATCCTTTTCGGCGCGTTGCTTTTCCAGCTCCTTCTCGTAGATGCGGCTCCTGAGCATGTTCATGGCCCGTT
Organism: uncultured Lewinella sp.; assembly: GCA_963668285.1. Taxonomy (GTDB): domain Bacteria; phylum Bacteroidota; class Bacteroidia; order Chitinophagales; family Saprospiraceae; genus Neolewinella. The sequence goes on along the minus strand of OY764771.1, from coordinate 3,645 downwards.
CCCGATTTTGGTGTTGGCTGCGTTCGTCCTGGCACTCCACGACGATACCGGTGGGGGCATGGGTTACGCGGACGGCGGATTCCGTTTTGTTGACGTGCTGGCCGCCGGCGCCACTTGCGCGGAAGGTATCCCAACTGAGGTCCGCGGGGTTGATCTCTACTTCGATGGAGTCGTCGACGCGGGGGTGAACGAATACGGAGGCGAAACTGGTCTGTCGTTTGCCCTGGGCGTTGAACGGGCTGATGCGCACCAGCCGGTGTACCCCATTTTCGCCTTTCATCATTCCGTATGCGAAATCACCGATCAACTCTATGGTTACCGATTTAATGCCCGCTACGTCGCCGTCCGTTCGCGCGGCTTGGGAAATCTTGTAGCCTGCGTATTTCTCGGCGTACATAGAATACATGCGCAGCAGCATTTCCGCCCAATCGTTGGCTTCGGTGCCGCCGGCGCCCGCGTTAATTTCGAGAATGGCGCCGAGCTCGTCTTCCGGTTGGTTGAGAGTAGCCCGAAATTCGGCGTCATCCAGTACCGCGACGGTCTGTTCGTACCTATTTTCTACTTCGGCTTCGGACCCCTCCCCTTCTTTGAGGAACTCCTGTAAGATCTCGAGGTCATCCACTCGATCGGCGACCTTCTGGTACTGACTGACCCAACCTTTATGGCTTTGCAGTTGCTTCATGATGCCTTCGGCGCGCTTACTGTCCTCCCAGAAGTTCGGGTCGAGGCTTTGCTGCGTGAGATCTTCTATTTGAAAGCTGCGTTTTTCGACGTCGAGGTAACCGCGCAGCAGGCCGAGGCGGTCTTTGAGTTCTTTTAGTTGGTCGGATGTCATGGCGGAGCTTCGTTGTAGGCGGCAAAAGTACAGGTGAACAGAAAAGCCCACCGCACTGATCGTACGGTGGGCTTTTGTTTTAGCGTCGGGGGGGTCTACTTCTGCTTGAGGTATTCGTCGACTTTATCTTTGTGGATCATCACTTCCTTGTAGGAGTAAGCGCCCGTATCGGGGTTCTTAACGGAGCGGATGATTTTGACGAAATCTCGACCGGAGCCGGCGTTGGCAGCACGTTGGCCTACCCGTGAGTTCTTCGATACTTTAGCCATAAGTTAATGCTTTTGGTATCCGGCGGGGCGGATAGGTTGGGGTTACTTGATTTCGCGGTGTACCGTCACCTTTTTCAGGATGGGGTTATACTTTTTGAGCTCCAGGCGATCGGGGGAGTTCTTCCGATTCTTTTGAGTGACGTAACGGCTGGTGCCGGGTTGGCCACTTGTCTTGTGCTCGGTGCATTCCAGTATGACCTGGTTGCGGTTGCCTTTGCTTTTCTTTGCCATTTTGGTGGGGGAGTTAGAGCTTTACGCCGGTGTTAATGCCCTTGGACTCGAGCTTCTTTACGTAAGCCACGATGCCGAGTTTATTGATGGTACGCATGGCGGAGGTGGAGACGCGTAAGGTGACGAAACTGCCCGTTTCCGGCACGAAGAAGCGCTTCTTCTGGATGTTGGGTACGAAACGACGCTTCGTTTTACGGTTTGAGTGGGAGACATTGTTACCGCTGATGGGTTTCTTTCCCGTTAGTTTACAGACTTTGGACATCGCTAAAAACTTTTCCGCCGAAGCGCGTATAAAGCAAGGAGGCGTTGATCTTACGATAACGCCTCCCTACGTGATGGTGACCGCGCCAGGATTCGAACCTGGAACCGCTTGATTCGTAGTCAAGTACTCTATCCAGTTGAGCTACGCAGCCAGTGCTTATCGAAGCGGGTGCAAAGGTAAGCAGACTGTAAATTCCTTGCAAGCGGCAGACACAAAATTCTTCCTCGCCTAAACCTCTTCCAGTTCGGAGGGGACGAGCGTATCGATGGCCTGGCCCAGAAAACCGGGTAAAATGTGATCGTACGTCTGTTTGATCCGCTCGGGGTGCTGTAGGTCTTCCATGATGCGCAGCCACTTCTTCCGGCCGTGGTCCGCGATGACTTCCTGCTTCACCTCCGTCCGGCTGAAGTGAACCAACATGCCGTCGGGATCGGCTTCCGGGTGGAACTGCACGCCGACGATTTCGGGGCTCCAACGCACCGCCATAATGGCTCTTTCGAGATCTACGTGGGGGCGGATTTTTTCCCGCCCCAGCACGGTGGCCCCTAATTCTTTAAGCCGGGCTTTATCGGGGCGAACCACTTGAAAGCGCCGAAAGTCAGCGGCCCAGAACGGGTTATCTATGTTTTTGAAGAGGGGGTCGTCCTTTCCTGCCTTATTAAGGTGTATGGGGAAGGTGCCGAAGCCGATCCCTTTGCGTTTGGTAACCTGAGCGATCTTGAAGTGATGGACGGCCATTTGAAAGCTGTGGCAGATGAAGAACGCGTACTTCTTTCGTTCTTGGCCTTTGTTCCAGGCCACTACCTCATCGAGCCAACCCGCCCAAGCTGCTTCCCAACCCTCGGCACCTTCCCCTTTGATGGGGTCACCCGGCCCACCGGAGCTGATGAAGGCGTCGTAGGTCATGTCCGGCACCTCCGCGGCACTACGTGTATCGAAAACCCGGTAATCATAGGAGTCGGCGAACTGATCGGCAATCTCTCGGATGCAGCGCATGCCTTGGTTGGGGATGCCATTGTAAAGATCAAGTATGGCGAGTTTCAGCTTTTTCATGGGGTACATTCGAAAGTCGGTGTGCGGCGAGTGGCTCTAAACCAAAGCAGCACCCGGGTTTACAGTGAGGGTAACGCTAGTTATGACGCAAAGCAATGGAAAGGTAACTAAGATCACGGTAATGGCCCTCCGTAACAGAACGTTAACCACGCCTCGTCCGGTCGGTGTCGTTAGGAGCGAACATCCAGGTCGGAAAGTCGATTAAGTAAGCACAACAATACCTTAATATCCAATGCAAAAATTGCGTAAGAAAACAGCCTACGAAGGCAATCCGGTCGGGCTAAGCGACGAAGCTTGTAAAGAAATCAGTAAAGACCTAGATCGCCACCTGGCGGCACTGTGGGTTATGTACGCGCAGTACCATAAACACCACTGGCTGGTCGAAGGGCCGCAGTTCCGCGACCTACACCTTTTTTTAGAAGACCACTACAACGAGGTCAACAAGCAGCTCGATGCCGTAGCCGAACGGATGACGCTACTCGGCTACACGCCCTCCACCAGGCTCGATAAATATCAGAAGCTCTCCTATGTTCCTCAGGAAAATGAAGACGTCTTTCACATCCGCGAATCGCTGGAGAACGACATGCACAACGAACGGGCGATCGCCATCGAATTTCGCAAGACCATCAAGCTTTGTATCGAGCACAGCGACTTCGGCACTAAGAACCTTTTAGAGGGCTTCCTCTTCGAGATTGAGGACCGCGCCCACCACCTCGAACACTTCCTGGGGGAAGACAGCCTTTCGGTCGGCTACCTACACTCCGCCAAGGAGGCGAACGGAAAAGCCGAATAACCTTAGGTCGATAAGGGGGTAACCTACTTTCCGGGTTCAATCTTCCCATACGCTTCGTACATTCCGTAGAGTAGAACACCTACGCCCAACCACAATAGGTTACCGAGAAAGTCGGTATCCAGTAGGTGTTCTCCTCGGATAATCTCGCGGCTGAAAACGATGAGGTAGGTAACCGTTATCCCCAGGCAAATCCCGGCGATTG
>OY764770.1:0-27626 GCA_963668285.1 uncultured Lewinella sp. | reverse complement strand
AATACCGGTATGGGGCTCGCCCTGGCCGCCTGCGTCAGGGGCTACCGCGCCATCTTCACCACCTCCGATAAGCAGAGTAAGGAAAAGCTCGACATCCTGCGGGCCATGGGCGCCGAAGTGATCGTGTGCCCCACCAACGTCACCCCGCAAGACCCCCGCAGCTACTACTCCGTCGCCGAACGCCTCAGTCGGGAGATCCCCAACAGTTACTGGTTCAACCAATACGACAACCTCAGTAACCGTTTGGCGCACTACGAATCCACCGGCCCGGAGGTATGGAAACAAACCGAGGGTAAAGTCACCCACATCGTCGTCGGCGTCGGTACCGGCGGGACGATCTCCGGCACCGGAAGATACCTCAAAGAGCAAAACCCCGATATTCAGGTTTGGGGCATCGATACCTACGGCTCGGTATTCAAAAAATATAAGGAGACGGGGGAATTCGACGAAAATGAAATATACCCCTACATCACCGAAGGCATCGGCGAGGATATACTACCCAAGAACGTGGATTTCGAGGTGATCGACTACTTCGAGAAGGTCACCGATAAAGACGGCGCCGTAATGGCCCGCCGCCTGGCCCGGGAGGAAGGCCTACTGCTGGGATACTCCGCCGGCAGCGCGGTAGCCGGGCTGCTTCAATTAAAGGACCGCCTCCAACCCGAAGACGTCGTCGTGGTCATCATCCACGACCACGGCAGCCGCTACGTCGGTAAGATCTACAACGACGATTGGATGCGCGAGCGCGGCTTTCTGGAAACGGAACTCAAGGTACGCGACCTCATCACCCATAAAAAAGAGGCCGCTTACGCTACGATCGGCCCCGATGCGACCGTCCGCGAAGCCCTCAAGATGATGAAGGAGCACGAATTCAGCCAAATGCCCGTCGTGGACGGGGAAGCATCCGTCGGCAGCATCATGGAAACGGACGTCCTCAACTACCTCCTCGCCAACCCGATGGACAACGCCGAGCAGCCCGTCTCCGGTATTATGCGCAAGCCCTTCCCGGAGGTGAGTACGGATATGACGCTGAGCGAACTGGGTAAGCACATCACCAAGGAGAACCCCGCCGTGGTGACTACCGACCGTAGTGGTAAAAAAGTATTGGTCGCTCAGTACGATATTCTGCAGGCTATGTAGGAGAATGCGGCGGCTAGTCCGCCATAGGATAGAAACTAGCTTCCAGCGTATCCAGATTCAGCGCCGTAAGCACCCCCATCCCCGCCTCCGAGTGCGAACAACCCGTATCGATACAAATTCGCTGCTGAAACTTCAACTGCTGAATATCCGCCTCGGTCGCAAACTGCGGTTGCGGGGTGTGCCCGTGCACGATGATGCGGTCTCCGAGGAATTTCAGGTCCGTCTCGTCGTACCAGTACCGGATCCACAGCATGGCCTCCTGGTCTTGCAGGGGGTAGGCGTGCCGAAAATTCAGCCCGGCGTGCACCAGCAGGTAGCCCGGCGTTTCGAGGTAATAAGGTAGATCGTTGATCCAGCTTACGACGTCTTGCACGTAGGCGGCCGGCGGCGTCCACTCGTAAAGGTCGCGTTTGCCGTCGTGGTGGTCGACCAGCATCTGTTCGTGGTTGCCGCGCAGGCAGTATACGGAATACTGCTCGTCCTGCAGCTGCCAGATCGTATTGAGCACCCCGGCGGAGTTCGGCCCCCGGTCGATATAGTCACCCAGGAGGAACAGTTCGTCCGACCGATTCAGTCCGATCCCGTCCAGCGCGGTACGAAACGTTTTGTGGCAGCCGTGAATGTCTGAGAGCGCGTAGCGGGCCATGTGCAATAAGTTGGCTTCTGGGAGTGAGACCTTGAAAGGCCCAATATACCAACAGACCATCAGACCCAACCTCCCCCCGGCGCTAACGTTTACCCAGCAGCTCTTCCACCATCTATCAGCAAGCAAGCCATGGCCAGCCCGACCACCGTTTACGACACCCCCGCAACCAAGCCGGAGAACATCGAGAAAATCGAACTGAAGTACCTCAGTATTCAGGAGTACGCCCAACTGCGCGAGCTGATGGAAGAAGCCTACGCCGTCCTGCCCGAAAGTGCCTGGGAACGCCACGAGATCCAAAACCTGATCGACCGCTTCCCCGAGGGGCAGATCGCCATCCTGATCGACGGTCAACTGGCCGGTTGCGCCCTGAGCATCATCGTGGATTACGCACGCTTCGGTGACGACCACACCTACGAGCAAATTACGGGCAACTATACCTTCAATACCCACACGGCCGAAGGCAACGTACTGTACGGGATCGACGTTTTCGTAGCTCCGGAATTTCGTGGCCTCCGCCTCGGCCGGCGGATGTACGACTACCGCAAAGAACTATGTGAGAAGCTCAACCTGGAGGGCATCGTCTTCGGTGGCCGCCTGCCGAAGTACCACCTCTACGCAAAGGAGTTATCCGTCAAGGAATACATCCAGGGGGTCAAACAGCGCGAAATCACCGACCCCGTCCTCAATTTTCAGTTCAACAACGATTTCTACGTCAAGAAGGTCGTCCGCAACTACCTGCCCGGGGATGCGGATAGCCTGGAGAACGCCGCGCTACTGATGTGGAACAACGTCCTCTACACCGCCCCGACGGGCGTACCGAAAGTAACCAAAAGCGTGGTGCGCCTGGGGTTGATCCAGTGGCAGATGCGCCCCTACGCTAACCTGGACGTCCTCATCCAGCAAATGGAATACTTCGTACAGGCGGTCAGCAATTACCGTTCGGATTTCTGCCTCTTCCCCGAGTTCTTCAACGCGCCCCTGATGGCTGCCTACAATGATTTGAAGGAGCCGGATGCCATCCGTAAACTGGCTGAGTTTACCGATCCGATCGTCAAGAAAGCGAGCGAGCTCTCCATTCAGTACAACATCAACGTCATCACCGGCTCGATGCCCTCGGTGGAGGAGGGTACCCTTTACAACGTCGGCTACCTCTGCAAACGCAACGGCCTCGTAGAGAAATACTACAAGCTCCACGTCACCCCCGACGAAGCGAAAGTATGGGGCATGGCCGGCGGTAACGTCCTGCGCGCCTTCGATACGGATTGTGGACGCATCGGTATCCTCATCTGCTACGACGTGGAATTCCCCGAGCTGGGCCGCCTGCTGGCCGAGCAGGACGTCGACATCCTCTTCGTTCCCTTCCTGACCGATACCCAGAACGGTTACAGCCGCGTCAGGCACTGCGCCCAGGCCCGCGCCATCGAGAACGAGTGTTACGTGGCCATCGCCGGCTCCGTCGGTAACCTACCGAACGTCCACAATATGGATATCCAGTACGCCCAGTCGATGGTCTTCACGCCCTGCGATTTTGCCTTCCCCAGCAATGGGGTCAAAGCCGAGGCCACCCCCAATACCGAAATGATCCTAGTGGCCGACGTAGATCTGAACTTACTCAAAGAACTCCACGAGCACGGCTCCGTACACAACCTTCGCGACCGCCGCGTCGATTTATTCCGGTTGGAGTTGCGGTAGGTCGATATCCCGATAGATTGCTTCCATTACCACTTCAGTCCGCGGTAACTTAAACTGGACGGATCGATCCAACCATAAATATTCTTCTTTCGAATAAAGGCGTTCTTCAATCACTGGTCGTGTCATGGCTCCGCTGTTTGTAGCGTAGCAAGGATGAGTTTTAGGTGCACGCGCCTAAGTCAGATGCCTACCCCCAACCGCCGTAGAACCTCCGAATAAACCGCGTGCTTAGTTTCCGCCGGGTTCCCGTCCACCCCCATGCGTACCAACACCAGCTTCCATTCCGGCACGACGAGGCAGACGTTGTGGTTCAGGCCACTCGTGAACGCCGCGGCCACTGGCGCATCCTTTCCACGATTGATCACCCACCAGTTGTACCCATATACGCCGCGGCCGTCAGCCCCCTTGCGGTCGGTATCTGCCAGGGTGAGGTCGGCGGGTACGTGGTTGCGCATCGCCTCCGCGGCCCAACCTTCCGGCAGTATTTGTTCACCCCGCCATTTACCGCCGTTTACCATTAACCAACCAAAGCGGGCCTGCTCGCTGGCGGACATCAAAAGACCGGTACCACCGAAGTTGATCGGGGCGCCCGCAACCGCACCTTCCCCCCACCATTCCCGCTTCACGATGCCGATTTTCGTAAATACCCGCCGGTCGAGATAGTCATTCAGGGAGGTGCCGGCAAGGCGGGTGAGGGCGTGGCCGAGCATGATCATCGCTTCGTCCCAGTAAGTGTAGGCGGTACCGGGGGCGAAGAGCGGCTCGGTCGGCTCGTAGGGGGTAAGCGACCAGTCTTCACTGACGTCGGTCGGCCAGCGCGTGGCACCCCGGGCGTCGTAACCGCTCGTCATGGTCAGGAAGTGACGGTAGGTTGCCGTGGGGTACTGCTCACGGAGTAGCGGCTCCCGTTCGGCGACCGGATCGTCCAATCTCAGCATGCCTTCCGCTTGCATCAGGCCGACGGCGGTGCTGGTAAACGACTTGGTGCAAGACCAGATGTCGTGCACTTTATCGATAGCCCCCCCCGCCCAGATCGCGTAGCCGTTGCGGATGACCAATACTTCCTGCAACCCGTCTTCTTTGCAGTGGGTGGCTAGATAGGCCAGTGCATCCCGCAGGGCGGCGGGGTCGACGCCCTGGGAGGCGGGGGTAGCCTCCTCCCAAGCCGCGCCGGGGTAGACCATCGTCGGTGCCGACCGACAGCCGGCCAGCAAAGCAGCGAAAAGGATAACTACGTACCGCATACCGTAAGGTAACAAAATAGAAAACCCCGCCTCCGGTGAGGGGGCGGGGTAACTACTTCGATCTTGCCCAGGCTGCCGAGCGAGTGGTTTTAACTTAGTTAAGCTGCGCTTCGATCTTGTCGATGAGGGCTTGCTTGGTGGCCACGCCGACGTGCTTGTCGACGACCTCACCGTCCTTGATGATGAGGATGGTGGGGATGGAGCGGACCTGGTACTTCTGGCTCAGTTCTGAGTTTTCGTCGACGTCAACTTTACCGATCAGGGCTTTGCCTTCGTATTCGGTGGCGAGCTCTTCGATAACCGGGCCGATCATGCGGCAGGGGCCACACCATTCCGCCCAAAAGTCGACGAGTGCTACGCCGCCTTTCTCGATTACGTTTTCTTTGTAGTTGTTGTCAGTCAGCTGAAAAGCCATGAGTAGAGGGGGTTAAATTTTAGCCGTGCGATATACACCCAATTTCAACACTTTCGCCCCGGCATAGTTTACCCGCTTACCTTCGTGCCCCCGGGGAAGCCGTGGCGCTATCCGACACTTCAACCAACTGCCCGTGACCCTCCGCCGCATCTGGCCGTCTTTGCTACTCGGCATACTGCTCTTACTACGTCTGTTACTGCCGCCGGCCGCAATCGAGGCCGCGTACAGCCGGGGGCTTTTCGTGGCCGTTCGTACGGTATGGGATCGTACCTTGCCCTTATTGCCCGTCCCGCTATTTTTCCTGTTTTGGGTGGCGCTGATCTATTTTCTGGCGAGGACGCAGGTGCGATATAAGGAAGTAAAAGAGCAAGGCTCCCGCAGGGGGGCGTGGCGGACGGTAGGTTGGCGACTGTATAACGGGGTGGTCGGTCTCATCATCGTTTTCCTCCTGGGCTGGGGCTTCAATTACGGCCGCGTGCCGGTGGATGAAACGATGGGCTTCGAACGTTACCAACCCTCCCTCGATGAGCTCCGTGCGCGCGTTTACTTGGAGGCCGATTCCCTGGCAGTCTTACGTTCCCGGATTACGCAGGACACCAATGCGCTAAAGCCCGCTCTTTTACCTCCCGACCTTGCATCCTGCGTACTCGCCCATGTAAGCTCCGCTTTCGCGCGCCACGGCTATCCTACGCCCGGTCGCCCGCGCGGCCGTCGCCTGCGCCCCAAAGGCATTTTGCTGCGCTTCGGCACCGCCGGCGTTTACTGGCCCTGGGTCGGTGAGGCCAATATCGACGCCGGCCTCCACCACTTGCAGCAACCCGCCGTGATGGCCCACGAGTACGGCCACGCTTACGGCTTCGGCGACGAAGGTAGCTGCACCTTCTGGGCGTACCTGACCGGCCTGGAAATTAAGGACGACGACCCCTATCTGCAGTACGCCTTTAAGCTGGCTTACTGGCGCCAGATCGCCGGCCGCCTCCGCCGCGCCGAACCCTATGCCTACACCGACTGGCGCGCGGCCAATCTCGACCCCGGCATCCGCAATGACCTTGCGGCTATTTACGCTAATTCAGCACAGTACGAAGACCTTGCCCCCGTCGTTCGCGACCTGACCTACGACGCTTACCTGCGTACCCAGGGCGTGCACGGTGGTATCACTAACTACGGTACGGTCATTCAGCTCGTCGAAGGGTATCGCCGGGGGCGGTGAGTGGATGCCGGGGCGAGTGGATATATCGTCTATGATTTCATTTGCTCCTCCGCAAGCACCCCTTCGTTGTAGCCAAGGTGCTCGAGTAGCTTACCGTATACTTCACTCCGCCGCAGGATATCCGGGCAACCGACCAGCACCAGGTGCTCCTTGGCGCGGGTGATGGCTACGTTTAGTTTTCGGTCTACCCCTTCGTCGCTTAGTTGCGAGAGCGTCTCGATCTGCCGATCTTCGTTCGTACACAGGCTAATCAAAACAATTCGTTTAGCCCCGCCCTGATACCGTTCGACCGTATCTACCTGAAAGTGGTTCGGGTCGAGGCGCGCCTGGCGGAGGGCGCGGCGGATGTGGGCGATTTGGGCGCGGTAGGGGGTGATGATGCCGATGTCGTCCGGCTGGATCGGGCGGTCGGTGGTCCGGTAAAGCTCCGTGAAGGTGCGGACCAATTCAACCATCACGTTCGCCTCGTGGCTGTTGACCTTTGGGTCGGGGGAGTCGACGTCGCGATCGCTGGGCAGGAAGACGAAGCGGCGTTGGCTCAGGGTAGTGGAGAGGGGGGCGGCTTCGTTCGCCACGGCGGGTAGCGAGCTCAGGTTCAGCGGGAGGCGTTGCGTCTGCGAATGGGCGATCTCTTCCGGGAGGATGTTCAGCCGGCCGTGGTAGAAGTGGGCGGCGGGGAAGGCCATGATGTCCTCGTGCATCCTCCCCTGGTGGCTCAGTTGGTCGTACGCCCAGTGCCAATTGCTGGCCTTGGCTTTGAGGTAGAGCCGCTCGAAAAGGGAGTTGGACAGGCTGTTCAGCCCGATCTCTCTGAGCTTTCCGTCGTGGACGACCGTGCCGAACGCCCCCTGCTGCACGACGGCCGGTAGTTGGCGGTGGTCGCCGATCAGCAACGCCCGCCCCGCGCGGGGAAGTAAGCCGGCAAGGAGCGGCTCGAGGATCTGGCTGGCCTCGTCGACGACGATGCGGTCGAAGCTTTTGAGCTTGAACAGGTCGCCTTTGGTAGCTACGCTGGAGACGGTACTGACGAAGATGCGCGTGCCCTGCACCAGGTTTACGAGATCCCTGCGCCTGCTGATCTTGGCGGATTGGACGCTGAGGAGCCGGCCCTGAAAGTCCTCCCCGGTGCCCAGGCTACTGCCGATGCGTAGGTAGTTGGTGAAGGGCTCCGCCGCGGGCGTCTTGATGCGTTCGATACTTTCGCAGATCTCGTCGACGGCGCGGTTGGTGTAGGCGACCAGCAGGATGCTTTCATCGGTGTGGTCGAGCAAGTACTTTACCAGGTGGTGGAGCATCTTACTGGTCTTACCGGTACCGGGAGGCCCCCAGAGGAGGAAGTAATCTTCGGCCGGGATGATCTTGCGAAGGATGTCGTTTTGCTCCTGGGTAAGGTCGTCGGAGATGGCTTCCGGCAGGGGGGTGGAGGTGGCCGGCGGCTGCAGCCCCAACCAGCGATCGCGTAAGTACTGGGAGGCGCTCGCCCAGACGAAGAGCCCCTGGTAATGGTTGCGGAAGCTGCTGTCCAGGCTGTCTTTTTCGATGCACCAGAAGGTATCCTCCTGAAAGTTGCTTTCGTTGACCTGGCGGCTGCGGAGGCGGACCTGCGCCCGGCCGGCTTCTACGCTTAAAATAGAGCCTTTGTATACCTGCGTACGCAGTACGTCTTCCCGTTCGGCGATGGCTTTCGGCGTGGCGAACAGCGCGATCAGGTCGCCGCGGCGGAACTTTACGAGGCGGTCGTCGTGGCTACCCCTGGCCAGGCTGACGCTGCCGGAGTCCGCATCGTAGGCGTCGAATTTGAGTCCGTCGAGTAGCTCGAAGCGTTCTACTTTGTCTTCGCGGGCGTCCAGCCAGAGGGAGGCCAGCCCGTTGACGCCTTCGAGGCCCTGTTCGCCGGTTTTAGCCAGCTGTTGCTCGCGGGCTACGAAGCCGAGGTAGGCACCGAAGTACCGCTTCTCCAGGTCGCTCAGTTGTTGGTAGACGTTGACTACCAGGTTGTGGTCGCGTTCGGTGAAGGAGCCCAGGTTGCGGTGTAGGCCGGGGCGGAGCTTGCCGACGAGTTTGCTGGTGGCGCGGGCGAGGTCTTGTTCGGGCTCGACGCCGAGCTGACCGAGGAGGAGCTCGACGCCGATGAGCTGGTTGCGGGCGGCGATGGTTTCCAGCTTTTGGTACTTTTCCGGCGGCGCGTATTTGAGTCCGTTCTCGTAGTCGAGGCTGTAGAGGATGTAGCTGCGCACGTTGGCCTGCTTACCCAGCGCCTGGTTGACCATGAGGTCGTAGAGCAGCGTCTGGATGTAATTGGTCTGGTTGATGCCGTGCTTGTTCTGTTTCCAGGGTTTGCTCGTCTTCAGTTCGATGATGCTGGTGAAGCCGCCGGCCTTGCGGGCGGTTTGCAGGAGATCCAGCCGCCCCTGCACGCCGTAGGTGGGGCTGAGGAAAGAGGGCTCCAGCAGCAGCTCTTCCCGTTCCACGTCGATACCGGCCAGGCTTTCGCGTACGAACTTCCGGACGGAGGTAAAGTGGTGTTTCAGCTCGCTCAGCAGTTGGCGGATGTCTTTATCGTTGTAGACGCAAAGGCCCAACGGCTGTACCTGAAAGATAGAGCCGACCAGCTCCCGGTAGCTCACCTCCGGGTTTGCGACGAGCTGATCGAGGAAGTAATTGACGAGGTTCCCCCGCATCAGGGGCAGCTTTTGCTCGAAGGGTAGCAGCTTTTTGGCTACGGACGTCCACGGTTGGTAAGATTTGCTGCCGCTGAAGCTTTCGGCTACTGCGGTTACGTCCAGCAGGTAATCCGGGTGTACTACGATCTGCTCGGGGTACAAGCGTTTGTCCTCCCGCAATTGCGCGTTAAGCAGATTGAGTACCACCGGCACCCCGCTGATCAGGCGCACGACGGCCAGGGCCTCTTCGACGAGTGGGTTGACGACGGCCTCCTTGCCGTAAGGGATGCGGTGGGTACGTTCCGGGCGGTTTTCTTCCTTTACGAGCAGTTCTTCCGTTTCCTCCTCGATGGCTACGGCCACTACCCGCAGGAATTCGAAGCGAAATTTGACTTCGGGTTGCCGGTAACTGAAAGGGTAGGGGGTGTCGTGGTAGCTACTCCATTCGGCGGGTACGTCTGCCCCGAACACCCCCCGAATCAGCTCGACGACCAGCTTGAAGCCGGTAAATACGTGCTTGCCGGTATCCTCCGCATCGAGTTCGTTTAACTTCCTCCGCTGAAACTTCCTTTCCTGGAACAGGTGCAGCCCGCTAATTCCGAATTTATGCGCCGCGTAGGAGATGCGCGCGTACGCACTGCTGAAGTTGAAGTTGTCCTCTTTCGTCCCGGTCTCGAAAAGCTCCTGCAACAATAATCGTAGCGCCCGCACCCGCTCTTCCGCACCGAAGCCGGCGTTCTGGCGAATGGCCCCGAGGCGGCGGTAGTAGTGCTGCGCGAGGGCGGTGCTTTTTTGCTGATTGGGCATGGGGTGAAGGTAGTGGATGGATGGGTCTTGTGGATGAGTGGGTGGCCCTATCCGCTCAGCTGAGCATCTACTCGTTCGTAAAAAGCCCGTGGGGCGTCAACCCCTCCCAAAGCCGGCCCGTTATGCACCCGCAACTTAGCTGATGAAACGAATAATGATTTGCGGTGGTGGAGGGCAACTCGGCCAAAAACTGATCGGTGCCGCCCGTGCCTTGCCCAACGACGAACTGCGCATTTTCGCTTACAACCGGTCGATGCTGGACATCACCAAACCGGAGGACCTACGAGCGGCCCTGGATGAATGCCAGCCGGATATCTGTTTTAACGCGGCGGCCTATACGGCGGTGGACCGGGCGGAAAGCGAGCCGGATAAAGCCCAAGAAGTCAACGTAGCGGGTGCCGAACGTTTGGCGGCTGCCTGTTTCGGGCGTGACGTCGGCTTCGTGCATTTTTCCACGGATTATGTGTACGACGACGGCTATAACCGCCCCTTGCGCGAAGACGACCGAACGCTCGGTACCAGCGTCTACGCCCGCACCAAACTGGCTGGGGAGAACGCCGTTATGCGCCACCACCCGGATGCTTACATCTTGAGAACGAGCTGGGTCTACGCCGAATACGGCCACAACTTCGTGCGGACGATGCTACGACTGGGTAAAGAGAGGGACAGCCTGGGTATTGTAGGCGACCAGATCGGTAGCCCCACCTACGCCGCGGACCTAGCCGCCGCCGCCCTGGAACTCGTGGAGGTGAAAGCACCCGCGGGGATATATAACTTCGCCAACAGCGGCGTGGCTTCGTGGTACGACCTGGCTTACGCGGTATTCGAAGAAAAGGGTATTGACTGTAAACTCAACCCCATCCGTACGGAGCAATACCCGACCCCGGCCAAGCGCCCGGCCTATTCCGTGCTCGATACTAAAAAGATTGCGGCGGTCACTTCGACCCCCCGAAATTGGCGTGAGGCGCTTACGGAGTGCCTGGGTAAACTGTAGCTACAATATAATTAATTTGCCAGCGGTGGCCCCGGCAGAGGTCCGAATAACGTATAGTCCCGCGCGTAAGCCCGTAACCGGTAGCTTCATACTGGTGGTATTGATCGCATACTGCCCCGCCGGCCTACCATGAATGTCTATTAATTCTAAGTACCCTGAGGTAACGGACGATGGTAGCTGAATCGTAACCTCACCTCCCGAAGGTACGGGGTTAGGATAAATAATGGTATTCGACAATCGTACCGGCGTACCCGTGGAGGAGGGTTGCGTCTCAAATAACGTAAAGGCTTTTTTGATAGCGTCCGTACCGACTACGATACCGATCTCCCGCCCCGGGATGTCGTCTACCGGTGGGTGAATACCACCCCAGATGCGACTGAGCGAGGTTTGATCGGATGCATCGCGGTAGGTAGCCCACTGTAACACAATATCTTCGCTCGGCCCCTGCTCGAATACCAGAAATTCATCTTTTTTAGCAATGAATTCGCCCAGCCCGCCGGGGAAATATGGGGAACCCGTCAGCCCTTCGAGGACCTGCGCGGCGGCGGAGCTGTACGTACTGTGGCCGGAGATATAGCCCGCAAAATTCGGCGTCACGAAATTCGGCCGTTGGTAGGGGTACCACATGGCGGGGTTAATCCAGCCGACGCCCGCTACGTCCGTTTCCGGGTCGTTGATGGCTTCGGGGCCGACCCAGGCCCAGGCTTGCGTTTGAGCCAGCGTGCGGGTATTTTCCAGCTCTCCGGGGGCGGAGAGTGGCTCGATGTAGCCGGGGTCGAGTTGCAGTCCGCGTGGGCTGTAATTGGCTTCGTTGGGGCTCGTCTGCCCGTTTTTCGCCATCCACCGAATGGCGGATATTGGCCGGATATAGTCGTATGCCCCCTTGATCGACCAAGCCGAGATCGCCGCATCGTGCAGGGCGCCGCCCAGAGCGAGGTAGGCCTTTACGTCATATTCGAGCGGTTCGAGTGGTTCCCCTTCCCCGCCGAGGCGTCGTTCGAACAGTGGGTGGTCCATGACGCCATTGAAGATGTCGAACCAGTGCCCGGGCGGCGTTTCACTGGCGGGGCCGTCCGCCCAAAATTCTGCCAGTACGCGGGTATAATCCCCCCGGCGAACGATGTTCGGTGCGTAGGCTTCCCCCGTTATCGGGTTTATCGCGTGGCCGTTGGCACCGGCCGTTCCGCCTTCCTTTAGGTAGAATTCTTCGTATTCCGCCAAATTGGTCGGGTAGGGAATAGACAGGTTGCCGAGCGCCCCGGGGGATATGTCCCACTCCACCCCGTCGTTCGGGTCGAGGTGGCCGGACCACTTCAGGACGGTTTCGAAGTTCCAGCGGTATTCCGCAAGCTCGGTGGTATCGCTGGCCGTGAAGACCGGTGGCGGGCCGGGGTCGTGGTATACCAGGTTATTACCGAATTGAAAATCGGGGTCGGCGGGTTCGCGGTCCGCTTCGTCCATAGCGAAGGGTTCGACGCGCCCCCATTCGGCGCCCAGGAAGGGAAGCAGGCTATCCCCCACCGGGTTGCCGGATTGATCGATGATTTGCCCGGGGAACTGTAGGGTTTGCCAGCGTGTAGGATCCTGTAGTTGTAATATGGAAAAAACCTGCGTAAATGCCAGCGGCGGGTTGACGGGGTCGGGGTATTCGACGAGGTTGTAGTCATCGGCTTCGTTGGCACCGTCGTCGGTTGCGTAGTCGATCAGGGTAGCGGCCACGTAATTACCTAATGCCGCGGGTACCCCGCTCTGGTAATCCTGCGCAATTAATAAAGTATCGTAGCCGAGCTCCTGCATTAAAGAATCCGCCCGCCGGTGGATGCCGGCCCGGCCCGGTGCGTTTCGGTAGCGGTATTTAAGGATGCGGTAGCCGGCGTAGCTGGTGGCCTCCCGGGCCGCGGCGCTTCGGTCGGCGTATTCGGGTAGCAGGCTGCGATCGAGCGGCAGCCGCTCCCCGTCAAAGAAAGCCGGCGTCCCCTCATCGTGGACGATGCTCCAACAGTCATACATCGCCGCCGAGATGTGGTAAAGGTTGCGCGCATGGACGACGGGCCGGGCGAAATCGTTGCGGATGGCTTCGAGGAGCTGGTCGTTCCACTGGCGGGCTACGGAGTGGTTGGGGGTCTGGGCGCGGAGGGGCCCAGCGCAGAAGCTCACGAGGGTGAGAAGGAGGAAGGCTCGAAAGAAGCCTGAGCGGGGTTGGCGGACCGGGGGGATGGGGTGGTGCACGGGGGGTAGGGTTGGTCGGGGGTGTAAGATACGGACTCTATGTAAGCGGGGTGGTGAAGGTGGTGTTAAGGGGTAGCCATCTGGGTTTAGGCGTAATTGTCCGCATACAGACGGGTAGCGGTAGGAATTAAAAAGATATATGTAAAAGAGTTATCGTTTTTGCGGTAAATTTTCTTTCCTTTGGCGCCTACACAACCCATAACAACCTGTTTTGAATCCATCTATCCTAAAGATGGTATGTCTTTCACTGTTGACACTTGTTTCTTCTATTGGGCTTGCCCAGTCGGATACTTCGTTAGATTCATTAAGGCAACTATTACCAAACTATACGATACTGTCGGACTCAACATCGCTCATCAGCGGTGAAGCGTCCGCTGAGTGTGTACCGGTGGCGACAAAAAATCGATTAGAGGTCATCCATTATCTGGATTTACAATCTTCGGAGGATACGAACAACCTGCGGCACTCTTTCTCACGCATTGGTTTTAGTAGGCAGCAGTTTTTGTTCGGGGTCGGTATAGAGCTTGGTGCCGATCTCTACTTTTCAGGTACGCAGTTAGATGGGCAACGATCCGGCGCCAGTGTTCGCTTTTCCGGCGCGGATTATCGCCGCCAATTACTTCAGGAACGGCAACCGGAACTATCCGAGCTGACGGACGAATTAACGGTTCGGTTGCGGGCATCCGACCCAGCTCAGCGTCTACTAGATACGCTGGATCGCTACGAAAGCTACCGTGAACGCTTGCTCGATCCGACATTTGCCGAGGCGGCGGTCAGGGTTAGGAAGCAGGCGGACAGTTTGCGGCTGCTCGGTCAGGATCAGCTCACGCGGGAAGCACGCGAACTGATCGCTGTGGACAGTTTGGTAAGTCGCTTTACACACCGTTACGATACTTTACTGGCTAGGGTACAGAATCTTACGCCACAGCAGTTGCGAGAACTCCGTGCAGTGGGGCGGGAGGGGGCAGCGGCCACGAGAAGGGCTGCTGAAGACAGCTTGATTCATCGTATTACCGAAGAAAGCCTAATTCAGCGTCTGCTGGTATTCACGCAACACCTCGAAGTTGGCAATACTCAATTAGGGAATGACGGGGTTCTTTCTATTGGTTTACCTATTAGGGGGGTAAGCTTACAGTACGGGTCTGAAGCTTACTCAACGGAAGTTCAGATCGGGCAGCAGTTGCGCTCTCATCGCGTAACCCCACAGTTGGGGGATGCGTTTCACGATCGGAATGCCGGTATCACTTTTATGAGGGGGCTCGTACGGAGATTGGGGCCGGCCGGGGCGGAGTATGAACTGGGGGGCATCCGCGCACAAGACCGGCGCGGTGCGGGGCGGGGATTTCGGCGTACGAATGAAGTCGGCCACCTATCTTTTGTGTTGCCTATAAGGTCAGGCTTGCACCTTACCGGCGGCGCATCCTATGCGGGTGTGCGGGGGGCAACCGCTCGCGTACAGGAAGATTTTCGGCGGGTCGGTGACCCCTTTGGAGCTCGTATAGGAGTGCGTTTTGCGCAGCGGAGGTCGTTAGTCGAGTTGTCGCTACTACGCCGAGGAAGTCAGTACCAGAGCTTTGCGAACCCTTACTTACTTCGAGGGATACAGGGGGTACGATTCGCTTGGAAGGGTAGTGCGTTCAAAGGTAAATTGTCGGCGCGGGTGCAAATGGAACTTGGAAGCCCTTTGGAGCGAGAAAACGCCCGGCGCGTACGAATAAACGGGCACGGGTTCGTGCGCTACCAAGTTTCGCCACAGTCGTCCTTTACTGCCTTGATCTCCCCCAATATTTACCGAATAGCGGTACGAGAAGAGGATCAGACGGTCGAGAGTAACATATTGCGTGCGGGGTACAATTTTACTAACCAGCGCCTGCAAGTAGATGTATCCGTTACCAATTTGCAAAGTGGGTTTACCTGGGCGGATTCTACCGAGGCTGGTAATGACTTAGTGTCTACGGGTATGGTAAACCTCCGTTTATCCGATGAAGTGCACGTAGCATTCGCCGGCCAACAACAGATTGGGGGGTGGAGTACGCAAGCGCGCGCCAGGTACCAATACCAGCTTTCGGTGAGCCGTCGCTCCGGGCGCATGCACGGTCGTTTGGGGCTACTTAGACTGAGGCAGTACGCTCAACGAAGCGGAGGGTGGGGCATCAATGTAAATTTGGGTTGGCGGATCGGCCGCTCGACCAACGTAGAACTGCAACTTTATTACCGCCAACACTTCCTGCCGCTCCGAGCGGAAGGCGACAGCGGTGCACTAGCTGGTTATCAGCGCTTTTCAACCGGGTTTTAAACGAGTTATTTCTGTGAAACACTTACCTACCCTTATTGCTCTTTTTACGCTGAGTCTCACGGCTGCCGCGCAAGACGTTATTCTCATCGACTTATCACCCCCCGTGGGTCCCGTTGAATTGGCACATCTGGAGCAGGTGTCCCTTGCCAACGTTAGTGGCCGTGAGCTATCGGGGGTGGTACAAATGGTACTTACCGACCCTTCTGGCGCGATCGTTGTGGCGAATAATTCCGGTCAGGTCAAAATAGCTACCGGCCAGACCTTAGCCCCAACTGACCTCTGGTGGAATCCTCTCGGAGGGCAGAACACGAGCCGTCAGGGGCGGGATTTTCTGCGTGTAGGGGAGCTAGCCTCGGGGGCTTACACGCTCTGCTTTTCTTTCGAAAACGAGCAGGGTGAACGGATGGGTATGACGTGTAGCGAAAAGACGGCATCACCGGCCACGGCCTTTCAACTCCTGTACCCGCTGGATGGTGATACGTTACGAACACCAACGCCGATGTTTAGCTGGGAGATGGCGCTCGGGTACGTTGCCGACCCGCAACGGCTTAGCTATGAGCTGACCATTACCCCCATGCAACCCAACCAATCCGCGCAAGCGGCGACGGAGCGAAACGTGCCGGTGTACACGAGTGACCGACTCTTTTCTACCTCTCAGGTTTATCCGCTGGGGGCGAACGCATTAGACGCTCAACGGTGGTACGCCTGGCACGTCACCGTGCGGGACGGGGCCGATGAGGTAATTAGTAGTCAGGCCTGGCGCTTTTTAATTGCGCAGGCGCCGCTAGTACAGCAGAAAACTAAAGGGAAGAGCTACGTGATGGCAGCTACGACGCTTAATAATCGCTTTCCGGGGTTTTCGGAGGCGATTCACGTAGGCTTCAACAACAATGAAGACATAGTTGAACTGAGCTATTCATTAATGAATTTGACGGATTCGGACTGGCGACCCGAAGCGTTGCCTCGACTTGAGCCGTTAAGCACCGGTTTGAACACCTTCGATATCCCTACCTCCGAGCTAGGCCTTGTCGAGGAGCACCTCTACCAGCTGGAGTTTGCTACGCCGAGGGGGCAGCGCTACTACCTACAGTTTAAGTATTTACCCTAATAAGCACGTATTCACCCTTAACAATTTAGCTACAATATTTTCCTATGTATACCGGAATCGCCCCACGGCTATCCAGCCTTTTACTTGCCCTTATCGTCCTGGTACAATCCCTACTCGTACGTCCACTGTACGGCTCTACTGGTGGGCCGTTACAACCTGAATTTAAACAAAGCTCAGTGGTGGGTACTGGAGAGTTGGTCGATCCTTTTTCGGGAGATTTAAAGTATTCGATCCCTCTTTTTGAGATTGGTGGTTTTCCAATGACTCTCTCTTACGCTTCCGATGCGCGGATGAACGAAGAAGCGAGCTGGGTGGGATTTGGCTGGACGTTAAACCCCGGGGCAATCAATCGTCAGGTCAGAGGCTTACCGGACGATTTTCGGGGAGACGACATGGTACGCCAGGGTAGTGCGCGGGAGGAGATCAATACGACAGTTACGGTTGGTGCCGATTTCGAGTTATTCGGTAGTGCAGGTCTAAGGCTGGGCGTCGATCGGGACATTAGTTACAACAACTATTGGGGGTGGAGTACGCAGGGGTCCATCTCTCCGTCCGTTAACTTGACTCAGCTCGTACAGGGCCAGTCTACAACCTCGGGTGGGGATAAGGCTACTAGCCCTTTGCCCTTCGCGGGGCGAGGCAGCACGGGAGGGCTAGAAGCACGGGTGGGTGCATCGTTTAATTCTAACGCCGGCCTGCGCAGCGTACAACTTGGCGCCACCTACTCTGGATACTCTGCTGGCGGAAATTTGGGCTTTACGGGGTTCAGCTATCGGCCGGTCGGGGAGTTCCCGAAGAAGTTTACCACGTTTGCTTACGAGCAGCGGGTAGGAGGGAAGATTTGGCTTCCGGACGCTGCGTTAGTAAAAGCCAATGTGCAAGTTATGGCCCGGAGAAATGCCGTCAAGGAACTTAAGCAGGCTAGCTATGGCTACCTATATTTGGAAGACGGTCAAGGAGATGATGAAGCTATTCTGGACTACAACCGGGAGCGGGCTGGCTTATCGTCCGCTAACGCGCCTCGCCTACCGCTCGCGTATGGTACACCGGATATATATTCGGTGAGTGGGTTAGGCTTATCCGGAACGATCAAGGTAAAACGCAAACACGTCGGCACTTTTCGTCCGGCGCTCGTATCCAGTAGAAGTCTTAACGCACAGATAGGCGCGGAGGGTGCGTTCGGCGGTGGTCAGCACTTTGGAGGTCAGATAAGCGTTGCGAATATCACCAACCAAGTAAGCGGTTGGAGGGCAGGTGATGCCGTGAACTTTGGTACCACTTTTGTCGGTGACAGAGCTTCTCGGCGAGCGGTGCATATGCGGTTAGTCGGTGAAAACACTTATGATACTAACCTTGCTAGGTATAATGCGCTTGGTGAGGATTCGCCACTGCTTCCGACAATTACAAAGTCTGGTGGACGAATCGCGGTACCGAGTAGTTTGCAGGCGCGCAGGGCCGCCGGCGATCTAGAGGCGGTTGATAAAGTGAATCTGACTCGTGGACTGTTAAATTCCCGGCAAGCCACCGTTGTTAACTATTTGACGGCAGAGGAGGCGAGTCTTGCGGGCTTTGAACGGAGCATCTTCCTATATCGACGCGTATCGGGGCAGGGTACGAACAACTTACTGTCGTTCGACCGAAAACCACTTGATCGGGTATCAGCGAATGTGCGCAAGCCCCACCACGTGAGTGAAATTCGGGTGACGAATACGCAGGGGCAACGCTTCGTTTATGGCTTCCCGCTATATAACACTTTACAAAAGGAAGTTAACTTCAACATCAGCGGAGGGAAGAACTTATTTCGCAACCCCGATGCCGGGCAAAATACTACGAACTACGGAACGGTGAGTTATACGCCCTCGCGGGACAATACCTCGCGCAATAGAAGAGGGCGCGACCACATGTTCGATTGCGTTACTACCCCGGCCCACCCAACGGCACACCTACTTACTGCCATACTTTCCCCCGATTACGTCGATAAGCTCCTGGACGGACCGAGCCCCGATGATCTCGGCCAGTTTGTAAAGTTGGGCTATACTTCACTCAGCAGTCGGTCCCTTTCGGCAGTAGGTTGGCGCATCCCCACGACTCTACCTAACAGAGCGGCCTACCTCCCGGGTAATCTTGCTGACGATGAAGACGACCGGGCTACGTATACCTATGGCCGGAAGGAAATCGCCTACCTACACCATATGGACTCGAAGACACATCGGGCCGTTTTCTATACGAGTAACCGTTCCGATGCCATACCGGTAGACGAGAATAGCAAGTTGACCAGTGCCCGGTTGCAGCGGTTGGATAGCATCCAGCTATACACCTTCGCCGAGCTTCAGCAGCTCCATGACGGAGGGGTGGCTAAACCATTGAAAACCGTTCATTTTACCTACGCTAGGCAGGGTGAAGAGTTATGGCCGGGTGCACCCAATGCTGCTACCGACCGGGGGAAGTTGACCCTAGCCGCCGTGCACTTCACGTATAACCACAACAAAAAGGGCGCGCGAAATCCTTATCAATTTCAGTATAAACTTGGTGAGGACGGGGGCACGAACGTTCGACGGTATCAACCGATGATGACGGATCGGTGGGGCATGCCCGCCGTGCAGCGCGCTGCGGATGCGGAGGACTATTACCCCGGCCCCCAACTTTTTCCCTATGCGGTGCAAGACGAGCGGGCGCGGTCAGTATACGGCGTAGGTAATTTAACACAAGTAAAGCTACCTACCGGGGGGGTAATCCGAGCGGCGTACGAGCCGGATGACTACGCCTACGTGCACGACCAGCCAGTGAGCAGGATGTTTAAGATACTTGGCTTCAGCCGCCGGCCTCAAGATGAAACCGATACGGATTACGGCCAGCAATTGTACACCAACCTAGTTCCAAATAACTACCTCCACGTAGCCATTGACCCAATTGTAGGAGCCAGTCGCCGGGAACGCGAAAAGATTGCCAAGCAGCGCTATATTGGTAGGCAGCGGTCCTTGTACTACGAATGTATGGTTCGGCTCAACCCTACCTTGGGGGCGAAAGCGGCCGACGAGCGACTAACCGGCTTTGCCGCTATCAACTCTAATGAGGTGCAGGTGCTAAAATCGCGTACGGGAGCGTACGATCGCTTAGTGATACCCATGCGGTCCATTAGCCGGAACGATCGTATTAGCGATCCGGATGCCTTCTACCACCCCGTTACTTACCGTGCACTTACCAAGATTCGAAATGAGATGCCGCAACGCTTTATCTCATTACCTAGCGAGGATGATAACCTGGTGGAGTCAATAGTTAATATAGCACTTACTTTGCCTCGGTTAGTAGGTGGGTACTACCGTACGCGGGTTGCCAGCGGCGAAGCCCAGCGGGTAGTGGCCAAACAAAATTTCTTACGGTTATTGGACCCCGGGAAGCGTAAAGTTGGTGGGGGCACAAGGGTCCATTCAGTAGCGATCTCCGATGCATGGAAGCATAGCGCAGGGCGTAATTACCCGGCGCTCCAGGAAGCAACTTACACTACCCGCTATACCTACACCACTGTTGACGAGGCTACCGGTGAAGAAATCAGCTCTGGGGTAGCGGCGAATGAGCCCATGGTTGGTAAGTTCGAGAATACCCCAGTCAACTTAGAGGAGAGGAAAAATAACGTCCTGCTCGGCACTGATGACGTGTTTCGTATGGACAGCCCCCCCGGCTACGAGTTCTACCCAGGGCCCCAGGTCGGTTACTCAAGCGTAACTGCTCAGGCCGTCATTTCGGACGAGGCCGTAAGTAAAGCAGGTAGGACGACCTATGCGTATTACACTACGCGAGACTATCCGGTAGTGGTGGATTATGGTAAACTAAAGGAAGAGCGTTTTAATCCATTGATTAAAAGCTTGTTCATCTACGATTTTGCGAAAGACCGGCAAGGAGTCGCCCAAGGGTATGCGATTCAGACCAACGACATGCACGGTAAGCCAAGAAGCGTCACGGAGCTGGATTACGAGGGTAATCCCATATCTTCATCCATCTACCACTATTCGGAGACGGAAAATACGCGTAGCCGTACGGCCAAGAAGGTGCTCAATAATAAGCTACAAGTAGTTGATTTTGACCCATTTCGAAGAACAACACGCCACACAGAGGGATTAGTGGGTGTGGATATGGATATCTTTTTCGAGACCTTTCAGGAGAAGACCACTGTAACAGGTTTAGGATATCAGATTAATTTGGACGGCGCTCCTATCCCTCCTGTCCCTCCTTTTTATATTGTAGCTCCGAGCTACTACCCGACATTTACGGATACCGAGACCTCCTATAGTTCCCTGGTAGTGACCAAGGTCATCCACCGGTCGGGCATATTGGAAAATGTAGAGGTGCGTAAAAATAGTTCGAGCTTGAGTTCGACGAACCATAGTTGGGAAGCCTTAACCGGGCAGCCGGTACTCACAAGCACGGAAAACGAGTACGGCCGGCGCATCTATCAATACCAGCAGCCTGCTTACCATATGGCGGGGCACGAAGGTATGGGCCCGGGATATGCCGACGAAGGGAGGCGCCACAGTGAACTACTGGTTGACCGCAGTGGTAAAACATCCTTGCGCTCCGGGGGGAGAATCCTACACGGAGATGAATTATTTTTGAGCGAAATAAACCCGCTGCCGGGTAGTGACGAACTTCGTCATTTTCGCGCCACGGTTATTAAAACGGAGGACGGCGCCACCTACCTAGTAAGGGAGAACGGTGATTACGTTGGCAAAGAAAGCCCAGATCAGACGCAAACATTCTCTTCGATTACGCTAAGGAGTGGCCAGCGAAATATGCTCAGCGCGGTGGCCGCCAGTACAAGTTTTATGGATGGTAGTAGCACATCGCCGATCATTCATCCGGTATCTAACGCTGCGGCTACCCTATCTTCCCAAGCCATCGTATATAACGATCGTTGGGGATCGCAGTGCGAACGGGTGCCTAATAGCCAAGTAAAGACACGGATTGGCAATGACGGCAATGGCGGCAATGGCGGTAATGGTGGTAATGGCGGTAATTCTAATTGCAGCGAAAAAGCTATTTTGACTAAATTTAAGGACCGGGTCAGAGGCTATCAGGCCACGCCAGGCTATGTATTGGGAAAAGGTGCTATACTTACCAACGGTGAAATGGAAGAGCTGCTAAAATGCCCGAATTTAGCAAGGGAGCTATTTAATACCTTGATTAGTTACAACCTATTGATGAATGCTGGAGAAGTCAGTAATGGCTGTAGAATAAAACCTACTCCTCAGGCGGAAAATTTTTCAGATGGTGAAATTGATAGGCTGTTAAGGGCAAACACATGGATTTATCGTTTTGATCAATCTATCACGGTATGCAAGGATATAATCCCTAATTGCGAAGGCAAGCTTGCGGGTCAATGCTCTGGACTACAGAATTCCGGCAATTTACTAGCCAATGCCGCCCCCGTACCCAATCAGTGTCCGTTGTGGAAACCTGATAGTAATGACCCAAACCCGTACTATAATGGAAGGGCCGGAAACTGGCGAGTAGCTGAATCTTACGTTGTCGGGCAGCAGGATCGCTCGACTACGGTAACCCCTTTCGCCGAACTCTACGACGAAGGTACGGGGCTATATCGGAATAATCCTTCCCAGCCACTACTATACAAAGACGGGGTTATCGAGAGTTACGTTCCCTTTTGGAAGGATGGCAGAAAGCACTTAGTGAACGGAGAAAGTAGCCACCAGCTAACAGCCAGGGTGCTGCGCTACGACGACTACGGAAACCCGACAGAAACGGAAGATGCATTAGGTATAGCTAGTGCTACGCAGACAGGTTACGACCGAACGATGGTGATGGCGAGCGCCCAGAACACCCGTATGACCGATATTGCCTTCGATAGCTTTGAAGATTACGGTACCGACTACGGAGTATCCGCAACTCACCACTTTCGATTCCTGGCGCAGCCCTCCCAAGCGGACCGGTACCTTACTGATCGCGTTAGCCATACCGGATATGTTAGCCTTAGGTTTCCGGCTGCTTCCAAGAGGCTGACTACCGTGTACGATATTGCACGGCCCGTGGGGGAGGATTGTACTTCGCAAACGCAGCGGGTATGCCAATCCAGCTTTGCACCTGCGGCCTCGCAAAAATATCAATTTTCGGTATGGGTGGCTAATGATAATAGCCTGGTCTGTAACGAACCCGTAGGCCCCGGCTCGGGACCGATCAGTGGGTCCTACATGACGATCGAATACAGAGGTGGATCGAGTGGTATTTGGCAGACCAGCACGTACGTAGAAGCTATTCCACGGGGAGCAACGATCGAGGGGTGGCAGCAAGTTGTCGGGGAAACCACTATTCCGGAAGATGCCACCGAGCTACGAATCGGCCTTAACCCGCCCAGGTCGAATGCGGGTGGAGCGCATTACTTTG
The DNA here is from genome assembly GCA_963668285.1 of uncultured Lewinella sp. Classification (GTDB taxonomy): domain Bacteria; phylum Bacteroidota; class Bacteroidia; order Chitinophagales; family Saprospiraceae; genus Neolewinella. The sequence goes on along the minus strand of OY764770.1, from coordinate 4,789 downwards.
ATGATTTACGCATTCACCCTTATGAAGCCAATATGGTTAGCTACGTCTACGACCCGTACACGCTGCGCCTGATGGCACAAATGGATGAGAACGGCTACGCCGTTCTGTACGAATACAACGACGAGGGGCAACTCATCCGGCAAAAGCGAGAGACCGAGCGAGGGATTAAGACCATCGTGGAACAACGAACTAACCTAGCTACTACGAGCCAGCAGTAATACCTATACCCTATTTTATTATTTTTGTCAATTAGGATAGCATATGTACGTTACCGACTTAAACAAATTTCGCTTCTTATTGACCTGGGGGCTCTGTATGTTCACCCTGGCTTTGACCGCTCAGGATGAGGTATTCGTCAATCAACTTCAAGGCGAGGAAGTTAAGCTGAATGCCGTGCTATTGGTCGAAGACGACCTGTACCTGCGAAATCCCGAAAAAGAATCGGGGGTAGGTGAGACGAACGCGCACAATAGAATCGTCTGGAAGCTCTCCGCCGATGGAAGCACGAGCGATACCCTGGCGGCGGGTAAGTATCAGCTACTTGTAAAGGTAGAATACTGGACGAGTAACGACCGCCCCGGGGCACTGGCAAGCGAAGGTTTTTTACGCGAACTGGAAGTCGACGTGGTAAACGGTCGACGTATTGGTATGACCTCTTACGAATTCAGCGGTGGAAGGCGCTTGACCGTTACACCGCAAACGTTGCGGCACGATGGACTGCCGGTAGCCATGGGGGATTTTGAGCAATCCTTATCGGCTGAAATTTCCGTAGCCCGTCCGCGACTGGCTAAGTCCTTAACTTGTGATGCTCAGCGTGAGGTAGGAAGTATCCGTTTTGCGGGGGTAGTTAATCATAATACGTTGACGGTGCAGTTGGACCCCACCGAAGCGGCCGACGAATATGATTTGGAATACGCGTACTTCGAGCTCGAATCGCCGGAATACTCGGTGTTGGTAAGAAAAGCGGCGGAGAGTACCGCCATGGTTGACGATCTACTCCGCCATAACGCCACCCGAATCACTGCGAAGAGCACAATCATCCGGATTCATAATCTCTACGATCGGGGGGTGCTGCTATTCAGGTACAGAGCGGTTGACGCCGCTAATGCGAATAACCGACGCTATACGCCATGGAGTTCGGCGGGTAAGCGAGTAAAGGACTACGTAGGGGCCGCGGCTAAGAACAGCGTCGTTATTACTACTACCCAAGCCATCAACCGCCAAGCGCAGAACAACTTTGCGGAGGACGCTAAGCAACTCCCGGCAATAACGTTCCTGGACGGGACGATGCGCCCCAGGCAGCAACTGACCCTACACCACCTGGAGAATCGAGATCCATTGAGCTACATCTCTAGGTACACCATCGGCCAGCGTAGTATCTACGACGCTCTGGGCCGCCCCGCCGCGACTACATTGCCGACACCGCTCTATAGCCAAGACCATAACTTTTCTTCGCTACGTAACGGGCTGTTCAATCCGGCTACGATGGAACGGACTGAAGGGGGAAAACCCTATGACCAAGCGGCCATTGAACGGTTGGAGGGCTGTCTGCCCCCGGCGATGTCTGCCGCGGCTGGTGCGGGAAAGTTCTATTCGGACGCCAACGCGCAAATGAAACGCAACGTATATGTGCCCCACGGGGAGGGCTACCCATTTTCCGTTACGCGATTTACGCCGGATAATACCGGGAGGGTGCTGCGTTCCGGCGGGGTGGGGCCGACTTTACAGGCTGGTGGCGACCACGATACCCGCTATTACTACAGCCAACCTACGCAAGCCGAGCTGGATCAGTTATTTGGTATCAACGCGGGGTACGCAGAGCACTATGAGAAGAACATGGTAGTGGACCCTAACGGGCAGGTCAGCGTCAGCATTCTAGATGCGAAAGGGCGAACGGTTGCCACTGCGTTAGCGGGGGGTGCCGCTCAGGGCACCAGCGCACTGAAGAGTGCGACTGACGCCACGGAACGCGTAAAGGTCAACATGCTAAACAACTACCGCTCCGGTGCGGAACAGGTATCCACATATAGCATGACCGTCGAACAGAATACCCCGATCGAGTTGTGTTACGCATTGGGTAATGCAACTTATTCCCCATATTGCTGTAGCGAAAGTACGTTACCTGACTGCTTCGATTGCTACTACGACGTGGAAGTCACGATCTCTAGCTCGGACCCCTACGTATGCACGGAAGGTAGCGAAGTATATACTGCCTTGCCGTACAAAAAGACGTTCTTCGGTAAAAAGGTCGGGTCTATTGGTGACTGCTTCAACGGATCGGGCAGTTTTGCCGAGAACCTACGGCTACCGATCGGCGCCTACCAAATTACGAAGCGGTTGAAGGTGAACGAGGAAAAGCTGACGGAGGCTACGGAAGCCTACCTTGCTGAAGCGGCCTGTGTAAAATCAGAAGAAGCGTTTGTAGCCGATTATATGTCACAAGTCTCCACCGCAAGTTGCGATGAAACATGCGACTGTGAGACGGTACAGGCAAGTGATGTAGGGTGCTGGGAAGCTTGTAGCATTCCCGACCCCTGCGAAGTGTTGCGGGAACAACTGTACAATGACTTACGCCCTGAAGGTTTGTACGCACGCATACCCGGGAGCCCTTCAGTCGAACTGCCGGAAGGGGTAGCGCCGGATCCGACGGCCAATTCAACTAGATTGTCCTACTTCCGCTTTCCGAATAGATTTGGTGAACCAAAGCTCTATCAGCGTCTGACGTATGGTAACCAAACGGTCGTCATCGGTGGGGTAGTCAAGGCCCCTAACGAGTTGACGCAACAAGAATTCGTTGATAATTTTTCGGAGGAGTGGCTGCCCTTTCTTCTGCCGGCCCACCCAGAAGCCTGTCTGCTGGATTTTTGCGACCAACGGCTACGTGGTAGTTCCCAAGCCGACAGCGAACTCAGAAAGGTGAATGAAATTGCCGTAGCTGAGCGGCTCCGCATCGTTCCGACAGCTACCTCAGCTAGCTATACACATGACAACCCCAGTAGTAGAACATACATCCGTAACATCGTTAGGCAGGACGAATTCTTTCGTGGGAGGTCCAACTTACAGGATGAATTTCTGAACCAAATAGCCAATTCATCCGATCGTAGCCGCAACATCATGTTCACTGTAAAGCTGACGATGGACCGCCAGTTCGGGGGCGAATGGCGCTTTCGGCCTAGGACCACCCGCGCGAATGAGCGCTATCAGAATAGCTACGCCTGGCGGATCTTGCGAGACCAGTACCTAAATAGAAAAAGCCTGTTCGTGGCGGGCAAGCAGCGGGCGTACTGTGGGGGGGCGGGTAGTGACGTGAGCGTTCATGGGACTAATCTGTTCTGTCTGGATCAACAAATATGTAGGGGCGTACCCTGCCGTGATGTAAGTCGCAGCTGTGCGGAAACCTATACTAAATACCCTGCTAGATGGGTCGATGTCAGCCGGATGCAATCGGACAGAAGTAGTATAGAGGACTTCACGCTACAGTTCGGAGGGGATGCTATTGACTCCGATGAGATAACTAGCATCAATACGAAGCCGCTTGAACTGTCCGCCGATCTATTCATTGCCTGGCTTAGCGGGCAACCTACGGATTTGGTATATGCGAACCTACGCAGGTTGGGTGGCTGTTGTAATAACGCTAGTTTGACAGCAAGTGCGTTAGCTAATGATTCAATCAGATTCAAAGAGGGGGAGGTAAATTTAGTAAGCTCACTACAAGAGGAGTTCAAAGTACCCCAACCGCGTCACCCTCAGGTCAATGAAATAGATCCGTGTTACATAGAAAGAACCGCCTATTTTAGTAATATACCTAAAGAAGAGATCGAATGGTTAGTAGATGCACTGTATTCGTACGTTACCAATCGTGAGCTGTACTTAAGAAACTATACACCACCTGACTTTACGGTGCGCATACCTTTAGAAGTCCTTGGTGATCAGAACAAGTGTAAAAGCGTGTTTGAGCTACAAAGTATTTGGAGGGAATGGGCGGAGGACAATAACTACCGTACCAGCGGGCCTATTCCTATTGCGTTTGCCAACTACATCAACGAGTCTCTACAGTGGTCGCGGCCACTTATTCATTACCAAGATTTATTGACGAATGGTAGCATAAACAGAATTTGTAAAATTTGCGCGGATGCACCCGCCGAATCGTTGGAATACAACCCACAGCAGAGTTGCCGGGATGCCATTTTGGATAAGGCAGAGAATCAGGCGCTATTAGCCTATGATTCTTACCTGGAGGATAAAGAAGCTAGCTTCCGCTTGGCTTACCAACGTCGATGTTTTGATGGGAGCAGGGAGAAATTCTTCCATACCAGAGAAGTAGCACAATATCACTACACACTCTACTACTACGATCAAGCGGGTAATCTTACCATGACGGTGCCACCGGAGGGAGCCAAAGTAACCGGCGATCTGGGCGCCGCCCGCCTCAGCCAGGCGCGGTCTCAAATTGAAGGTACGGGAAGCGCGAGCGGTCGGCCAATACTACCCGCGCACGAGTTGTTCACCCACTACCGGTACAATACATTTAATGAAGTTATTGGGTCGGACAGCCCGGACAAAGACGAAGCCCAAAGTTGGTACGATGAGTTAGGGCGCGTCGTACTTAGTCAGGATGGCCGGCAGCGTAGCCTGAGCCCGGCGCGGTATAGCTACACGCGTTACGATGCCCTGGGCAGGGTCACCGCCGTGGGGGAGTTCCCCAATAAGGAAAATGAGCCCGTAATTAAGCTCGTCCGATTGGCTTCTCAGTTAGATGGGTTAGAAAAGTACTGGCGGGAAAATCAAA
>OY764769.1:0-5970 GCA_963668285.1 uncultured Lewinella sp. | reverse complement strand
CGAAGAGCGCAATAAAACCGATGCCGGCGGAGATACTGAAGGGCATGCCGCGGAGTTCCAGCGCAAGGATGCCGCCAATAGCGGAGAGTGGAATGGCCACGAAAATGAGCGCGGCCTGGCCAAAGCTGCCGAAGGTAAAAAACAGCAGGATGAAGATGAGGGCCAAGGCTACCGGAACGGCGATGGCGAGCCGTGCTGAAGCCGCCTGGAGGTTCTCGAAGTGGCCTCCGTAGGTAAAATAGTAGCCAGGAGGGAGTTCGATATTTTGGTCTAGTGCTGACTGAATGTCGGCGACCAGGGTCTCCACATCGGTATCCCCGACGTTAACACCGATGACGATGCGGCGGTTGGTGTTCTCGCGGCTGATCTGCATGGGTGCGTCGACTAGTTCGACGGAGGCCACTTCCCGCAGGGGGACCTGGCTACCGTTTTCGAGTGGAATGAACAAATTTTGTACGTCAGCGATACCGGCTCGGTTGCCTTCTTTGAGCCGTACGGTAAGATCGAACCGGCGTTCTCCTTCGTAGATAGTACCGGCGGAGGCTCCCGCGAAGGCTGCGCTGATCACGCGGTTGACGTCGCGGGTTTGGAGACCGTACTGCGCCATTTTCGGGTAGTCGAAATCGACGAGAATCTGGGGCATACCGATGGTTTGCTCTACCGTCACCGTTCCGGCTCCGGGGATGTCGCTGATGATCCGTTCGGCTTCTTTGGCTTTCTGGAAGGCGACGTCCAGATCCGCACCGTAGAGCTTGATGGCGATATCGGCTTTGGCGCCGGTCATTAGTTCGTTGAAACGCAGCTGGATGGGCTGGGAAAATTCAAGGCCGACACCAGGGAAGACTTCCATGGATTCTTCGATGGCTTCAAACATGTCCTTGCGGTTATCGGCGGTCGTCCATTCGTCCTTTGGCTTCATGACGATGGTGTAGTCACCGATTTCTACCGGCATGGGGTCGGTAGGGATTTCGGCGGCCCCGATGTTGGTGACGATCTCCTCCATTTCCGGAAAATCGGCGAGTAGTTTATCCTGGACCTTTTTGGTCATTTCGATGCTTTGGGTAAGCGAGGTACCCGGAGGAAGGATTTGCTGCATGGCCAGGTCACCTTCTTCGAGGGTGGGAATGAATTCGCCACCCATGCGCGAAAAGACAAAAATGCTGACGGCAAACAGGGCGACGGTAGCCAGGACAAAAACCGTTTTGAAGCGGAGAGCTGCATTAAGGACCGGGGCATAAAGCCACTGGAAGAACCCGATGATGCGATCGGCAATGGTGCGCTTATTGGTAATCTGTTTATTGAGGAATAAGGCGGACATGGCGGGAACGTAGGTGAGCGAAAGGATCAGTGCGCCGGCGATGGCCAGCATAACCGTTTGGGCCATGGGGCGGAACATCTTGCCTTCGATACCGACGAGGGCGAGGATGGGGATGTAGACCATCAGGATGATGATCTCGCCGAAAGCGGCCGAGCTGCGGATTTTGATGGAGCTGTCGGTCACCTCTCCGTCCATTTGCGCCTGGGATATCTTTTGTCCGGCGAACCGGACCTGGAGACGGTGGACGATGGATTCGACAATGATCACCGCGCCGTCGACGATCAGGCCGAAGTCGATGGCCCCGAGGCTCATCAGGTTGGCGGAAATGCCCAACAGGTTCATCATGCTGATGGCGAAGAGCATGGCCAGGGGAATGACGGAGGCGACGATGAGGCCGGCCCGCCAGTTGCCCAGCAGCAGGATCAGGATGAAGAGAACGATGAGGCCGCCTTCGAGCAGGTTTTTCTGAACGGTACCGATGGCGGTGGAGACCAGTTTGTCGCGGACCAAGTAGGGCTCGATAACGACGCCTTCGGGGAGGGATTTTTGAATCTGGATGACCCGCTCCTTCACCCGTTCGGTAACGGCGGCGGAGTTGGCCCCTTTGAGCATCATGACGCGGCCCCCGACGGCTTCCTCGCCGTTACGGACCAGGGCACCGTAGCGGGGAGCCCGACCGAACTGGACGGTGCCGACGTCTTCGATCAGGATGGGGCGGCCGGCGCGGACGTCGACGACGATCTTGCGGATATCGTCGAGACTGGAGACAATGCCGTTGGTACGGATATAGTAGGTACGCGGGTTCTTCTCGATGTAGGCACCGCCCGTGTTTTCGTTGCTGTTTTCCAGCGCGGTGAATACGTCATTGATGGTGACGCCGACGGACTTTAGTAATTCGGGATCGACGGCGACCTCATACTGCTTGAGGAAACCGCCCATGGTGTTGACCTCTACGACGCCCTCGATGCCGGATAGCTGGCGGCTGACGATCCAGTCCTGGATACTGCGCAACTCGGTAGGAGAGTATTGGTCTTCATACCCCGGTTCGGGGCGAACGACGTACTGGTATATCTCCCCGAGGCCGGTGGAGATGGGTGCCATTTCCGGGGAGCCGAGTCCCGGGGGTATATTCTCTTCCGCTTCCCGGAGGTGCTCGCTGACGAGCTGGCGGGCGAGGTAAGTGTCGGTACTTTCTTCGAACACTACGGTGACCACGGAAAGGCCAAAGCGGGAGATGGAGCGAATCTCGACGAGATCCTGAAGGTTCTGTAGCGCCAGCTCGACGGGGGTGGTGATGAACTGCTCCACTTCCTGGGTGGCCAGGGTAGGGGAGGAAGTGATGATCTGTACCTGATTGTTGGTGATGTCGGGTACGGCATCAATGGGTATTTGGCGGAGGGAGAATACGCCCCAGGCGATAAGCGCCAGGACAAATAAACCGACCACCAGCTTATTCCGGACGGAATAAGCGATAATCTTGTCAAACATGAAAGGGGGTTGGGCAGGGCCACTCCATCACGTTGTCACGTGAGCCGGCTGTTACTGGTTAGCGGTAGCACATAGGAGGGTGGCCCATCGGTTAAACCATGGGTGTGAACGAGATAGACTTATCCCGTTAAAGTGGTTTAAGCGAATCTGGGGGGTTGCCAGCTACTGTCGGCAAAAATGCCGGGGTTCCAGTTCTTAGCGGCTTGGGGTTGGGTGTTACCCTTCGGGGGCAGCGGTTGGGCTTCTTCTAAAGTAAGCAATGCCGGAGGGGCATCAAGTACGGCACCACAACAAGCGCAAACGCAAAAGGGGGTACAGTGGTCTTCGTGGTCAGAATCCTGGTGGTCGTGCTCTGGGTGTTCGGCGTGCACGGAGGTAGGGGCCTCGTTGGGAATCAGCGAGAAATTGTCCTGGCAAGGGACGAAGGCCAGGAGGAGGATGTATAGGGAAAAGATTTGAGTTAATAATCGCACTGGCAGAACAACGCCTGGGATTGTGGAATGTTTGCGGGTGATATTTGGGTAGAAGGCTTCATTTATGAATTGCGTTGGTCGGGATACTTCTGCCTGAGAAGGGTAGTTGTGTCAGCTACTACTTAACATAAGGTAAGTTATAGGTAAAAGTGTAGATTATTGATTTTCAGCTGTTTGCGGCTATTCAAATACTCCATCAGTAATTCTTCCTAAGCTAAAGCCATTGTAGTTTGGGAAAAATGGCAGTTGAAAATTTGCTCTACATCTCATCATAGGTGTCACCTTCATCAAAAGAACGGAGATTTTGCTTCTCACGATCATTCATTTCGATGATCCTGCCATTCGGCTTTGGCAGCTCACAAAAAATAGCCTCAGCCTGATCTATTTTTTTCTTCACATTAGTTCCTTTGGGAAATACGTAGTGGTACTCTCCATCTATAACCAGTGCAGCCTTGCTGCCGTTGTACTTGATACCTATCATGTTACTGTTTCCAAAGAAACAGAAGGCAATAGAAGAAAAGTTGCGGTCACCCTGAAAAATTTAGGTATCTACCAGTTTCGGAAGTTGTAAGAACAACAGTTGCATATTACAGTCCGTCTTAGATACTTGATAAAGGAAAATTTCCTAGCTTGCTGGGTAATTATTAACTCTTGAGTTGCTACCCCATGTTTGATAAAATTGAGAAAGCTTTCGATCCTGTTACTAGTAGTGTTTATGATTACTATCAAGACCCGGGTGTCGGACTCTACATTCCACTGTATCAGAGAGAGTACAGTTGGGATAGCGATAACATAGATCAACTACTAGATGATTTGGCTAAAGGGGTGGATAATCTAATTGAAAGTCCAGAAAGAGAAATTCGATTTTTAGGCACGATCATTGCAGTTAATATTGGTGCAAAGCAGGTCCGTCCATTAGACAGAAAGGCACTACCTGGATCAGTACAGAATATCATTGACGGACAGCAGCGGCTTTCAACTATCTCCTTGTTCTCAACACTATTGTATAAGTACATTGATGAGTATGAGAAAAAGGTTGGCACTAAGTTACAAGAATCGGAAGCTGCTGCCGGTTTAGTTGAGGCTTGCTTAGACTGGAAAAAGAAACTTAAGTCTCTATTTTCGCTGGATTTAGGTAGGGGGACACCAACATTGAAGCCTAAGATCATCCGGGGTAATAAGGACCAATGGACTTTGGTAAACGGGATTGAAAAATATAACTCGGAAGTATCATCATACTTAGCTCATTTTATCAATGCCGTTGTAAAACCTGACGAATTTGAATATCCAACCTTCAAGGGGAAAGAAAAGGTATTTCAAAATCTTCGACGCATTGACAGATGGCTCCGCAGGAATATTATTCCTGCTCACGTTAGCAATGACAGTGACTTTGCTATGGCTTGGGAGATTTTAAGAAAGGTGCCAGAAGAGTATATTTGGATTTATGAGCGTGAGCGACTGGCTGCACTAACTAGGGATGAAGAGTTAAGATCCAATTCAGCAATTCACACTTTAGACTTTGATCATTCTCAACTCATAGATACTGAGCACTTTATGGCACAGATCATCAATGCTGGCACATGTAAACATCTTGAATACAGTTCGAATGGCATCCCATACGGCTTTCTTAGTCTTGAGTCCACGGTGTAGACTGCGAAAGAGTCGGCTACCATACTGGCGTAGCTGGTCGATAGTGAAAGCTAACATCATCAGATAGGCAAAGTTGGTAGCTAAGTGCTCCTGCCCGTGACCAAAGTTGTGGCTGAAGTTGTATTGCTGGTTTTTCAGGGTATTAAATACTTCGTTTTCAATTTTCCAACGGCTACGACCAATCTGCGTGATTTGCATCACGGTGTCTCCGTTTACTTCCAGATTGGTGATCCAGCTGGATGTAGTCTCTTTACCGTTCTTAGCTTTGTAATGTAAGACCACCATATTGGTCTTTACCCCCTTATTGCTAGCGTTAAGTTCAAGATCGGTCGTATAGGCAATCTGGTAGCTGCCGTCCTTACGCCGTAGTTTACGCCAATGGACTTGGCCGGCATTATTACGCTCGTTAAACTGGTCCATCAGATGTTTATGGCTACCCGGCTTGGCGTTAATAACATATCTCCACAGTGGAGAGGTCTGGGTAATGAGCTCAATGATGGGTGCACAACCGTACAAAGCATCTAGGGCGTAAGTTACTGGTTGTGAACCTAGTGTAGTAGCTAAGGGCGCAAAAAGTCGCTTAGCTGCATTACGCTCGCAGTCATTTTTCACCGCACCATCCTGTTGTACAATGGGCTCATTATCCAACACAAATACTTCTGACCGATCAGGATGCACCAAGGCGGCACTGAGTAGTGAATGACGGCGTTGTTGCATGAAGATTTCGAGTAAAGCTTACGCTAATATTCTATTTAATTACGCGGCTTTCGGTTGAGAGATTGGCATGCCATGGGCTGTCATTTGATTGAGTGCTTTTATTTTCATTTTGTTTTCTTGGGTCTGAGTTGCTAGTGATCGGGAATAATGCTGGCTTCCGAAGCTGCTCTTATATCGGAACATGGCTGTCTCTGATAAGCTTCGTCGATGATAGCCAATTTCCTTTTTCCATTTCGCCCGGCCGATTTCTTCAATGCGATCAATGAATTGGTTCCTTGGATAATCGTTGGCGTCTCCAGGCTCTTCCCAATACCAATTTATTGC
>OY764768.1:0-118589 GCA_963668285.1 uncultured Lewinella sp. | reverse complement strand
CGGGCCGACGCGAACGACCGTTCTGACGCTGGCGCCGCCGACGGATTCACCGGCCCGCACCGTGAAGCGGGCGGCCTCCCCTTCGATCATGCGGTCGGTCGCGCTGCCCTGCACGCGCAGCCTGACCTGTGCCTGACGGCCCTCGATGCCGATGGCGTAGACGGTGTTGCCCCGCAATTCGAAGTTGCCGAACAGGTTGATGTTCTCCCCGATATTTTTGATTTCCACGAAGCCATCGGTAGAGATGAACTGAGGGTACTCCCCGCTTTCCCGCGGCCCGCCCGCCCGCACCTTATCGGCGAAGCGACCGATCAGTATCTTGTCGCCGAAGTACTCCGGGTACTGAAACTGGGCGGAGTCGGACTGTAGGATCATCCGGTCCCCGTCAAACTGATAGGCTACCAATATGGCGAAAACTTCCCCTTTGAGCCCGGCGCGCCGCCAGTCGACCCGGCCGCCCGTCCCCGTTACCTGATTGGTGCCGAGGTCTACGCTCAGCGTCGTTTCCTGAACGGTGACGGTGTCTTTCGTGCCGACGGCCGTGAGGCTGCGCACGGTATCGATGCGTAGCTTAAGGCCATCTTCGTAGGTAAAGCTCGGCTTGCCACCGAGTATGTTCCAACCCGTACCGTCCGTTTTAGCGTCCAGCTTTCCGGCGGTTAGGTAATTGTTGGCGAGCTGTAAGCTATTCGTGACGGTGTTCATGCGTACGTCGGGGTCGGCCAGCATTTCGTCCAGCCCGTCGTGGAAGCTGGTGAATGCACCGCTGTCCCGTTCTTCTCCGTCGACCGGTGGTCCGGGGCTCAGCCCCTCGAGGGCCTGCAGGTAGTTCACGAATCCGCTAGTGGCGTTCACGCGGGCGGCTGCCAGGCCGACGCTGGTCGCGATGATGCGTCGCTGCTCCTCTTCGGTGAACGCACCGCTAAAAAAAGTGCCGTTGAAGTTGGCGTAGGCATCCTTGGCGGCCCTGTCGCCCGGGCCAGTCATATATTCCTGCAACGCCTGGTCGAAGGCTTCCACCTCGCTGTCGGGTGGGAGTTCGGCGAGCCCCTGGGCGCGAGCGAAAAGGGATAGGAGTAGTATAACGGCCAGTGAAAGCAGGCGCATAGAGTGGATCTTAGTTTTTGGTAAAGACGAAGGCCCGCCAGTCGTCACGTGCGAGGGTCTGCCGGTGGCTAAAACCCGTCGCGACCAAGTGATCTTGCAGGCGTTGCTCGTCGGCAGCCAGAATGCCGCTACAGAACACCGAGCCCCCCGTATTTACACGCGCATACAACGCCCCGGCGCTGGCCAGTAGTACGTTCCGATTGATGTTTGCAAGGATGAGGTCGTAGCGCTTACTCGATTGCAAATCGCCGAGGGTGCCGTGAACTATTTGGTTGATCCTGACAGCATTGCGTTCGGCGTTCTCACGAGTGTTTTCGACGGCCGCTGCTTCTACCTCCACCGCATCTACGTGAGTGGCCCCCAGGCGGCCGGCCAGGATGGCCAATACGCCGGTTCCCGACCCGTAGTCGAGTACCGCCCGGCCCTCTAGCTCTTCACCCAGAAGCAACTCGCACATCATATAGGTCGTCGCGTGGTGGCCGGTGCCGAATGCCATTTTTGGGGTAATGACGAGTTCCAGCTCGGCGCCCGGGTCGGGTTCGTGAAATTCGGCGCGGATGAACAGTCGGTCCTCCACGTATAGCGGCGGAAAGCGACTTTCCCATTCTTCGTTCCAGTTTTTTTTGGGCAGCGCGGTGGCATCGTAGGTAAACGAGAATCGATCGCTCAGACTGGATAAGGCCGCCTCCCACTCCGCATGCCGGTCGGCCGTTGCGAAGGCCAGGAGCGATTCCTGCGTCTCCTCGAAGCTATCGAAGCCGGCCTCGGCGAGCAGAGCGATGAGCACCTCGTACGTGGCGGGTGCGGTCTTGAGCGTATACTGATTGTACAATTTCGATAGTTTACCGCCGGCAAGATACACCCGGCCGGTCTACCTTTGGCGCATGCGTGTACAGGTCTATTACGTCGGCAAGACCCGCGAGCGATACCTGCGGGAGGGCGAGGCCGTTTATGAGAAAAGGCTGGGTCACTACTTACCGATCGGGTTCAATATTATCGCCGACGTACGGGGCGGGGGTAAACTACCTTCCGACCGGCTTCGCGAAAAAGAAGGGGAGGCGATCCTCAAAGCACTGACGCCTACGGATGGACTGATATTGCTGGACGAAGCCGGTAAAAGCATGACCAGCAAGAAGTTCGCCACTTGGCTTGACCGCCAGCTTCAACAGCCCTACCGCCGGTTGGTCTTCGTGGTCGGGGGCGCTTATGGTTTCTCCCCGGCGGTCTACGAGCGTGCGGATGGCCGGTTATCACTCAGCGATATGACCTTTAGCCACCAGATGATCCGCCTATTTTTCAGCGAGCAATTGTACCGCGCTATGACAATCCTGAGGGGCGAGAAATACCACAATGAGTAGACCTTATCGATCTGACCGGACTATTCAAAATACCGGTTTACGACGAATACACGCGAAGTTTAATTTTGGCGAGTCCGCAGGTGCGAGGATTGTAAGTGTAAGAGAATGCTTTGTTAGGCGTAGCGCACTGTAGAATGCGCCTTACCTTGTTGGGTAGAACCAATTCATATCCAATGTCTCTATTCGGTGATCTAAAACGAGTGTTCTTCGGCGCTAAGGCAGTAGCTAAGCATCAGGGCCAAAAAGCGGGGGATGCAATGAAACATGCATCCGGTGAAGCGGTCGACGCCGCGGATGACCTACTGGGCGCCACCAAACAAGCCGCTTCGGAACTAGCCGCCAAAGCACCGGATTACTTGCGGAAGGGAAAAGACGCACTGGAAGGGCTGGGCGATAAGGTCTGGAAAGACGATGAAGCAAAAGCCGATAAGGCCCAGGATCTACGTCGTGACGCCGGTGACCCCAAAGACCCATTCCGCCACCTTAACCTCGATACACCCGCTAACCCCCGGGAGCGAAGTGTGCTCGGCGATCAACTCGATGAGCGCTCCGCTGAGCAGCGTAAGACGGGCACCCCGATCGACTTCGAGTCAGATATACCGGCCGGTACACCGGCCGCATCCGCAAAAGAGCCCGGGGCCATCAGGCAAATCAATGATGCCGCCCTGGATGCCGCGGCAAAGGCCGGTCTTGCCGCTAAGGAGCAGGCCGGAAAATTGGCGGGGAAAATCGGCGACGTAAGCGAGCGGGTAGGCGCAAAGGTGATGCAGCACGGTGACGTAGCCCTCAGCAAAGCCGCCGAAAAGGGCGCCGAACTGAAAGGAAAATTCGATGACTTCGTCGATCACGCCAACGTGGAGGCGGACAAGATGAAGCTGGAAGAAAGCATAGAGAAGGCCAAACGGGCTGGCGAGCAAGCCGAGGCCCGGGCCCGGGCATTCGACGGTAAGGAAGGTGAACGCGATACGTCGGAATCCACGCTTGACGGAACCGACTCCTTTTTCGAGCGGGCGGGCCGCTTCGCCGACGGAGATTATCAGAACGAGGGGGGGAAGGATATGACCATCAAGAAGAACCCGCACCCGGAGCAAAAGCCGAAAGGGGGGATGATCGCCGGCTTCGAGGATGCGGACGGCGACGGTGACAGCCTGATCGATGATGCCATCCTGGACGAGGACGATGACGACGACGACGAAGTTCTGCTCCTACCCGAATAGAATCTTCGCGGTCGTAGCGGCGATCTCTCGGGCGTCCTTTAGCCGTGCGTAGCTCATTCCGGTCTTCATTACCCGCGCCGCGGCGCGCGCTTCCCCCGCCCGGGCCAGCTGCCGACTGTAGTGCATGTACTGGTGGAATACGGCACTCTGGTAAAGTTCCATTGGCACCCGGGCAGCAACCACCGGGTCGTAATAGGACTTCGCGAGTTCCGAGAGATTTTTCTGCAGCAGATCGTCGTTCAAATAAGTAGCGCTCCGTTGCGCCGGATGTTGGTGGACGACTACCGTGTAGGCATCAATCTGGTAGCAATCGTACTCTGCCAGTACCCCGACTAACCAGACCATATCCTCAACCAAAAGCAGATCTTCGCGGAAGCGCCGCCGCCCGACGGGGAAAGTGGCGAATGCGTGGCAGAAGACGCCATTGGGCTTACGCCACAACGCAACCAGCGGATCGTCGTCGTTGGACCAATTCGGCGTCCGTCGGTCGCCATCCGGGGTGCGCAGGATGAGCCCGGTGCGGATTACCGGTACCTTACCTTCCGTTCGTATCCAGGCATCGGCCAGCAACTGAAGGTGGTCGGGGAGGCAGAGGTCGTCGTCGTCCAGGAAGCAGAAGAGTTCCCCCGCGACTTCATCCATCCCCCGGTTACGGGCTCCGGCTAGTTGTCTGTTTTCCTGGTACACGTAGCGGATGCGTGGATCCTCGAAGCGCTTTACTACTTCGGCGGTCGCGTCCGTCGAGCCGTCGTCCACGATGATGAGTTCCCAGCGTTCGTAACCTTGAGCGAGCACGCACTCGATCGCCCGGGGGAGCAGTTCCGCCCGGTTATGGGTTGGCGTGATAACACTGATGAGGGGGGCGGCGGTCATACGTTCATGTCGTTCAAAGCTTCGCGAACCGCGCGTGCCCGATCGACCGCGCCCCGGTGGTCACCGTGGACGCATAAGGTCTGGACGGTGGCGGGCACGGTGCTTCCATCCTGGAGCCTTACTTCCCCGCCCGCAAAGCGTACCGCCTGATCGACGCAGTCTTTAAGCTCGTGCAGGACCGCGCCGGCGGCTCCCCGCGGAAGCAGGCGATTGTAGGATTGGTAACCCCGGTCGGCGAATCCTTCGGCGTGGAACGGGACCCCGAGTAGCCCGGCTTCGCGCTCCAGGTAGGAGCCCTGCGGGCCATAGATCGTAAGCTTATCGAAGGCGTAGGCAACGCGGGCTAGCGCGGCGGCGGCTTTTGGGTCTGGCCCGAATGCCGCGTAGTGGTAGAGGGCACCGTGGGGTTTGAGGTGAGTCAGCGAACCGCCGGCGGCCTGCGTCATGCCGTGCAGGGCGGCAACCTGGTAGAGTACGAGGGCTTCGATCTGCTCGGCGGTAAGGAGCATTTTTCGCCGCCCGAAATGCTCGCGATCGGGGAAGCTCGGGTGGGCGCCAATATTCACGCCGTGCACTAAGGCGAGCTCGATGGTCCGCCGCATAGTCAGGGCATCGCCGCCGTGAAACCCACAGGCGACGTTACAGCTGTCGAGTAACGGCATCAGCGAGCTGTCGTTGCCGATGCGGTGGGCGTACCAGCTTTCTCCGAGGTCGGCGTTCAGGTCCATGCAGTAGGGTTCATCTCTTGGGCGGTGACTAAAATAAGCCGTGCAGCTTAGCCTGTACGCGTTCGACTACGATACCCAGGTCTTCCGGTTTGTTGGCGAAGTCAAGGTTATCGACGTCGATCACGAGGCTTTTGCCGGCGTGGTAGCTGGAGATCCAGTTCTCGTAGCGTTGGTTGAGTTGCTTGAGGTAGTTAAGGCTCATGGCGCCTTCGTATTCCCGGCCACGGGTCTGAATGTGCGAGACCAGCGTTCCCGTCCCCGCCCGGAGGTAGATCAGTAGGTCGGGGGGGCTGATGCTACGGTTCATCGTCTCGAAAAGGGCCGTGTAGTTATCGTAGTCCCGCTTACTGAGCATTCCCATCTCCCTCAGGTTGGGGGCGAAGATGAAGGCGTCCTCGTAAATCGTACGATCCTGAACGACGGTCCTGTCGCCGTTCTGGATCTCCATAATTTGGGCGAATCGGTTGTGGAGGAAGTAAACCTGTAGGTTGAAGCTCCAGCGCTGCATATCCTGGTAAAAGTCCGCCAGGTAGGGGTTCTCATCGGCACTTTCGTAGTGTACGCCCCAGCCGAAGTGTTGGCCGAGCTTGGTGCAGAGCGTGGTCTTACCGGCACCAATATTGCCGGCTATCGCGATGTGCTGGATCGTATTCGTCATGGTGGGCGAAGTTACGTTAGCCGCCCGCTAATTTTAGCGCCCGGCGGTAGCTGTGAACTCCGAATTTTGCTCGCTACCTTCGCGGCTACGAACCAATAACCAAGTAATACAATATGGCTACCAATCGCACTTTCACGATGATCAAGCCGGGTGCCGTGCGCAACGGTCACATCGGCGCCATTCTCGAGCAGATGAATGCCGGCGGCTTCCGGATCGTCGCCATGAAGTACACCCAGTTGAGTGCACAGAAAGCCGGCGAGTTCTACGCGGTACACAAGGGCCGCCCCTTTTACGACGAACTCGTCTCCTTCATGAGTAGCGGACCGATCGTAGCGGCCGTCCTCGAGAAGGACAACGCCGTAGCCGACTTCCGCACCCTTATCGGAGCTACCAACCCCGCGGATGCCGACGAGGGGACCATCCGCAAAAAGTTCGCTACCAGCATCGGAGAGAATGCCGTACACGGTTCGGATAGTGACGAAAATGCCGATATCGAAAGCCAGTTCCACTTCGCGGGCACCGAGATCTTCGGATAACCCACAATACCGGATACCATCGAACTGCCCCGCTTCGACCGGCTTCGTGTACTCGTCGTAGGTGACGTGATGATCGATCGTTACCTAGACGGGAAGGTAGAGCGCATCAGCCCGGAAGCACCCGTACCCGTGCTACGACTCAAGCGGGAGGACAATCGCCTCGGGGGGGCGGCTAACGTCGCGCTAAATCTGAAGGCCCTGGGCGCAACGGCTTTACTCGCCGGGGTGGTCGGTGACGATACGAACGGTACCGTACTCCGTGAGCTATCGCGGCAACACGGCCTGGATACCCGACTGATCGTTACGGACCCGGGGCGCCCCACGACGGTCAAAACGCGGCTTACCTCCGGCGGCCAGCAACTGATGCGCGTAGACCGAGAAACGACCGATCGCCTAGGCGGTAGCACTTCGGAAGCCCTGCTACTCGCAATTCGGCTAGCACTCGGCGGCGGGGATATCGACGCGGTCTTATTACAGGACTATAACAAAGGCGTACTGTTCGAAGACCTCACGACGGAGGTACTCGCTATGGCTAAAGCCAGTGGCGTACCGACGATCGTCGACCCCAAGCGGGATGGATTTTGGGACTACCGCGGTGCAACCTTCTTCAAGCCAAACCTACGGGAGATCCAACAGCAGGTAGACTTCCCGGTCGAGCCAAACCTGAAGCACCTCGACCGAGCCGCCGCAGTCATTTTTGAGAAGATCGGCCCACGCTATATTATGGTCACTTTGAGCGAGCACGGCGTCTACATCCACGATGGTAAGAGCAGTAGCATCCATCCGACGGACGCCCGCGACGTCGCCGACGTGAGTGGAGCGGGGGATACCGTCATCAGCGTGATCGCCTGCGCGCTGGCCGCCGGCGTTCCCCTGCCGACGATTGCGCGACTGGCCAACCTTGCCGGCGCGCAGGTAATCGCGAAACGCGGGGTGGTGGCGATCGACCTCGAGCAACTGCGACGGGCGGCCCTCGCGCTTGACTAATCTATCCTCCGCATTAATAGCCAGGCGCCCCGGTCGTCCTGGGTAGAAATCTCGAACACGGAACCGTAGGGTGGTTCCAAAACCTCCGATCGTTGGGTACCGAGATAGCCGACTACCGAAACGCGCATCCTGGGTTGATCTTTCGTGGGCAGGTTGATACGGGCGCGGGTCGGGCCGTCCAGATATACTAAGAAGTTGCCTCGGCCGTCCGTTGCCGGATACGCATTACCCACGGCTGCGTCCAGTAAGATCTCGGGGGCGGGGGTCAGCTCCCAGAAGCGGAAGCTGTGCTCGATCGTCCGGATGGTGCGAATATTCGACAGGGCGCGATCGGAGAAGCCGCTACCGATGGGCGCGCGGGCGTGACGGGCGGCGGCGTGGCCCGATAGTAAAGCCCGGTTCACCTGAGCGGTGCCGTCTATTACGGCTGGGTTGGCGCCATGGCCGGTTAGTGCCGCGGCGGTTAGTGGGGTAGGGGTAGCCTCGTTAGCCTCTCTTTAGTTCCCGCAGGAGAGTCCAGTGCGCTTGGCCTTCGACCCCGTATTGCCGGCGGCTGGTTTCGGTGACCATCGGTCCATCGTTCGGTGTGGTCGTCAGGCTATCTTTTACGGCTTTGGCCCATAGGAGGTTTGCGAAATTTTTCGTCTGGTCGGATAGTTGTTCCCGGAAGGCCGCCGCGAATCTGGCCGTATCGCTTACTTGCCGGTAATAGGCTTCCCCGCGCCAGCTCTCCATCTGTACGACCAGGTTGCGCGAGCGGGCGGTACGGAGCAGTTCGCCGACCTTATTCCAGTAGGCCGAGTCGGGCCTTGCCGGGTCGAGCTTTTCTTCTCCGGGGAGGGTAGCGAAGGGTTGACGATCCGTGGTGGCGCGGGAGTGTAGATTGCAACGGACGAAGTTGCCGCCCGCCTGCTGTAGCTGCCGGAGTTCTTCGGCGTAATCAGATTGCTGGAAGAGGTTATCGTCGGTGCCGGCACCTAGCAATAAAACCGGGTCGGTCCCTTCCCAGGCCAGGTAGCGTGGGTTTTCAGCCCATTCTTTTATCCCTTTCCTTGCACCTGCGGACTCGCCCTCTAAATTAAAACAGGAAGCAAGGTTGAAGGCGAACAAGTAGAGGACAATGGCGCCCGGGGCGGATCTAGCCCACATCGTACTCCTTGATTTTTCGGTAAAGCGTGCGTTCGCTGATGCCAAGTTCCGCCGCAGCCTCTTTGCGTCGGCTGTTGTGCTTTTTGAGCGCTTTTTTGATTAGCTCGCGCTCGGCGTTGGCCAAGCTCAGGTCTTCCTCGACGATCTCGGTCTGGGCGTAAGCGCGTTCCATTTCCGGATTGAGGACGATGGGTTCTTCACCGTGGCGGGAAAACTCCGGTGGGGCCGGGCTGCGGTCGGGTACGGCGCGGGGCGCGGGTCGATAAGCGTCGGCCCTACCAGCGGGGCGGGCGAGCTCTCCGTAGTCGAAGTCCTCATCGTCGCTGGCCTGCGCGGCGATGCGGTCGATGGCATCGGCGGCCGCCGGATATTGACCGGGCAAAGTCAGGCTTCTCACTTGCGCCATATCCGGAACGTGGAGGTCGTTGGTTCGGATGAGTTCGGTGACTAGGTTCTTAAGTTGCGACATATCCTCTTTCATATCGAAGAGCACTTTGTAGAGGATCTCCCGCTCCTGTAAGCCCGCATCGCCGCCGCCGGCCTGGCGGATGGCGGGTAGGTTGCGCTTCATCAGCTGCGGCATCATCTCGGCGAGGTCGACGCCGGTGAGGTCGCGCGCTTCGGATAGTACGCTGATGCGTTCGGCGACGTTTTTTAGCTCACGGATGTTACCGGGCCAGGCGTATTGCTCGAGCAGCCAGCGAGCGTCCTCATCCACCTGAATTGGTTCGATGGACTGCTTTTCGGCGAAGTTGTTGGCGAAGTAGCGGAAGAGTAGATACACATCTTCCGGTCTTTCCCGGAGGCTGGGCAGGTCGATCGGCACGGTGGCCAGGCGGTAGTAGAGGTCTTCCCGAAACTTGCCCGCCTGCACGCGTTCCATCAGCTTGCGATTGGTGGCGGCGACCACCCGAACGTCGGTTTTGCGCACCGTACTCGACCCCATACGGATAAACTCCCCGTTTTCGAGGACGCGAAGTAGGTAACTTTGCGTTTGTAGCGGCATCTCACCGATCTCGTCCAGGAAGATGGTACCGCCGTCGAGGGTTTCGAAATAGCCCTTTCGGTCGGCCCGGGCGTCGGTATAGGCACCCTTTTCGTGGCCGAACAGCTCCGAGTTTATGGTACCCGGAGGTAGGGCACCACAGTTGATGGCGATAAACCCGGCGTGTTTACGCGCGGAAGTATCGTGGATGATACGGGACATTACTTCCTTTCCGACACCGGACTCACCGGTGATGAGCACGGAAAGATCGGTGCCGGCCACGCGGATGGCGGTGCGGAGTGCGTTATCGAGCGCGGGGCTGCGGCCGACGATGCCGTAGCGGCGCTTTATCGTGTTTAGTTTGTTCATGCACCTGTTGTGGTTCCCGGGTGAACTTCGTAGCCGAAAAGCGTGGCGCTGGTCGAGCCGGTGATGTGTACCCATACGTAGCTGCCGGGGGCGTGGCCCCCCCGCTTGGGGAAGATGACCATTCTATTATGGGTGGTCCGCCCCTTCCAATCCTCGGAGCTTTTCTTGCTGTTGCCTTCGATCAATACCTTATAGGTGTTCCCGACTTCATCGGCGTTGAGTTCGCGGCTGATAGACGTCTGAAGATCAATGACTTCACTTAAGCGGCGCTTCTTTACGGAAAGGGGTACGTCGTCCTCGAATTTACGCGCCGCCGGGGTATTGGGGCGTTCGCTGTAGAAGAACATGTAGCTCATCGAATAGCGGGCGAAGGCTACGATGCTCAAGGTATCCCGGTGTTCTTCCTCCGTTTCCGAGCAGAAGCCGGTTATGACGTCAGACGAGATGGCGCAATCGGGCATCACCTCATAGATACGTTTCACTTTGTCGATGTACCACGCGCGGTCGTAGGTGCGGTTCATCATCTCGAGAATACGACTGTTCCCGGACTGGACGGGTAGGTGAATGTATTTACAGACGTTCTCGTTATCGCGCATTGCGAATAGGACGTCATCGGTGATGTCCTTCGGGTGGCTCGTACTAAAGCGAATGCGCAGATCGGGGTCGACGCCGGCGACGAGGCGCAGTAAGTTGGCGAAACTGACCGTTTCTTCGGTCTCGGGGTTGGTCCACTTGTAGCTATCCACGTTCTGCCCGAGGAGCGTGACCTCTCTGAACCCGTTGTCGAATAAGCTGGTGGCCTCGGCGACTATGCTATAGGCCGAACGACTACGCTCCCGGCCACGGGTAAACGGGACGACGCAGAAGGAGCACATGTTGTCACAACCCCGCATGATCGAAATGAAGGCGGTTACCCCGTTCGACTGTAGCCTGACGGGGTTGATGTCCGCATAGGTTTCTTCCCGACTCAAAAATACGTTAACGCCCTTCTCGCCTTCTTCCGCTCCGCTGATCAGGTTCGGCAGATCGCGGTAGGCATCCGGGCCCACAACGACATCTACCAATTTTTCTTCTTCGAGGAACTTGGCTTTTAACCGTTCGGCCATACACCCGAGTACGCCGACCATTACGCCGGGGCGTCGCTGTTTGACTTTGTCGAAGACCCGGAGGCGCTTGCGTACGGTAGCCTCCGCCTTTTCGCGGATAGAACAGGTGTTTACGAGTATCAGATCCGCCGTCTCCATATCGCGGGTAGGTCCGTAGCCGGCTTCACCGAGGATGGATGCGACGATCTCCGAATCCGAGAAGTTCATTTGGCAACCGTAGGACTCGATGTAGAAGCTGCGTTCCCCGGCAGTTTTCGGCGCGAATTCCTTACCGAAGACCTCGCCTTGCTTTTCCTCGTCAATTACTTTGGGTAAGTCTTGGAGGGTAGGGTTTTCATTGTACATGCATCATGCATTTTGCGAACGCAAAGGTACAATCTTACCCTGTCATTTTGACATATAATATTGATGGATCGGCCGCCGGTATCCGTAGGCTTGAGTTCGTAGCGCAGCATTAGCGCACGAACAGCTGGTAACTTCTCTGGGTAGTGTTGTAACCCGCAAAGACCCCGTAGCCGGAGTTTATATTCGTGTAGACGTTGACCTGAGGCTCCCTTATTCCACCGCCCGTATCCCCGTCCTGCCGGTGATCTAACTGGAAGAGATAGTAGGGCTCGGAAACGGTGCGTAATTCCGCAATGACGTTACCCAGTACCTCGCGCCGCGGGTCGATGACGCTTTGTAGCTGCATGACCAAGCCGTTCTGCGTGTGTTTATCCATCTGTAGTATACTGGCCTGCCCCCCGATTGCGCCCGGTTCGCCGGGGTTGTCGGCGGGTTGGTATACTGCCCTTAGCAGCGGGCGGGACCAGGTCGTATCGCCGCTGTTTTCCACGCGGTACGGAATTACTTCCTGACTGACGCGAATGTCGTAAAGGTCGCCCTGGGATGCGGGGTCATCGTAATCTAAGTGAAGCGTATAGTCATAGACGTCGTAAGACATTAAGCTTTCCTGGGTCAAATCCTCTATGTACATAGTGAGGATATCAACCCGGGGTGGTATGCGACTATCCGCTGAAATGGGCGTGAAGCCATCCGCCGAAGCGTGTATCGTATAGTGGCGGCCTACCTGTGGGTGGTACTCGCCCGTGCTGTAGTAGCCCTCACCGATGTTTTGGCCCGGCATGAATTCCATTTCGGCTACGACGGTGCTGCCATCGAGAAGAACGACCTCGGCGTTGGTTACCTCGCTGCGTATAAGCTCTCCGCTGCTAGGCTGCGTCGCGGTAATGCGAACCAGGACCGGAGCATGTGGTGCAAAGGCTGAAGCTAGGACCAATTTGCTCTCAATAATTTCGAAGGGGCTTTCAATCACTTCCTCACAGCTACCTAAGACCAGAAGTGTGCCGAAAAGGTAAACGAAACCCCAACGTATCCGACAGTTGTGTTTGACCAATTTCATCTATGACCAAAAATACAATATTGTCTGCTGTTGAGCAAATCCGTCGTTCACTTACCTTGCGAAAGGCTGCCTCCGCCGAAGCGAACGCGGTAGGCAAAGGTCGGCGTGATGGGTGCCAGGTACACCTGGATGAAGTCTCGATTTGCAATCAGTTGGTCTTCGCGCGATTCGTATTTCGTCTGGATGTCGTAGTAAATGGGGTTATGGCGGTTGTACACATTATAGATGCCGAAGTCGATGACGTGCTCGGCTTGCAGCTTAACGATCTTAAACTGTGCGTTGACGTCCAAGCGGTGATTTGCGGGTAGTTGTACCCCATTTCTTTCTTGTACCAAGTTGATCGTTTCCAGGCCATCGTCTTCGGTTACTCTACCCGGGGGGACCAGCAAAAACGTTTCCTGGCTTAGACTGTAGTGGGCGCCGGATCCATAGCGCCAGGTAGCACTTACCGAAAAGCGCGGAGTTGGCATATAGAGGGCGGCCAATTTAAATCCGTGCGTGCGCCCGTACCGAAAATTGAACGGACGACCTACATTCACCTCTTCGGTGAATTGCCGGCGGCTTTCCGCCAGAATGTAGCTGATCCAACCGCGGAACTTCGGGGTGCTGCGGTTAAAGGTTACCTCGAGCCCTCTGGCAAAGCCATTGCCTTGCTGTAGGTTGCTTTCCCAGTTAGTCCTGTTGCCACCCTCCTCGAACGTTACCACCTGCCGCAGGTCGCGGTAGTAAGCCGCTACTTCCAGGTTATACGTATCGCCTAAACGCTGGAGCCAGGTTGCACTGAACTGATCGGCGGTCGACGGGGTGATGGCATCGGTAGCGGGCACCCAGGTATCCGACGGTAGGCCGATCACGGTGCTGCTTACCAGGTGGACGGACTGAACCGTACGGTCGTAGGCTAAGCGCCAGTTGGCGGAGGGGGAGAAGCGCCCGGCTAAGAGTAGACGGGGGCTGAAATTTAGAAAGCCGCTCTCGTTACCCCAGTACTGCACGCGCAAACCCGTTTGGTAGCTGATGCCGCCAAACTTACCTGCCATGCTTACGTACCCGGCAAGCTCCCACGGGTGCATCGTCCGGTCCTCGTCGAGGTCTTCTATACGTGGGTGAAAGGAAAGCGGTACCTCTCCGGAGCTTAACTGAGGGGTGAACATGTGCCGGTTGGCCTCCAGCCCGAAACGTACGTTGCCCCCCGAAAGCAGGCTGTACTGACCATCGAAGGCAGCCCCTAGTTGCGTAATATCCGAGCCGTAACGGCCACTGAAAACATCCCCGTCGAAGATGCCGTTGGTGGTTTGATTCAGGCTATCCGAGCGTTCGTAAGCGGCATCGACGGAGAGGTCGCTCAAGCTCAGGCGAAAATTGCCGAACAGCCGCTGTCCGAAAATATGGTTGTAGCGAAGTGCGGCGACGGTATTCGTCCAGCGGACGTTCTCCATGCGCCGCTGTGGCGCGGCGTAGCGAAATACGGCCCCCGCTGAGTTGAGCACCGTCACGGTATCGGAACTGAAGGCAGCGTTAGAGTAATCATCCGTACCCCGATACAGACTGAAGTACAGCCTACCGTCGTCCGAAAGCTGGTGGTTTGCCTTAAAATTGATGTCGTAAACGTCGTAGTCCAGTCTGCCCTCCCGGCCCAGTTCGCGCTTATAATTTTCGCTCGCGTTGCCTACTAAACTACCCGCCCAGAAGTACCGACCGCTTAGCAGATAAGAACTGGTACCGACGTTTATGGGGCCTTCGGCCGTCACTTTCGCCGCAAGCAGACTGGTGCCGGTGACCATCGAGGTCTCGTAAAGGTTTCCATCCCGCGTATGCACGTCGAGCACGC
Organism: uncultured Lewinella sp.; assembly: GCA_963668285.1. Lineage (GTDB taxonomy): Bacteria > Bacteroidota > Bacteroidia > Chitinophagales > Saprospiraceae > Neolewinella. The sequence goes on along the minus strand of OY764768.1, from coordinate 104,286 downwards.
CACCTATACGGCCGCCGAAACGGCTTGGGATGCCATCTTTGTAAAGATCCATCCGCCGAATAGCCTCGTTGCTGAAGATGCTGAATAGGCCGGCGGCGTGATTGAGACTATACACGGGTACGCCGTCTAAAAGCACGAGATTGTGCCCGCTTTCACTCCCCCGGATAAAGAGCCCGCCGAGGCCGTCGGCACCCGATTCTACTCCGGGAAGTAAGCGGGCTACCCTTAGCGGGTCCGCTTCTCCGCCTGGCCCGCCGAGCCTGTCGACTTCCTCTCTTCCGATGCTCGTCTTCGTATCGGTAAGGTACAAGTCCGCTTTGCTGGTCGGTTCGGCACGAACGATCACCGAAGGTAAATTTCTGGCAGGGCGAAGGCGGATCTCGAGCGTAGTATCGGCACGCAGTAAGATCTCCCGATCGAGCGGCTCGTAACCTATGTAAGTGGCGCGCACCTTTTGCCTTCCGCCGCGCAGCGGAAGCGAGTAGAAACCGTACTCATTAGACAGCGTCCCGACGCCTTTGCCCGGCAGCTGAATGGCTGCACCGATCAGGCGCTCGCCGCTCTCTGCGTCCATAACCAGGCCGTACAGGTTGACTTTCTGGCGGGGGAGCTCAGGGTCCGGGAACAGGTAGTAGCCCGCTGCATTCTTATCGAAAGCGATCTCCGTATCCTTAAGCAAAAATTCCAGCCAGGCCGCGAGCGTTCTTTTGCCGCCCGGGACGCGCACCACCGTTTGGGGCAGCTGATCCGGTCGATAACTTAGTTCCGCCCGTGCCTCACGCAGTTTGATCAGCGCTTTTTCCAGCGGCATCGTTCGCCGGGGGAGCTTGTATTTCCGATCTTGTGGGGAATCTCCCTGCCCAGACAACCACCCTGAAAAGAGGCAGACGGTGGTAATGAAGAGGACGGTTAGGAGGCGCATTGATTAGTGATCGGGTAGGTCTCAAAACGTAAGACGACACTCATACCCCCGTCCGTTAGCGACAATCGCCCCGCCAGGTATAATTAGCCTTATCGACAGCCAGAAACTGCCCGCCGGCCTGCCGGCCGATCTGCTCAAGAATCGAGGGGATGTCGGAGCTGCTTTTAGCGGAATAAGTGGAGTTTACCACAAAATCGCAGGCCTGAGGAAGCGTGACGCTCACGCCCCAATTACTGTGTATCGTATTAAGTACCTGGCGAATGGGCGCTTCGTTGAAGACCAGTTTCCCGGTATACCAGGCGTGTCGGTTTAGGTATGGGGCTTCCATTAAAACGGGCGTAACGCCAGCTTTTGCCAGCCCACACTGGTTCAATCCGACGGCGACAACCTCGTCCTCGTATTCTAGATTTACGGAGCCTTCGCTAACTTCTACCTCGAGTTCCTCACCGTCGACGCGTAGGTTGAATTCGGTGCCGGTAACTCTTAGGGTCGTACCGTTAGCATGTACCAGGAAGGGCTTTTGAGCGTCTTTGGCAACCTTGAAAAAACCTTGTCCTTCGAGGTCGATGTTCCGTTCGGTGTCCAGAAATTCATCGTCATAACTGAGGCTGGCACCCTGTTGTAGGATTACTTCCGTGCCGTCGGGAAGGGCGACCGCGAGGGGGCCGTTAGTGGCGTTATTGAGTACGGTAGCGTCATCGCGCAAAAGGAACCAGCCGGCAGCTACTGCCAGTAGTACACCCGCGGCGATGCTCAGCCAGCGTCTGTAGTTTGGGAGCGGGCGGACGCTGGCCTCACGCTGTGGGAGTTGACCTATCGACGCGTGGAGACGGTGCAGCCCGGCTTCGACGTCGGGCGAGATGTCCTCCCCGTAGGAGGCCGAAAGTTTGTCAATTTTTTCGTGAATGCGTTGGCTCATTGGGTTGCCGAAGTTAATAAGCAGTTGGGTGCTGCTGTGGGGACACCAAAAGTAGACGCTACCCCCAACGGTCGTAAAGATATGAATTCAATTCGTCGGTTAGCTGACTAGCCGCTATCCTTACGGAAATGCTACCGCTAAAGCTATGATAATTAGTAGGGCTAACCATTGGCGCAGGTAGCGGTAAGCCCTGGTCATTTGGTTCTCCACCGTTTTAGTGGAAATGTCGAGGCTTTGGGCAATCTCGCGGTGGCTCATATCTTCGACCTTAGCCATGGTGAAGACCAGCCTGCACCGCTCCGGCAGCCGGTCGATGGCGCCGTGTATCTGGCTGCGCAACTCGTGACTTTCCAAACTAGAGGCAGCTTCCGGTGCGGGGATGGATTCGGGAAGCTCTTCGTCGCTGAGCGGGATCCTTTTGTTGTTGCGTAAGTAATTCAGGCTGCGGTTCCTGGTCGACTTACGCAGGTAGGAGCCGACGGCGTCTAGCTGAGGGAGATCGGCGCGCCGTTCCCAGAGAGAAACGAACAGCTCCTGGACGATGTCTTCGGACTGGCTTTCACTCCGGACGAAGCGGTTAGCGACGCGGCATAAGTCTACGTAATGCCGCCGGAAGAGCACGTCTAAAGCCTGGCTTTCGCCCGCCGAAACGCGGCGAATCAAATCCTCATCGGATGGCTGTACCTGGTCCTTCATACTAGTTGGCGAGCAAGGTAGGTAAAAGAACGAGACCGGTAGCAGGTCGCAAAAGTTATTACCTTCGGCGTAATTAGGTATATCCCCGCCCAAACTGTCTTACACCCACGGTATATGAACAAACGATTCACTTTCTTTTTAACCGTTCTCTTTTCGCCACTCTATATGCTGGCGCAGACCGAAGAGGAAGGTGGATTCGACGCCGCACTGCAAAGTTTCTTCGAGCCTATCACGGAAAAGGTAGAAGCAGTGGTCTTTTTTGAGACGGGTATCTCTTTTCTGGAAGGCGTGCCGTTCGTACTTCCGTGGCTGATAATCGGTGCTACCATCTTCACCGTGTACATGGGCTTCATCAACATTACGTCCTTTAAGCATGCGCTCGATGTCGTCCGTGGAAAATTCGATAATCCGAACGACCAGGGGGAGGTATCCCATTTTCAGGCGCTTACGGCCGCGCTATCCGGTACGGTAGGGGTGGGTAACATAGCCGGTGTGGCCGCCGCCGTTACGATTGGCGGGCCGGGTGCTACCTTTTGGATGATCGTGGCCGGGCTGTTGGGGATGACGTCAAAATTCACCGAAGTATCGCTGGGTTTGATGTACCGTAACGTCAATGCGGACGGCTCGGTGTCCGGCGGGCCGATGTATTATCTCGATAAAGGACTGTCGGAGGACGGCGTAGCGTGGAAAAAGTACCTAGGCAAAGGGCTTGCCGTGGCGTTCGCCATCTTCTGTATCGGTGGAAGCTTCGGAGGCGGCAATATGGTCCAGATCAACCAGGCTACCGGTCAACTGATCGAGGTCACCGGCGGTGAGGACTCTTTCTTCTTCGCGAACGGTTGGGTATTCGGGGTGATCGTTGCCGTCGTCGTCGGGCTGATAATCATCGGAGGGATCAAAAGTATCGCGCGGGTGACCGAGAAGATCGTTCCTTTTATGGTCGGTATTTACCTTCTCGGCGCCATTATAGTATTAGGTTATCACTTCACCGACATTCCCGCCGCCTTCGGGTCAATCATTAGTGGAGCGTTCAATTCCGATGCTATGTACGGCGGCTTCATCGGCGTGTTGATCCAGGGTTTCCGCCGTTCTGCCTTCTCTAACGAGGCCGGTGTCGGCTCGGCATCGATCGCCCACTCGGCCGCTAAGACGGACGAGCCGATCAGTGAGGGGATCGTGGCGCTGCTGGAACCGTTTATCGATACGGTGGTCATCTGCACCATTACCGCCCTAGTGATCATAATTACCAACTACGGCGGGGCGGGGCCGGAGTTCATGTACGACGAACTCACTTCTGAGCGCTTGGTAGACATCAACATTACCTCCGCCGCTTTCGGCTCCGTTATTAGCTGGTTCCCTACGGTGCTCGCCGTGGCGGTCATCCTTTTCGCGCTTTCGACCATGATAAGCTGGAGTTACTACGGCATGAAGTGCTGGACGTACTTATTCGGGGAGAGCAGGACAAACGAAATAATCTACAAGGTCATATTCTGTATCTTCGTCGTTATCGGTTCGGCGATCGGCGCCCGCGCGGTATTCAGCTTTGGAGATGCAATGATTTTTGCCATGTGCTTTCCGAACGTACTCGGTCTGTTCCTGCTGATGCCAAAAGTAAAGGCCGCCCTGAATAGCTACCGTAATCGCGTCAAGAGTGGTGAGATCAAGCGGGCCGAAGACTATTAGGTCACCACTCCGCATACGACTACTTACTGTTGGATAAACACCACGGTAGTGGTGGGGTTACGTCAGCAGAACATACCGCGCGTTGACCACTCACATACTTTTACTGCTCCTGGCCGGCATTGCCCTGTTGGGGACGTTTCTGCTGCCCGGCCTGCTGCGTAACCGGCTACTGAGCCTGCCAATCATCTACGTGGCGTTCGGATACGCCGTTTTCAGTCTTCCGCTCGACTTACCGCTCATGAACCCGGACGATCACCGCGTCGACCGTGAGCTCATGGAGTACATCACGGAGTTCATCGTTATTATCAGCCTGGCGGGTACCGGCCTGAAGATGAAGCGTGATGTCGGGTTGAAATCTTGGGCGACTGGCTGGTACCTGCTCGGTATCGCCATGCCGCTGACCATAGCGGCGGTAGCTCTTCTCGGTTGGGCCTGGATCGGGCTGGCACCGGCGGCGGCTATCCTGCTGGGGGCCGTATTGGCACCTACCGATCCGGTCCTGGCGGCAAACGTTCAGGTCGGGGCCCCCGATGACGATTCATCCGAAGATGAAGTACGATTCGGGCTGACACTCGAAGCCGGCCTGAATGACGGACTCGCCTTCCCCTTCGTTTACCTGGCCATCGCCATCATATCCGCCACCGACGTGACGGAGGCCCTTTTGACCTGGGCCTGGTGGGATTTCGGCTACCGAATCGTCGTAGGCACTATTATGGGCTGGGTCATCGGTAAAGCACTAACCTACATATTTAAGCGCTTCGAGGAGAATATGCGTGAGAGAAGCCGGGATGACGTCGAGTTGGAAGAAGGTTTTTTCATCCTGGCCGCTACACTGCTGACTTATTCCATAACGGAAATGGCCGAAGGCTATGGCTTTCTTGCCGTATTCGTCGCTGCCGTTACCGGTGCCAGGACTAAAGAACTACGCCCGGAATCGACGCAGGGAAGCTACGAAGCGATCGACCAGGTCGAGCAGGCGATACTGGGTGTCTTCCTGATTGCTTTTGGCGGCATTACCGCTACGGGGGGGCTCAACGAACTAAGCTGGCAAGGCGCTGCGATCGGTCTTGCGTTGCTCTTCGTTATTCGCCCGCTATGCGGTTTAATAGCTTTCCTCCCCTCAAACCTACCTCTAGTCGAGAAACTGGCGATCAGCTATTTCGGGATCCGGGGTGTAGGCTCGTTGTACTATCTAGCTTACGCTCACAATTCCGAGTACTTTCCAGAAATCGACCAAGTCTGGAGTATCGTAAACTTCACTATGCTCGTATCCATTTTCGTCCACGGCCTGAGCGTCAAACCGGCGCTTAAATTCGTGGATAAAACAATGGGGCGGCAGCGCGAGAAACGCTAAGTAGGCAGCGCGTCGTAGGCCGGTAACACAGTGATCATATCATCATCTAATGGCTAAGCTATTCTGTCTTCTTGGGCTGTTTCTTTTGACCGCCTGTTCTAATTCGGCATTGGAAGACGTCACCTTCCCGGCAGACCAAAAATCAGCTCAACTGGCATTTCAGCGAATGAGCAAACACGGTCGCATGGAACCCGTCCTCGAAGACGGTCAGCAATTTACCGACTGGCAGTTCCTGATTCAGCGGGATAACGGCGTGCGTCTCTCGGATGGTTCCGGTATCGAGTACGTCCTCGACCAGGCGTCGGTACCACCGAGTATCACTGAAATGCCCTCGGGTAGCTTGATCAAAGTATCTGGTATCATCCGCAAGGTCGAACGCGACTTGATCGCACGCACCGTTACGGCCGAGCTATCGCTGACCGAAAGTAGGTAAGCCTAATCCACCTCGGCTATACAGCTGATCTCCACGTTGACGTATTTCGGCAGGTTGGCGACCTCGACGAGCGCACGCGCCGGTGCCGTAGCCGCATCGAAGTACTCCGCATAAATCGCGTTGATGCGCCCGAAATTGGCCATGTCACTTACGAATACGCTGCACTTCAGTACCCGCTCGAAGCTCGTCCCGGCCGCCTCTAAAATAGCACCCAGGTTGTCCATCACGCGCCGCGTCTCGACGTCGAGGTCGTCCGTGAGTAGCTTGCCCGACTGCGGGTCGATGGCGATCTGGCCACTTACGTAAAGGGTACCGTTGTGTACGATAGCCTGATTGTAGGCACCTACCGGTGCCGGCGCCTTATCCGTCTTGATGATTCTTTTCATGCCCGAAAGATAGAAGGATCGGCACGTCGCTGCGATCGTGCGGGCTTACTTTCTGCTCTCTCTGTTCTTCACCCACTTTTCCAACCAGGCATCCTGCTCCCAGAGTAGATGGAGGATTGACTCCTTAGCCCGGTAGCCATGGCTCTCCTTTGGTAACATGACCAGCCGGACGGTAGCTCCCAAGCCCTTCAGTGCGTTGAAGTAGCGTTCCGACTGTAGGGGATAGGTGCCGGAGTTATTGTCCGCCTCCCCGTGGGTGAGGAGTAGGGGAGTCTTCATTTTATCAGCATGCATGAACGGAGACATACCGTAGTATACCTCCGGTGCTTCCCAGTAACTCCGCTGCTCGGACTGGAAGCCGAACGGGGTCAGGGTACGATTATACGCGCCCGATCTGGCGATACCCGCGGCGAATAGGTCGGAATGGCTGAGTAGGTTGGCCACCATGAAGGCGCCGTAGCTATGGCCACCCACGGCGACCCGGTCCCTGTCGATGTAACCCAGTGCATCCACCGCGTCGATAGCGGCCTTGGCATTAGCGACGAGCTGATCCCGAAAAGAATCGTTCGGCTCCTCTTCCCCCTCGCCGACGATCGGGAAGGCTGCATCGTCCAACACGACGTAACCCCGGGTCACCCAGTAGATGGGGCTCCCCCAATAAGGGTAAATGAATTCATTAGGGTTGCTCGTCTTCTGCGAGGCACTCGATTTATCCTTGAACTCCCGGGGGTAAGCCCAAAGGATCATCGGCATCTTTTCCATGCGATCCATATCGTAACCTACCGGCAAGTACAGCGTTCCGGAAAGCTCCAGCCCGTCCGCCCGCTCGTAGGTAATTACCTCCTTGTGCACCTCGCCCAGGGCGGCGAACGGATTGGTAAAATCCGTCACCTGCGATAGCTCACCGGACGCCACCTCGCGGAAGTAGTAGTTCGGATAGTCAGTTGGGCTTTCCATACGAACGAGCAGCCGGTCGGTCGCCGGGTCGTAGTCGCGAAGGTCTTCGACCTTGCCCGCGACTTCGGAAGTATACTTCCGATCGGTGCTGCCGGTGCGCAGATCCATGGCGTCCAGGAAAGGAAACTGGCCGTCTTCGGTAAAGCCGTCGCCGAGTAGATACGCCGTACTGCCTTCGAGTGCGATCACCAATCTGCCGTACTCGTTTGCTTCGGTGACGAATGAGCCGGGGTCGCTGTACTGATCTTGGTAATTACGATCGGATAGCACCGTTAATTCCGATTCGGGGGCGGACGGATTGAGGAGGTAGGTTTTCGTGTTCCGCGTGTCCCACCAGTAGTCGTAGAGAATGGCGTGTTCGGCGTCCCCCCACTCCACGCCGCCGTAGCGGTTGACGAGTTTCGCCAGTGGCACCCCGTCTCCGCTGAAGGGCGCTTCGAGCGTGTAGAGCTGGTCGCGGTAGGGGGCTTCGGTAGCCGGGTCGCCGCCGTCGAGGGCTTTGGCGTAGAGGAGTGTAGCCGCTACGTCGTCCCGCCAAGAGAAGTCGCGTTTGCCCGGCTGCTCGGCCATGAAACCTTTGGGGAGGTCCTCGATCAACGGTACCTCGTTCACCTGCCGGACGAGTTCACCGTTGCGGTCGTACACCTTCGTTACCGAAGGAAACCGGTAATAGGGGACGAGGTAAGAGAAGGGGCGCTCGACGGTGGTGACCATCACGTATTCCCCATCCGGGCTGTAGGAAAGGCTCCGGTACATTGCGGCCGGCAGCCACTGCTCCATGCGGCCATCGAGATACACTCTCTTAATGGTACTCCCGGAAAGCTGCTCGAAATTGTGTTCGTCGTTCGGGTTCTTGAGTAGGTCCTGATAAGTCCTGTTCTGCGCTTTCTTGCCGTCGGCGGTAGAAATTGTCGGACCGCTCGGAACGGCCGTTGCGCCGTCGATCAACGCTTCCCTTTGCTCCGGAAGGAACTTTACGAGCATGCTGTTGCCGTCCTTGTCCCAATTTATCACGTCTCCCATATTCGCGTTCAGCGGGTCGGAATCAGCGTTGCTTACTCTGCTTGCGCTTCCAGTCGCCACCTCCAGTACCCAAAGCTCGACACCCGATGCGCTGGTATGCGTCATCGCGATTTTGCTGTGGTCGGGCGACCAGGTAAAATTTGTCAAACGTGGCTTGGCGGGTAGCCCTTCGACGGGTTGCGGATCGAGCTGGGAATCGACCGGCCTGACTGCCAGTGCGTTATAGTAGGTCGTCCGGCTACCAATATTCGTTTTGGGGTCGATGCGCAATCCAGCGAGTCGCATCTCCTGCTGGCTTAATTCTTCTATGCTTTTGTAGGCATCGCGGTACAGCAGTACCATCTGCTTCTTGTCGCGGTCCATGAGCACGCCGGGGGCCAGTGGTACGTCGACCAGCTTATTGATGGCATCCGGCGGGGTTTGGTAGGTGAGGGGGCTTTGCGCGTGCAGAGCGGACGGGGCGGACGCGACAAATAAGAGTAGTGACAATAAAGATAGGAGGGGGTTACGTAGCATAGTCTCAGGCGGTTGGTAATTGAAGAATCTAATTTACGAACCGCTGCTCACCTTATCGGGCGTCAGAACACGTCACTGAGCCTTATTAACACTATTCAACGGCAAAAGCCCATCGATGAGGCATCATCGACGGGCTACCGTTAGTGTATATCTTGGGAGAAGGGCTTAACCTACTCGTCTTCCGACGTCGTATCGTCGGTATCTTCGACCACGACTTCGGGCGCTTTGACCAGAAGGTTACCGTTGTAGTACATATTCCCCTCGGCGTCCGTGTAGGCGCGGTGAGGCTGGTGTACTTCACCGGTAGTTTGGCAAACCGTCAGGGTAGGGGCGGTGGCTTTGTAATGAGTCCGGCGCTTCCGCTTGCGCTGCTTGGAGATTCTCGACTTAGGGTGTGCCATGCTGAATAGCTAATTTTAGTAAGGGGAGTCTAGTTTAAATCCTTTAAAATATCCCAGGGGCTCGCTTTCGGTGATCGGTCCTCCTCCGCGGCCTCCCGAGCATCCTCGATGCTTCCATCGATCATGGCGAGTAATTCCTCGTCGCAAGGGTAGGGGGGCTCTCCGGATCGGCAATCGTAGGTCTTAATCAGCGGAACGCTCAGTAGGACGAACTCGTACACGTAAGGAGCTACGTTGAACAGACTGGTTTCCGCCGCGAGATAGACCATATCCGCATCGTCTTCCAAGCCCTCCGTCGAGTCGACCAGTTTCACGACCAACCGCCGCTTGTCGGCTATCGGTAGATCGATATCCGCCGTACAGCGATCGCAGGTAGTCGCCAGCGTTCCGGCAAAGTCGAAATGCAGAGTCAACTCCCGGCTACGCCGTTCGATCGTCAGTCGCAAATCAATACTGGCACGATCCACCGGAGACTGAGGAAAAGAAGCCAGCAGCGCATCGTCTACCTTAAGCTCGTATTCGTATTCTCCCAGGCCAAGCCCCCGAAGCGGAAAGGTAAATGGTGATTGTACGGACATAACAAACGAAATAAGCAAGCTCTCAAATAGGCACCCGTCAGCGCCAGGATATTTCAAAGTGGCCGCAAAGATACATGCTTTCTACAAAAGAACAAGGTTTGTTGGATAATCCGTTCACCTACTCACCCCCTAACGTCCACCGACCCCCCTCATACCTTTCTCTACTCCCGATCCAGCCCGCGTCGAACCATAGCCGCCTCGACGAACGACACAAATAACGGGTGCGGCCGCTCCACCGTCGATTTGAGCTCCGGGTGAAACTGTACCCCGATGAAGTACGGATGATCCTTCAGCTCCACGATCTCCACCAGCCCGGTGGCGGGGTTGGTTCCGGTAATGCTCAGACCCGCCTGCTTTAGATCTTCCAAATACTTGTTGTTGAACTCATAACGGTGGCGGTGGCGCTCGCTGATACGACTTTCACCGTAGGCGCGTGCCGCAAGGGACCCGGGGGCCAGGGTGCAATCGTACGCCCCGAGCCGCATCGTCCCCCCTTTATCCGTAATGTTCTTCTGATCCGGCATGAGGTCGATGACCGGCACCGCCGCCTGCTTGTTTACCTCAGCGGACATCGCGCCTTCCAGCGCGGCGACGTTCCGGCTAAATTCCACGACCGCGCACTGCATGCCCAGGCAGATCCCGAAAAAAGGGATCTTCTCCTCGCGCAGGTACTGTATGGCATCGATCTTGCCCTCGATGCCCCGCTCCCCGAAGCCCGGCGCTACCAGCACCCCGTCGAACTGACTCAGGAATTTGCCCAGTTTGGCCCGGCGCCCCTCCAGGTCCTCGGAGCTCACCGGAATGACCTTCACTTTTACCTCGTTGACCGCGCCGGCGTGGATGAACGCTTCATAGATGGACTTATAGGCATCCTGTAGATCGATGTATTTCCCGACCAGACCGATCGTAACCTCCCCGGTAGAATTTTTCAGCTTGCCCAGGAATTCTTTCCATCGCCTCAGGTCCGGCTCACGGCGGTCGACAATGCGAAGTTTACTGATCACCTGCGTGTCTAACCCTTCCTTAAGCATCAGTAACGGGACGTCGTAAATGGTGCTGGCGTCTATGGCCTCGATGATGGCGTTCTTCTCGACGTTGCAAAACAGGGCCAGCTTACGCCGGATGCTATCGTCGATTTCGTACTCCGTACGTACCACCAGGATGTCGGGCTGGATGCCGGAACTGAGTAACTCCTTGACGCTGTGTTGCGTCGGTTTTGTCTTCAGTTCCTTGGCCGCCGCGAGGTACGGTATCAGGGTAAGGTGGATACAAATACAGTTATCGCGGCCCAGCTCCCAGCGCAATTGCCGGAGACTTTCCACGTAGGGTAGCGACTCGATATCGCCCACGGTACCGCCGAGCTCGGTGATGACGATGTCGTATTCGCCGGTATTTCCCAGCAGTTGAATGCGCCGCTTGATCTCGTCGGTGATGTGGGGCACCACCTGTACGGTTTTACCCAGGTAGGCCCCCTGCCGCTCCTTCTCGATCACCGTCTGGTAGATCCGGCCGGTCGTCACGTTATTGGCTTGGCTCGTCGGCACGGCGAGGAATCGCTCGTAGTGACCCAGGTCGAGGTCGGTTTCGGCACCGTCGTCGGTCACGTAGCATTCCCCGTGTTCTATGGGGTTCAGGGTGCCTGGGTCGACGTTGAGATAGGGGTCGAATTTTTGGATGGTGACGGACAAGCCCCTGGCCTGCAAAAGCTTAGCGAGGGAGGCGGCAATAATACCTTTACCGAGGGACGACGTGACCCCGCCCGTAACGAAAATATACTTACTCATGGATCAATGTTACGGGGTGTAAAGGTAAACCAATAAGGCGACCGGGGCCGGTGGCACAACGGATATATCGCCTCGGTAAACTACTTAGGTAGTGCCAATGTTAAGCGAATGTAAATTTTTTATTAACTTAGCATTGATAACTGTCCACATCGTGTTAATTCATTGTTACTCAATACTTGGTTTTGCGCGCCCGTCCACGGTGGCGGCCATCGTATTGTTGGTAGGAAGTTTTGCGAGGACGCAGGATGCAGTGAATTTTCTGACAGCAGGCATTGGTGAAAAAGTTGTAACGCCGGCAGTCGAACTTCCCGCGAATACTCAGACCTTTGACTTCGGTAACCGACTCATCGAGTTTCAGGCTTTCCTGGATGGTAAGGAAGGCACCTTCATTCTCGATACCGGTGCCCCTCAGGTGCTCATCAATAACCGGGGGGGAAGTGAATCGCGTACGCTGCCTAAAGGGTTGGCCGCCGGCGGTACGGTAGACTTAGGCGATCGCCTCATAAATACCTTCGAGCTTTTTGGGCAGACGCACCGCCGCCTCTGGGCGCTATCTCTGGACCTACGCCCGGTGGAGCTCCGGCTGGAACGCACGGTCGACGGCTTTGTCGGTCACAGCCTCCTCAGTGAAGGTGAGTTACGCATCGATTACGGTGCCACTACCTTTCAGCTCCTTCCATCCGTCCGCCGCCCGAAACACCAGGGCGAGGCGCCACTGCGCACGCTCAAACTCGAAATGGTCGGTCACCTACCGGTAGTCGTACTAAAGGTAGGCGCCAAAAAGACCCTCCGCTTCGTAATCGACACGGGTTCGAGCGTGAACTTGTTAGACAAACGCCACGAAGCACTCACCCTACCGACGGATAGCAAGATCAACGTTCAGGGCCTGGACGGCCAACCCGTAATCTGTGACAGGGTGCTCATCGACCAAACGGAAGTAAGCGTACGGGAGCCAAAGCACCCGCACCTGATAGATAGTACCGATAACTTTGTACTATTCGATTTCGAGCACTTACACCAGGCAAGCTCGGCGGGAAGTATCGATGGTATCCTCGGCTCCGCGTTTCTTTCCGCCTACACGGTAGGCATCGACTACTCCCGCCGTAAAGTCTACCTCTGGCCAAAGCGGTAACCCGGCCCACGGCAACGCACCCCGGGCTTAGAGCCTGTTTGGACTTTGCTTGCCGAGTGTAGCCGGAAGGGTAAAATCCGAACATGCTCCTAACTACAATTTACGCGCCTTTTTCGGCTACTGTTCCCGGCCGTGGTAACTTTACAATATGCCAGTCGTAAGCCACCGCGCCGAGATCGTACCCCTGTCCCCCATTCGAAAGTTGCTTCCCTACGCCAAAGCGGCCAGGGCGAAAGGCCGTCACGTATTCCATCTGAACATCGGCCAACCCGATATCCCCACCCACCCGACGGCAGTTGCCGCCTTTAAAAAGCTCGAGTGGGAAGTACTGGATTATAGCCCCAGCAACGGCATTGCCAGCTACCGAGAAAAACTCAGGGGGTATTACCGGCGATTCGGTGTTGAACTGACCGCCGAGAACATTATGGTCACCACGGGTGGCTCCGAAGCTATCCTCTTCTTTATGCTCAGTTGCCTGGACCCCGGCGACGAGATCATCGTACCCGAGCCATTCTACGCCAATTACAACGGGTACGCCCACATCGCCGATGTACGGGTGGTGGCCATCACCGGTAAGATCGAGGACGGTTTCGGGCTGCCCAGCCCCGGGGCATTCGCGCGTAAGATCACCCGCCGTACCCGTGCGATAATGATCACCAGCCCGAACAACCCCACCGGTGCCTGTTACTCCGAAGCGGAAATGAATACCCTCGCTGATATTGTAGTCGAAAACGACCTTTTCCTGTGCGCCGACGAGGTTTACCGGGAGTTCGCCTACGACCACCCCGTAGGATCCATCCTTCAGGTGGACCGCCTGCGGGAGCATGCCGTCGTCATCGATTCGGTCTCCAAGCGCTATAGTGCTACCGGCGCGCGGGTCGGTGCGCTCGTCTGTCGTAATCAATCCGTCTTGGAGGGCGTGGATCGCTTCGCGCAACTCCGGCTCAGCCCCCCGGGTCTCGGCCAGCGCTTGAGTGAGTGCATGCTCGAAGACGACGCTGGATACCTAAACGAGGTCAGGGAAGAATATAAACAACGCCGGGATGTCGTCTTCGAGCGCCTGCAACGGATGCCCGGCGTGTTCAGCTATCGGCCGGGGGGTGCCTTCTACTGCTTTGCCCGCTTCCCGATCGATAACAGCGACGTTTTTTGTCAGTGGTTGTTAGAGGAGTTCGTACACGAGGGCAACACGGTGATGTTGGCACCGGGGCCGGGCTTCTACGCCACCCCCGGCCTGGGCTTGGATGAATGCCGGATCGCCTACGTGCTCAAGGTCGGGGATCTGCATAAAGCGATGGATTGCCTCGAGGCGGCGTTGCTTGTCTACCCCGGTAGAACGACCGAATCGGTCCGGGCCGGTGCCGGCTCCGTGGTCGGTTAGAAGATAGCCAGCTGCCGGGCGTTCGCCTCGGCGAGCCGTTCCTTTTTACTCAGTAACACCCCTTGCCGGTCCTGATCCGGAAGGTGCCGCTTCACGATGCGCAGCCGGTGTGTATAGCGCCCTAATTGATAGTCGAAAATGCCGAAGTGATCCACCGCGTCGATGCGTACGCAGTCGCCGACGTGTAATAGGGTACTATCGGGCAGTAGTAGACCGACGTGATCGACCGCCTTCCCCGGCCCGTCGAAAAAGGCCAGGTCGCCCGCCTGCGCCAGCTCCATGAAATCGACGGCAACGCCCTCCTTCACCATCGCATTAGCGGTGCGCGGGAGGGAGATCCCGACAATGCTAAACACCAGTTGTAGCAATGCCGCTCCGTGTACGCCCGCCGGCGTCCTGCCCCCGTGCATTCCCGGGGCGTAAAGCCACTTCTTCGCCAGCCGGGTGATGAGTTCGGGGCTGGGGCTGAGGTCTTTGGCAAAGGCAGCCTGGCCGGTGTACGTAAATGCCTCCCCGGCGTGTTGCATACGAATACCGTCAAAAGCCGGCAGGCGAGCACCGAAAGTAATGGGCTGGGCGGAACGATCGCCGAGTACGTGCGCGTAAAGATCAAGGTTGTAGGCCGGGCTATGCAGTTGGTCGTTCCACTCCCGCTCACTTACCCGTAAGAGCTGTCCGTTACGGACGTAGCCCGTCAGTTCATCCCCCGGAATACGCACGTAGGTGAATCGCTGCCCCAACTCCACTACGTGCACCGGCTCCCCCAGTAGCAACTGAGACCGTAGGGGGGCACCCGGTCGCGGCTGTGCCCACAGGGCTGCCGAACCGTACCGACAGATGGCGAATCGCGGGGTCATTAGCGCCAAAGATAGCCGTAGATCCCGCCCCGGTTAAATGGTTGACCTAAATACTAGAGGGGAATAGCCGCACGTTGGATTTGCCTACCTTCGCGGCCTCAATGGCAACGTATGAAATGGACCTTTTCGCTGCTTATTTTACTTGTCACCGCCGTGCCGGGCTCCGCTCAGGATCAGCAGTTTTCCCAATTCTTCGCAACTCCCCTGGGGTTGAACCCCGCGCTTACCGGGCTGTTCGACGGTCGCTACCGCGTATCCGTAGCGCACCGTAGCCAGTGGGCGGAAGTGCTGGAAACCCCCTTTCAGACTACTGCCTTTGCCACCGACCTCCATTACGTGATCAACCCTAAGCGCCGCGACTACCGGGATGCCGTCGGGGCGGGGGTGATGTTCATCAGCGACCGGGTGACCGAATTCAACTACAGCGTCAACCAATTCCAAGTGAGTGGGGCTTACCATAAGACCCTTAACCCGCGCAGTAACCAGCACCTTAGCCTGGGGTTCCAACTCGGCATCGTGCAGCGCAACGTGAGTTACGATCAGTTGACCTTTGAGGATAGCTTCGACGGTACCTCCACCTTCGTCGATGGCGCGAGCCTGGAAGAGCTGCCGGCCAATAACTATGCTTTCGGCGATTACCAAATAGGACTGAACTATTCCTACGCACCCAGGAACGCGGTATCTTTCATAGTCGGCGGTGCCATCCACCACGTAACCGAGCCGGAGCAAAGCTTCTATGCGGAAATCACCCAGGGGGAAGATATTACGGTTGACAATGTTTTGGACCGGCGCTACAGCTTTTACGCCAACGTAGGCATCCCGGTAGCCAGGGATATTCAGCTCAGCCCGCGGGTGTACGCCTTTTCGCAGGGGCCGCACACTATGGTAAATGCCGGCTCGACCGTCCGCTTTTTGTTCAACGATGCGAATGGGTCCGCGCTGCATCTGGGGGCTTACGCGCGAAGCGTAGGGAGTGAAGACAGCTTCGGGGTAGACAGTGCCATCGGGCAGGTCGGGCTCGAACTATCTAACTTCCTGGTAGGCCTCAGTTATGACTTTGGCGTAAACGGTCTGCAGACCAACCCTCGCCACCGCGGTGCCTTCGAGCTCAATATTGCTTACCTCGGTAAGGGGAACGATGACGAGGCCGTCCCCTGCCCAACTTTTTAAGTGGCGGATTTGTCCTAACTTCCATCAAAGCATCTCTCCGTGAAGCAGCTTATCCTACCTCTTTTTCTGCTTTTATCTACCTGCCTATTCGCTCAGGTAGAATGGCTTAGTTGGGAAGAAGCCGTAGCCCGCAGCGAGGAAGCACCCAAGAAGATATTGGTCGACGTGTATACCGATTGGTGTGGCTGGTGCAAAAAGATGGACAAAGCAGTATTCGCGGAGCCCGCAATCAGCAAATACATCAGCGAGAACTTCTACGCGGTGAAGTTTAACGCCGAGCAGCGGGAGAGCATCGAATACGACGGTCATACCTTCAAATTCAACCAAGGTTACGGCCGCCGCGGCGCACATGAGCTAGCAGTAACACTACTGGATAAGCGACTCAGCTTTCCGAGTATCGTATACCTGGACGAGAACCGCTCGCGCATCACCATCAGCCCGGGCTTCAAACCCGCCGATCAGTACATTAACGAGTTGACCTTCATCCAGGGTGAGCATTACAGATCAATGACTTACCAACAGTTTCTGGCTACCCTGGGTAAGTAATCCAGCCATAGTCAACCCCGTCAATCGTACGCTGTTATTGCAGCAAGAATATCTTTGCCGCGCCCCAAAATCCGCCCCGCTATGACACAGTTCCTCTATATGTTCGCCGTTATTTTCGCGGTTTTCCTGATCAGTTTCGTGCTGATTAATCTCCGCCAAGTAGTTACCGGGCAAGAATTCAGGGGCACCTGCGCCAGCAACAATCCGATGCTTAAAAATAAGATCGGTGACTGTGAGGTCTGCGGGAAATCACCCGACGAGCAGGACTGTCAGCTACCCCCTCTGCCGAAGGTTGGGTGAGTGAGTGGTCTATTGGCCGTTGTCTTGCGCCCGCTGCTCTAGATCCTTCAGCATTTCGTCGCTGGATTTACCGAGGTTATTTATCAGTACGTCGACCCCGTCCGCAAATACGTTGTCGGGATACTCCCTCTTGAACCGCTCGTAAAGATCGCTCGCCGTGTCGTAATCTTTCAGATGCTCGTCGTGGGTAAAGGCAAGCATAAAGAGCGCCTCACCGCGCTTCGAGAAGCCCGGGTAGTCCTCCGACACACGTTCCAGGATGTCGGCCGCCGCCGTAAAGTTTCCGAGGGCTTGGTGTACTTCCGCGGCTCGGTAGAGGGGTAGGGCGGTCAGGGTATCACCCGGGTGGTCGCCGGCGAACTCTTCCGCCAGGGCGATATACTGCCTGCTAGCGAGGGTATCCATCCACCCCGTTTGTTGATCGGCGACCAGCCCGTAGTTGTCCAGCAGGAGTTGGCGGATGCGTGCGGGGTCGTTAGTGGACTCAATCTGTTCGAATATTGCCTTATAGGAGCCGGTAGCGAACAGATCTTGCGATTTCTCAGCCGCGGGCTCGCCGGAAGCATCACTGGCGGAGCCACAAGCGAATAAGAGGAGGAAGGGTATGGCGTAGCAGAAAGTACGTAAGATCATGAATGAATTAATCTGATGAATCACGGCCGAGACCGTGAAGAATAACGTCGACTACCTCACCTACCGCCCCGGCTCTGTAGAGCAAGCTTTTGACGGAAAGTAGTTGAGCGTAAAAGTCGTCTTCGGCGAAATTACTCAGGTAACCCGCATTAAACAGCAATTGAGGCTGTACCATATGCGCGCAGTGTAGTATTTGGTAGCTATCCGACTTCGGATCGAAGACCAGTACTACCGGATTCCCGCTCGGGTCGGCGCCGAGGAATACGAAATAGGGGTAGGGTAGGTAGTCGTCGTTCCAGGCATCGTAGAGGTCGGCTTCGAAGAGGGGGTAGGTGAGTACCCGGCGTTCGACCGAATGCTCTTTCAGCAAAGCGACTACTCCGGAGAGCGCGCTGAGTTGCCGCTCCGTCGGGCCGATCGACTCATCCGTGTTGCCCGCGTAAGGTAGCCAGGCGCTCGTCCGAATATCGAAGTACTGACTGTTCCCCAGCCGTAGCTTATAGTCGAACCTGCGGTAACCCGGTACGACGTAGCCGGGGTAATAGTAACGAAGCCCGCGCTCTAGGCAGCTTTCGATCTCCAGTAGCATAGTATAGTAGCCGAGGCTGAACTGCTTGAGTAACGGACGATAAATTCCCAGAATACTGGCGGCGGAGTTATCACCTATATCGAAGTAAGACGTAGCTACCAGTTCTTTAGAGACCCGATCGCGGACGGTCACCTCGTGCGTATTGAAAACGGATTCTTCCCCATAATCCTCCAGGCTATCCGATATGGTCGCGGAGAGCCTCCCGTCAAAATCATCCGCATACGCCTCATAAAGCGCTTCGCGCTCCGCGTCGATGACCCGGGGGCCCACCCTAGTGGAAAATAGTTGACCGTTGCGCCGGAGGAGCTTGCGCTGACTCTTCGAAAAGGTGAAACTGCGCAGATCGAGGCGTATCCAGATCGCGGAGTAGGGCCGGCCGTTGAAGAACAGGAAGTGGGTAGTAAAAATGCTGCTGCCCATACGGTACCAGGCCGCCGCGAGGTGCTGGTCGAGGCTCTCGGGGCTTAAAACGAACGGCGTGTGTTTCTCGGCGTAGCTAAAGGACATCCTTCGGAGCGCTGGGACGTTGCCCACGCGGAATATGCCGGGTGGTGGCCCAAATATAGCAACCCTTACAGCACTATTCTCCGGGTACACTGCCGAAGGTCGTCCTCGTCGTTGCTGGCGATGATGAGCAGACGGTCGCTTTTGATCCACGCTAATTCACGTTGAAACCACGCACCTGCGTCCTCGTCCAAAGTAACCGTAGGCTCGTCGAGCAATACCAGGGGCGCCCCGCCGTAGAGGGCCGTACTCAGTAACACGCGCTGGCGCATGCCGCTACTACAGTCGAAAAGTCGTCGCCCACGAGCGTGGGTAAGCTCGATACGATCGAGAACGTCGCCGACGTGCAGGCCGTCACGCAGGGGCTTTAGGGCAAAGTGAAACGCGAGGAATTCCTCGACGGTCAGCTCCTCAACGATTTCCATGTACGGCCCGATCCAACACGTATGTCGGTATACCTCCGCTACCGCTATTTCTTTTCCTGCGTACATCCAGCTTACGCTACCCCTGCTCGGGGTGAGTTGGCCGCATAATAGCCTAAGCAGCGTGGACTTACCCGAGCCGTTGCGGCCCTGTACCCCGATAACTTCGCCGCTACCGAACTGCTCGGTAAAGTCTCGAAGAATCCACTGCCGCGCGAAGCGTTTGCCTAACTGGCGGGTCGATACCGTGAAATCAGCGGCGTCAATCGTTCAGGCTGTTGAAGCTGCGGATGATGCCGGTCTTTTCCGTCTCGGCGATGAACTGAATGACGTCGTCACGCTCCGCGCAGACGGGGACGGACGTCTCTATCTCGGTGATCGCGTTAGTGAGGTTCATCCCCCGGACGAAAAGGATGCGGTAGATCTCGTGGATGCGGTTGATGCGCTCGATGTCGAAATTCCGGCGCTGCAGGCCGATGCGATTAACGCCGATGTAGGAGAGTGGCTCCCTCGCCGCGCGGACGTAGGGGGGGACGCTTTTCCTAACCAGGCTCCCGCCGGCGATGAAGCTGTGCTGGCCGATGCGGACGAACTGCTGCACGCCGACCTGACCTTCGATGATCACGTAATCGTTGATCTCGACGTGGCCGGCCAGGTTTACGTTATTGGCGATGACGACGTGATCGCCCAGCACGCAATCGTGGGCGACGTGCGCGTATGCCATCAACAGGCAGTTCCTACCGACTACCGTCTTACCGGCCGCCGCCGTGCCGCGGTTGACGGTCACGTATTCTCTGATGGTCGTTCCGTTACCAATTTCCGTGGTGGTGTACTCGCCGGCGAACTTTAGGTCCTGCGGCTCCCCGCCAACGACCGCGCCGGGGAAGATGCGGACGTTCTCACCCAGTCTGGAGCCGGCGTAGATCGTTACGTTCGGGCCGATGTAGCAGCCTTCGCCGATGACGACGTCGTCTTCGATGTAGGTGAAAGGCCCGACCTGAGTACTCGCGCCGATGGTCGCATTGGGGTGGACGACACTGAGGGAATGTATTGACATGCTTACGGGCGCTTTACAATTTGGGCGACGAGCTCCGCCTCCGATACGATTTTACTGCCTACGTAGGCGGTCCCGCGCATCTGACAGATGCCCCGGCGGATGGGGGCGATGAGTTCCATCTTGAAGAGCACCGTATCGCCCGGCACGACGAAGCTTTTGAATTTGGCGCTTTCGACCTTCAGGAAGTAGGTATCCCAGCCGTAGGGGTCGTCTTGCTGGGTGAGAACCAACAGGCCGCCGGTCTGTGCCATGGCCTCGATCTGGAGGACGCCGGGCATGACGGGGTTACCGGGGAAGTGGCCCTGGAAGAATTCCTCGTTGATGGACAGGTTCTTTACCCCCACAATGGTCTTTTTATCCATCTCGATAATCTTGTCGACCAGCAGGAAGGGGTAGCGGTGAGGGAGGATTCGTTGAATCTCCGTCGTGTTGAAAACGGGTTCCGCATTGGGGTCGTAGCGCGGGCGGCCCTTCAACCGCCGCTGCTCCATATAGGCCCGTTTGAGCAGCTTGGTGAAGCTGACGTTGGCCGCGTGACCGGGTTTGGTTGCCAGTATGCGACCGCGAATGGGTACGCCGAGTAGGCTGATGTCACCGACTACGTCAAGTAGTTTGTGGCGGGCGGGTTCGTTGTGGAACTTGAGCTGAATGGTATTGAGGATGCCCTTCTTGGTCACCTCCACGGTGTCTTTGCCCATTCTTTTGGCCAGCTTATCGAGGCGTTCCTGGGGGACCATTTTATCCGCGATGACGATGGCGTTGGTCAGGTCGCCACCCCGGATCAGTTCGTGCTCGAAGAGCGCCTCCAGCTCATGGAGGAAAACGAACGTGCGGCAGGGGGCTATTTGCTCGGGGTAGTCGTCGTAGCCGCGCAAGGTAGCGTACTGCTGCCCGAGGGTGGGGCTGTCGAAGTCGATCATGGAAACGACCTCGAAGCCGTCGTAGGGGAGGGCGACGATTTCCGTCCCCGTCTCTTCGTCCCGATACGCGATGGGCTCTTCGACGACGAAGAACTCGCGCTCTACGTCCTGCTCCTCGATGCCGGCTTTTTGGAGGGGCAGTAGGAAGGGTTTGGCGCTACCATCCAGGATGGGGATTTCCACACCGTTGGTCTCGATCAGTAGGTTATCGATCTGAAGGCCGGAGATGGCGCTGAGTACGTGTTCTACGGTTGAGACCCTGGCATCCCCCGCGCCGAGGGTGGTCGAGCGATCGGTACTGACCACGCGGTTGACGTCGGCCGGTACGGTGGGCTCCCCTTCGAGGTCCACCCGCTTGAACTTGATGCCGTGGCCGGCGGGGGCGGGTTTGAAGGAGAGGTGAACGTCGGCCCCGGTGTGCAGTCCGGCTCCTTTGAGGGTGAACGGTTGGGCTATCGTGCGTTGATTCGGCATAAAGAACTCGTCGTCGTCGTCGTCGACCGTGCGGGGTGGTTGTGTACTAGTTGGGTCCAAAACAGTTGGCTGACCGGTAATCGGACGCCATTAGGGACGCGCAAAGATAGCATTTTTGCTTACCTGCGCTGCCGCTTCCTTATTGGTCCTGGTCGCCCGGCAATTGCGCCTCGAGTCGCTTGAAACGCGCGCGTACGTCACGCATGAATTCGGGTAGTTGCTTGAAGGCCGCGCTGGAGCGCACGAATTTGCTCCAGAGCATGTGCGGGGTGCCGGCGAGCTCCTGGTTTTCGCGCTTGATGTTATTGGCGATACCCGTTTGTGCCTGGGCCTGGGTACCGTCGGCTACTTCGATGTGCCCCGAGATGCCGACCTGACCGCCGATGCGGCAATTCGCGCCGACTTTGGCCGAGCCCGCGATCCCGGTGAGGGCGGCGACTACGGTGTTCTCACCAATCTCGACATTGTGGGCTACCTGGATCAGGTTGTCCAACTTCACCCCCCGGCGGATGCGGGTCGAGCCCATGGAGGCGCGGTCGATGGTAGTGTTGGCGCCGACCTCCACGTCGTCTTCGATGACTACGTTGCCGACCTGGGGGATTTTACTGTAGGAGCCCGTTTCGGGGTCGGGTGCGAAGCCGAAGCCATCGCCGCCGATGACGACGTTGGCGTGCAGGGTACAGTTGTTGCCGATCACGCAATCCGTCAGTATCCGTACGCCGGGGTAGATCCTACAGCCTACGCCGATGCGTACGCCCGGGCCGAGGTACACCTGTTCGGCGATGAGGGTATCGTCACCAATGCGGACGCGATCGCCGACGACGGTGAAATGGCCTATGCCGACGTTATTTCCTATGCTGACGGCATCACCGATGGCTGCTTTTTCACTCACGTTCCTTGCACCTGCGTCCTCGCCCTTTTTATACTGCTCTAATAATTTACTGACCGTCATGTATACGTCGTCAACCTCGAGCAGCGTGGCGGAGACGGGCTCGCGGGGCTCGAAGCCACGGGGGACCAGCACCGCGGAGGCGCCGGTAGTATAGAGAAAGGGTTCGTAGTTCATACTACCCAGGAACGTGATCGTACCGGGGGTTGCCTCTTCAATCTTAGAGGGGGCGGTGATGATGACTTCGGGGTCTCCTTGCAGAGTAGCCCCGATGAGTCGAGCGAGCTGGGCGGCGGTGAATTGCATGAACTACGGTAGGGCGGGTTAGATGATGTCTGGCAGGGCATCATGATTCGGGTCAGGCGCCTGTGAGCGAAGAACCAGCCGGTGTTGCTTGCGCATGCTCGTAAATACCTGCAATACGGCGCTGACGAAGGCTTCGTCCACCAACTCTTTGACCTCTGCGAAATTGCGCAGCCGCGGGCCGTGCCGAAAGCGATAAGTCTGGGTCAACCCTTGTTGTTCGAACTGCACGGGGAAGCGGCCGTCGTTGGAGAAGACGGTGATTTGCATGTTCGGATGGGGGATGCGACCGATGATGCGCATGGGGGGCTGGGTTGTGCTATTGACCGTGGAGGACGACGTCCAGAAAACTGGGGAAGCTGACGTATTTGCCTTTGAAGACACCGTCGATCATTTTTTGGTGGTCCAGCGCGAACTTTTCCTGATAGACGTCGAAGGCCGGGCGGGAGGAAAAATGAAGGAGGAGGCAGTAGGTGAAACCATCCGTCTCGTCTACCCCCAGCAGCCGCGTAAACTCGTAGCGGTCAATGGTGTGGGTTTCCATAATGACGGGCAGATAGTCCCTTTCAATAAACTTGAGCCACGGCCCGTGAGCCGCCTGGTCGACTTTGTAGGTGACGTTATATATGAGCAAAGAGCTGAATTTGCGAGCAAGGTAGGTATTTTGCGGCCATGAAGAACCGCCTTACCGCCCTCCCGCTCGCGCTATTTATCCTATTAAGCCTCATTGGCTGCGTACCCCGGCCCGCCGCCGGCGTGCTGACCGAGGCGAACGTCCTCATCGGCACCTATACCCGTACCGAAGGCCACGTCGATGGCAAGGCGGATGGTATCTACCGCGCAACCGTCGACCTACGGACCGGAGCCATCGGGGCGCCACAACTCATCAATACCGTTACTAACCCGAGCTTCCTGGCGCTGCACCGCGGTAACGACAAGGTTTACGCCGTGAGCGAACTCGCACAGGATGGGGAGCCCACCGGCTTTCTGCACGCCTACCGAAAGACGGGCGGTCAGCTGGAAGAGGTCGCCAAGCTGCCGAGTGACGGAAAGGCGCCCTGCCACGTGGCGATAGACCCTACTCGCGAATACGTCGCCGTGGCGAATTACGTGGGCGGTGTAGCAAAACTCTACAAGATCGAAGACGACGGCTCGATGGTGGCGGCGGATAAGTTCGTGGTGACGGAAGCGGCGAAGGCCGGGCGCTCGAGTTGGTTGCATTCCACAAATTTTTCACCGGCGGATAACCTGGTCGTCGTGGCTGACAAAGGGCTGGACAAAGTCTGGATGTTCACGCTCGACCGGGAGGCCGGTAAACTCGTGCCGCACGAGCAAACGTCCGTAGAACTGGACGAGGGGGCCGGGCCACGGCACGCCGTCTGGTCTACCGACGGCAAAATGCTCTACGTCATCAACGAGCTGGGTAACACCGTAGACGTACTCACCTACGACCGGGCGGAGGACCGCCTGAGCCGGCAGCAGACCATCTCGACGCTACCGGAGGGGTTTACCGGCGAGAGTTATTGCGCGGATATCCGTCTGTCTAAGAACGGGCTATTTCTGTACGGTTCTAACCGCGGCCACGATAGTATTGCCAGCTTTGCGGTGGATAAGAATACCGGCCGGCTTAGCGCCACGGGGCACGTATCGACGCACGGCACCTTTCCGCGCAATTTTACGTTGACGCCGGACGATAATTTCCTGCTTGCGGCCAACCAGAATTCTTCGAACGTGACCGTATTCAGCGTTGATTCGAAGACCGGCAAGTTGACCTATACCGATCAAAGTTTCGACGTGCCTACTCCCGTTTGCTTAGTGTGGGAATAGCCCCCCGGCCCCAAACGACGCGCCCGTTGTTCACCTCCGTCCAGTAACCATCCAGGTCTTTGAAGTAAACCTGGCGTACGCCGTCCGGTCGGCTATTGGATTCCATCGGGGCGCCCTGCCAACTGAAGAACTGGAGGTTGATGTCGCGCAGGTGCTGTACGAACTCATCGAACTTATTGACGCTGATGGATAGGTGCAGGCTTTTTTGGGTCCTGATCTCGCTGCGGTCGCTTTCGATGACGTGCAGGCTCATCCCGTTGCCTAAACTCAACCAGCGAATGTTGTCCTTCCCCGTACCGTCGTAGATTTCGTCGAGGTCCAGTACGCGCTGGTAGAAGCGGACACTTTCGTCGACGTCGTCAACGTTGATGGCGTAGTGATCGAAGCTAGCCCCGTAGCGGCCGTTTGCCGTGCCGAAGACGGACGAGTCGACGACTTTCGGGGAGCAGGATGCCAGGAAAAGGCACGAAATAACTAGGAAGGCGGTCAGGATACGAAAGTCGGTCATGGAAAGTGTAGCTAGTTGTAGAAGCCCAACTTAAGTAAATGTCGGCGAAGCCCACCCGCCCCGCACCGGGCCCGGGGCAGTCGAACCTCTTTAGCGCCACCAGGTTATACCGGCACATTACCCGATATCCCTTGAATACAATTCACCTACTCGTACGGCTGTTCCTGCTCCTTTGCCTGAGCGGCTTCTTTCTACAGTGCGCCAATTACCGGATGCACGTCGACGATCAGGACGGTCTGGTAGAAGTGGAGCAACCGGCGGGGGAGTTGACCTACTCTTCGTTTCTGGTCGGCGGGTTGGGCTACGATTACGAACGCGGCCTGACTACCCTGGAAGCGTTGGTCAAGCAGATGCCGGAAGGCAAGAAGAACAGTTCGTTGCTACTCCTTGGCGACATCACCGGGCCCGACGGTTTGCGCAAAAAAGGGGGGGACGAGGAGGCTCACCTGGAAGAGATCGGCAAGCGCCTCGAGCGCGTCCCGGGCAAGATTTACTACACCCCCGGAGAGAACGAGCTAGGCCGTAAGGGAGACTTTGACCGACTGGAACGGTTAGAGGACTTCTTCGACGACAAGGTCGATAAAAAGGTACGCTTCATGCCCAACAACGCCTGCTCCGGGCCGGACGACGAAGAACTCCACGACAAAGTAGGGTTGATCGGATTCAACTCCGCCTGGTATTTGTCGGACTGGTCGCGCGACGATGAAGTAAGCGAGGGGTGTGACTTCCAGAATCGGGACGCGGCCTTGTTGGCGCTGGCGGATGAGATCAAAGGCTACCGCGATCAGGTCAAGATCGTCATGCTGCACCACAACTTGCAGAGCAACGGCAACCGCGGCGGAAATTACAGCACGGCCCAGCACTTATTTCCGTTGGCCGACGTCATCCCGGGCGCTTACGTACCCCTGCCGGTGGTCGGCACGCTGGTGCGTGGCATACAGTCGGTTGCGGGCGGGCAGCACGACATAAACAGCCTGTTATACAAGCAGATGATCGGGAAGATCAAGGCAGGGATCGACGACGAGGTGAACGTCATCTTCGTTACCGGCCACGAGAACGACCTTTTCCTGGCCCACGAGGAGGAATACATTAAGGTCAACGCCGGCTCCGGCAGCGTCAAGGCTCCGTCCAGCGGGGGTAACGACGCGAACTTTGCCTTCGGCGCGGTCGGCTACGGGCGCATCGACGTCTACGATAGCGGGGAGGTATTCGTCGGCTTTTACACCGTCAGCGAGGCGGGCGAAGAGAAGCGGGTATTCTACCGCCGCATAATCGAGGACCTGAACGCGCGCCAGGACGAAGGCATCCAGGAGGTACCCAATGAGATCGTCTCCGACAAGATCGTGAAGACGTCCGTCTACGGTACGGAAGGGACGGCTAAGGGCAAGCTGGCACGGACGCTCCTCGGGCGACACTACCGGCCGCTGTACTTCACGGACGTCGAAGTACCCGTAGTGCAGATAGATACCCTCTTCGGCGGGTTGTCACCGTACCGGAGGGGCGGGGGCATGACGACGATGAGCCTGCATACGGAAGGGGGGGACGGGCATCTTTACCAACTACGCAGTGTGCGGAAGAACCCGGCCCAGTTGCTGCCCAGCATCCTCGAGCGTTCTTTCGCGGCCGACATTGCGAAGGACCAGTTCACGGCCATCCACCCGTATGCACCGTTGACGCTACCGACGATGCAACGGAAGTTGGACCTTTACGGTGCCGATCCGCTGCTGTATTACGTCCCGAAGCAAAAGGGGCTGGGCGACTTCAACACCAACTTTGGTGGTGAGATGTACTGGGTGGAGCAGCGGCCGGATGAGGACTGGTCGGGCACGCGCTTCTTCGGCGGCAGCGAAGAGATCATTTCCAACGGTGACATGCGGGAGGAACTCGTGAAGACTTGGAAGAGCTACGCCGATCAAAACAACTACGCAAGGGCGCGCCTATTCGATCTGCTGATCGGTGACTGGGATCGACACCGCGATCAGTGGCGCTGGGCGTCCTTCAAAGAGGACGACGGACGCACGCGCTACGTACCGGTCGCGCGCGACCGGGACCAGGTGTACGGTAACTACGATGGTGTGTTATTGGGCATCGCGCGCGTGTTCATACCGGAAGCGCGGAAGCTCCGGCCATTCGGCTACGACCTCGATAAGGCCAAGTGGCGGGCGATGAACGGTAAGTGGAACGATCGGGTGTTCTTGAATCACATTACCAAAGAGGAGATGATCGCCGAAGCCGTGCGCATTCAGGAAGCCCTCACCGACGACGTGATCGACGAGGCACTGGCCCAGTTCCCCAAAGAAGTGCGCGAGCATTCGCTGAGCAATGAGCGAATCGGGGATAAATTGAAGTCGCGGCGTAGCCAGCTGGCTGAGTTTGCCGCGGACTACTACCTGAAGCTGGCCGACCAGGTCGACGTACTGGGTACGGATAAAGACGACGTCTTCAAGGTCGTCGGCCAAGCTAACGGGGACATCCTCGTACAGGCATTCGATGCGGATAAGGAAGGGGAAGCCGACGAACTATTCTACGAACGTACGCTGCACCCGGCGGAGACGCAAAGCGTAGTGATCTACGGCCTGGACGGCGACGATCGCTTCGAGGTGAGCGGCGCAACCAGCCCAATACTGGTCCGCCTGGTCGGTGGAACCGACGGAGATAAAGTATTGGCATCGGGTAAGTTATCGGCGCGCGTATACGACGAAAGGAACGGTATTGATCTGGAAGGCAACGCTAATCGCTTAAAAGACCGGACGAGTGACAACCACCCGGAGCTTAATCAGTACGACTTCGAGGAATACTATCCGAACTACACTATCCCCATGCCTAGTTTGGGCTTTAACGTGGACGACGGCTTTTTTGCCGGCTTTGGTTTGCAGCGCACCATCCAGGGGTATAAGCCGGATCCGTACCGGGCCAGATTCGGCGGCCAGGCGCAGTACAGCTCGAATGGCTTCTACGTACTCAAGGCCGGCCTTGAATGGAATGATGTTTTCGGCCGCCGTAACGACCTGCTCGTCGACGGGTACTACCGGAGTGACGGTTACGTCTCAAACTTCTTCGGGGTAGGTAATGAGACGCCGGGCCAACCGGACGAAGGAGAGATCGAAGGCCTGGCCGATGATGACATACTGGAATATAACCGGGCCAGGCGTAGTGAAATCAACATCGCGCCGATGATCCGTTTCCGTGGTAAGCGGAACCGGACTCAATTTACCATCGGCCCGTTCTTCCAGCAGATCGACCTTAGTGACGAGGACATCAGGGATTTTGCCTTGATTCGCCAGCCCGGGTCTGGTATTGCGGACCGTGTATTCGAGCAACAGAACTTCGGTGGTATCCAGGCCGAGCTGAGCTCTAACAACGTTGCCGTACCCTTGCTATCCGACAATGGCGTCAAGTACAATATCTACGCCCAGCAGGTTTTTAACCTGGATGATACGGACCGGACCGTTACCAAAATCGGCGGCAATTTTACGCTCTACCGGATGCTGACCAAAGCGATCAATTTCGCGACCCGCATCGGGGTAGAGCATAACGACGGCACCCCTGAGTTTTATCAACTAGCCGTACTCGGTGGGCGGACGAACTACCGGGCCGCACGCGCCGAACGCTACCGGGGCAATACCGCTTTCTACCAGAATATCGATCTTAGGTTTATGGGCTTCAGTTTTTCGGGTAAGCAAAACCAAACGAATACCGTTGGTGGCTTCATAGCCGGGCTCGACTACGGCCGGGTTTGGTTGGACGGGGAAGACAGCGATATCTGGCACGTCGGTTACGGTGGCGGCGTGTGGTTGGCTCCACTGGGTGCGGCTATCGTGAGCCTGACCTACTTTACGGACAGTGACGATAGCCGGATTGCTTTCGCCGTCGGCTGGCCCTTCTAAACTTTGTGTTCATGAGCCTCATCAACCGCCCAAATGTATTATCGGTAATGATTCTCGGCGTCGTCGTCGCGATCGCGGGCACGTACGGATTTCTCACGTATACGCAAAGCCCTGATCTGGAGCACTACCAGATCGACCCGGATTATCAGTTTGCCTACAACTTCGATAGCCCCGACGACGTCATCAAGCTTCCCAAAGACCTCGATGAGATCAGTGGGCTGGCCCCGGGGGCGGATGACGATACCATGCTCGCGGTGCAGGATGAGGACGGGATACTGTACGTCATTCAGTCGAGTACGGGCAAGGTCCTCCGCGCGGTGAAGTTCGATAAAGATCGGGATTACGAAGGCGTCGCCCGAAAGGATTCCGTCATCTACGTACTCGAGCAGGACGGCGATCTGCATCTTTTTACGATGTACGACGACGGTAAGGAAGAGTACGAGGCTAAGAAGGTGGAAACCGACTTCAGCTACCGCAACGATACGGAAGGAATCGCCTACGATGAGCAAACCGATGCACTGCTGATCGTGCCCAAAGAACAGGAGCTTAACCCCGACGACGATGACTACCGCCACGGCATCTACAGCTTCGAGCTGAGTACGGGCGAGATGAACGCCCAACCGAGCTTCTACATCGATGAGTTCGAGGTCGGGCAGGCGGTTTACGGCAAACGCGCCCGTTATACTTTTAAGCCTTCCGGAATTGCGGTGGACCCAATCACGAAAGATATCTTCGTTATCGCCTCGGTAGGTAAGATCATGATCGTAATCGACCGGGAAAGCGAGATCAAGCAGATCGAACTGTTGAAGGAAAGCGTTTTCCGCCAGCCCGAGGGCCTTGAATTCAATTCGGTGGGGGACCTGTACATTAGCAGCGAGGGCAAGGGGGGAAAGGCCATCCTGGCCCGCTACGCCCGCAAGACCCTGGAGGAGGCGAAAACCAAAGATGATGAGTAAAGCCGACACGAAGGTAGCCGAGCAGGAGGAGGAAAAGACCGAAGAAAAACAGCCTAACCCGGCAATTGCACTCGCCGCCAAGCACGTGAAGAAGCGGTTTAACGACGACCTGGAGCCTAAATTCCTGTTCCACAACTATGCCTACAGCGAGGAGATAGCCGACAAGGTAGCGGAGTTAGGAGAGACGGCCGGTGTCATGGATGAACTCGGCGATCAGTTGATCATTGCGGCGTATTTCTATCCGCTGGGCTACGTCGGCGGCCCCGAGGGCGTGCCGGAACGCTCGGCCGATGAACTACGCCAGTGGGCGCAAGCGAATGACTTCACCCTAGCCACCGGCAGGGGGAGCGCTGAGGAGTGGATCGTCGAGGCCTACGAAGCCACCGAAGAGAGTTCCTTACCGGTTCGCCTACTACACGATGCCGCCCACAGTTGGTACGGGCGCAAACGGTTCGACCGCCGCTCCGACCTCCTGCAACTGCAGCGTGATGCCATTGCTGGAAAGGAAGGCGACCCGGTCAAATTCGGCCAACAGATTCAGGATACGCTGTTAAATTTTCGCTTCCTTACCGCTGAGGCCAACGAAGAATTCGATCAGCGGCGGCGCAAGAACGTGGCGAAGCAACAGAGCAGCAACTACAAAATCGAACAGAAGGAAGTCAAAGCCAAGACCGGCAAAAACTTCGGGCGGGGGATCGATACGATGTTCCGTACGGCTTTCCGTAACCACATCAACCTAAGCCGTATCGCCGACGGGAAGGCCAACATGATGATCTCTATCAACACGATCATCCTCTCTATCGTCATCACCATCTCAGGAGCGAGCCTTAGTTACTTTGAGGACGTGTTCTTCGAGAACCCGGAATTCTTGGTGCCCATCATCAGTCTGTTACTCAGCTCGCTGATCGCCGTAATCTTTGCCGTCTTTTCCGCGCGGCCGAGCGTGACCGAATACCGGATAAAAAAGGACAAGCTCATTAAAAGTACCGAGGCCAGTCTGCTGTACTTCGGCAACTTCCTTAAGCTGGAAAAGAGTGACTTCGTCGACTACATGAGTAACATCAAGCTGGATCAGACGGCGCTGTACGACGACCTTACCAGAGATTTGTACGATCTGGGGTCGGTAC
Organism: uncultured Lewinella sp.; assembly: GCA_963668285.1. Lineage (GTDB taxonomy): Bacteria > Bacteroidota > Bacteroidia > Chitinophagales > Saprospiraceae > Neolewinella. The sequence continues at coordinate 73,152 of OY764768.1, read as the reverse complement.
TACACAAAAAGTACCTGTTGCTGACCATCAGTTACAATACTTTCGTGGGCGGGTTAGCCCTGGCGGTCATCAGCTTCCTGATCGTGTACATCCTCAACGTATACTCCTAAGCCAGTTGCCGGACGATCATCTCCGATAGGTCGTACACCATTACGTCCTCCTGCTTCTCCTTACCGGTTACGCCGTCGGTCATCATTGTCAGGCAAAAGGGGCAATTAACGGCGATAACGCTGGCGCCCGTGGCTAAGGCCTCGTCGGTTCGCTCGACGTTGATCCGCTTTTCGCCCGCCTCGTCTTCTTTCCACATCTGCGCGCCGCCGGCACCGCAGCAAAGCCCGTTCTGTTTGCTGCGCTTCATCTCCACCAACTGGCCGTCAAGACTTTCCAGCACTTCCCGCGGGGCTTCGTACACGCCGTTGGCGCGGCCCAGATAGCAACTGTCGTGGTAGGTGATCCGCCGCCCCTTGAATTCGCTCGTATCGGTCAGCTTGATCCTGCCTTCATCGATTAGCTGCTGTAGTAGCTGGGTATGGTGGACGACGTCGTAGTTGCCCCCCAGGGCGGGGTATTCGTTCTTGATGGTGTTGAAGCAGTGCGGGCAGGCGGTAACCATCTTCTTGACCCCGTACATATTGAGCGTCTGGATATTCATCAGCGCCGTCATCTGGAACAGGAATTCATTACCGGCCCGGCGGGCGGGGTCGCCGGTGCAAGCTTCCTCGTCGCCGAGGATGGCAAACTCGATCCCCGCCGCCGTAAGGATCTGTGCGAAAGCCCGCGTGACTTTTTGCGCCCGGTCATCGAAGGAACCGGCGCACCCCACCCAGAACAGAATTTCCGGAGTCTTTTCTTCGGCGGCGTATTCCGCCATTGTTTTAACGGTCATCTTATTCTTTGTCGGAGGTGGATAGGGTAGAGGCTTCTTCGGCCCAGGCCGTACGGGAGGTGCCCACGCTCCAGGCGCGTTGCTGATTCTCTATGGAGTTGAACAGTGGCAACCAGTCTTGCGGCCCGGCCGCCTCCGTGAGGATCTCGTGTCGTCGCAGCTTATTGATCATCTCTAACGGATTGATCAGTACCGGGCAGGCTTCGACGCAGGCATTACAGGTAGTGCACGCGTGAATTTCCTCGCGGGTGATGTAATCCCATAGGTTTCTTCCGTCGTCGAAGTTTTTGGCGGAAAGCGCCTGGCTTTCGTCCTTGGCGTACTCCGCATTGCCGCTGCTCAGTTTTGCACTGACCTCCTCGGTGCGGTCGCGGAGGTTCATCACAATCTTACGGGGGCTCAACTTCTTGCCGGTAATGTTAGCCGGGCAAACGTCCGTACACCGGCCGCACTCCGTACACGAGTAGGCGCCGAGCAGGTCGATCTGCGTCATGGCGAAGATGTCGTCGGCGCCGAACTCCGGCAGTTCCGCCTCCGGGTCCATTTCCGGCATGTTCGCATCCTCGATCTCGAGCATCGATTTGACCTCGTACATCACCTCCGGCATGTTGATCATTTCGCCCCGTGGCTTCAGGCGGGCGAAATAGGTATTCGGAAAAGCGAGTAGGATATGGAGGTGCTTGGACTTCGGCAGGTAATTCAGAAAGACGAACACCATCGTGATGTGCCCCCACCAGCCGACGCGTTCGAGGGCGTGAAGGGTACTCGCTTCCATACCGCCGAAAACGTAGGGCGCGAAAACCCCCGAGATAGCGAAGTTGGTAGGTCGGTAGTGGTCGGGGTCCAAATCCTGAAGCACGACGTCCGTACCGTTCATCGTAAAGATGCAGGCGAGTAGGATCAGTTCGAAGACCAGAATCAGGTTCGCGTCCAGCTTTGGCCAGCCCTGCATCTCCGGTTTGTTGAGGCGGGGGATGAAGAGGATGTTGCGTCGGATCAGGAAGATCACCGTGGCCACGAAAGCCAGCACGGAGAGTACCTCGATGGTAGAAATGATGAAGTTGTACATCCCGCCGAGCGGCCCTAAGAACCAACGGTGTACGCCGAAGATGCCATCGATGAAAATTTCGATGAGTTCGATCTGCGTGAATACGAACGCAACGTAGAGCATTAGGTGTAAAACGGCCGGGATCAGCCGTTTAAACATCTTTTTTTGCCCGAACGCAACCAACAGCATATTCTTCCAGCGCGTTGAGGTCGGCCCCGAAACCCGCTCCGGTTGCGCCAGTTGAATGTTGGCGTAAACCCGGTTAAATTGATAGTAAGCGTACCCCAGGGCGGCCGCGGCTACTAAAGCAAATACAATGGACTGTACCATGCCCTCAAAGGTAGCCCGGAAGGCGCCAAAGGACAAGTAGGTAGCGAAAATTCGCTGGAATGCCCGGCGGTCGCGTCAGGCCTTTTCTACCCTGAATAGGTGGGCCGGGAAGTGATCGGGGTTAAGTTCGACGTAATTCACCGAATCGTTCCACCAGTACTGCGCCCCGGTAAGCAGGTCCGTAACCCGAAAATTACCGGTACCGAGTACGTCCTTGGGTACGTTGACGTGGCCGCCCTGCGTATGGCGTTCGTCGAAGTTCACCACTGTCCAGATATAGTCGGTCTTATCGTCATTCCACTTGACGTAGCTGAGTAGGTTACTATTGCTAGCGTCGGTAAAGCGAATGTTGTGCGTTTGTTGTAGCGCGGGGTGCTCACGGCGCACCTTATTTACCAGGCGGTAGGCTTCGGTCACGCGGTTGCGGTAAGTCCAATCGTAGTGGCGCACCATGTACTTTTCCGAATCGTAGTATTCTTCCTTACCGTTAGTATTCCCCCGGTTTTCGAGCAACTCGTAGCTCGGGCCGTAAAGGCCGTAGGAGCTGGATAGCGTAGCGGCGAGTAGTAGCCTTTTAACGAATTGATTGACCCCGGCCTCCATCATTTCGTAGGCGAGGATGTCGGGGGTGTTCGGCCAGAAGTTAGGCTGCATGTATTCGGCCTTCTCCGTAGTCGTCAGCTCGGTGAGGTACTCGCGCATCTCGCGGGCGGTGTTGCGCCAAGTGAAGTAGGTGTAGCTCTGCTGGAAGCCACGCTTAGCAAGCTCCGCCATGATGGCCGGGCGGGTAAAGGCCTCCGCCAGGAAGATCGCATCCGGAAAGCGTTCGTGGGTCTTGTTGATGATGAACTCCCAGAAACGGTAGGGTTTCGTATGGGGGTTATCGACCCGGAAGATCTTGACCCCGGCCTCGCACCAGTAGGTCACCACGCTGAGTAGCTCGTTCCAAAGCGCCTCCCAGTCTTCGGTCTCGAAGTTGATGGGAACGATGTCCTGATATTTCTTCGGTGGGTTTTCAGCGTACATGATCGTGCCGTCCGGCCGCCAAACGAACCATTCGGGGTGGGCTTCGACGTAGGGGTGATCCGGCGCGCACTGAAAGGCTAGATCCAGCGCTACCTCGATGTTAAATTCTTTGTTCGCCTTATCGATCAGGTCCTTGTAGTCATCTACGGTACCCAGCTCCGGCAAGATCGCTTTGTGGCCGCCTTCCGCGGCGCCGATGGCCCACGGGCTGCCCGGTTCCCCCTCGCCGGCGGTGACCGCATTGTTGCGGCCTTTACGGTTCTTACGCCCGACCGGGTGCACGGGGGGCATGTACAAGACGTCGAAGCCCAGTTCTTTAATACGGGGTAGCAGTGCCTCTACGTCCTTAAAGGTACCGGCGCGGTTCACGTCCGGGGAGGTAGAGCGGGGGAAGAGTTCGTACCAGCTGCTAAACCGTTCTTTAATGCGACCGACCTTCACGGCCAGATCGTGATCGTAAACCGTCTCGAAGCGCCGTAACGGGTGCGCCCGTAGCAGTTTAGCGAACGGGGGGCTAAGTACGTACCGTACGGCGGCTTCCGTTTCCTCCCCGCCCAGTTCGCGCATCGCGGCGTTGATCTCGGCGTGTTGCTTTTTGGGAAGCAGCGCCTTCAGCTCGGTCAGCAGGTTACCACCGATAGCCAGTTCGACACTCATGTCTTGCCCGTCGGCTTCCTTTTTCTTAAAGCCGTTGTGCCACGTGAGCAGTTGATCCACCCAACTAACTATCCGGTACAGATAGCGGCCGCGTTCGCTGACTTTGAAACTGGCCGTCCACAGATCGTTCGGGTGCTCGTCCATCTCGACGGCCTCCCACTTTTTGGCTGAATCGTGCTTGTATTCCACCACGACGCGCAGGTAGTCGTGCCCGTCGCCGAATACCGTAGCGGATACGTCCACCCGCTCTCCGACGACCCGTTTTATGGGGAACCTTCCGCGGTTAATTTGTGGCTTGACGTAGTCGATTACGGAACGGTTCTGCATAGGTGGCTTGGTTTGATTCTGGGGGGTTTAAAGGTATACAATCACCCCGTGTACTATATGTTCGTTGGCCCCGTAGGCTCAACCCACCACCCCCCGATATTGTATATTGACGGTAAGGGTGCATGCACACGCTCATCCATTCATTCGCTCATCCACTCATCGACCCAGATGCCATCCGTCAAACCTACCGTCCTCAACCCCCAGGAAGCAGAAAAGCTGGAGCGGATCGCCTACATTCTCAAAACGGTCGCCCACCCGCTTCGCTTAGGCATCGTACATCTGCTCGAGCAACACCCCCGGCTTAACGTGACCGACATTTGCGCCGCCCTCGAATCGGAGCAAAGCCTGGTCAGCCACCACCTGCAAAATATGAAGCTGAAAGGCATCCTCAGCGTAAAGCGTGACGGCCGTTCCATGATGTATTCCCTGAAGGAGCGAGACGTCAGCCTGATCATCGAATGCCTCGAGAACTGTCAATGCAATATGTAGTGCAACTCCGTTGCAGTATCTTTGCGCCCTTTCTTCTCGTATGGCAATATGGCAATACTTCCTCCTAGCTTTTTCCGTCGTTTTGGGTGGTGGCTTGGCGCTTTTCTATACCCGGCGGGGTGCGCGTGATTGGGAGAACTACCTGCCCTACCTGCTATCATTCAGCGGTGCCTACCTACTGGGTATCGCTGCCATGGAGCTCATGCCCACCGTATTTAATGACCCCCACTCCCACACCGGCGTTTGGGTTCTCGGCGGCTTCATGGTGCAGTTATTGCTGGAGTCTCTAAGCCAGGGGGTAGAGCACGGCCACGTACACGCCCACCGCCACGCGGGCCGTGGATACGCCTTTACGATACTTTTGGGCCTCGGGGTCCATGCTTTGCTGGAAGGCCTGCCGCTGGGGGCAGTCACGGACGTCGTGGGTCACGCCCACGCCCATACCGATGGCAATCATCTGCTGTGGGGCATCGTACTTCACAAAATACCCGCGGCCTTTGCGCTGGCTTTATTGCTGCGCTCCTCCGACTTTAGCGGCGCGTTCATTTGGGCCTGCCTGCTATTCTTCGCCATACTTTCACCACTCGGGTCGGTGATCGGAGAACTGGTAAGCATCGACGCCGAGTGGACGCGGAGGACGTTAGCCCTGGTCGTAGGCGGTTTCCTCCACATCTCCACGACCATAATTTTCGAGGCGGACGCCGGGCGGCACCACGGCATATCACCGATCAAATTCGGCGTGGTCCTTGCCGGCATCCTCATCGCTTACTTTACCGCTCATTAGTTCAACGTCGCCGTCGTCTTCAACCCGTAGTCGGGGAATCACGCTGATGCTCCTCGGCGCTATCCTGTTTAGCTGCAAGGCCGTACTGATCAAGCTGGCTTATCAGGATTACCAGGTCAGTAGCATCACCCTACTCGGTCTCCGCATGGCTTTCGCCTTGCCGCTGTTTTTGCTGATCGGCTATTTCCGGTGGGAGCGGACGGGCCCGGCGCTGACGCGCAAAGATGTCGGTATCATTCTTTCGCTGGGTTTATTCGGTTATTACCTGGCTAGTTACACCGATTTCCTTGGTCTGCAGTTTCTCAGCGCCGGTATGGAACGCATCATCCTATTCACTTACCCGACGATGGTGTTGCTGCTTCAACGCTTGTTCTTCGGCACGCCCGTAAAGCCGATCCAGTGGTTGGCTACCGGGGTCTGTTACGTCGGCATCGCCCTGGCGTTCAGCTCCGCCGATTTCTCTGTCGACGACGGCTACCGGTTCGGGGCCGCGCTCGTGTTTCTAAGCGCCTTTTTGTATAGCTTCTACGTGATCGGCTCCGGCTGGCTGGCCCCGAAGCTCGGTACGGTACGCTTCACGAGCCTCGCGCTCGTTTCGGCCGCCGTGGGGGTGTTACTGCACGTGTATTTGTCCGGCGCTACCTTGCTTGGTCTACCGACGGGTCTATATCTCTACGGGGTTCTCATAGCGATATTCTGTACGGTGATTCCGAGCTATTTGGTGACGGCCGGCGTGCGCAGGATCGGAGCGGGCGACGCGGCGATTCTCGGTGCCATCGGCCCGGTAGCGACGATCGTGCTGGAGTATTTCGTCCTGCACGAGCACCTGAACCTCCTGCAGGCGGTCGGCGCGGCGCTGGTCATCGTCGGGGTGGTGTTGATCGGTAGGTCCAAATGATCAAAATTCTCGATTTTACGCCCGTCAATAAGCGCTAAGCCAGTGAGGTACTACATCATTTCCGGGGAGCCCTCGGGCGATTTGCACGGAAGCCGTCTAATCCGCGCGCTACGTAAGCTGGACGCGGAAGCCGACGTTCGCGCCTGGGGTGGGGAGGAGATGGAGGCCGAAGGCGCCGTACTGGCCAAGCACTACCGGGAGCTCGCTTTTATGGGTATCGTGGACGTGGTCAAGAACCTGCCCACCATCCTCGGCAACGTCCGCTTCTGTAAGCGTGACATCACGGCGTACCGGCCCGATCGCCTGATCCTGATCGATTATTCCGGCTTCAACTTGCGCATAGCGAGGTGGGCGGCAAAGCAACACCTCGACGTATCCTACTACATCAGCCCCCAGGTTTGGGCGTGGCGTTCCGGCCGCGTGAACACCATCCGTAAAACCGTCGATCGCATGCTGGTGATTCTACCGTTCGAGGAGGCCTGGTACGCGCAGCGTGGGGTAAAGGCCCATTTCGTAGGGCATCCGTTGCTGGATATTGTCCGGGAAAAAAGGGCGAGTTCGCCCCAAGGGGCGTCCCTTCCGGGCACGCAGGTGCATGGTTTTAAAGATGAAGAGCAAAGCGGGGGTAAGCATCGGAAGAGCGACGGGCCGGAGGAACACCCGCGGAAGCTGACCATCGCCATCCTTCCGGGTAGCCGTACGCAGGAGATCACCGTGGGCCTACCGATCATGCTGGCCGCCGCGGCCCGGCTGCCGGAGCACCACTACGTCGTAGCCGCCGCCCCCGGGCAGGAACTTTCTTTCTACGATGAGTTGGTAGCCGGGGCGGAGCCTCCCCCGAATTTGGTGGTGCGTAAAGGGGCAACCTACGACATCCTCGCCGCGGCCGATGCCGCCGTAGTGACTTCGGGGACGGCTACTCTGGAAGCCGCGCTTTTCGGCGTCCCGCAGGTAGTTTGTTACCGGGGGGGCACCATTAATTACGCGATTGCGAAGCGATTGGTCGGTAGTCGCGTCAAGTACATCAGCCTGGTCAATCTGATTATGGACGCCCCGGTGGTAACGGAACTCGTGCAAGCGGATTTTACGCTCCACAAGCTTACGGATGCGCTCGGGGCCATCTTGAGCGGCCCGGCCCGGCAGCAACAGTTAGCGGACCTGAAACTGCTGCGGCAACGCCTAGGCTCCGGGGGTGCTGCCGGAAGGGCCGCTAAGCTGATCGTTGCGGGTCGTACTACCCCACAGTCCTAGGTAAGCGAGCTCCGCCCGCACCCAAAGTTGCCACAGCCAAATCAGAAAGGGATAGATGACTACGACCAGACTATTGTAATAGATAGCCTCCATAAAATCGAAGTGATGAAAGTGCATGACCGCCCGCGACATTCCGCAACCCAGGCACTCGATGCCGAACCAGGACTCCGAAGGGCAGGATAGGCCCCCTCCGTTATTGAAGTAGTCGACGGGCATCAACCAGAGCGCTATCGGGCATACTAAGAGCGCGATTAGCCAGGCGGTGTGAATAGCTTTCTTCATGTTAGTGAGGATTGACGGGTAAACGAAAAGAGCCGCCGGATGGATATCCGACGGCTCCCTTGTAACTAATCAGGATCGATCTAGTAGTAATCCTTCATTTTGATGAGGCTGTAGATGAGCCCGGGGAAGAAGCAGAGGAAGCCGAGGATCAACCCAATCCACCAGTTATTACCTTCGAAATCATCCAACAGGCCCATTGCCAGCCATCCTAAACCGAATATGGCGAGTAGGATGTATATGCCTTTGGAAAAATCAGCGGCCTGACCGCCGTTTGCCGCCATCCGCTGTTGTTTCTTGACCTTGCGTTGGGCGATTTTGAGCGCGATCGTCTCCTTGAGGGAGAGTTTGTTGCCGGTCATTTCACGGTACTTCTTGGGGGTCAGCTCCAGGAAGCTCTCCATAGCGAGATTGGCGTCGGCCGGTAACATGGCATTTCCGATAATGTCTTCGGCGGAAGCCTCGGTAGCGACCGGAGCAACGGCAACCGACATAGTCAGCGTCGCGAAAGACAGCATGACCATTAGTAGAGTTAATTGTTTTAGCATGTTAAGGGTGTTTGAATTGCGCCTACTTTGCAAAGGGTTTCGGCATTCCCTCCCTACTCTTTATATGGATTTTCGGGTTACTCCAGGTTAATGATTCTACCTAAATGTCGGCCGAAAGATACTCTCTAGCGTATGATTTCAAGCGTCTTGGCCTCAGTAATTGCGTACGATCGTAGGAAAACTACCAGAGTTGGTGCACTTCGGGCTTGATTAGACCCTCGTAGATTTCGGCCAGGCCGCCTACCTGCTCTTCGCTCAGCGCGGGGAGGTTATTGACGGAAAGGTTCGAGCGAAGGTGATCCGCTTTCGATGCGCCGGGTATGACGCAACTGACCGCATCGTTCAAAAGTACCCACTGCAGAGCCCGCGGCGCGAGATTGTCCTCGTGGGGGAAAAGCGCTTTGATGCGCTCAACGGCGTGCAGACCGAGATCGTAGTTCACGCCGGAAAAGGTTTCTCCCTTATCGAAGGCTGCGCCGTCGCGATTGTAGTAACGATGGTCCTCCTTACCGAACTTAGTATCGGGCCCGAACTTGCCCGTGAGTAGGCCGCTGGCCAGGGGTACCCGGACGATGAGGCCGACGTTTTTCTCCTTCGCCAATGGAAAGAAGCGTTCCGCCGGCCGCTGGCGAAATACGTTATAGATGATCTGTACGGAGGCAACGTTCTCGAATTCAATGGCTTTGAGTGCCTGCTCCACCTTTTCGACCGATACCCCGAGGTGGGCAACCTTGCCTTCCTCTTCGAGGCGTTCGAAAAGGCCGAATATTTCCGGGCGGTAGTACACCTCCGTTGGCGGGCAGTGTAGCTGTACGAGGTCGAGGCGGTCGAGCCCGGTCCGTCGCAAGCTGTCCTCTACGTAAGCGCGGAGCGCCCGCTCGGTGTACCCTTTATTGACGTGGGGGTTGATCTGGCGGCCACACTTAGTGGCTACGTAGACTGATTCCGACCGGCCGCGCACTACTCGGCCGACCGCCGTCTCACTCAGCCCTTCGGAATAGACGTCCGCCGTATCGATAAAATTTACGCCGTGGTCGATGGCTTCGTTGAGGATGCGGTCCGCGCTGTCGTCATCGAAGGGGTCGCCCCATTTACCACCGACCTGCCAGGTGCCGAGGGAGATTTCACTGATCCGGTAACCGGTTTTACCGAGGGTACGATATTTCATGGGGGGCTTTTATTCGGTCAATACGTAGCGGCCCACGTAGGTTTCGGGGCGGATGGCTTTGAGTTCGGTCTTTATGGCATCGCTTACTTCCAGCCCGTCGATGAATTGGTGTAGGATCGATTCGTCGAAGTGGGTGCGCCCGCGGGTGAGCTGTTTAAGTGCCTCGTAAGGTTTGGGGTAACCCTCGCGGCGTAGGATGTTCTGAATGGCTTCCGCACAGACGATCCAGTTTGCCTCCAGGTCTTCGGCAAGTTTTGCCTCGTTCAGGAGTAGTTTGCCGAAGCCTTTTTCTATTGCTTTGATGGCCAGTAACACGTGGGCCATGGGTAAGCCGACGTTGCGGAGTACCGTACTGTCCGTCAGGTCCCGCTGCAGTCGGCTGATGGGGAGTTTGTCAGCCAAGTGCGTGAAGATAGCGCGGGCCAGGCCGAGGTTGCCCTCCGCGTTTTCGAAGTCGATGGGGTTAACCTTGTGGGGCATGGCGGAGCTGCCGATCTCCCCCTCAACGGTTTTTTGGCGGAAGTACTCCATGGAGATGTACTGCCAAACGTCGCGGCAAAGGTCGATCAGGATGGTGCCGATCCGATTCAGGGAGTGGAACAGGCTCGCCAGATTATCGTAGTGCTCGATTTGGGTAGTGGGGTAGGATCGGTGCATCCCCAGGTCCTTAGCCACGAAATCGTTAGCGAATGCGTGCCAGTCGTAATCGGGGTAGGTACTGTAGTGCGCGTTCATGTTCCCGGTAGCCCCGCCGAACTTCGCGGAGATGGGCACTGCCCGTAGCTGGCCTACTTGCTCCCGCAAGCGTGCGGCCCATACGGCGAATTCCTTGCCCAGCAGGGTAGGGGAGGCCGGCTGGCCGTGGGTCTTTGCCAGCATCGGGATGGCCGCCCAGTCCTTAGCGTTTGCCTCGATCTTATCGATCAGGCCCTCAAGCCTGGGGTAGATGACGTCGGCCAGCGCATCCTTGATGCTGAGGGGGATGGCCGTATTGTTTATATCCTGGCTCGTAAGCCCGAAGTGGACGAACTCCAACACGTCGCCCATGCCAGCGGCTTCGAGTTGTTCCTTGACGAAGTATTCTACCGCCTTTACGTCGTGGTTGGTGATGCGTTCCGTTGCCTTGATGCTTTCGGCCTCGGCGTCGGTGAACGTCGATACGACCGCGTCGAGCTTCGCTAACTTGCCGGCGGATAGGTGACTGAGCTGGGGCAGGCCGTAACGGTGTAGCGCCTGCAGGTATTTCAACTCTACCAACACCCGGTAGCGAATGAGGGCAAACTCACTGAAGTAATCGCTGAGTTCTTCCGTTTTACTGGCGTAGCGGCCGTCGATCGGGCCAATGGCGCGAAGTGCATTCATAGGAGATGGTAAACTAAAGGTAATATGCCGGCGAAGGTAAGAGAACAAAATCCACTACCCGCACTTGTTTCAAAGGCGTCCTATGAGTGCTTACGTAATTATAGGTCAAGTACCCCGGATCGCTTAGCTTTGCTAGCCTGAACAACTCACTTTGCGCCCATGCGAACCCTTCTACTCGTAACCTTCCTGTGTACCGGCGGTGGTCCGCTGTTCCTCTTTTCCTCGTTAGCCGGGGTAGCGGGAGCTACTTCTTCGCCCCGCACCTGCGTCCTCGCAAAAGATCTTACGTTTTTCAGAGCCTTTACCGACCATGCAGTATTGCAACGCGACGTCGAGCACCCCGTCTGGGGCTGGGCGGCCCCCGAAGCGCAGGTGACGCTGTCCTTCGGCGAAAACGAACTGACTGCCCGGTCGGACGCGGACGGACGCTGGGAGGTCCGGCTACCCGCCCAGGAGGCGGGCGGGCCACATACCCTGGCCCTACAAAGCGGTGACGAACGCATAGCCATCGAGGATGTGTACTTCGGAGATGTGTACCTTCTTTCCGGCCAAAGTAATATGGAGTGGCGGTTGGAACAATCCGACCTAGACGGCAGCCGGGCCACCGCGATCGCCGACCCGCTGATCCGCGAGCTGAAAGTCGAAAAACAGCACGCCAATACGGTGCAGAAACGGCTCCCGCTGGACCCTACCTACGGTGAGGCCTGGATGGTTGGATCCGCAGACCGGATGGGGTCCTTCAGCGGGGTCGGCAGCTACTTCGCGCATTATCTGCGGCGGGAGGCGGACGTCCCGATCGGCCTTTTGCACAGCAGTTGGGGCGGAAGCCGTATCGAAGCCTGGATGACCGCCGAGGCGCTGGGTCTGGGCGCAGACGAAGCGGCCGCGCTGCAGGAAGATGCCGCCGCCGCGGCCGGGGGTGAGGCGCGGGAGAGCTTTACCAGGAATTTCCCGGGTCGTGAACTACCGAAGATCGACGAGGGCGAATCGCTGGGGTGGCTGCGGGACGAGTTCGATGATAGCGACTGGCCGTCGATGACCCTCCCGACCCAGTGGGAAGTAGCCGGCTGGCCTGCCGTTGACGGTCATTTCTACTTCCGGGGATCGTTTACGCTGACTGCCGAACAAGCGGCCGAAGCGGCGACGCTATACCTGGGTGCCGTGGACGATGGCGACTTCACCTACATCAACGGAAAGCTGGTGGGTAGCATCCCGGACGCCTACTCTACGGAACGCAAATACGACATCGAACCGGCGGTACTGCGCGAGGGGGAAAATACGCTCGCCATTCGGGTATACGACGGCATGGGGGGCGGTGGCTTCTCAGCCAAACCGGAGGCGTTCTACCTGGCTACGGCCGCGGGGAATGTTTCTCTGGGAGGTGAATATCGTTACAACATCGGCGAATTTCGGATAGACGTAGCGCCGAATCAGTTACCCACCGTGCTCTATAATGCGATGATCGCACCGCTCGAGAACCTTCCGCTCGCCGGTGTGCTCTGGTATCAGGGTGAATCCAACTCCGGGCACGCTGACAACGTCGCGTACGCCGAGCAGATGAAGAGCCTGATTCGGCAGTGGCGTGGGCACTTCAGCCACCCGGACGTCCTTCCCTTCTACTGGGTGCAACTCGCTAACTTTATGGCTCCGGTAGCTGGCCCGGACGAGCCCGGCTGGGCGGTCTTACGGCAGAGCCAGACGGAGGCTTTGAGCGAGCCGATGACCGGTATGGCCGTGATCACCGACGTGGGAGACGCGGACGACATCCACCCGAAAAATAAGTGGGAAGTCGGTCGTCGACTGTCGCTCTTCGCCCTACGTGACGTGTACGGTCGGAAGGTTCAGGCCGACAGCCCTTCCGTTGCCGACGTAAAGCTGGTGGACGGCAAAGCCGAGGTAGCCTTTATGGATGCCCCTAACGGCCTAGTCGCAAAAGCCGAGGGGAGAAACAGTTCGGTGACCGGCTTCACCGTGCAGGGGGAGAACGGTGAATGGCACTTCGCCCCGGCGGTACTTTCGCTGCCGAATAAAGTCTTGGTCTCCCACCCCGAGGGGGGGGGGATCACGCGGGTTCGTTATAATTGGGCCAGTAACCCGAACGGGAACCTATACAGCACCGAGGGGCTACCGGTCAATGCCTTCGATCGCGCCCTCCCCTCCCGCTAAACCGACTACATGAAAGCCATACTTTACGACAAAAACGGTGGGCCCGAAGCGCTGTATCTGGGTGAAGCTCCGGACCCCGTCATCAAGCCCAGCGAAGTACTCATCGCTAACGTTGCCACTTCCATCAATCGAGCGGACCTGCTGCAACTCTCGGGTAACTACCCCGGATACGGTAAGCCCGGCGAAATTCTCGGACTCGATCTTGCGGGGACGGTAATCGAAGTCGGTGCGGAGGTGAGCGGACTCACGGTGGGTGACAACGTGTGCGCTTTGGTGGACGGAGGTGGCTACGCTCAGCTTGCGGCCGTCCCCGCCGCAATGTGCCTGAAACTACCCGGCAACCTGTCCTTTACGAAAGCCGCAGCGGTGCCCGAAGCCTACATCGTCGCCTTTCAGGCGCTTCGCCGGTTGGGTAATCTGCAAGAGGGGCAGGATATACTAGTGCACGCCGGGGCCAGCGGGGTAGGGACGGCTCTGATACAGCTGGCCAAGGTGAGTGACGCCCGGGTCTACGCTACCGCCAGCAGCGGAAAGCTGTCGCGCTTACTGGAGTTGGGGGCGGACGTCTGTATCGACTATAAATCGCAGGATTTCGCCGCCACTGTTCTGGAACATACGAATGGGCGGGGCGTCGATCTGGTGGTCGACTTCGTCGGTGCCACCTACGCCGAACGGAACCTTCGCGCCCTGGCGACGGACGGGACCCTCGTTCTACTCGGAATGCTCGGCGGAGCTTGCGCGGACGGGTTCAGCCCGGCCAGTATTCTGCTTAAGCGACTGACCTTGGCAGGCAGTACGCTCCGTAACCGATCGGGTGCGTATAAAGAGGCACTCGTCGCAGATTTCCGTGAGCAGGTTTGGCCGCTATTCGCCGATCGGACCCTGCAACCGGTAGTGGACACGATCTTCGACTGGGAGGATTTACGTAGCGGAATGGACTACATGCTCTCAAATGCTAACGTCGGGAAGCTGGTGGTGACGATAGGGGACTGACCCAGTCGGCCGAATCGTACCGTATGGCGTTACTAGCCTACTATGAAAGAGCTCCCTTCGGTTCGTTTGACGGATTTAGGCTTACTCGATTATCGGGCCGCCTGGGATCTACAGACGCTGCGGCACGCGGCTATCGTAGCACGAAAACGCGCGAACCGGTCGCGTGTGAAAGAGGGGGAGTCACTCGAAAAGCAATACCACGAACTCCTTTTCGTCGAGCACCCTCCGGTATTCACGCTAGGTAAGTCCGGCTCGACGGACCACCTTTTATTGAGTGACAAAGAGCTGGGGAATCAGGGATTTACTTTTCATAAGATCAACCGGGGGGGGATATTACTTACCATGGCCCGGGTCAGCTGGTCGCTTATCCACTTTTTGATCTGGAAGAGTTCTTTACTGACGTCCACCGCTACGTCAGATCGTTGGAAGAGGTGGTCATTCGTACGTGCGCCGACTTCGGCCTGGCTGCGGAGAGGGACCCGGGCTATACGGGGGTATGGCTGCCAGGTGACGCTGCGGGGCACCGGGTTAAAAGAAAGATCTGTGCTATTGGCGTTCACCTGTCCCGCTGGACGACGCTGCACGGGTTTGCCTTTAACGTCGATCCCGATCTGACGCATTTCGGGCACATCGTCCCCTGTGGCATCGCCGAAACGGATCGCGCGGTTACTTCCCTCGCAAAGGAATTAGGTCGGGCGGTTACCTTACGGGAGGTCAAACCACTGGTGGCGAACCACTTCCGGGCGGTGTTCGGCTTCGAATGGTCGGCGCAGCCACCAAAGCAAAGCGAGCCGGCATCTAAGGAGTAATCCGTAGCGTAGGTATGATAGTAAAAGACATGATTGTTGGGTGCAAGAATCGGGACCGCCGCAGCCAGCGAGCCGTCTACGACCGATACAGCCCGACCATGATGGCCGTCGCCCGCAGATATACCGCGCGGGATGCCGACGCCGAAGACGTTCTCGTGGAAGCTTTCTATAAGGTCTTCTCTAAAATCGACTCCTTTACGGACAGTGGAAGTTTCGAAGGCTGGGTCCGCCGGATCGTGGTGAACGAAGCTTTGATGCTGCTGCGCAAGAAACACGCGCTGAAACAGGCCTCGGAGATAGGCGAGGTTAACCCGCAGCATTTCGCGGCACCCGCCGTCGCAACCAGCCAACTCAGCGAGGCGGATATTATGGAACAGCTGGACCGAATGCCCCCTGGCTACCGAACGGTGTTCAACCTGTACGTAATCGAGGGGTATAAGCATCGGGAGATTGCCGAGATGCTCGGTATCAGTATCAACACCAGTAAGAGTCAGCTCATCCTCGCTAAGAAGCGGATGCGGGAGCAACTCACTAAAATCGGGTACAGCCCCCACCTAAACGAATAGTATTATGGCCAACTTCGATCCATTTGAGAAAGACATACGGCAGCGCGCCGGTGAGTTGCGACGCGACCCCTCCGCCCAGGCCTGGACGCGCATCGAGCGGAGGCTCGGCCAGCAGGGCCGGCGCGGGGGGCTGAGGCTGTTCGGCATACGCCCCTGGATGATCGCCGCTTTGGTGTTGATCATGGCCGGAGCCATTGCGCTGGGTTCGCTCGTGACGCCGGCCGATAGCCCCTTAGCGCAGCGCTCGCAGACGGTAGAAGACCTACAGGATGCCTTCGCCCCCGCGGATAATTTTGACGCCGAGGCTTACCGGACTCAGCTCCGCTCTTCCGACACCGGCCGAACTACCGATGCGCGACCCCCGAGTGATTTTCGCGATCTGACCGTCGCTGAGAAATACCGTTCTTAGCCCCGTTGGGTAGCCCCGCCGGGAAAAATAGTAGTTTGCGGTAGTATATGATCCTGCGCTACTGTCTTTCTATCTGCTTACTGTATACCTGCTGCCCGTTACAGGCACAAACCAGCTATGAGGAACAGTTGACCGTCATCAACGAGATGCTGCTCGAGAAGCGCTACCGCCCGGCCGCCCAACAGGCTGAAGCTTTGGTCGGCGTAGCCCGGCAAGCGAAACTGGCCCAATTGGAAGCGGATGCTTTGATGCTGCATGGTCAGAGCCTGTTCAATAACCCCGCCGGCACCGCGGAATCGAAGGTGGAGGGGGTCCGTCAGTTACAGGCGGCGGCAACGCTGCACCGAAGGTTGGGTAATATTACGCAGGTCGATTCGATCTCGACCTTACTCGCCGGGGCGGACCTGCCGGCCGAGGACCGCGAGGAGGAGACCAGAAATACACGGCGGGAAAGGCGAAGGGCGATACTGCGACGCTTACCCAGCGCGGATAGTCTGGACGAATCGGCGCTCAACGCCATCGTCAATCTCCAGAAGAAAGAGATCATGGCCTCTGACGGATAGCCAGCTCAGGCAAATGGTGTTGTTGGAGCAAAAAGACCGACTATTAGATAACTATGCCTTTAAGGCGCTACAGGATAGCGTAGAGCTACTGCGCCAGGACCAGCAGCTGGAATCGCAGCAGATGCTCGTAGCACAGGAACAGCAGCGAAGGAATTTCCTCATACTCCTGGCCGTATCCATCGCCGTACTATCCGCGGCCCTCTACTGGCGCTTCCGTTCCATACAGGCGCGGGAGCTGGAATTGGAAGAGCAGAATGAGCTGATCCGTCAGGAACGACAACGTTCGGAGGAGCTTTTGTTAAACATCCTGCCCGCGCCCATCGCGGCGGAGCTCAAGGAAACCGGTAAAGCCACTACGCGTTACTATGCGTCGACCACCGTGCTATTCCTGGATTTTCAGAACTTTAGCGCAATCGCCAAGGACATTGACCCGACGGACCTTATCGCCTGGCTGGATGAGGCTTTCAGTGCTTTCGACGAGATCGTCAAGGAGCACGGGGTTGAAAAAATTAAGACCATCGGTGATGCGTATATGTGCGCCGGCGGCTTACCGATCGAGCTCGAGGATCACGCCGAAAGGTGCGTGAAAGCGGCTTTGGCCATGCAGTCGTACCTGAAAGGTTAATCAGCATTTCATTGCCAGGATCGGCCTGCATTCCGGCCCGGTAGTTGCCGGGGTGGTAGGCTCCCATAAATTCGTCTATGACGTGTGGGGGGATACGGTAAATCAGGCCAGCCGGCTGGAATCGGCGTGCACCCCCGGGCGGGTAGCCATCTCGGGGGCCACGAAAGCACTACTGCCGAGTAGTTTCGAGCTCGAAGAAGCCGGGACGTTCGATGCCAAGAACATCGGCCCTACGCGGCGATACTACCTTACTTGATCAGTTCCAGTAGGGAGACGTGGAAGCCGTCGTAACCCTCGACTTGGGGCAGGTAGGTATGCTGTCGGTCGAGTTTCCAGGCGCTTCCGGCCTCGGAGGTGAGGAAGCGGCTTACCTGCGCTTCGTTTTCCGCGGGCAGTATACTACAGGTGGCGTATACCATCTTGCCGCCCGGCTTGACCATGCGGCTGTAACTACTGATGATCTCAGCCTGCTCGTTGATAACTCTTTCGATAAATTCGGGGCTGAGCTTCCACTTAGCGTCGGGGTTGCGGCGGAGTACGCCTAAGCCGGAGCAGGGCACGTCGAGGAGTAGGCGATCCGCGCGGCCCACTAGTCTTTTGATGACTTTGGTGGAGGTGATCGGCCGGGTTTCCAGGTTGTTGACCCCGGCCCGGCGGGCGCGCTTTTTGAGTTCGGTAAGTTTCCAGGCGTGAATATCCAGGCTGAGTAGAGTGCCCTTGTTTTGCATCAGGGCGGCTAGGTGAAGGCTCTTCCCGCCCGCACCGGCGCAGGCATCGATCACGGTTTGCCCGGGGTGAACGTCCAGCGCAGGGGCGGCTTGTTGACTACTGTAGTCCTGCACCTCGAAGTAGCCATTTTTAAAGGCTTTGGTAGCAAATAGGTTACGTCTCTCGGTAACGAGTAGGGCATCGCTACCGATTGGGCGGGTAAGAATGGATTCGTCGGCGAGTTCGGTTTGTAGCGTAGCGACGTCGATCTTTAGCCGGTTGGTTCGCAGGACGACCGGTGCCTGTTCGTTTAGCGCGGTAAGCGTGGGGGGCCAGAGGTCGGCGAGTTGTGACCGGCCTAGTTCGTCCAACCAGTCGGGGATGCTTTCGCGAAGGGGGCGTGATTTAGCGGCCTCCTCAATGCGAGACGCTACGGTTGCGGGGTCGAGACCGTTGAATTCTTTCCAGTCGGGTAGCTCGTGGCCGTCGAGTAGGAGTTGGGCTCCGGTAAGCTTCCAGAAATCTTCGCGGGACCGGGGGGCGGGGAGCTCAGCCAGATGCGCTAGCAGGCGGTAATTTCGCACACCGTCGTAAGTAGTTTTGGCGATGAAGGCACGGTCTTTACTACCCCGGCGTTTGTCGGCCTTGAGAACGCGGGCGATCTCGCGGTCGGCGTAGGCACCCTCCAAAAAGATGGCGCGCAGGGCGGCGGAGATCGCTTCCAGATGAGCTGGGTAAAAACGCATAGTCTAGGTACTGGTAGAAGTAGCCCCCTGGAATAGGTTGGCGAAGATGACGGTAAGGGCGCAACCGATGAGGTTCAGCCAGAGGTAGGCCAGATCGATCACGCCGGTAAGGCTAAGCGTGAAGGTGATCGCAACGAGTATCTGTACGAGGATGGCGGCGGTAAGTACGGCGTTGCCCCCGACGCGCTTAAAGAAGAAGGCTACGGCGAATACGCCGAGGATGACCCCGTAGAACAAGGAGCCGATGATGTTCACGGCCTGAATGAGGTTGTCGAAAAGGTTGGCTACGCTCGCAAAAAATAGGGCCATTAATCCCCAACCGATCGTCATATACTTGCTCATCGAGAGGTAATGTCGATCGTCCCGATCCGGCGCGATATTCCTACGGTAGATATCTACCATCATGGTAGTCGCCAGGGCATTGAGTTCGGAACTGGTACTGGACATAGCCGCGGAGAAAATGACGGCTAAAAGCAGACCGACCAGCCCGATCGGTAGATAGTTGATGACGAAGGTGATGAATACGTAATCCCGGTCTTCGGCGATCGTCTCCCCACCCCGGTCGGCGGCTTCGGCGGCGAGTAACCCGTCGACTTGGCGGGCGATGCCGTTGCGGGTTTTAACGGCTTCGTCCAGGCGCTCGCGGGCCGGGGCGATGGTCGTTTCGTCGGCCCCGCGGTTGGCTTCGACGAGCATCATAGCGGCGGCGCGGGTGACGGTGGTCGCCTCTTCGTGGTTTCGTTCGAGCTCCGCCAATTGGGTAGCGTAATCGGAAGTGCGTAAACGCTGTAGGTTGGCCTCGTTAAAGTGGACCGGTGGATTGACGAACAGAAAGAATACGAACACCATGACCCCGATGAGGAGAACCAGCAGCTGCATCGGTACTTTAAGGATACCGTTAAATAGTAACCCCAGGCGAGATTCGGACAGCGTCCTACCGGAAAGGTACCGTTGTACCTGACTTTGATCGGTGCCGAAGTAGCTCAAGAACAGGAAGGTACCGCCGAATGCGGCCGACCATACGTTGTAGCGGTCGTTCAGGTCGAACTCGAAGTCGATGACCTCCAGTTTGCCGAGACTTCCGGCCAGCGTCAGGGCGTCTCCGAAGTTCACCTCCGGTGGTAGCTTCAGGACGACGACGATACCGGCGGCTACCATTCCCAAAAGAATGATGATCATCTGCTGTTTCTGCGTCACCGACACGGCCTTCGTACCTCCCACCACGGTGTAGAAGATGACAACGATACCGATTACTAGAATGGTAAGGTTGAGTGACCAACCGAGGATGGAGGACAGGATGATGGCCGGGGCGTAAATGGTAATGCCCGCCGCCAAACCGCGTTGCACGAGGAAAAGGAGGGCCGTAAGCGTCCGCACGCGCACGTCGAACCTGCCCTCCAGATACTCGTAGGCCGTATAGACCTTTAAGCGATAATAGATGGGCAGGACGAAAACGCACAGGATCACCATGGCCAGCGGCAGGCCGAAGTAGAACTGGGCAAAGCCCAGGCCCGAGTTGTACGCCTGACCCGGGGTACTGAGAAAGGTGACCGCGCTGGCCTGGGTGGCCATTACCGAGAGGCCGATCGTCCACCATTTGAGGTCGCGGTCTCCCAGTAGGTAGCTTTTTACGTTGTCGACCGAGCGGGTTTGCAGGACGCCATAAATCACTATGGCGGCCAGGGTGCCGATCATCACGAACCAGTCGATGGTACTCATGCGTAGTGGCGGCTGAAGAAGTAGAGCAGGATGATGAGCAGGAGGTGCAAGACTAGTACGGCTAGGTACATGCGCCGCCAGCTACCCAGTATCGGTGGAGCGTCGGGCACGTCCGGCTCTTGGTCGTTGGTCATGGGCCGAAGGTACGACCCGGCGACTTGCGCCCAACCCCCCGCGCGGCCATCGGTTAACATTGACAAACCGTTAATAGTATATGGACGCCGCGCTTAGTAAAATCGGGTTAGGAGGGGGGTGCCACTGGTGTACGGAAGGCATTTTCGTCCACCTACGGGGGGTAACGAGGGTGGAGCAAGGGTGGATCACCTCCGAGCCGCCACACGCCGCACCTTCCGAGGCGGTGATCGTGCACTACGACGGGCACTTGATAAGCTCGCGGGAATTGATCGAGGTGCACCTCAGCACGCACGCGGCGACCAAGGCTCACGCAATGCGGGCCAAGTACCGTTCGGCCGTGTACTATTTTGACGAGAGCGCAAAGGAGGCTTTACGACGAAACCTGGACGAAGCGGCCGCTACGTTTGCCGAGCCGGTGGTTACGCTACTGCTGCCCTTCAAAGAATTTACCGCTTCGTTGGCCGAGCACCGGGACTATTACCGTACCGATCCGGATCGGCCTTTCTGCCGGCGTTACATCCAACCCAAGCTCAATCGGTTGAAAGTCGAGCGGGCCGGCCTACTGCGGGAGGGTACGGAAGGCTTAAGTCAGTAGGTAGCCGAGTTCGTCTTTGCTGAAGTTGAACTTCTCCTCGGTATTGAGAATGCCGCTCGCTAGGTCGCGCTTACGGTTCTGCAGTCGATTGATCTTTTCCTCAATGGTGCCCCGGGTAATGAATTTACGGGCCAAAACGTTCCCCTGGCGGCCGATCCTGTGGGCCCGGGCGATCGCCTGGTCTTCGATCGTGGGGTTCCACCAGGGGTCGAGGATGAACACGTAGTCCGCCGCGGTCAGGTTCAGGCCGGTACCTCCCGCCTGGATGGACACAAAAAACGTCTGTACGGTAGGGTTGCTTTGAAAGCGCTCCACCTCCAGGGCTCGCTTATCCGACGGCACGCTACCGGTGATCCAGGCGAATTCGGCGGCGGGGATCGCCGCTTGTTGCTTCAATAGCTCGAGGAAGCGGACGCTGGTGGAGAACAACAGCACTTTGTGGCCGGAGCGGCGAATGGTATTCCACTGCTCGAGGATCTCCGTCAGCTTGCCACTGCCGTGGTCGTAGCCGGCATCGAGTAGGGCGGGGTGGGTAGCGAGTTGGCGCAGACGGTTAAGCGTCTGAATCACCCGGAAGCGGTATTCGCCGTCCTCCTGCACGAAGTTGCCCAATAAGGCATTGCGGGCGGCCGAAGTTTCCTTGAGGTAGACTTTGCGTTGGGCGGCGGTCATCTCACAGTAGTAGAGCTGCGTTTCCAGCTTTGGGAGGTCGGGGGCTACGGCTGCTTTCGTGCGGCGAAGGAGGTGCGGGTTAACGAGCCTGCGAAGCTGTTGTTTTTTCTCCGGGTCGTCCTCCTGCTCGATGGGGTCGATGAACGTATTCTTGAAAAACGCGTAGCCGCGCAGTAGGCCGGGGTTGATGAACTGCATCTGCGACCACAGGTCCGAAAGGCTATTCTCGATGGGGGTACCGGACAAACTGATCCGGTGGGTCGCCGAGAGGGTGTTGATGGTCTTAAAGATCTTGGACTGCCGGTTTTTGATCTGCTGGCTTTCGTCGAGGACGATGTAGCTGAACTCCATCTTACCTAGGAGCTCCCGGTCACGCAGGGCGGTTTGGTAGGTGGTGAGGATTACGTCGAAGCGCCGCAGGATCCTCACGTCACGGGCGCGTTTCGCTCCGGTTTGGGCGGTTAGCGTCAGGTCCGGCGCAAAACGTTGTAACTCCTGCTGCCAGTTGAATACCAGACTCGCCGGCAGTACGACCAGTGCGCGGAGGGGCTGCAGAAAGGATTCGTCTTCGGCCGGCGCGGCGAACAGATCCATTTGGGTGGCCGCCGGGGCTGGCAAACTCTGCTCTTTACTTGCTGAGTCAGGGGCGGCAGCACCTGACGGCCCCGCACCTGCGTCACTCGCAAAATTATTATTAAGTTCCGCCTGTATTTGTTCTTTAGCGTACTGTAGTACCGCGATGGTTTGCAGCGTTTTACCTAAGCCCATATCGTCGGCCAGGCAAGCCCCTAGTCTTTGGTGGTAATGACGGACCAGCCAGCGAACGCCATCGAGTTGGTACGGGCGTAATGTTGCTTTCAGGTTACCGCTCGGGTGATAAGCATCCGCCAGGCTCTTGGCCTCGTCGGCGGGCAGGGTGATGTCTAGCTGCCGCAAAAGGGAAGTCTGCGAGCGAGCCATTTTTACCCGTTTGCCCTCCACGCGTGCCAGGCGAAGGCCGGGTCGATACCGGGTGAACCATTCCTGCGGGATGAGAAAGGTGGTGCCGTCGGGCAGGGGAAAGTGATGCTCGCCCTTCTGAAGGTACCGGACGAAGCGCTGGAACGGGATGCGGTGCGGCCCCACCTCGATCTCCCCCGTGAGGTCCAGCCAGTCGCCGCTCCGGCCGGCGGCCATAGTGACCGAGCACGGCGGGGTTACTAATAGTCTGCCGTCGATTTCGGGGCGTACCGGGTCAATGTCGAGTTGACGGAGCCGCGCTTCGTTTTCAATCAGCCAGTAAAGCGCGCTATACGTGCCCCGCTCATCGGGGTAGAGTGCGGCCGTAACTGAGTCGGTCAGTAGACCGAGATCGCTAAGTGCTTCCAGGTCAGTCCGTTCTCGTTGTGGGTTGCGGGTGATTCTAGTGAGTCGATAGGGCGGTTCCAGATTGTAAGTGACGCAGTGCTCTTCCCGATCCTGCCGGGTCAGCACCTTTTCACCGTAGACCCATTCGGGGTGAAGTAGGTAGCGGCCTTCGAAGGGATGGAGCTTCGCTACCAGCCGGCACGCGGTCGGACTGGTGACTTCGCGGTAGGTAAAGCCAGTCGCCTCAATGACGTGATGCTTGGCGATCTTGACGATAAAATCCGTCCAGAACGGCCTGAATTTTTCTGTGGGAACGACCACTTCGTCGCTCGAAAGGAAAGGTCTAACGTGCTTGCCGTTGAGGTGTCCGAGTTGGAGCAGCGTTCGGTCGCAGACGAGCCAACCGGGCGTAGGGTGGTTGGTCAACACTTTCCAGTCGCCGTAGCGAATCCGCCGCGGGATATTGCGGTCACTTCCCGAGATGCGCAGTCGATAGGTACACGCCCGCGCCGTCAGGTCGAAGCTAATGACGGGTAGCGGTCGCTCGGCGGTGAAACGAAGGAGAGCGCCCGCCGGCGGTTGCCGCACGTCGAGGTTAAGGCTGACCGACCAGTCGTTGGTTTTGCAGAGGGTGAGTAACTCGGAGAGTCGGTGGTGGACGTGGCGGATCGCTTCGGTTCTGCGCGGGCTTTTGGTCGACAACAGCCCGGGTAGGGTAGTGGGCCGCCTGCCCTTTTGCCGTAGGGCGTTCGCTATGGTTTTCGGTAGCAGGGCTTCGAGGAGATGGAACGCGCGTCGTAGACTCTGCGTGACGTTAATGTTATAGAACGCCAGTCCGCTGAGCTTCGCGGAGTGGTGAACGACCGTCAGTCCTCCGTGGGCATTCTGGCCGGCGACGTATGCTTTGGCTAGGAATACGCCGGTGCGGTATTCATAAATATTGAAAAGGAGGGCTGATCGGGTCACGTCGTCAGTAGCGGTCGAGGCGCGAAAGTAATCCGTAGTCATTCAACTATATTTGCGTCATGAGCGAATACGTCTTCTGTTTATTATTTCTCTGTGTCGGCGTACCCGTATTCGGTCAGCAAACCTTAGTGGATACCACCATGCCGGAGTTCTATCTCAGCCAGGAGCAATTGGCGGGGGAAATGCATTTTCTGGCTTCTGATTATCTGGCCGGGCGCCGTACCGGCTCGGTCGGCAATGAGATCGCCGCCGAGTACATCGCCGCCCAGCTGCGGGGGGCCGGGTTCCAGCCAATCGATAGCCAAAGCTACTTTCAGGAGGTGCCGCTGAAGGTAGTGTCGGCCCCAAAGGCGGGGAGCCTGTTAGTTGGGAAGATGAATTTTACCTCCGGCGATAACCTGCTTTACATGCGGGGCCCGGCGGCGCAGGTGAACGCAAAAGTCGTGTTCGCGAACTTCGGTTGGGTCAACGAGGCGAGCGGTTATAACGACTACGCCGATCTGGACGTAACCGGCAAGATCGTCGTTACCCGCACCGGCACCCCGGACGATCAAACTATGCAGGGTGTGTTTGCCGGCCTGTCGAAAAAAGCCGAGATGGCCGCCGCGGCCGGGGCGGTCGCCATTTTTGAGATTTATAGCCTCCCGTTTCCGTGGGCCACCGCAAAGGGCCGCCTGGGGGGCGAGCGTATGTCGCTGGACGATGGAACGGAGGCGGCGAAGATCCCGTACGGTTGGATCAGCGTGGAGGAGGACTTCCTGCCCGCGTTGCGGAAAAAACGCAGAAAGGGCTTACCCGGGAGTGCGGCGAGTAGCGGTATGCAGGTCGAGCGCCTGACGAGCCGTAACGTCGGCGGCATCCTGCCGGGCAGTGATCCACAACTGAAGGACGAGTATATGCTGGTGACGGCTCATTTCGACCACGTCGGCGTCGGTGCACAGGGGGGAGGGGCTTACTCGCCCGCCGACAGCATCTTCAATGGTGCCAGGGATAATGCATTCGGAACGATCTCCCTGCTGGCAACCGCCCGTGCATTCGGGGAGGAGCCGCCGCTACGTAGCGTTATCGCACTGGCCGTTACGGGTGAAGAGATGGGGTTATTAGGCTCCAAGTATTTTGCCGACAACCCGCTGGTACCGTTGAAGGACATCATCTTTAACTTCAATACCGACGGTGCGGGGTACAACGATACCACCGCTATTTCTTTGATCGGTGCGAACCGGACGGGTATCGACGATGAAGTTGCGGCGGGTGCGGGCGCCTTCGGCCTGAGCGTCATTTCCGACCCCGCGCCCGAGCAAGGGCTGTACGATCGGTCGGATAACGTGAGTTTTTCCGCTAAGGGGGTACCGTCGCTTACGTTCAGCCCGGGCATGACGGATTTTGACGACGAGCTTATGCGATACTACCACCAGGTTGGCGATAACCCCGAAACCATCGACATGAGCTACCTTAAGTTATACTGCCAGTCGTTCGCGCTGGCGGCACGACTGATTGCCAATAAGGCCGAGCGCCCTTACTGGATGCCCGGTGATAAGTACGAAGAGGCCGGGAGGGAGCTTTACGGCAGTCGTAAGCCGTAGCTACCCACGACCCGGATGATTAGCGCATTAGTAACCCCGATGATAGTATGAAGCCGTATTATTCCTACGAAGATATTATAGCCCTCGACTTCCCGCCGGTGATCGTGTACGCCGTGCCGGTCATGGCGTTCCTGACGATACTGGAGTGGTTCTTACGCAGGCGGGAATACCGCCACGAATTAGAGCAAGCCATCGCGGAGGGGCGCAACGACGATATCGCGGAGAAGTACCGTTACGATATTAAGGACGGCCTGGCCGCGGCGGGGGTCGGTATCGGCAACCTGATCTCCACGGCGATGGTGAAAGCCCTTACGTTCGGGGTTATACTGTTCTTCTATAACCTCACCCCGCTATACGTTCCAACCACCTGGTGGAGTTTTATCGCCTGCTTCTTCGTCGTCGACTTTTGCAGGTACTGGGCGCACCGCATCGCGCACGAGCAGCGATTTTGGTGGGCGACGCACGTGACGCACCACAGTTCCGAGCAGTACAATTTTACCGTTTCTTTTCGATTGAGTTGGACGCAGCACATCAAAGTGATCTTCTTCGTCCCCGCAGCTCTGTTGGGCTTCGACCCGTTCGTTTTCTTTATCTGCATGCAGATCGGCGTACTCTACCAGTTCTGGATCCACACCGAGATGATCAAGAAGATGTGGGCGCCAGTGGAATTCTTTTTCGTCACCCCTTCCCACCACCGGGTCCACCACGCAACCGAGGAGAAGTACCTGGATAAGAACTATGGATCCAGTTTCATTATTTGGGATCGTATGTTCGGAACCTTCTGCCCCGAGCAAGAGACGCCTAATTACGGCATTCTAAAGCCAGTCGACAGTTACAACCCGGTCAAGCTCGTATTTCACGAGCACGTCGATATGTTTCGGGACATGGCGACGTACCGCCACCCCAAGGCTTGGTGGCGCATTTTCTTCGGCGGGCCGGGAATGACGCTGGATAAGGAGAAATACTACGGGTTCTACAAACAGCCGGCCGCGAACGTGAAGGCCGAAACGGTTACGCACGAACGGGAGGAAGTGGAGGTCAATCCTCGAAAGGTAGTGGTGTGATTGTCGCCGACCGGGGTTTATCCTCCCTACGCCTGAGCGGGGTGCCGATTTTGTCGAGCTCATCGCTGTAAAGTACCCGCCCTGGGTGAACGCCGCGTTTGGTGGTGGGCCGCCATTCGATCACCGCGGTAGCGATCAGCTTACGGTCGTTAGGATTGGTAACATTCTTACGGGCGTCCGCTACGATGGCAATGATCTCGTTCTGGTAAATTTTGAGTAGCGACTCATTTTCGGCGGACGCTAAGGCCAGCTGCCCGGCCATTTTGATTAAGCGCCGGAGCACCATGGCATCTTCTCTCGCATAATTTCGTAGGCGGGAGAAGACGCGCCTGATCGTCTCTTTGTGCGGCACGGAGGCGAACCATACCGGGCCGCCATCTTTGGCGGTCGCAAGATTATACTCCGGTACGAAGAGCAGGTGCCCGAGCAGACCCGCGATGCGGTCTATGGCGGATACGGCGGTTGCCGGGTCGTTGATGCCCGGAGACATGGCGCGCTCGGCGATCTCCACGAGCAAGTCTAGCTGTGGGATCTCCCAGTCACCATACTTTTTGGCCTGGGGCCTAACCACGAGCAAGACCTTTTTAAGCTGTTCGTGGTCTAGCTTGGCCTGCGTCATAACGATCGGAAAGCTGCGCGGTATAAACTCCCCCTTACGGGCACTTATGTAAAACCGCGTACGGTATTTGGCGGCCAGGGTACTTAGATCCTGCAACGCGACCGAACCGAGGTAGCCGTCGGCGGGGTTGGCGATCACGTACCAGTCGTCGGTATTCGGTTGGGTATCGCTGACGGCCAACACGTCGCTATGCTGCTTGTCTTGCAGGTAGTCTATACTGCGCGCGTAGATCCTCAGTAAAATAGCGTCTACCTGAATCCGATCGGATATTGCCGTTACGAAGTAGATGAATAGCAGTAGGCTCAACAGGCCCGACATCAGGCAGACCAGCACGGATACGTTCGGTACGTAGCCGGATTCGTCGCTGCGGATGCTGATCATTACGATGACGCTCATCGTGATTGAACCCAGGTAAAAACCCATGGTGAATTGCAGTGAGCGGTCGCTGGTAAAGTAGGGAAGTAGCCGCGGGCTATAGGAGTTAGCCACTTGGTTGAATAGCGACATCATCTGCGTGAACGAGAAGATCATCAGCGTGATCAGGCCACCAATGAATAGGCCGAGCACGTTCCTGGCCGAGTCCTGGCTGGTTAGTACGACGGCGGGAAGGCGCTCGACCATCCGTTCGCTCAGGGTTGTGTGTAGCTCCAGGTAGAACAGCCCGCAGCCCAACAGAAGCCCACCCACCGTCATGGGCAGCGGCAGGAACGCTACGCTGCGCACGGCAGCCTGCGTCCAACGGCGAATAAACTGGCGTAAGCGATCGATCATATACCGGCTGTTCCAAAGCTTTAAACTGGGGGGGGGTAATATAATTCCTTCAGCCACGCCTATTCTGAGAGGGCGGCCTAACCGCGTCGGGTAGGCCGCCTGTGTCAATACTTCCGTCCGTTCGTACCCATCTTATGCCCCCCAGGAATCATCGTCGCCCGCCTCAAAGGCGGATACCTCCAGATTGGCGGATGCGTTATCCGCCATGTAGCCATCGGACTTCGGATAATCTTCGACGGCCAGTTTCTTAGCCCCACCGAACCAGTCGTTTCGGAGGTGCTCGGCGACTCGGATGGCGTTGGCCACGATGGTAAGCGTCGGGTTCGTAGCGCCCTGGGAAGGTTGGAAGGAAGCGTCGACGACGTATAGGTTATCCAGGTCCCAGGCTTTGCAGTTTTTATCAAGTACGGAAGTCTTCGGGTCCGTGCCGAATTGGGCCGTGCCCGCCTGATGCCAGGTAAATTCCAGGTTTTTCGTGGATCGGTAGAATTCACTAAAGCCGATCTTGCGGAGGTAGTTATCCTGAAAATGATCGAGCAGTTCGTAGTGGCTTTCGCGGTTGTTCGGTACGTAGTTGAACTGGATGCCTTTGTCCGTCCACCGGACGGTTTGCCGCTGGGTCGGTAAGTCTTCGCTGGTAAACCAGAAGTCGACGGCCAGTTTCTGCATGCGCCGGGCGTGCTCTTCTGTGATGTCTATGTGCGCGTAGTCACCCATGATGCGCGTCCAGTGCGCCTTGCCGGTGAGTTGGATGGTGCCTAGCGGATAGTCGTGTTCCGGGCTGCCGTGGTAGAAGTCGTGCACGCTCAGCGTTTTCTGGAATACCACGTCGTTCGGCTTGTCGGGGTTGATTGCCGAGATGCCACTCTGGTTGTGTTTGGTGAAGTTGCGACCGACCTGATCGGATGAGTTGGCAACCTCCGACCGCAAAAGGAGTGCCGCGGAGTTGATGGCGCCGCAGGATACTACGATCAGGTCGGCACTTAGCCGCAGGGCTTCGCCGTCTTTAACGAGCTCGACGTGGGTGATCTTGCCGTTCTGTTCCACGAGTCGCTCGACCCGGCTGTTCGTCCACAGCGTGACGTTTTCGTGCTTCAGGGCGGGGCGTACCAGGGCGGTTTCCGCGTCCGATTTTGCGTGAAGCATACAGGGGAAGGGGTCGCAGGTATTGCAGGCGATGCAGGGGCGCCGCCAGGGCTCGTCGATATCGCGGTTAAGGGCCAGATTAGAGTGGTGCACATTCAAGCCCAACCCCTCCAGGTCCTGGGCGACTTCGGCGATACGGCCTTCGTGGGGGAAGGCTTTAAACGGGAAGGGGGCGGAGCGGGGCCCTTCGGTGGGGTCCTCACCGGCGTTACCGTGTACTTTCATCACGTACTCAGCCATGAGGTAATAAGGCTCGAACTCGTCGTAGCCTACGCACCAGGCGGGGCTGGTGCCGGCTTTGTGCTCCTGCCGCTCAAAATCCTCCGGGCGTTGCCGGTGCAGTAGCGCTCCGTACATTTTAGTGTTCCCGCCGACGCGGTGGTAGACGATGGGGCGGACGATCTTTTGGCCACCGTCCGGGCCCTGCCAGGTGACGTCCGCCTTGTAGCCATCCTTACCGAAGATGAAGTGTGGGTCCCAGTTTCTTTTCTCGCGGGGCAGGAAGGTGCCCTGTTCGAGGATCAGGATACGCTTTCCGGTATCGGCCAGTGTATAAGCCACCGTGCCGCCTCCGGCGCCGGAGCCGATAATAATTACGTCGTAGTCATTTGCCATGTATAGTTCGGGGTTTTCCGACTACTTAAACTCGTTCGGCCGGTTTAGTTTAGTAACGTACGGCCGGAGGTTCAAAACTCGGCTTCACTCATCGAGGATCAACCGCAGGTGACCCAGATGATGACGGCCGTGCCAGGTGTACTGAGCGGCAAGTTGATCGAGGCGGTAGTCAACGCCCGCGCCGCCGTGGTGGGCCGTCCGTTGCCATTCATCGTCCGTACAGCTCGTGAGTAAGGCGCTCCACCGGCGGTGCAGTCCGCGGAGCGTATCGAGACTGACCTCGATCGGTACCGTCGATACGTCGTTCAGTTCCGCCCATTTTTTTTCGTCGTAGGGTATCAGGGTGGGGTGGTCCTCGGTAAGGATACGTCGGTGCCGGACGTAAGCGTTGACGTGGGAGTCCGTCAGGTGGTGAATTACCTGACGGGCCGTCCACCCGCCGGCTCGGTACCGTCGATCCAGGCGCTGAAGCGACCGGACTTCCAGGGCCGCGGAGGCGAACTTCTCGGGTAGGGTAGCGATGGCGGTGACGTACTCATGGCGGTTGGTGGCAGCCGATTCGGCGGTGGGGAGTTGGAAGCGTCCTATTGGATACTGCAAGTAGTGGTCTTTTTTGGATGGGTTAGAAAAGCCGGTGTTGACAATCCGTTAACAAGAATTATTGAGCCATTACACCGGGGCGGCTGTATCAATCATCATCTTTGCAGAACGCCGACCGGAAGGGTAATTTACTTCGCCAGCCGGTGCAAAATTCACTAACGGATTAATTATTTATCCATGTTCAAGCACATATTTTCTCTGCTCGTCATTGCACTGATGACCGTAGCCGTCTCCAGCTGTAAGACCAGCAACGACGAGGTGACCGAAGCTGCCCGTAATACCATTCAGACGACGGCCCCCGCCACCGCCCCCGCCGACCAGACGGTCGCCGCCCCCACCGGCCCGACCACCAACGTCGCCTTCGCCGATAACGGTGTTTTTGAATTCGGTACGGTGACCGAAGGCGAGATCGTAACCCACACCTTTAGCTTCGAGAATACCGGTAGCGAGCCGCTCATCATCACCGACGCTAAAGGATCTTGCGGTTGCACCGTCCCCTCTAAGCCGACCGCGCCCATCGCGCCGGGCGATAGCGGTGAGATCACCGTCCAGTTCAACTCTAAAAACAAGCAGGGCCCGCGTAACCAGAAGGTTACCATTACGGCCAACACCAACCCGGCCCAGACCTTTCTTTACCTGAGCGGTACGGTGAACCCCGATCCGAACAAAGCGGCTCAGTAAGTAGTCAGCTTTTTAAGTGACGTACGCGCCCCATTCGGTCAACCGGATGGGGCGTGGTGCTTTTCGTAGGTACATGACCACAGTTAACCGCGTGCGGGACTTCTTCAGCTTGGTGAAGTTCAGCCACACCATCTTCGCCCTTCCGTTTGCGCTGCTAGGTTTTTTCCTCGCGGTGCTCGACGTCGGCACGCTCCGTCCGTATACCCTGGCACTCGTAGTGATCTGTATGGTCTTCGCGCGCTCCGCCGCCATGGCGTTCAACCGCTGGCAGGACCAGGACATCGACCGGAAAAACCCGCGTACGGCCGTCCGAGAAATACCGGCGGGGGTGGTCTCCAACCGCGCGGCGATCTTCTTTATCCTCTTTAACGTGGTGGCGTTCATCGCCTGTACCTACCTGTTGAATCCGCTTTGCTTTGCGCTGTCGCCGGTTGCGCTGCTGGTAATTCTGGGCTACAGCTACACCAAGCGCTTTACCTACCTCTGCCACTTCGTGCTGGGCCTGGGCTTAGCCCTCGCGCCGGTGGGGGCTTACCTGGCGGAGGCCGCTCACTTTGCCCTGCTGCCGGTCTTGTACGGCTTCGTGGTGCTTTTTTGGGTGGCCGGCTTCGACATCATCTATGCGTTGCAGGATGAAGAATTTGACCGGGGCGAGGAGCTCTTTTCCATTCCGGTGCGTCTGGGTAAAAAGAACGCATTACTGCTGGGCCGGCTGATTCATTTGCTCTGCGCCGGGGCCTTGATCGCGGCCCTGTACCTGCAATACCAGCGGTACCCGGAGTTCAGCGTACTTACCCTCGCGGCGGGCGCGATCTTCCTGGGGGCCTTGATCTATCAGCACACGCTCGTTCGCGACGGTGATCTGAGCAGGGTCGATCTCGCATTCTTTACCACCAACGGTATTGCCAGCCTCCTATTTGGGGCAATCAGTATTCTTGACGTGTACGTTTGATGGGCTTACCCCTGCGCCCTGGCGGCTTTTTTCATGCGTGCAGCCACCGGAGCCCCCAGGTATTTATCAATACCGAAGTGCGCCAGGTAGATCGCCGGCGTGAGTAGGATCGCCGTGACGCACTTGAAAAGGTACTGCACGCTGGCTACGGCCAGTATTCGCGACCACGGCCACGGCTCGCTCACCCCTCCGGCCAGTTCGGGCCCCAGCTTAAAAGCGACGTAGAGGACGACGAAGCTATCGACAAACTGACTGATCAAGGTAGACCCGGTGGCGCGCAGCCACAGCTTACCCTCACCGGTCGCGCGTTTGATCCGTTGAAAGATCACTACGTCGGTGATCTGCGCCAGTAGAAAGGCAAGCAGGGAGCCTACGATTATGTACAGCCCCTGCCCGAAGGTCACCATAAAAGCTGCCTGGCTATCCGGAACGTCGAAGGCTGTAGACTGGGTCACCCACCACCCCGCCGGGCTCAGGGCAATGGCGGCGTAGATCATCAGGAAGACGTAGACGATCAAACCTACGGTCAGGTAGCTCAGAAATTTCACCCCCCGCCCGCCGTAGTACTCGTTCAGCAGGTCCGTCATCAGGAACACGAGCGGCCACAGCAACACGCCCGCGCTGAATTGCAGGGCACCTACCTCCCCGAACAGGTCAAAATCCCAGCTAGGTACCCCGAGCGTATCTTCCAAAGCAAAGATCTTGACCCCGATCAGTTCGGCGATAATCGCGTTCGCCACGAAAAAACCCGCCAGGAGGAGGAAGAGCCTACTCGGACGGTAGCCGATGACGTCTTCCGCCCCGGCGGGTTTGACTTGCGGTCGGACTTCTGGTGGATGGATGATTGGCATACTAACTCTAACTTTATGCGCTGACCTACCAACATGTTCGGGTTTGATGATCGTCCTACCGGTATTCAGCCCCGCGAAACCCTCGAGATGCGACTCCTACTACTAACCCTACTGTTCTTTGCCGGCTCGTTTTCAGTTTTCGCCCAGCACTTTCGCACTAAGATTCACTACAAGGTCGCCCTCGGTGACACCACCCAGGTACACGAGCTGATCCTACAGGACTACAGTAAGCTCATTGGCCTGGCCAAAAGTACGCGGGGAGGTATACTCACTTACCGCGTTCATGGGGCCACGGAAGATAGTTACCTCCCCATAAAAGCAATGCGCTACCTGGGCGTATACGAACAGCTCGACCGAAAAGCCGGCAAGGGCGCGGAGGGGCCGGCGTTCTCCGACCTGACCTACGAAAGAACGGCCCTACCGCTAAGCGGCAAGGGTCAGTTCCGCATCATCAACCTAATCTACTACGTAGCTGAATTCAACCTGAGCGAGTACGTACAAGTCGGTGCCGGCCTGGCCGGCCCGTTAGGTATTCTCCTCACGCAACGCGTGCGCACCTCGATCACGCCGAATATTCACATCGGGCTTAGCAACCAATTTCTCTACCCGCCCCTGGTTAGGGGTTTTGATAACGATCAGGTATACGTAGGCGACGTGACCGGTATATTAACCATTGGCGATCAGCGTCGCTTCCTTAATCTAGGAACGGGCATTTTCTACGGCAACGACAATACCGACACGAGGATATGGGTACACCGTATGGCCGTCGGCGGCAGGCTTAACAGTAAACTACACGCTTACGTAGAGGCAGCTGTCAGTCAGAACAATACGTTCAGTGACCTCACCCTATTTCCTTCCGCTACCATCGCCTACGGTGAACGCCGCCATCGGTGGCAATTCGGTGTATTCACCGTTTTTCAGGACGGCGAAAACTACTTCCCTCCCCCAATCCCCTACGTCGGTTACGCCCTCTATTGGTAAGGCCACCCACTCCTCAGAAGACCCGCTCACCGTCTACGTAGGTAGCGAGAACGCGCGCCTCCAGGATGGCATCTTCCGGGCAAGTGAGCAGATTTTCGGAAAGCACCACGAAATCCGCCGCCATGCCGGGGGCCAGTTTACCCTTGGTTCCTTCCTCGAAGGCGGCGTAGGCGGGGGCGGCGGTGTAGCTGTGCAGCGCCTCGCCGCGGCTCATGCGTTGTTCCGGGAAGAAGGTGGCCTTTCCGTCCGCGCGCTTGCGCGTTACGCTGGCGTAGAAGCTTTCTATCGGGTTGACGTCTTCCACGGGGGCGTCCGTACCATTGGTCACGACGGCGCCCGCGTCCAACAGCGACCGCCACGGGTAGGCACCCTGGCGGGCCCGCTCGGTGCCGAGCCTGGTTTCGGCGAATAGCGCGTCGGAAGTACAGTGAATACCCTGCATACTGGCGATCACGCCCAACTCGCCGAAGCGGGGGATGTCGGCGGTGTCGATGTGCTGTGCGTGCTCGATGCGCCACCGCAGGTCTTTACCGCGAACGTACTCCTCCATCACGTTCAGGGTTTCGTGGTTGGCCCGGTCGCCGATAGCGTGGACGCAAAGTTGCATACCGTGCCTGGCGGCGAGGCCGGCGATGCTATCTACCGTAGCGACCAGCGTGGTATTCTGCCCGTTGAAGCCCGGGTTGTCGAAATAAGGCGCGATCAGCCAGGCGCCGTAGCTGCCCAGGGCACCGTCGAGTTCCGTTTTGATGGCGGCGCAAGTGAAGCGGTCGCCGTAGTGGGGGAGTCCGTCCATATTACCGTCCATTTCGTCGTAGCCGTGCCGCAGCATCACCCACAATTTCAGGCGCAGGCTGTCGGATGCGTCGAGCTCCTTGTACCAGTCGAGCTCGCGGTACTTGGTCCCGGCATCCTGAAAGCTGGTGATGCCGTTGCTGAGGCACTCTTGCTGGGCGGCGCTGATGCCGGCTAACCACTCGGCTTTGCGGCTTTCCGGGGTCAGGGTCTGGATGTAATTCTGGTAGGCATCGGTGATGAGGTCCATGGCCCGCTCCTCGAAGACGCCCGTCGGGTCACCGCTCGCGTCACGCAGGACGCGGCCGCCACGCGGGTCCGGCGTCTCGCGGTTTACGCCGGCTATCGCCATGGCGCGCTCGTTAGCGAAAAGGGCGTGGCCGCTGGCGTGGCGAAGGATGACCGGATGGGAGGCAGTCAGGCGGCTCAACTCGTCGTGCACCGGGTAGCCGCCGACGGAGTGATCGTGGGGCTTATCCCACTTTTCCTGGTGCCAGCCGCGGCCGGAGATCCAGTCCCCCTCGGGGGTGTCGCCGGCTCGTTCGCGTACCATCTCTACGATCTCGTCCCAGCTGCGCGAACGCAGGAAGTTCAGGTTTCTCAGAGAACTACCGAGGCCGGAGAAGTGAGCGTGGCCCTCGATGAAACCCGGCATGA
This sequence comes from uncultured Lewinella sp., assembly GCA_963668285.1. Lineage (GTDB taxonomy): Bacteria > Bacteroidota > Bacteroidia > Chitinophagales > Saprospiraceae > Neolewinella. Next base: position 37,765 of record OY764768.1, on the reverse strand, counting down.
CGAAATTGCCTTCGGCGTTCACGCGTTCAGTGTTCGCGGTCAGAAGTTCCGCCCACCCGCTCGTATCGCTACTTACGGCGATTACCGCCCCCGATTTGCTTACCAACATTGCCGTCCCACAGTCCCTTGCACCTGCGTCCTCGCAATCAAATTCCGTCCATATTCGGGCGTTGTAGACGAGCAGCGCTGCCGGGTTGTCGGCGGAACGATCCTCACCACCGCAAGAGAGTAAAAATAATAACACAAGGTAGGAGTACGGAGCGCGCATACCGCGAAAATACACCGGCCGGGGATTTAGCGCGAGCTCAGGCGCGAGCGTTGCCGCTGTAACCCCCGGTCGACGCCGAGGGGTACCGTCAGCCCGTAACCGATGCCGACGCCCGGCGAAAGAACGGGGCCGAGGTTGATCGACAGATCGTCCGATATATCGAAGCGCTGCAGGTGAGCGTCCGTGTAGGCCTCGACGGCCTGGAGCACGTATACTACGAATATGCCGATGTAAGCCGTTTGCCGGGCGCGGTCGGTATTGTCGCGCGCCTGAATGAGTGCCTGGTTGGAAATACGGCTCACCGGGAAGTCGTCGACGGTCGGTATACAATCCTCAAAGGGGGGGGTGATGATGTTGCCCTCGCCGAGGCAGCGGTTGCGCAGCGCGTTCACGAAGCGGTCGTAGCGCGTCTGGTTAAAATCGGCGTAGGCCACCATGCCGAGCAGGCCCCCGTAGACGATGGGGACCTTCCAAAAACGCCCGTTGTAAGCCTGCCCGCCGCCGGGTAGGATGCTCCAGATCAAGGCTTTACGTGGCCCCTCCCGCACGGACTCCAGGGAGACGACGGTGTCGCGCAGACTGTTCGCGTCCTGTATCTTGATGCTATCGCCGGGTGTATTTTGCGAGGACGCAGGTGCAAGGAACAGGAGAGTAAAGAGCAAGGTAAACGCGGCCGCCAGCGACGGACGACAACCATTAAAAAGACGGATCGCTGAGTCAAACATGAATAGGGGAAGGTGTATACGTAAGGATGGCCCGGCACTCGAAAGCGTGGTTTACTCCACTGCCTTATAGAACTGCTCCAGTTGCTCCCAGTTAGCGAATTCGAGTTTGATGGTGCCCGATTTATCGGATTTGCCGTTGAGTTGGATCTTCACTTTTTTGGTGCCGAAGAAGCGGGCGAAAGCCTCTTTGACCGTCGTGAGCTCATCGTCTTCGGGGCGCTTGGCCGGGGTGACCTTATTTTTCTTTTTGTAGGCTTTTGCCTCGGCTTCGATCTTGCGGACCGACCAGTTCTCGTTCTTCAGGATTTCTTCCAGGAAGAGCTCTTGCTGGCCGATGTCGCTGATGCTGGCGAAGGTCTTTGCCGCGCCGATGCTGATCTTCTTTTGCCGCACTGCCTGCTGCACTTTCGGGCTGGTTTTGAGTACCGCGAGGTAGTTCGTCACGGTGGGGCGCTGCTTGCCTACGCGGTAGGCGACTTCCTGTTGGGTCAGGTTAAAGTCCTCGGCCAGCCGGAAGTAGGAGTAGGCGACTTCCATCGGGTTCAGGTCCTGGCGTTGTACGTTCTCGATTAGCGCCATCTCGAGTAGCGTCTGGTCGTTCGCCGTTCGGATGAAAGCCGGCACTTCCCGGAGGGTGGCGAGTTGGCTGGCCCGGTAGCGGCGTTCCCCGCTGATGATCTGGTAGGTGCCGTCGCCCATGGCCCGCACCGTGATGGGTTGGATGATCCCGTGTACGCGGATGCTGTTAGCTAGCTCCTGCAGCGCATCCTCCTCAAATTCCTTCCGGGGCTGATCGGGGTTGGGGTGGATGTCACCGATGGGCAGGTAGGAAAAATCGCGGCTTAAGGTGGCGACGGTTTCTTCCGGCTCGTCGACCATGGCCTCCATGAGGGAGCGGTTCTTCAGCAGCGCGTCGATGCCCTTGTTGAGGTTTGCTTTGGTAACTTTCTTTCCGGGTTTAAATTTCTTGGCCATACGGAGGCGAAGATAGCGTTTTGAAGAGTTAGGCGGATTACCCCTTTTTTAGTCTGTGAGTAAACATAACCAATAGTACTAGCTCCTCAAATACTCGGGGCCCCCCTTACCGACTGAACACCCTCCGCCCCTCCCGGATGTACCCGCGGACGTTGAGCCAGAAAGCGGCGAAAAAGTAAAACAGCAGGCTGGAGCCCAAAGAGAGACACGAAAGGTAGATGAAATAAACGCGGACGCGGCGGCGGGAAATGCCCATCCGATCGGCCATCCAGGCGCAGACGCCGAAGGCGGTTCTTTCCAGTTTGTTGCGGAATAGCTCCATTTGTACGTTTTCTCCAACCACGAACATAAAAGTGTTGAGGGGGTAATAAACAAATTAACAACATTTTGGGGCCAATGTGGGGTCGGAAGGCGGGCAATCAGTCCGAAAAGGCGGAAAACATTGTGTTGACGAACATGGGGTAGGGTAGTTCCGTAATGTTCGGGGTAACGCAATCAACAATTTATGCTACTATTTGAGTTATTCGGACTCGAGCTCGACTTCACGCCGTTGACGGAAGAGTTGAAAAATTGGTGGGAAGCCATTCTGCACCACCTGCCCAACGTGATTCTTGCCATCATCGTAGCCTTCATCGGTTACGTTATGACGAGTTTCCTCAAAAAGTACTTCGCAAAGATCAGCCAGCGGTTGGTTAAGGACCGTACCATCCAATACCTGCTCACCACGCTGATGACGGGCGTGCTGGTCATTATGATCATACTGCTGATCCTGTCGGTGCTGGATGCCAGTGGCGTAGTACGCACGGTGGTTGGTGCGGCCGGGGTGGTCGGCCTGGCTCTATCGCTGGCCTTTCAGGATCCCATCCTTAATTTCTTCAGCGGCATCCTACTGACGGTGCGCCACTTATTCAAACTCGGTGACCTCATTGAGGTGGACGGCTACTTCGGGCGGGTCAAGGATATCAACCTGCGGCATACCTCCCTGCAGACCCTGCAGGGGCAGGACGTAATGATCCCGAACAAGATTGTCGCTCAGACGCCACTCAAGAATTACAATACGCTGAGAATGCGGCGCGTCGATTTGGAATGCGGCGTGAGCTACGGAGACGATCTGCATAAGGTCAAGGAGGTTACCATCAACGCGGTCAAGTCGAAGGTCGCCTACGACGAACAGAAGGGCGTGCAATTATTCTTCACCGAGTTCGGTGACAGTTCCGTTAACTACTCGCTCCGCTTCTGGCTCGATCAGAATAAATCCGACCAGCCCGACTACCTGAAGGCTAAGAGCGACGCCATCGTGGCCATTTTCGACGCCTACAACGAGAATGACATCATGATTCCGTTCCCCATCCGTACGCTGGACTTTGGCATCAAGGGTGGCGAACAGCTGAACGAGGTGCTCGATAAATCGAAGCGGGCCTCCGCCCCGGCGGCGGGTGCCGATGGCGATTAGCTCGAGTGGCGGTAGTGAACACGGCCCGGTGGCTCACGTTATTATAGGCGAATATCAACAACATTAGATCGCCGACCAACCCACTACAATAGTTAAGACGGCGAAAGACCTTGAAAACTATCAAATTATGAAATTACGTACGATAACCCTGGCTATTTTACTAGCCTTCGCCGGTATGTTCGTTAGTTGCGCCGAAGGCTCCGAAGCCGACAACGCCACCGACGAGATGGCCAACGAAACCGAAAACGCGCTTGCCAACGTAGGCAACGAAATTCGCGGTGAAAGCGATGAATTCGAAATGGAATTCAAGCAAACCCGCACCAAGATCGACACCCGTATGCAGGAGATCGAAGCCGATATGGAAGGTGCCTCCGACGAAGCCAAAGCAGAGATGCAGGAGGAATGGGACGAGCTCGACCAGTGGGGTAGTGACCTCGACGATCGTATGGGCCGCGTAGGTTCCAACATGGAATCCGGCTGGAAAGACTTCAAGGGCGACATCAAGCAAGGATGGGCCGAATTCAGCAACGAATCCCGCGAAACGCTCGACGAAATCGGACGTGGGCTGGAGAAAAAGGACATGGACTAACCACCAGCGCTCCGCAAATTCAGTCAGCCGACCTGACTAAAACCATAGCCCGGTAAGCCGAACCAGAACGTTCACTTACCGGGCTTTCTAAATTTATATAATCGTGATCAGAAAAGGAACCAAAGTAACCTGGAAGTGGGGTAATGGCACAGCCACCGGCAAAGTCGAAGAAACCTTCGCCGAAGAAGTCACCCGCACCATAAAAGGAAGTGAAGTCACCCGCAAGGGAGAGTCCGGCAATAAAGCGCTGCTAATCAAGCAAGACGACGGAGATAAGGTACTCAAGCTCGAGTCCGAAGTCGACAAAGCGTGAACCGGCGCGAAATAACCGTCCGAACACCCACTATACCACCTGGTTACTAAAGAAACAACAATATGCGTCAATTACTCTTTTTGCTACTCTTCAGCTGCACCGCCGGCCTAACCGCCCAGATCAGCGAGGGGATGGCAACTTACGATGACATCAATTTGCAGTCTTTACGTATGACCATAGACGCCCCCGCCGACGAGGTGGAGGAGCGTTGGGAGGAGTTCTGGGAAGACCGTTACGACATCGACATCGATAAGCTCGACAAAGACCGCAATAGCCTGGCTTACCTGGCAGAGCAAGTGCGCCTGCCGCTGGTCAGCTCGAAGAACGTCAATCTGTACAGCAAAGTAAGTGACGTCGACAACCGGTCCGACGTAGCACTTGCCTTCGCCTATAACGAGAGCGACGTAATTACCCGCGGCTCCCACCCCGATAGCTACCGGGCGGCCGAGGCCATTATGAACGAATTCCGTACCCTGTTCTACCAACAGCACTTCGACGAGATGATCGCCGAGGTGCGTGATGACCTGGAGGACGTTCGTGACGACGGTAGAGACGACAGTAAGGACGCCGAAAAGGCCCGTCGGAAGATCGAGAAATACAAAGACAAGATCGCTGACTACGAGCAAAAGATCGTCGACCTGCGCGAAGAGGTCGGTGAAGAACTCGATAGCTCGGAAGAGATGGCGGCCCGCGCCACCGAACTCGAACGCAAGCTGCGCGATCTGGAGCAACAGCGCTCTCGCTACGTCCAATAAGCACATCGCAACCAAGTCCATTAACCCCACCCCCACCAGAAAATCTAAGTATAACAATGGAAGCAGGAACTCATCAGAACCCGCCGGATCTAGACGACCACACTTCATTCGACGTTTCCAAGCACGCACGTAATTATGGCGTGATGCTTGGCGTCGCCATCGCGATCTACCTCCTCATTATCAACCTTGTCTTCGAGGAGGTACCCACCGGCATGCGCTTTGCCAAATATCTTTTCATTATCCCCGTAGTCTGGGTAGCCGCCCTGGATTATGCCAAACGCCTGCCTCCGGGCAAAGTATTCAAAGCGGAGATTGGCTACCTGATGCGTCTGGCTTTCTACGCCGCCGCGACGGTGATCGTACTCAACCTGTTGATGTTTACGGTCAGCGGGCAGTCCTTCGACCAGTTCATGCAGGATGGCGAAACCTTCGCCGGAGCCATGATCAACTGTGGCTTTCTATTCTTTGAAACCGTCGTAATCGTCATGGCCGTAAGCTTCGTTTTCCTCCAGGCGTTCAAGACCGGGGGTTCTCCGGAAGACTAAAATGCCCAAAGCTACCTTCACAACGGGCCAGCGCGCCGCATTCAGCATTCAGCGCTTTACCCACTTCACGATCTGCCTATGTATTGCACTCATCCTGCTGTACATAGGCGCTTCGTTTTTTATTCCCATCGTATACGGTGTTTTCTTCGCCTTCCTGCTCAAACCGCTCTGCGATCGGATAGAGTCGATCGTGCGCGGTCGCGTATTGGCCATCCTCCTTACGTTTCTCACGGTATTCCTTACGATCGGCGGGGTGATCACATTTTTCATAGTGGAGATCTTCGAGGTCGTCTCGGAGGCCGATGGTATCATGACTTCCCTGCGTGATTCCGTGCTGGAGGTAGTGAACTCCTTCGCGGCGCTTTTCGGAATGGGGGAACGCGAAGTTTTCGTGATGATCAGCGATTCGGTGTCGAACCTGACCGAAGCCCCGATCGGTCTGCTTACCGCCGGCCTTTCGACCTCAGGTGAAATGCTCGCGAACTTCTTTCTGATTGTCATCTACACGTTCTTCTTCCTACTGTACAGCACGGCACTCAAACGCTTCACGCTCGGGCAGATGCGTGGTAGGATAAAATTGGAAGGGGAGGCGACCATCAGGGAAGTACAGGGCGTCGCATCCAATTACCTCGGGGGCATGCTCACCGTAATGCTGATCCTGGGCGTACTGAACAGCCTGGGGCTGTACCTGATCGGCGTACGTTTCGCGCTGGTCTGGGGCTTTTTGGGTGCCCTACTCGCCATCATCCCCTACGTCGGAACGTTCATCGGCGGTCTCCTACCGTTTCTCTACTCCGTGGCTACCCTCGATTCCTTCTGGCAACCCATCGCGGTAATCCTACTTTACATCGGCGTACAGTCGCTGGAAGGTAATCTGATTACGCCAAAGGTTGTCGGTAATAGCGTGAAAATCAACGCATTGGCCGCAGTGATCTCGCTTCTCTTCGGCGCCCTCTTTTGGGGCATCGCGGGCGTGATCCTCGCTATTCCGCTGTTGGCCATGGTGCGGGTCGTTCTCAATCACATCGACGTGACCAAACCGTTGGCCCTCCTCCTCAGCGACGATCTGTACAACAACTCGGATAAGTTCGATAATGAATACAATAAGGATAAATACCGCCTGCGGACCCTATTCAAAACGCAGGATAGAAGGGTCGTAAGCGTCCGTCCTCAGTCAGAACAAAAGCCAGCGGACGCCGTAGGCCAGGCCGACCCCGAGATAGTTGCCGATACCGAAACCAAGTAACGACACGGCGATCCCCGCCGCCAGTAGCCGTTTGTTTCCCAAAGCCGCCGCGACCTGCACGACGAAGACGGGTCCGTAAAAACCGGCCACCGAACTGAGGATCACGGTATCCCGATCGAGACCGAACAGGCGGCAGAGCAATAGGTGTAACAGCGTAGTGGCCGAAAGCGCCAGAAAAGAAAACCACAGTAAGTCCAACCCACTGGAAGCAAGCGTGCGAAAGTCCGCGAGTAAACCCAACGCTACGGAGAACACCAGTATGAAGTATTCTCCCAGCGGGTAAGTGTTCCCCAACTCAATTCGAGGGTAGCCGGCCGCGACCAGCAGCGAAAAGGTCGTCAGCAGCAGGATTATCGCGGTAAAATTCTCTACCGCGCCGGTCGTCAGGTAGGTAGCGCCGACGGCCAGGGCAACGATAGCCAGCGTAGTCGCTACCTGCCTGACCAGTAACTTGGCTGACCCGTTAGTATCCCGGGCTCGCTCTGCCTGGCCCCCCTCCTCGGCACCGGGGGTTGGTGGATAGATACGCGCGTATAGGGCCGGCAGGAAAGTGATGAGCCCCAATAGGTAAGCTCCACCGAGCAGTACGTCGGCCGCTTGCACCAACACGAGATAGTTTGCCGGTGCTTCGAGGGCCAGGCCTATCGCCTGAACGTTGGGTGTACCGCCGGTGTACAGACCGACCAACATCCCGGCAACCTTCCAGGTATCGGGCAGGGTGCCGGCGGAGAGGTAGGCTACGAACCCGGTACTCAGCAGACCTGAGAAGCAACAGAGGCCGAAGGCCAGTAACATACCCGAGGCGTATTTGAGGCTGTCGCCTATTCGCACGGAAAACAGCAATAGCGGCAGACCGAAGAGCATCGAAACACCCGCGACGCCCTCCAACAGCCCCGCCTCTAAGTGCCAGAGCCGCAGATTACTGACGAGTATGCCAACCAGGTAGCAAGCAATAATACTACTCAGCCAGGTAGGCAGCATCCGCCGGCTTTCGGCCCACCTGGCCAGCACTGGGAAGCCAAAACACAGGCCGAGCGTCAGCAAGCCACCGGTAATAGCCATCAGTACTGCTGCTCGCGCACGGAGGGCGCGCCGTTGCGCGGTACGGTCACGACGAACAAGTCGCCAAAAATCGCTTCGTCGATCGCTGCGTAATCGGTAGTACCAGTTAGCTGATTGACCAGTGCGGGAGTCGAGTTACTGTGCCCCACCACCAGTATGGTTTGGTTTCGGTGCGCATCTTTCAGCTGACCGGCAAAGCCCCGCAGGTCGCTTGGGTCGTATGATTTTATCTCCAGGCTTTGGTCGGTAGCGGTCGGGCCGGCGGTCATCCGGGTACGCTGGGTATCGGTGCTATAAACGGCGTCCAGTTTTACCCCCCGCAGCACTTTGGCCAGGTTCTCCGCCCGTCTCTGACCGGCCGGGGTTAAGGCGGGGTCTTCGCCTGCTTCCTTTTCGGCGTGGCGAACCAGGTAAACCGTCGTCACTTTCTTGGCCGACGCACCGCCGGCCGAATTTTCGTTCGGGGCGAGGCCGCAGGTAGTCAGCAGCAGGAGGATAAAAGCGGGGGTTAGTGCGTGTAGCATGGGGTAAATGTACGCCATCACCCCCATCCTCTTCAGCCCGCTAGTATAGACCCGCCGGGCGCTACTTCTACCGATATGTCAGTCGAGCGGCCAAACCTGCCGGAATACTTCGAGGTTAAAGTAGTACCGTAGAAAGCCATTATTACCTCGATTTCCAGCCATATGAAAGACGCGACCGGACCCACCAAATCTTACCCCCTCGCCGAGGCGGCGCTGAACCGGGTAGCCGCCGGCCGCATCCCCGATTTTTCCGACACCGAACGCACCTTCCGCCACCTGAGTGATTCGGAATTGAGTTTTTCCGCGAAGCTATTCGGCCTGATGGGGCGAAAGTGGCTGACCGATTCGCTGGCTACCCTCGGCCTGCCAGCCGTCGCCTACGGCCTGCCGGGCGCTAAATGGATGGTCAGGCAAACCATCTTCCCCCAGTTCGTCGGCGGGCAAAGCCTGGAAGCCTCCCAACCGGTCATCGATCGCCTCTACGAACGCGGGGTGACTTCCATACTGGACTTCGGCGCGGAAGCTAAATCGACCGAAGCGGAATTCGACCGCTTCTGCGAGGAGGTCAAAGCAGCCATTCGCTTCAGTTCCGATAACGCCGCCGCCGTGGCCGGCGTGGTTAAAATCACCGGCCTCGCCGACGACGAGGAGCTCGAGTGGGCCAACGACGAGGTGCCCGTCATGGAAGGCGACCTGAGTGACTTCCCCCACTTACAGTCGACCCTCGAGCGACTCGACAGCATCTGCAAACTCGCTGCCGAGCACAACGTGCAGATCTACATCGACGCCGAAGAAAGCTGGATGCAGAACACCATCGATGCTTTCGCCGCCAACATGATGCAGCGCTACAACCGGGGTAAAGTCACCGTGCTGCACACCTACCAACTCTACCGTCACGACCGCCTCGATTTCCTGAAAGCCTGCCAGGAACGCGCACGTAAGCACGGCTACAAATTGGGCGCTAAGCTGGTCCGCGGGGCCTACATGGTGAAGGAAAACGAAGCCGCGGAAGCGGGCAACTACCCGACGCCCATCCAACCCAGCCTGGAAGCTACCCACCGGGATTTTAACGCCGCCATCCGCTACTGCCTCGAAAATCGCGATACCATCGACTGCTGCATCGGTAGCCACAACGAGGAAAGCGTCCGCCTGACCTGCGAACTAATGTGGGAATACGGCATGCCGACCAACGCACCCAGTGTCCAGTTCGCCCAACTTTACGGGATGAGCGACAACCTGACCTTCAACCTCGCCGAAAGCGGCTACAACGTAAGTAAGTATTTGGTCTATGGGCCGGTCAAGGAGGTACTTCCCTACCTCGTCCGCCGCGCACAGGAGAACACCTCCGTGACGGGGGAAATGGGCCGGGAGCTATCCCTCGTTCGCCGGGAACTCGAACGGCGCGGCTAGCAACCCCCGACGAGCCTTTAGCGAATCATGACTTTTTGGTGCTTGTCGATCGCACCGTCGTAGGAGCTTAGGTGAACCAGATAGACGCCGGCCGCAGGAGCCTGCCGCGATAGGTCTACGTGCATCCGGTTAGCGCCCGTAAAGACGGGCAGCGCGCTCCGGTCCAGCACCTTTCCGTTAAGGTCGGTGATCGACAGTACGACCTCACTGTCACTTTGCACGTCGTTCAACTCTACGGTGAATAATCCGTGGCTCGGGTTGGGGTAGGTAAGCAGGAGTGGGCTATCACCGACGACCGTAGACACTGCGGGAATTTCGACCTCCACTCGGTTACGGTTAGCCGAAAGGTAGACCAGGCGTAGGTCGTCGACCCACAGTGTCTGGTTATTCGGGACGTTCCAGTCCAGCCGCTTTACCGTGCCCGGGTTGCCCAACTGAGCTTTACTGAAGCTAAATTGCTGAAACTGGTTTGTTGGCGAGAAATCCTGCCACCCGTTCGCGTTCTCGTCATCAGTGCGCACGCGAAAGCGGGCGGTGTAATTAGTATCGTCCTGCCACTTTCGCGCCCAGAAGTTGATGCTGCTTAGGTTAGCGCCGGACTTTCCGTTAGCGTGGCGGAACGATAAGGCACCCCAACTTTCCGTCGAAAGAAATTTTGCCGAATAACTGCCATTCTTTTTGATGCCCCCGTCCCGTAAGCTCACGTTGCCACCGTACGACCAATCCGCCCAGTTGTCGTTCAGCCCTTCGCGGTAAACGTAATCGCTGCTCGATACCGGGTCTCCGCCGCCACCCGCATCGGAGGTACCTTCGTAGCAACCGCGCTCCACCGTTGCGCCCTGCGGGCGAGCCCGGCCTTCCAGATCGTTATTCGCTTTTAGGCTGTTCTTTCCGCTGTTGGCCCCGGGGCTGTCCGCCTTCAAGCGGAAGTAACGATCGAAATCATCGACGCTGCCGAAGTCACCGATACCGGTCGTGGCACTCGAGAAGCGGGCGTAATCCTGACTTGTACGGCCGACAGTACTTTCACCCCCCGCGCCCCACTTGCCATCGTCGCTCGGCATACGCACCTCACCCACCAGGAGGTTATGCTGCCGGTTCATGTATCCGAAGCCGGGGGTGTTAATGTATTCCAGCGCGGAGCATTTAGCGTCATTTAAACTGACGGAGACGTTATTCGATACCTCGAATAATCCCGGGCTGTAAGTAACGGCAATATCCCCGGGCGTATCCGAGTAATCTTTAAGGATACGGTTATTGTGCCAGGCGGTATTGTGGCGAATGACCGCGTTATCGGTTTCGTATACCTTGACGCCCGCCCCGCCGTTGTTGAAGACCAGATTATTCTCGATCAAGGTTTTGGCCTTGTAGGCGGCGAATCCGGTACGCTGCGTATTATTGAAGTCGTCGAGAATTATCCCGTTCCCGTCCGTCGGTTTATCGAAGCCCCCGGGCCGGAAGGGGAGGTTGCATTCGTTCTCGAAGCTTACGTTTTGGCGGACGATCATATGAAAGCCGTCGTTGTTATCGAGCTGTTCGGGCTGGTAAATGCTAATTCCACTACAATTGTATTCGGAGTTTTTTGCATTATCCCGCGCCACGTTGCGTTCTATGGTTACGTAATCCCCCTCCCGAAAGGAGATGCCGTTGCAGCCGCAGTCCCGCACGTAATTATCCCTGATGATCACGTGGTCCGAATCGAAACTCTCGATCCCTACCCCGAGGTTCTTATCCGGGTCGCCGGGGGTGTTGTGCCTGATATCCAACCCTTCGAAGGTGAAGTAGCTAGAATTGGTAATGCGCAGGATGCCCCACTTTCCGTTGCCGCGTATCTTAGCCTGCCACCTGTTTTTTGCCTTGATGACCGTCCGCCGGTCGGCCGTGCCGCCCTTGTTCTCGATGTCGAGGCGCTGGTCGAGCGTGTAAGTGCCGTCACCGAGCACGAGCACGTCGCCCCCGCTCATGGCCGCCGCGCCCTTTTGCAGGGTACGGAAGGCCCGGTTTCCGGCGTCCGCGAGCCCGTCGTTATTGTCGTTGCCGTCGGCGCGGACGTAATAAGTCGTAGCGTGTAAGCTGCACACAATGAGGCTGGTCAGCAGCAGACTGCCGAATCGGTATAATACTTGCATGGTCGTCATTATCTAAACTTGGCTTGGGGGCAAAGTCAATGACTAAATAAAGCCTAATTTTTTAGTTAACCATCAAGGTAGAACAAATAAAACGATATGTAAACGACCCGGATCAGGTTAAAAGCTGGGTATTACGGGGGGTGCAACCGATTGTTGATCTTGCCTCGATGAGTATGTTTTAAATTGGGCGCGGCAGCGCAGGTGCAATAGTTAGAAAGGATAGCAGACATCGGGGGCTCTCCGCGTGAGAACCGCCCTTCCGCGTCGTAGGCAGTGCTATGGCTACCTTTACCCGGCTTATGAAAGACATCTTCGACTTGCTCGGTCGTATCCTGCTATCGTTCCTCTTCTTCTTCGAGGCCTATGACTACTTTGCCTACGAGCGGCTCAATAAACAGGCCATGACGATCTACGGCCTGACCTGGAACCAAGACTTTTTTCTGTACGGAGCCATTTTTCTCCTACTGATCGGTGCCTTTACCTTACTCTTCGGCTACCGGATGCGCCTCGGCGCGATCCTGGTCCTGATCTACTTCATACCCCTGACGTTCATCGTCCACGACTTCTGGATGGAGGCGGTCGGCAGCGCCGAATATCGCCTGCAGAGTATCCTGTTCATGAAAAACGTCGCCATCATCGGTGGGCTTCTCATCAGTGCGACCCACATCTCCGGCCGCTACCGCATCCGCCGGATATTCGCCACCACGCGGGCGTGATTTAGCTGGCCCAGATGACCTCGCCCCGCTGCTGGCACCACTGGGCCAATCTATCCGCGTAGTGCGCGTGCACCTGCGGTCGTTTTACTTTTAGCGTTGGGGTGAGTAGGCCGTTTTCGACGGTAAAGTCCTCGTCCGTCAATACCACCGCGGCGATGCGCTCGTGCCCCGCCAGCTCGGGGTTGACCCGGTCGAGACGTTGACTGATCTCCGCTTTCACCGCATCGCGGCCTTTGGCTTCCCCCGTTTCGCTCAGAGTCGCAATGAGTACCGTGTGGGGTACGCCGAGGCCCAGCAGACATACCTGTTCGATGCTATTCAGGCCGGCAAACTTGTCTTCGATCGGTTGAGGGACGACGTATTCCCCCTTCGAGGTCTTGAAGGTATCCTTCACCCGCCCGGTCAGAAATAGGTAGCCGTCGTCGTCTATCCGCCCCTGATCGCCCGTGTGCAGCCAGCCGTCCACAATCGTTTCGGCGGTCTTGTCCGGGCTGTTGTAGTAACCCAGCATGGTATTACTAGATCGTACCAGTACTTCGCCCGTCTCCGGGTCGATCTTACAATCCGTACCCGGCAGGGTGCGGCCGACGGACCCCGGCCGGTGCTCTTCGGCGTAAAGCATATGGCCAACGGCACCGTTCTCCGTCATCGCGTAAGCTTCCGAGATGGGGATGCCGAGTCGCCCCCACCAATCTTTCATCTCCTGGCTGATAAAGGCCGCGCCCGAGACGTTGCGGCGGGATTGATCCAGACCCAAACCTTTACGAATTTTGCGTTTTATGAACCAACCGACCAGGGGGATACCCAGCAACCGGTCCATCTTCTCCTGCGGTAATTTCTTGAGTACGCCCTGCCGGAGTTTCGTCCAGATCCTGGGTACCGCGAAGAAAAAGGTAGGTCGCGCATCCTGAAGGTTCGCGGCAAACCGCTCGATGCTCTCCGTAAAGTAGATCTCCCCCCCGTGGGTGAAGCACATCACCTCTATCGTCCCCCGCTCCGCCACGTGGTTCATTGGTAGAAAGCTGAAGTAGCGATTGTCCCCCGAATAATCGTTGTTCAGTGGGTTGCGCTCGTACAAGTTTGCCATCAAGGCTATCTGTTGCGCTACGGTAAGCATTACCCCCTTCGGCGTACCGGTGGTACCGGAAGTAAAGATGATGGTCCACAGATCTGAATGCTGAAGGTGCTTGATCTCCTCAATGGGTTGCGTCGAGGCGATGATCTCGTCCCACGGCGTCCCCACATTAACCGCATCGTTACCCGCGTAGTGAGGAAAAGCGATGATCGGCATCGTATCGGGTACACCCGCCCGCATCGCTTCCCAAACCTCCAATTTCCCGACGAATAGCGCGTCGACGTCGCCGAGCTCCAAAACCTCCCCGATCTGATCCCCCGTGAGCGTAGGAAAGAACGGGACCGACACGTACCCCGCCATCATTATCGCCAGATCCGCAATGATCCACTCCCGGCAGTTTTTGGAAACCAGCCCGATATGCGCGCCGTCCCGCAGTCCGAGCCCCCGCAGATGAGCGGCAAGCTTGCGCGCCATATTCCCCGCCTCCGCCCAGGTATAAGTCTCCCATTTCTCTCCGAAGGGCTGGTGTAAAAAAGGCTTCGCGGGCTGGGCCGCTTCTTTCTCCAGGAATGACTGTAAGCAGGTTTTGTTATACATAGACGGGAAGGTAGCGTTTTAGTCGGGGAGATCGGCCCACGGGTGCTCTCCCAACCAGATTTTACCAGCCTATTTTAGGGCGGTCCGATTGTAAGCATCCGGCACGTTCCGGCCGGCCCCCTAGCGGAAAACGCCCTACCTTAGCGTCAATTTTAACCCAACCCCCATCCATGCAACTGACTAATGGCCGTTATACCATCGGCGGTGTCGACGTACTATCAATTATCGAGCAGCACCAGGCGCCGCTTTACGTTTACGATGCCGCAACGATGAAACGCCAGTACAAACGCATGGCGGACGCCTTCGCGAGCGTCGATCGGTTGCGCATCAACTACGCCTGCAAAGCTCTCACCAACCTCAACGTGCTGCGCGTATTCCGGGAGTTTGGCAGCGGTTTGGACACCGTTTCCATCCAGGAAGTCGAACTCGGTTTGATGGCCGGCTTCGAACCCCACGATATTCTATTCACCCCTAACTGCGTAAGCTTCGACGAAGTGCTGGAGGCCGCAGCTAAGGGCGTGCGGCTCAACATCGACAACATCTCGATCCTGGAGCAATTCGGAGCGGTGCGCCCCGACACGCCGATCTGTATCCGCATCAACCCCCACATCATGGCGGGCGGGAACTCGAAGATCAGCGTCGGGCACATCGACTCGAAGTTCGGCATCAGCATCCACCAGGTCCCCCACGTTCTTAAAGTCGTCAAGGCACTCGGGATCACCGTCGAGGGCCTCCACATGCACACCGGTTCCGACATCTACGACGCCGAGGTATTCCTGCGCGCCGTGGAAATACTACTCAACGCCGCCGGTGACTTCCCCGACCTGGATTACCTGGATTTCGGCTCGGGCTTCAAAGTACCTTATAAGCAGAGGCGGCATCGCCACCGACATCGAAGACCTCGGCACGAAACTCAGCAAGCGTTTTAACGAGTTCTGCGCGGAGTACGGCCGCGACCTGGAGCTCATGTTCGAGCCGGGCAAGTTCCTCGTCAGCGAATCCGGCCACTTCCTCGTGCGGACGAACGTGGTAAAAACGACCACGGCCTCCGTCTTCGCGGGCGTGGATAGCGGGCTGAATCACCTCATCCGCCCGATGTTCTACGACGCTTACCACGAGATCACTAACGTCAGTAATCCCACGGGCAAAAAGCGGATCTACAGCATCGTCGGTTACATCTGTGAAACGGATACCTTCGGCGTCAACCGCCAACTCTGCGAAGTGCGCGAAGGTGACGTCCTCTCCATGGCCAACGCCGGGGCCTACAGCTTCATGATGTCGAGCAACTACAACAGCCGCTTCCGCCCCGCCGAGGTGCTGGTGCTCGACGGCGAGGCGCACCTGATCCGCCGCCGGGAAACCATGGAAGACTTACTGGGCCCCCAGATCGAAGTCCCCGTGCTGACCCGCGATTCCGTCACCGCCTAAATGGTCGTCAGTCAACTCTTTCGCTACCCGGTCAAGTCACTGGGTGGGCAGTCCGTCACCGAGCTGCAACCCCTGCCGCGCGGCTTTGAATACGACCGCCGCTGGATGTTCGCCGACGCCGACGGGAGGTTCATCAGCCAACGTAGTAATATTCAGTTGGCCGCCTTCAGCGCTGAGGTAGCCGGCGAAGGGCTGCTCTTCAAATCTTTGGAGACGGGTGCGACCGTCGGGGAGGTACCGCAGGCGTTCGTGGGTAAGCCCGAACGTGCACGGGTGACCGTCTGGGATGATACCTTCCTGGCTACCGAGATCCACTACGAAGGGGCTTACGAGCTGACCCGCAGGCTAGGCATCCCGGACGCACGCCTGTTCTACATGGCCGCCGGCGACGTTCGCCCGGTCGACCCCCGCTACGCCGACGCGGGAGATACGGTATCCTTCGCGGATGGCTACCCGTACCTGATCACTACCACGGCCAGCCTGCGGTTCCTCGCGCACGAATTAGGTGCCGACGAACTCGACGTGCGACGCTTCCGCCCGAATATGGTAGTCGCCACCCAGGAGCCCTGGGCGGAGGACCGCTGGACGCATCTCACCGTCGGCAGCCACACCTTCAGTCTGCCAAAACCGTGCGCCCGTTGCGTAATAATCACCCACCAACCCGGTACCCGGGAGCGTGACCTGCGCGTACTCGCTACCCTGAGTAAACACCGCAAGGTCGACAACAAAGTGCTATTCGGCGTGAATGCTTTGCACACCGGCGGAAAGGGAATGCTACGGGTAGGTGAGTCGGTAGCAGTCGGTCAGAGCTTATAAAAGAAGGTGGCCAGGAAGTACCGACCCAGCGCATCGTAGCTCGATTCGGTCGTGACGAATTCGTTGACCCGCCGCCGAACGATACGGTTCTGATCGAAGAGATCGGAGCCCGAAAGTCGGAAGTAGTGGCCTGCCTTCTTGAACGGACGCACCTCGGCACCCACGCGCATATTGAACAGATCCTGCTGCGGCGCGAATTCCGTCTCTTCGTAAAGGTTATAGGCAAAGCGCGTCTCAAACCTCAGCCACTGGACGAACTCGAGCGCCAGGTCTATGCTAAGGTCATGAACCACCTGGGTCGTATTGACCTGCTCGGCGTCGACGAAGCGATTCGCCTGCACCGTCGGCCCGTAACCGACCGTGAGGTAACTGTCTTCATTCATCTCGGTCGTGATGGTGATCTCCCCGCCGTAGCTGTTGTTGAAATTCTCCCGCGTGACGCCTTCTACGATTCCCTGCGTGCGGCCCGAACTTACGAAGCTATTAACTCGCATTTCCCCGTTGATGAAGTCCATCCCGACTTGCCCGCTCAGGTTAAAACTGGCGTAAAAGGCGTCATCGACGTTGATGGTACGGAATATCTGTTGATCCTTGTTGAAGCTGATCTCGCTGCCGAACGCATTCTGCGATCGCCGTACGTCGAAGCTCGCGTTACCGCTTATGGCGCGAAACTGATCGGAATACCAGAGGAATCCGTTAAAGTTGTAATTAGTGGTCGGGGTGAGTTCGGGGTTGCCTATGGCGACCCGCCCGTTGAGCCCCGGCTGCGCGATGGTCTGTAGCTGATTGATCCCGGGCGCGTCGTACCCCCGGCCGGCGCGTAGCGAAAGAAAACCCTTTTCGAGGCGCTTGCGGTAGCGGATGTAGGGAAGGACGTAATTGAAATTGCGGTCGGAGTTGACGTCGCCTTCCAAAGTGAGATTAGTGGCCGCGTAATCGGCGCCGAAGCTGAAGCTGCCGCCCTTGCCGAAGCGATTCTCAATTCCCAGGCCCGGGCGTACGATGGTGAAGGCGCGGGTCAGGTCATTGGTGGTCGTCGCTTCGTTGAACAGAAAGCTGTAATTACCTTCCTCGCGGTCGACTTCGTAGTCGAGCTGTACCTCCAGGTTCCACTTCTCCGCGATGGGTTCGCCGTATTCGGCGCTTGCTTCGTACTGAAGGTTATTCGACAGTCGGTCCTGCTGCTGCATACCGTTCACCAGTGCGCCGGCTATATTAAGACTATCGGTGAGGCCGTCGGCGGTAATGAAGACGATCTCGTCATTCTCCTGGTAACGCGCCGAGGTAGCCAAGCGCAGCGTGCGGTTTTTATCCTTACTAAGCTTAGTATTGTAGCTGGCGCGTATCTCCCCCCGCGGCAGTTCGGTATTGCTTACGTTATCGACGGTGTATTCCTGCTCCTGCCCCAGGTTGCGGATGGCCGTCCTGGAAAAGTCGGTGTTGTTACCCCCGCGCATACTACCGCCGCCGTTAATGCGGATCCTGCCCACGCTATCCACTTTCTGCCGAAATTCGAATTCAATACTATGGCGGTAGTTCGAAGCATTATTGACCTCATCCGTAGCGATTATCCGATTATCCGAGTTCTGGTTGAACGACTGCAAGCTTTCGGTTACTTGAGCCTGCGTCCGGTCGAACAGTGCGTAGTTGGCGGTAAATTGCCCGTCCTTACCGAGCGTCTTACCGAAATTCAGCCCGCCGGCAATGCTCCTGTTTTGGCCGCTTGCGTCGCCGCCGTCGTATTCCAGGCCGCCGGAAGTGTTCCACCAGCCGCCGCCCTGGCCGGAGGAGCGGTTGAAGCCACTGATCTCATCCCCGCTGAAGCCGACCTGGTTGATGTTATTGATGGTACCGAGTACGCCCCACTGGGTAGCATCGCTGATCCGGAAGCCCTTACCACCCGCCTGGTAACGATCCTGGGTTCCGTAGCCGGCGTATACGTCGCCAAATACTTTGGCTTTGAATTCTTCCTTCGTTTCGAGGTTAACGGTGATGTTTTCATTGCCGTCGTCAACGCCCGTCACTTCCTCTTCGTCGGATTTCTGGTCGAAGATCTCCACGTTCTTTACCGCCTTCGCATCCAGGTTTTGGGTGAGTAGGGTAGTGTTGCCACCGAAAAAGGGCTTTCCGTTGATCATCACCTCACTGATCGGTTTACCCTGCCAGGTGATCTGCCCGCTCGCGTCGACTGTCATGCCGGGTAGCCGGCGGAGTAAGTCTTCTACCACCGCGTTCTCACTTACGCCGAACGCCGCGGCATCGTAAAGCATAGTATCACCCTTCATCCTGATCGGGATGCGGTCCGCATTGACCTCCACGCCGCTGAGGTAAAGGCCGGCCGGGTACATGGTCAACTCGCCCAGGCCGAAGTACTGATCGTCCGCGCCGACTTTGATCGGCCGGTCGGGGCGCTCGTAACCGAGGAAGCTAAGGCGCAGGAAATAGTCACCGGGCTTAACGTCGGTCATCCTAAAGACGCCCTTATCATCCGTAGTTCCGAAGCCGACGAGTAAACTATCGCTCGACTGCATCAGCACGGCGTTAGCACCCGGTAGGGTAGTGCCGGTCGAGTCGATGACGGTGCCGGTGATTTCGGCCTGCGCGAACAGCGACAGACTCGGCACGAGAAGTGCCAAGAGATAAATAAACTGCTTCATAACTGGGTAGTGTAGTTAACTATAGTTGCCATTGAGCCGGCCGGCTTTATTCTCCGGATCGCTCCCAACCGCGCCGGCGGCGTTCCATCGCTTCCCTGGCTCGCTCCGTATGCTTGTCGAATTGCTTGCGGGTAATCTCCTTATCGCCGTCCGGTATGGTGATCTCGACGTCCGGCGCGTTGGGCTGCATGGTCTTCATGGTATACTCCGTAGAAAAGCCGTCTTTCTGAACTTTCAGGTACACGATCGCCCCCGGCAAGCCGCCGTAACCTTGCGGCCCGATCCCCAGCGGTATACTCTCCGAGAAGTAAGCCGTCAGCGTATCGCCCTCGGGCGTGATCGAGGTGGCTAGCTGGTTAGGTAGGGGCAGCTCTTTCATGCCGACCTTCCGGTTGGCGATGTTCCACCGCGGCGCCTTCCAGTCTTCTTTGAGGATGAAGGCACGATCCATGACCCGCCGCCGGTCGACGCGGGCCGAGTCGGCCATACTCACGTAGTAAATTTCCGGGTTCTTGCCCATACGTGTCATCCAACCGTTGCGCCCGTTCTCTTTATCCGGGTCCGGGGGGAGTTGTTGGTAG
Organism: uncultured Lewinella sp.; assembly: GCA_963668285.1. Lineage (GTDB taxonomy): Bacteria > Bacteroidota > Bacteroidia > Chitinophagales > Saprospiraceae > Neolewinella. Next base: position 17,901 of record OY764768.1, on the reverse strand, counting down.
CTGAAGCCTTCCGTATTGAAGGATACCCGGCCGGTCTGGTCGAAATCGCCGGCGGCCATGCGCGCCTCCATCTCTTTGCGCCGCGCCGCATCCATCCAATCACCGAACTCGAACGATCGCCGCTCGGTATAGTCGATGGTTCCGGAAGTAATTTGTGCGCAGACGGGGACCGAGAAAGAAAAAATTATCAGAAAAAGTACTTTGTTCATATCGGGGGTAAAGTTCTTTAATAGATAGCTGCCTTTATCCAATTGTTGCGTATTCAACTATATTAACAAGATGTTATTTGCGAGTACGCAGGTGCACGGGGGTGGAAGTAAATAGTATGAAAACCAGCCTATGGCGGAAATTCAGCGCATTGCACGGTGAATACCCTCACAAAGAAAGGCGCTACCTCAGTTACGGACGGCCAACAATGGTTAACTAAGGTTAAGGCTTTTGGCGATATGCCTTCGTAATTCGTTGCTTTGAAACGGCATGAAGAATCTACTCTACACATTTGGGCTGATCATGACGCTACTGGCAGTCTTCCTGGGCATCTGGTGGTACCAGTCATACCAGAAGGACTTAGCCGCACTGCGTGACCAGGTGGAGGGCGAGCTCAATCAGTTAGTGACCGAAGACTTCGTTTACCCCACCCTTCAGGCATTCATGCACGAGCGAACCGGGCTACGGGAAGGAACCGTGCTTTGGCAGGATGACTCCTCCGTGCTCGACCGCCGCGTCGTGCGGGTCAAACGCGTGATCAGCGATCCGTTCGGCCGGCCGAAAACGGTGGAAGTCGTTATCATTCAGGGTACGCGGCCGGTGGCCAATACCCATTTCTACTACGATAACCGACGCATCGCGCTCGACCGCCTGCCGGAGACCGTACAGGATAGTATGCTGCGAAAATTCGGCGTCAACCTGCAGCCGATAGCCCCGGAGCTTACTGACGGTAATGATCGCCCGCGCTTCGGCCACCCGCGAAGCGATGCGCAAAAAGTCCGCGACCCCATGGTAGTGGAGGTGAAGCACGTGGCCAACGGCGGTAAGAAATATCCGAAGGCCCGCTTCGTGATTACCCGTTACCACTCCTCGCTTCTGTGGGGTTTGCTACCGGAGTTCTTCTTCGGCCTGGTGCTTTTTGGCGCTACCGGCCTGGCGTTTACTTCCGCCTACCGCAGCCTGCACGAACAGCGGCAGCAACTGCAGGCAAAAGACGTATTGGTCGCCAACGTCGCCCACGAACTCAAAACCCCCATCGCTACGGTAGGCGTCGCCCTCGAAGCCCTCAACCTCTTCGGGGCGGACTCCGACCCCGCCAAACGACGGGAGTATCTGGCCATCGGGCAGTCGGAGTTAAAACGCCTCGATGCGCTGGCCGACCGGGCGATCGACTCCCTGCAGGACGATAAGCTCGCCGCCCGCCTTAATCTGGGCCGAACCGACCTGACCACCAGCATCCGGGAAGCCTGGCGGGGCCTTTCCCTTCGCTACCACCTCCCGGCGGATGCACTGGTACTCAGCACCTACGGGGATACCAACGCCGAAGTAGACCGGCACTACTGGCAGCACCTCGTCTACAACCTGCTGGACAACGCCTGTAAATACGGCGGCCGCCCGCTCGGTGTAAGGGTGAACGTCGGCCGCCACGCCGGGGAGGTCGTCCTATCCGTCACCGACAACGGGCCCGGCATCCCCCTCTCCGAACGGGAGCGCATATTCGATCGTTTCTACCGCGTGTATCGCCCGGGCGAAGGGCACGCCGTTAAAGGCCACGGCCTGGGCCTGAGTTTTGTACGCCAGATCGCCCGCGCACACGGCGGGAGCGTCGAGGTTGACAACGCGCGCTCCGGTGGCGCCCGTTTTACGGTAAGACTACCCGCACATTCCTAAAGTCGCAAATCACGCGTACGCTACCATGAACGTACTTTATATAGAGGATGAGGCATTGCTCGGGCGCATCGTCAAGGAATCGCTTGAAAGCCGTGGCCTGGAAATTGACTGGTACACCGACGCGGCGCAGGCACGTGCCGCCATCGCGGACGCCGGTAAGTACGACATCGCCGTACTGGACGTGCAACTACCCGGGGAAGACGGCTTCGCGATCGGCAAGCGCCTCCGCGGTGATTTCCCTCACCTGCCGATACTCTTTTTAACCGCCCGCGTGCAGGCCAAGGACGCGCTTACGGGCTTCGAGGCGGGGGGGAACGACTACGTCCGCAAGCCCTTCAGTATGGAGGAGCTTCTGGTGCGGATGCGGAACCTGGTCAGTCTGGCGGAGGGTTTTCCCGCTCCTACCTCCCAAAACCTCGCACCTGCGAACTCGCAAAATAATGAGGTACGCGAAGACAACGACACGTTCAGCTTCGGCCGCTTCACCTTCGATTACTCCAATCTCCGCCTGACGCACCGTGCCGAGGGCGGCAGCCTGACCACCAACTCGCTCAGCCACCGCGAGGCGGAGCTCCTGCGTTTATTTTTACGGGCCCACGGCGAAGAAGTCATTGCCCGCAAGCGCGTTTTGCTAGAAATCTGGCACGACGACGGCTTCTTTAATTCGCGCAACCTGGACGTCTACGTGCGCAAACTACGGAGCTTATTAGAGGTCGACCCGCGCGTACGCATCATCACTCTGCGGGGCGTCGGCTACCGCTTCGTACTGGAATAAACGGCAACCGGAGCGCTAGCTTTTGTGTTACCTTTGTCAGCCACACTAACAGCGCATGACCCCGGACGAAAAGCAGAAATGGATTACCCGTGTAGACCACGCCCTTGAGGAAGTCCGCCCCCACCTGGCCATCGACGGTGGCAACATCGAAGTGCTTGACATCTCCGACCAACACATCGTGGAGATCAAGTGGCTCGGCGCCTGTAACGGCTGCTCCATGACGGCCATGACCATGAAAGCCGGCGTCGAGGAAACCCTGAAGCGGCGGATGCCGGAGATCGCAGGGGTTGTAGCGGTAAATTGATAATAAGCGGAGGAGTGGGTTTAAACCAGTGGGATAATAATTTTACATAGTGCAATTGTTCTACGACCCGGCTGTTGGCGAAGGGAATTACCAACTGCGTGAAGAGGAAGCTAAACACGCCTTCAGGGTGCTGCGTAAGCGGCCGGGGGACGTTCTCGATCTCGTGGACGGGCGGGGGGGCTGGTTCAAAGGCACCGTCGTGTCGATCGATAAACGCAGCTGTGTGCTCGGCGTCAGCCTGGTGGGGCGGGAAGCGCGCCGCGCGGACTTTTCCCTCCAGCTGCAATTTGCGCCGACGAAGAATATGGACCGCATCGAGTGGCTGGTAGAAAAGGCTACGGAAATCGGTGTGGACGTACTTCAACCGATCCTGACGGAACACACCGAGCGAACACGACTGCGTATCGACCGCCTCGAAAGGATCGCGGTCTCCGCCATGAAGCAATGCGAACGTGCCTGGGTGCCGGAGATACGCCGCCCACTCCCCTTCGCCGAGGTATTGCCGCAGCCCGCCGCGGCCGGTAAGTATCTACCTTACCTCGGTGAGGCGGATAGCCCTTTGCTGCACGCGGTGGCGCGGCCGCGACGGGATACGCTGATCGCGATCGGGCCGGAGGGCGGCTTCAGCCAGCGGGAAGCCGAGGCGGCGAAAAGCTTCGGGTACCGGTACGTAAGTTTGGGGCCGAATCGTTTACGTACCGAAACGGCGGCCATTGCCGCCCTGCATACGATCAACCAACTGAACTGGTAATTATGTATCGAATTTTAGCGCTACTCGCCGTTCTGCTACTGACGGTTTCCTCCGCGAGCCCGCCCGCCGGTCAGTTGCGGTTGGGCCTGCTTAAGTATAATGGCGGGGGCGATTGGTATTCTAACCCTACCGCCCTGCCAAACCTGGCGGCCTTTTGTAACGATCAGCTCGGGACCGACTTCGACGTCGATTACGGCACCGTCGAGGTGGGGAGTGCGGAGTTATACAACTACCCGTGGGTGCACATGACCGGGCACGGAAACGTGGTGTTCAGCGCGGCCGAGGCCGACAATCTGCGTAACTATCTGGTTGGTGGTGGTTTCCTGCACATCGACGACAACTACGGCATGGACCCTTACGTGCGCGTGGCGCTCGAGCAGGTATTTCCCGAAACGAAGCTCGTCGAACTGCCATTCGATCATCCTATTTACGAACAGACTTTTTCGTTTCCACGCGGCCTGCCCAAAGTTCACGAGCACGACGGGGAGGCACCGCAGGGGTACGGGCTGTTCTTTGAGGACCGCCTGGTTATCTACTATTCCTTTCAGTCCGATCTGGGGGATGGCTGGGAAGACGAGGAGGTGCACAACGACCCCCCGGAAATACGCGCGGCGGCGCTGCGGATGGGGGCTAACGTTATTGAATTCGCTTTTAAGCAATAGTTCAGGCCGTCACGTCCACCTTGCGGTAGGCGTCGATTACCGCGCGTTCGCCTTCTTTGCCCTCCATGCTATTGCCGTGTTCCATACCGAGCACGCCGGTGAATCCCTTGGCGTGAATGTGGGACATTACGTTGGCGTAGTGAATTTCGCCCGTACCCGGTTCTTTCCGGCCGGGGTTATCCCCGATCTGAAAATAGGCGATTTCATCGTAGGCCGCATCGATGTTGGGCAGGAGGTTACCCTCGTGGATCTGTTGGTGGTAGATGTCGTACAGGATCTTGCAACTCGGGCTGGCGACACCCTGGCAAAGCGCGTACGCCTGCGCCGCTTTATTGAGAAACAGGCCCGGGTGGTCCCGATAGTTGAGTGGTTCCAGTACGATGACCAGATCGTGGGGTTCGAGGATAGCGGCCGCCTGCTTGAGCGACTCCATCACGTTGGCGAACTGGTACATGGGCTCGATCTTCATGTTTACGAAGCCCGGCACGACCGTCATCCATTTAGCGTTGCAGCGTTTGGCTACTTCGACGGCGCCGCGGATGTCGTCTAGAAAAGCTTCGCGGCGGTCGCCGGCACCCAGGGTCAGGGTCGGTTCGCTCCAATTTATTTTATTGGCCACGAATACGCCCATGGTCATGTCCTTCTCAGCGAGTAGGTCGCCGATCCGTTGCTGGAGGTCGGGGTCGCGATTCGGCATTCCGTTGTCTTCCCAGGCGGTAAAACCCTGGTCGGCGGCGAAGCGGATCTGCTCGAGCACGTCCTCACCCGCGTGGTGCTTGAACATACCGGCGTGGGGGGCGAACTTGAGCCGGAACTTCGTCGCGTTGGAGGGCGTGGCCGCCCCCGCTACCGCGGTGGTCGTAAGGGAACTAAGGGCGGCGAGCTTAAGCGCAGTACGTCTCTTCATGGCTTTTAAATTGTACGGTGAAAGGTAGTGATTTCCGAAGATTGTACTTTCGTCAACGTACAGCACCCATCCATGCCCGTCAAATCCGCAAACCTTTCGGTAATCGTCAGCACCTACCAGCAACCGGAATGGCTGCGGAAAGCGCTGACGGGGTACCGTTACCAGACCGTCAGTGACTTCGAAATTATAGTGGCGGATGACGGCTCCGATGAGCGTACGCGCGCCGTAATCGAGGAGATTCAGCCCGCGCCGGGGATCAACCTAAAGCACGTGTGGCACGAGGATGACGGGTTCCGCAAGACGGTCATCCTCAACAGGGCCATCGAAGCCTCCGACGGTGAATATCTGGTCTTCGTCGATGGGGATTGTATTCCGCGCGCCGACTTTCTGGAGCAGCATGTACGGTTGCGGGAGCCGGGAAGATTCCTTTCCGGCGGGTACTTCAAGTTACCCCGCTCGATTTCCGAGTCGATCACCGCGGAAGACATTGCCAGCCAACGCTGCTTTGACATCGATTGGTTGACGGATCTGGGTCTGCCGCGAACCTTCGGCAACAATAAGCTTACCGCCACCGGCTGGAAGGCCTCCTTCCTGAACGGGTTCACCCCGACCGGTGCTACCTGGAACGGCATGAATGCTTCCGCATCACGTAGCGACATCATCCGGGTCAACGGTTTCGACGAACGCATGCAATACGGGGGTGAGGACCGTGAGATGGGAGAGCGACTGGTTAACCTGGGCATTAAGGGAAAGCAAATACGCTACAGTGCTATCTGCCTGCACCTGCACCACGATCGTTCCTACGTCAAACCGGAGATGCTGACGAATAATGCCGCGATCCGCGCCACCACGAAGCTGGGCAGGCTAACCCGCACGAACTATGGAATCGATAAACGTGAAACCCGTTAGACGCTATTTTCAACTCCCGCGGAGTGCTCTGAGCTTCACCTCCCGAAACCAGACGTACATCGCGTCGGATTTGGCAATCAGGTAGCCGCGATAGCCATCCAGGAAGCCCAGCTTGAGGAAGTACTTCGTCAGGAAGCGAGCCGCGGGCTTCGTGATAATTCGCAGAAGCCCACCCCGCTTTCCCAGCTCATGGTACGAACGAGCGGCAACCGAACTGTGGTTATTGAGGCGGATTAAGCGATCGTGCAATCCCTCGTCCGTATAGTGCAGGAGGTCGCCGGAGAGCTGACCCGTAGTCGCCCCGGGCGCCGGGCCGAAGCTATCGTGCGGGTTGATGCCGCCGATCAGGTACTTTCGCCGGTCGAACAGGCGCATTTTTCTGTCTGGGTACCAGCCGCCGTGCCGTATCCACTCGCCCATGAAGCGGTTGCGGCGGTTGCAGTAGTAACCGTCGTGGCGGTTCACCCGGAGGGCCTCGGTGATGCTGCCGCGTAGTTCATCCGATAAGGCTTCGTCGGCGTCCAGCGAGAGCACCAAATTATTGCGCGCCGCCGAGATGGCGAAGACCTTTTGTTCCCGATAGCCGAGAAAGTCCTGCAGGATGACCCGCCCGCCGGCCTGCGCGGCGATGTCGACGGTCGAGTCGGCGGAGTTGCTGTCGACCACCAGAATCTCATCGGCGAAGCTGCCAAGGCTATTCAAACAACGGGGAAGGTTGGCTTCCTCGTTGTAGGTGATGATGACGACGCTTACTTTCTCCACGGGCTAAATATCGCTGGGGTGAAGATAGACCTTGAAACCTACCTTTGGCCGTTATGGCAGATTCTCTTTCGTTGCTCGTGGTCAGTAGTTACGTCGAAAGCATCAACACCGTCCGGCCGGAAGGGCGCTGGTTCGTCGAGCTTGCCGGTAAGCACGGCTATTCCGTTACGGTCATGAGCGAGCGCGAGAACGCGGCCTACCTGGAAGAGATGGAAGCTGCGGGGGTTCGCATCGTAGACTGGCACCCGGGTAGTAAATGGTCCCGTAAGGATTCGGCCAGGATCGGGTCGGAGTTGGGTCGACGCCATTACGATCTGCTATTTCTGCTGAATAACAAAAGTATTGTTGCGGGAATACGCGCCGCGCGGGGCTGGGCCGGCAAAGTAATGACTTACCGGGGGTATACCGGTAACGTCCACTGGTGGGATCCGACGGCGTACCTCGCACACCTGAACCCACGGGTCGACGGCATCGTGTGCGTCAGCGAAGCGGTACGGGAGAGTTTGCCCGGCAGGCCCTTCCTGGACCCGGGTAAGTTAGTGGTAGTCGGTAAGGGCCACGATCCTGCCTGGTACGCCGCGGTAGAAGCGATGGACCTTCCGGCGGAGTTCGGTTTTCCTGAGGGGCGTACCGTCATTACCATGGTGGCGAACGCCCGCAGGATGAAGGGGCTGGAGTACCTGGGCCCGGCCATCCAGCTGTTGCCGCCGGAGCTGAACGTGCAGTTTCTGTTCGTTGGCCGTGGCCTGGAAACCCCGGAGTTCGAAACTTACCTGACGGATAGTTATTACGCGGGCCACTACACCTTTACGGGCTACCGGAAGGACGTCCTCGGTATTGTCGCCGCGGCCGACATCAGCCTGCTCGCGAGCGTAAAGGGGGAGGGGCTGAGTAAGGTCTTGCTGGAATCGATGTTTCTCGGGCGGCCGACGATCATGACGGACATTGGCGGAAACCGTGGGTTGGGCATAAACGGCGAAACGGCGTTGATCGTTCCGCCGAGGAACATCGAAGCGCTGCGCGATGCCATCGAGTTATTGGCATCGGACGAAGGGCTTCGAGCGCGTCTCGGGCCGGCGGGGCAAGCGTACGTAAGCGAGCACTACCGCGCGGAAAAGACGGCGCGTGATCTGGCGGCTGCCTTCGAGCACATCCTGGGTAGATAGCCCCTCCGTCATTCCGACAAAGTTTATAGCTTAAACTAAGCCAAACCAACCGCTCGCTAATTATCTTGGCCGGCGGCAGAGCAAGAGGTGGCTGCTGCCTAAATCGACCCGATCCATGAGTACCCCGCAAATCAATCGTTTCAAGAAAATTCTGGTCGCCAACCGTGGTGAGATCGCCATCCGCATCCTGCGTGCGGCCAGTGAGTTGAAGCTGCGTACCGTTGCCATCTATACCTACGAGGATCGCTACAGCCTCCACCGCTACAAAGCGGACGAGAGCTACCAGATCGGCGCTGACGACGATCCGCTTCGCCCGTATATCGATATTCCGGCCATCATCAAGCTCGCCACGGAAAAGAAAGTCGATGCCATCCACCCCGGCTACGGTTTCCTTTCGGAGAACACCGATTTTGCGCGCGCCTGCCGCGACGCCGGTATCACCTTCATTGGGCCTGCCGCCGAGAGCATGGATCAACTGGGCGATAAAGTCGCGGCGAAAACACTAGCCAAGCGCGTCGGCGTACCCTTGATCCAGGATAGCGACAAAGACATATCGAACCCCGAAACGGCGGCATCGGAAGCAGCCCGCATCGGCTACCCGGTGATCATCAAAGCGGCTTCCGGTGGCGGCGGCCGGGGCATGCGCGTCATCCGCAGTGAAGAACAACTGCGCGTCGAGGTCGTGGACGCGGCCAGTGAGGCGGAAAAAGCATTCGGCGACGGTACCATCTTCCTGGAGAAATTCATCGAGAACCCGCGCCACATAGAAGTACAACTGTTAGGCGATCATTATGGCAATCTGGTCCACCTCCACGAGCGGGACTGCTCCGTGCAGCGCCGCTTCCAGAAGGTCGTCGAAGTTGCGCCAGCACCGAACCTGAAGCAGGAAACGAAGGACAAGCTTTACGAATATGCCCTCCGCCTCGGCCGCGAAGTAGGCTATTATTGCGCTGGGACGGTAGAGTTCCTGGTCGATCAGGATGAGTCGATATACTTCATCGAAGTAAACCCCCGCATCCAGGTCGAGCACACGATCACCGAAGAGATCACCGGCATCGACCTGGTGCGCACGCAGTTCCTCGTCTCGATGGGCTACCCCCTCGCACATAAGACGATCTTCATCCGTGACCAGTCCGACATCGAGGTCAATGGCTACGCCGTGCAGTGCCGGGTTACCACGGAAGATCCTTCCAACGGCTTCAAACCTGATTACGGTACGCTGATTGCCTACCGTTCGGCCAGTGGTATGGGCATTCGACTCGACGCCGGCTCTGCCTTTCCGGGCGCCGTCATCAGCCCTTTTTTCGATAGCTTGTTGGTCAAGGTCACCGGCACGGGCCGTACCCTGGCAGGAGCGGCCGACCGGCTGCACCGCGCCCTGCGCGAGTTCCGGGTACGGGGGGTGAAGACCAACATCGGCTTTCTGCTGAATCTGTTGGAAGACGATGACTTTCAGAAGGGGAGAGCTACCGTCCGCTTCATCCCGGATCACCCCGAACTGCTCGAGACGCGCAACCTGCGTGACCGAGCTACCCGCCTACTGGGCTACCTGGCCGATACCATCGTCAACGGTAACCCGGACGTGAAGGCGTACGACCCGAAACGCACTTTTCTGAAGCCACAGGCACCGAGCTTCGATCAATACGCCGCGATGCCTAAAGGCAACCGCGATCGGCTACTGGAACTGGGAAGGGACGGATTTGTGGACTGGCTGCGCAAGGAGAAGAAGATCTACTACACCGACACCACCTTTCGGGATGCCCACCAAAGCCTGCTGGCCACCCGGATGCGGATGATCGATATGCTAAACGTTGCGCCTAGCTACGCCATAAACCAACCGGGTGATCTGTTCAGTATGGAAGTCTGGGGGGGCGCTACTTTCGACGTGGCGATGCGCTTTCTGAAAGCCGACCCGTGGCGCCGGCTCCGCAAGCTCCGTAATGCGATGCCGAACACCATCTTCCAGATGCTGCTGCGCGGAAGTAATGCCGTCGGCTATAAGGCCTACCCCGATAACCTTATCGTCAGGTTCATCGAAGAGGCCGCGCGGGGTTTCGAAATGCACGACGAAAAGGGTAAGTTAAGCGGGTATACCGGCGGGATCGACCTGTTCCGCATCTTCGATTCGCTGAACTGGATCAAGAATATGGAGGTGTCCATCAAGACCGTCCGGGAGAATACCGACAGCCTGGCTGAAGCGTGTATTTGCTATTCCGGCGATCTGACCGACCCGAAGGAAGACAAGTTTACCCTCGATTACTACCTCCGCCTGGCCCGCCAACTGGAAGAAGCCGGCGCGCACATGCTGTGTATAAAAGATATGGCCGGTCTACTGAAACCCCTCGCGGCCGGTGAGCTGATCGGTGGGCTGAAGTCGGAGACGAACCTCCCATCCACCTACATACCCACGACACCAGCGGCATCCAGAGCGCAACTTACCTGCGGGCTATCGAAGCCGGTGTCGATATCGTCGACGTTGCCATCAACAGCCTGTCCGGCCTGACCTCGCAGCCGGGCTACAACAGCATTGCCGCGATGATGAAGGGCCACGAGCGGGAAAACCCCGTCGACCTCAAAGAATTGAACCGCTACGCCGACTACTGGGAGAGCGTGCGCAATTACTACTACCCATTTGAAACGGAGCTACGCGCCGGCACGGCGACGATCTACGATACGGAAATCCCCGGGGGGCAGTACTCCAACCTCCGCCCCCAGGCGCGGGGCCTGGGTTTGGAAGACCAGTTCCCCACCATACGGGAGAATTACGCTGCCGCCAATGAGCTTTTCGGACGGCTGATCAAGGTAACCCCCTCCAGCAAAGTGGTGGGTGACATGGCCATGTTCATGACCAGTAACGACCTTACGGCCGAGGACGTACTCACGCGCGGTAAGCAGCTCGACTTCCCCGATAGCGTAAAGAATCTGATGCGTGGCGACCTCGGTCAGATAGAAGGTGGCTTCAATAAAACCGTACAGGAGATCGTACTCAAAGGGGAGGCCCCCTACACCGACCGGCCGAACGCTCACCTGGAGCCCATCGACTGGGCGGTGGCTGAACGGGAATACGAGGCTAAGTTCGGCGAGAAACCTGACGCGAAAGCACTGCTGGCATACCTGCTATATCCAAAGGTTTACGCTGACTACCACGCGTTCAACGACGAGTTCGGTCAGGTGGCTAATTTACCCACTACGGCTTACTTCTACGGCCTCAAACCCAACGAGGAGATTTTGGTGCGGCTGAGTGCCGGCAAGCGGATCACGATCAAATACCTGAACGTAACCGAAGCCGATGCCCAGGGGAATCGCTTGGTGTTCTTCAGTATGAATGGGCAAACGCGAAGCGTTACCGTCCAGGACAGGACCCTGCAGGTAAAATATGTTCGCAATCAAAAGGCCTCCGGGGAAGGGCAGGTAGGCAGCCCGCTAATGGGTAATCTGTCCCGTATCCTGGTGAAAGTGGGGGACCGGGTTAACGCCGGCGATCCGCTCTTCGTAATCGAAGCGATGAAGATGGAGTCCACGATTACCAGCCCCATCGACGGAGAAATTCAAAATATCGCGCTGAAGGAGAAGACGCTCGTAGAGACGGATGACCTGGTCGTAACCGTAGGCTAGCGTTCAGCTATGCCCGTTACCGGAAGTCCGGCTGGCCAGTTTCAGGTATTTAATGATGCTGTTGGTGAGGAGTTGCTCGTCGGGGCTCAATTCTTCGGAGAGCAGGGCGGTATAGTATTCCTTCTGAGCCGCCGCGATCACCGGGTCGCTACCCAGCTTACGCAGCAGCATGAGTTTCGCCACGCGGAAGCCCGGCTTCTTACTGACCGCCATCAGGCTCGCGTTGAGCGCGGCGGGGTCGGGCATACTCGGGAGCAACTTACGGATAACGGCGATCGCGGCGGCGGCCACCTTATCGTAGCGGTGAGCCACCAACTCACGGAGGCGGTCCAGCGTACGCGCATCCGGTAGCGTACCCGGGTCTGTCTGCACGGCGTAGTTCAATTGCAGAAGACCGTTGTAGATCACGCGCGGTGAACTGGCGCGGACGAGCCTACAGAGTAATCCGATGCGCTCGGCGCTCGGCGTTCGGTCAAGTAGCTGCTTCCAGGTGCCGGGGAGTTGCTGCTGCCAAACCACCGGGGCGGTTTCGGTGAAGCGCCTTTCGGCTAACTTGGTGTTGATGTCCTCTAGGGTAAGTTGACGATCCGCTGGCGCATATTCCCGGAATATCTCGATGTAACGGATGACGACGAAAAAGGGCTCCGCTGCCCAAAAGGCGGCTTCGAGAATCGCGATCGGGTCGGCCACCTTGTTGTGGTTGAAGATTAGCAGCGCTTCCGGGGCGGCTTCTACGTTACCCTCCAGGATACGCTGGCCTACGGATACCGCTCGATCCGAGCTGATCTGGGCGACCAGAACGAGGTAGGGCCTGGCCAACTCTTTCTGGTACACGGAGCGTTCCGACAGCCCGAGTAATCGCTGCCCGTCGCGATCGGGGTTGAAGCAATCCCGTAAGCCGGAAAGAATGGCCGCCCCCCGCGGGTGGGTACCCGTACGTTCTAGCTCACTCAGCAAACGGTCGGCGGCCGTAGCCGTGCCAAGCGCCCCTAATAGCTTCCAGACTAAGTGCAGTTCCCCGAAGTCTACCAGACTGAACAGCGTGAGTACCCACGGCTCCAATTCACGCAACTCCGTGGGGCTTGCTTTGGGTACCCACCGGTGACGACTGCCAACCATACGTTGTAGGACGCTATCCGCCCGCTCCCCGACCTCGAAGAGCGCACCCTGAATACGGCTATTATTAAGCCAGAACGAGCCGAACGGAGAAACGGAACCAGTCGGTAGATGGGCCGCGAAATATCCGTGCACCGCGTCGTACTTCGGTATGGACGACGCGAGGTAAGGCAGTACCTCCAACTGGTAGTGGACGTTTTGCCTGAAAGATTCGAAATAGGCAACTGCCCGCTCCGCCCGCTCCCCAAAAGTCAGCTTGAGCATTACCGGCGAGAGCCCCGTGGCGGAGTCCGGGGCCTCCACGACCTTTCCCATCTCGTCGTAGGTGACGGTAAAGGTTACCGGCCCGAAGGGGGTGGAGTATTCAACAATAAACTGCGGCATGCTACCTGGATACCCCTTTGCGGAAAGGAACGAATTGGCAACTGCCGAGGACTTCCCGTACCCACTCCGTCTCTGACTTGCGCACTACCTTGATCAGTTGCTGATCCTCGCCTTCCGGCCCGATGGGGATCACTAATAGCCCGCCTATCTTAAGCTGTTGTTTGAGCGCTTCGGGAACCCTTTCGGCCCCGGCGGTGGCCAGGATGCGGTCGAAGGGCGCCCATTCGGGTAAGCCGTTGTTTCCGTCGCGTAGAAAGCAGCGAACGCCGTCCAGCCGCAGGCGCTTGAGGGTCAGTTTGGCTTTGCGGAACAGTGGGCGGTGGCGCTCGACGGTGAATACCCGCGCCCCAAGTACGGAGAGCACGGCGGCCTGGTAGCCGGAGCCCGTCCCGATTTCGAGGACGTGCTGGCGCGAGAGAACATTGAGGGCCGTAGTCTGCCAGGCAACGGTAGAGGGCTGCGAGATGGTCTGCTCGCAGTCGATCGGGAAGGCTTCGTCGCGATAGGCCCAACCGTGAAAAGCACTTTGGAGGAAGGCGTGGCGGGGGATGTTGCCCATGACCCGGAGCACGCGCTCGTCGTAACGCCCGGTTTCCCGGAGGCGGTCGATTAGCTGCCTTCTCTGGCCGCGGTGGCGGTAAGTATCCATTTAGGGGGGTCTAGCCGTGGAGCGAGGCGGCGATGTCGGCGGGGGAGTAGTTAACGTTCTTCAGTACTTTACCGTCTTCGAGTCGGTGTACCAGATAGACGCCCTGGGAGGGAACCACCCTGCCCGGTTGGTCGAGGGCGGTATAGTGGTCGACCGTGGCCTGGGCCTCTTCTTCCGAGGCGCAGGTTTTGCTCATGTTACTGCGGTGCACTTCCTCGAACACGGCTTTGAAGCGATCGCCCATCCCGAACTCCAGCACCGCCCCGCTCAGAACGTACTGAAGGTCGGCCAGGGCGTCGGCAACTTCGGTAAGGTCGTTGTCAGCGATGGCTGCTTCCAGCTCATCCAACTCCTCGCGCAGAAGGTTGATCCGGAGCCGACAGCGATCGGCGGAAGGGATGGAGGGTTGCGCTACTACCGGCAGGTGGAAAGTACGGTGGAACTGGGCAACGTCACGCAAACTTTCCGGGGAAGGATAGGATTTCGGCATGCGGCCAAGATACGAAAACCGGCCTTGGAACGATGCCCAAAGCCGGTCTTACTCGGTATATTCTGTCGGTTATGAGAGGCTTACTCCTTACCGCCGTCCAGTTCGTCCTGAAGCTGCTGTAATTCGTCCCACTTTCCGTCGACGGCGAGTTGGGCCTGACGGGCCCAGGTGCCTGGGTTGTGGGTAGAATAATTGCGACCGGCTTCGGTCAGGATGGGCCCTGGATGTCGTCAGTCGAAGCATCCGCCAGCTGTTGCCAGGTCGCGATGCCGTTATTGGTGAGCAGTTCGGCGATCTTGGGGCCGATGCCTTCGATGACGGTCAGGTCGTCTTGCTTGACCTTCTTACCGTTTAGCCGGGCCTCGGTAGCGTCCGGGGTAGCGTCAACGTCGGGGGTACGGGTATCCTCGACCGGGGTAGTTACCTGCTCGATTTCTGCGGCGGCCGTCCTCGATGGTCGGGATGGCCTCGACGGGGGCCGTAGCGGCCTGCGCTTTGGGGATGGGGGCTACCTCGGGGGCGATGACTTCCGCCGTTGCGGCACCGGCGGGGTCGATGCTGACGTACATCCGGTTGCGGTGACTTTTACGGAAGGAGACCTGCCCGTCTACCTTAGCGTGGATGGTGAAGTCCTTACCCATGTATACGTTGTTACCGGGGTGGTACTTCGTGCCGCGCTGACGGATGATGATGTTGCCGGCCTTGGCCGTTTGACCGCCGAAGAGTTTTACGCCGAGGCGCTTCGATTTGCTGTCGCGGCCGTTATCGGTACTACCGACACCTTTTTTGTGAGCCATGTTATATCTTGTTTATTTCCCACCGCCTTAGCTGTTCCATTCAAGGGGCGCTGAGCCGACTAAAGTGGAGTGATGGGGATCCGGAGGTTAGGCCGTGATGGAGTCGATTTTGATTTTGGTAAATTGTTGGCGGTGGCCGTTCTTCACGCGATAGCCTTTGCGGCGTTTCTTTTTGAAGACGATGACCTTGTCACCTTTTACGTGATCAATTACGGTGGCGCCAATGCTGGCACCACTGACAGTCGGCGTGCCAACCGATACACCCGCGTCGCCTGACGTTAGGTGCACCGCATCGAAGCTGACGGAATCGCCAGCGGTGGCTTCTAGCCGGTGGACGAAGATCTCCTGACCTTCCTCTACTTTGAATTGCTGACCGGCTATGGTTACGATTGCAAACATGAAAGAATGTGTTTAATTAAGGCCGCAAAGGTAACCATTGCCCGCGACCCGGCCAAACAACTATTCCGAAGGGTCCCGCCCCAATAGCCGAAACACGAAATACAAAACACCCACCACCAAGAGGAGGATGATGGCCAGCACTAAATAAGAATTAGCCGAGCCATCGCCGGCGAGTACGGAAGGGAACTTCAGGAACATAGATCGAGGTACTTATGCTATGGAACGGTGAGGCGGCCAGTGGGTTGCGGCCCCGCCTTGCTCTTCCCCACAACTGCCCGCACCTGCGTCCTCGCAAAAATTTATACGTTAAAGCGGAAGTGCATCACGTCCCCCGTCCTCCACGACGTACTCTTTGCCTTCGACGTTGAGCTTGCCGTTGTCGCGCGCGCCCGATTCGGATCCGAATTCGACGTAATCCGGGTAGTGAATCACCTCGGCACGAATGAAACCTTTTTCGAAGTCGGTATGGATAACGCCGGCAGCGCCAGGTGCTTTGGTGCCTTCGGTGATCGTCCAGGCCCGCACTTCCTTCTCGCCGGCCGTGAAGTAGGTACGCAGGTTCAACAGGCGGTAAGCCGAACGGATTACGCGGTTGACACCGGGCTCCTGCAGCCCCATCTCCTCCAGGAACATCAGGCGCTCTTCGGCCGTATCCAACTCGGCGATCTCCGCTTCGATCTGGGCGGAGACCAATAGTACTTCCGCCTGCTCGGCCGCCACGTCCTCCTGGAATGCTTTGGTATGGCGGTTGCCGTCGGGGTAGCTGCCTTCGTCCACGTTGCAGACGTAAAGGATGGGTTTGGCGGTGAGCAACATCAACTCGCTCATGAGGGGTTCCGACGTTTCGTCGGTCGCAAAACTACGGGCGGGCTTTTCCTGGTTCAGGTGAGTTAGTAGCGCATCGCCGACCTCGACCAGTTTCTTATGGTCCTTATTACCGCTTTTGGCCGTACGGCGCAGCTTATCGATCCGCTTTTCTACGGTTTCGATGTCTTTAAAATCAGTTCGGTGTCAATAATCATCTTATCGCGCACGGGGTCGACCGAGCCGTCGACGTGGATCACGTTATCATCGTCGAAGCAGCGTACGACGTGAACGATGGCGTCCGTCTCCCGGATGTTTCCGAGAAATTGGTTGCCCAGCCCCTCTCCCTTGCTGGCGCCCTTGATCAGGCCGGCGATGTCGACGATGTCTACCGTGGTAGGAATGACCTTTTGCGGGTCGACCAACTCGGCGAGTTTATCCAGCCGCGGGTCGGGCACGGTGATCACGCCCACGTTCGGCTCCTTGGTAGCGAAGGGGTAGTTAGCCGCGAGTGCCTTAGCGGAGGTAAGTGCATTAAAAAGTGTAGACTTACCCACGTTAGGCAGACCGACGATACCGCATTTCAAAGCCATCTAGCTGTATTTTTTGCGGCGCGAAGGTAGGTCCTACAGACTGAACTCCGGTCCTTGCGGTTGCAGCAACTGCACCCAAAAGAATTCTAATAATTCCGGCGCGAAGAGTGCGGATAGCCCGGCATAGGCGACCAGGCCGAATATGGCCCCCCAAAGATGAGCGCTGTGCCCGATCATGTCATTGCCCGTTCGGTCCTTGTAATCCGAATAAAGGATGTACCCGACGCCCAGGATAATTGCGGGCAGTGGCGGGAAGATAAACCAGTTCCAGGGGCCTAACATCACAAACGGCCAGAGCGCAGCCGATACTCCCCCGGAAGCTCCGAGGCTGGTGTAAGCGTAATTATCCTGATGGCGCTGGTAGGAAACTACTTCGCTGACGC
This sequence comes from uncultured Lewinella sp., assembly GCA_963668285.1. Classification (GTDB taxonomy): domain Bacteria; phylum Bacteroidota; class Bacteroidia; order Chitinophagales; family Saprospiraceae; genus Neolewinella. The sequence continues at coordinate 557 of OY764768.1, read as the reverse complement.
CGATGGCGGCCAGATAAAACAACAAGAAGGCGGTACCGCCCAGTGTCTTCCCGAACATAATGCCGAACGCATACTCCCCCGCGCTGCCGAATATATACAGGGCATACATATTAAACACCAGGTGCATCGTGTCCTTATGAACGAAGCCGGAACTAAAGAACCGGTACCACTCCCCCCGCTCTTTAATGGCCGCGGCGTTGAATACCATATTATTCATGAACGCGCGGTCCTGCCAGGCTTTCCAGGAGGCGAACACGGTGAAGGCGATGATGATAAGCGAAATGGAAATAGACATAGTTCGGCAAAGTACAGTATGCGTCCTAAACGCGCACGATCGTCAAAAGTCAACACCGGCCCTGGAGCCGAATCCTTACCTTCGCACCAACAAACCGACGGACCTACACGCAACCGACCGAAATGCTCCACACCGTTTACTTTTGGCTCTCCCCCGACATCTCAGACACCGGCCGCGCCGATTTCGTGGCCGCGGCCGAGGCCCTCGCGGGGGCACCCACCGTACGGCAGTTTTACGGCGGCTGGCCCCGCGGCAACGCCGA
>OY764767.1:0-1726 GCA_963668285.1 uncultured Lewinella sp. | reverse complement strand
TCAAAATGGAGGGTATACAAACAGCCTTATTGTTAATGAAGAAGTTATAATAAATGAGGTGTTTGGTGTATACTTTCATGAAGAAAATCCTACTATTTTAGATACAAATTATTTAACTGAGGAATGGAGTCTGCCTCAAAATCAAGTATTGATATCTGGAGATGGCCATACATGGATCAGTTTAGATTATTCTACTAAGTTATGTCCGTCTGTTAGGTTTATTGATACAGAAAAGAATGAAAGTTTAACCATTGGTTCGACATTTGATGAATTTTTAGACAGATTAAAACTAGAAAATTATTAAGTTGTAGAGTAATAGGCGTGAATTTAATTTCATTGTTGACTATTAAATGAGCATAGATGTTGAGGATTTATTTAGACCAAAATGTATTTTCTAAATTAACCAAGTCTGAATCAGGTATCATTGATAAAATTAAAAACATAACGTTAAAAGATGTAATTGTATTCTACAGCCAAGCTCACCTAAATGATCTAAGTGCAGATTTAACTGATCATAAGATGAAAGAACTGTAAATAATGCGAGAGATCGCAGAGGATAATTTTTTACATATAGACCCAGACCATAATTCAATTATCAATACACTAATATCACCAAGCGAAGCATTCAATGAGTATGGAAGTCTCCACAATAACGTTTGCGAATATATTAAAAGCGCTTTTAACAAATCAGGTGATCCGTTAGGCGACTTGTATATTGATATTTTGAAATTAAAACCTATTGATCTTGGCCCTGATATTGAAGCCGCCTTAAATAAATCAAATGATGATGTCAGTAAAAAATTGTATATTAAACTTGGAATTACTAAGCGCTACTACAAAATGGGAGAAGGGTTACCCATTGTTAGAGATATGATGACTAAGTTTGAAGATGATCCTAAATTGATAAAGGAAATTAGGCGACTGAGTCAGCATCATCTGGGTGTAGATAAATTTAAAATTAAGATAGGGAATACGGACTTTGATGAAAAATTATCAAAAAGTAAGTTAGGTAAGTCATTTCAAGAAATGCTAGATCAGCAATTAGGTTTTATTTTAAAAGAATTGAAGAGTTATTATAATGAATTTATTACGGGATTCAATATGATAAATCTTCTTGAAATAGATTATTAAAAAAATAAAAAAGTAAAATTTTAGAATACTAATCATGATGCTCAACATGCGTTTTTTGCATCTGCGACAGATGTACTTGTCAGCGATGATAAAGGATTATTAAATAAGTCAAAATTTCTATACAATTTTTACGGTATCGATACTAGATTAGTGTCATACAGCGAATTCGTTGAGTTTGTGAATCAGTATAGATCTCACGATCATTTAAATGAGGATTTATTTATACCTCAACTCCAAATATACAGTGAACACAGTTTAATAGTTGCTAGCCCGTTGTTGGTTAGGTACAATAACGAAAAGCTAGAAATGAGAGTGTTGACAAACAAGTACTGGAAGTTATTTGACCGACTTTTGAGGGTTGCATTTACTGATAGTAATGACGAATACTTTATATTACATCCAAGCACTTCTCGTAAAAATAATTTAATCTTCTATAAGGAAATTAATCACATCATCGAATCCCTAAATAGTATGTTAAATTAGATTGTTGAGGAAATTAGTGAAGAAGAAAAAGCAGTGATTAAAGGTGGTAATTGGAAAGGGAAAATTTGGAATACTACTCGTTATGATTACTTGTTAAGGTATGGCTATAGAA
>OY764766.1:0-1878 GCA_963668285.1 uncultured Lewinella sp. | reverse complement strand
GGTAGCTATACTATTTTCCTCACGGTGATGGATGATGATGGTGCTTTCGATCAAACTTCGATTGTCATCGACGTGAGTGAAAGCGCCTAATTCTCTCCCAACGGCAGTCGCTTCGGCAACTCCATCCAGTGGAAATGCACCATTAACCACTACATTAGACGCTAGTGGCTCTACCGACACTGATGGTAACATCGTCTCTTACTCCTGGGCTTGGGGTGGTGGAAGTGCCACCGGAATCACGGTGAACGAAACTTTCGCCGCTGGATTCTATGATGTAACGCTCACCGTAACCGATAACGAAGGAGGCGTTGGCACCACGGTGCTATTCGTCGAATCAATTAACCCGAATGCGGACACGGATGGTGATGGAGTCAATGATTCTGCGGACAATTGCCCAACGGTTAGTAATTCCGACCAAACGATCCCGACATTCTTCGCTGACTTTGATCTCGATGGTTTCGGTGACCCCAACGATAGTATAGTAGCCTGTGAAGCACCAAGCAATTACGTAAGTAATAATCTTGACAATTGCCCAACTTTCAACTCTACCAATCTTATGGATACGGATGGCGATGGAATCGGAGACGAATGCGATCAAGATGATGATAATGACGGCGTTGCTGACAGCCTGGACTGTGACCCATTGGATGCGATGATTGGAGGACCCCTTACCTACTATCTCGATGTTGACGGTGACGGTTTCGGTGACGACGCAACCTCGGTTGTTCAGTGTGCCGCGCCGGCCGGATATGTAACTCAAGGCGGAGATAATTGCCCTGATACTTACAACGTCGACCAAATGGATACTGATGGAGATGGTAAAGGTGATAGCTGTGACCTCTCTCCAGCCGGCCGGACTTCTTTCTGGCTCGAAGGTGAATGTGCTATAATCGGTAGCGAGTGGACTATTGAAGTCGACCCCACCGCTTCAAATGGTGAATCAGTAGTATTCTATGGAGATCGGAATTTGAACACCCCGCTGGATACAGCAATAAACCGCGTAAGGTTCGTTGTGAATAATGTTCAGGGCCGGAGACTACACGCTATTTGCTCGCGTCTCCGCACGGAGAGCTTCAAATGACTCTTACTTCGTGCGCATAAACGGCGGTAGCTGGTTCTTGAGGAATGAACTCGTTTCAACCGATGCTTTTGCCTGGAACGACGTGTTTGAAGCTACTTTCCCCCTTGCGGATGGTACAAATACCATTGATATTTCTTACCGTGAGCCAAAAGCCAAGTTGGATAAATTGTACCTCACTACTGGTACGACGCTTCCTACGACCGCCGGCCCAGTTGGTGAGAATTGCGCACCTATCGATACTGATAATGATGGTATTCTGGATGACGTAGATAACTGCTTGACGGTTTCCAACGCCAACCAATTTGATTACGATAATGATGGCGTGGGTAACGAGTGTGACGATGATGATGACAACGACGGCATTTTGGATGATGATGATTGTGATCCACTCGATGAGTTCACGCTCGGTCCTGATGCGTATTTCGCGGACAACGACAACGACGGCTTTGGTGACCCGGGTGACAGCTTGCTTTCATGTAGCCCAGTCACGGGGTATGTGACAAACAATACCGACAATTGCCCGGATACCAACAACCCGCTTCAGGAAGATGCTGATGGCGATGGAGTAGGTGACGCTTGCGATACCACTAGTCAAAGTGTCGAAATCTGGCTGGAAGCTGAATGCGGCGTATACAAAAGCGATTTCACTTCGATAGCGGACGCATCAGCATCCAATGGAAGCTACTTGAGTAACGCCGGCGCTGATTCTCTATTCACGCCTACTAGTGACACTTCAAGCCGTTACATTACACTAAGTACTTTTGTCTCGGACACTGGTCCTTCGATCTTTTCGTTCG
>OY764765.1:0-3931 GCA_963668285.1 uncultured Lewinella sp. | reverse complement strand
TCAGCTTCGGGGAATGAAGTTGATAAAGAATAATGATCTGCCGCCGGGTATTAAAATAGATATTGTCGAGGAAGTCCTACGGGGTCGGGTAGGTTCATTTCTGAACGTCGGGGGGCTCGATGATAAGATGACTTTACAGACCATAGCGGTAAACGAATCGCCGGCGGGGATTCCTTTGATTTTCGCGCAGGATGTGATCCATGGCTTTAAGACCACGTTTCCGGTTCCGCTGGCCGAAGCTGCCAGTTGGGACTTGGAGGCTATCAAACGCTCGGCCGAAATCGCGGCCCGGGAAGCCTCTTCCAGCGGGGTGATGTGGACGTTTGCCCCGATGGTAGATATTAGTTGGGACGCCCGAATGGGGCGGGTGGTCGAAGGCGCCGGGGAAGACCCGTATCTCGGAAGCCAGATTGCGGTAGCCCGCGTCACGGGATTTCAGGGCGATGACCTGGCCGATAGCCATACCATATTAGCCTGCGCCAAACATTTTGCGGGCTACGGGCAGGTGCTTGCCGGTAGGGATTATAATCAGACCCGTATCTCGAAGCGCTTTTTGCACGACTACATCCTGCCCCCTTTTAAAGCCGCGAACGATGCCGGCGTGGCCACCGTTATGAACGGGTTTAATGATTTTGATGGTGTACCGGTAAGTGCGAGTAAGTATTTACTTCGTGACGTGCTTAAGGGAGAATGGGGCTTCGAAGGATTTACGGTATCCGATTGGAATTCCTTTGCCGAGATGATTAACTGGCGCTATGCTGAAAACCGGAAACACGCCGCCGAGCTGGCCATAAAAGCGGGTTCGGACGTCGATATGATCAGTTTGGTCACTATTGAGAATTTGGAAGCATTGGTACGGGAAGGTAGTGTTGCCGAAAGTATGCTCGATGACGCCGTCCGAAGAATCCTAAAACTGAAGTTTAAATTGGGCCTTTTCGACGACCCCTACCATTACTTTACCGAAGGGCTTGAAGAGCAAGTCGTGTTCGCCCCCGAACACTTACAGCACGCCCGAACCCTGGCCGCAAATAGTATGGTACTTTTAAAAAACCAACAGGAGTTGCTGCCCTTGAATAAGGGCCAGTATACTAACATCGCGGTCATCGGCCCCAAAGATGCAGACTCCTTATCCCTGTTAGGCGCTTGGCAGGCTGCTTGGAATACGGATGGACTTGTTCCCTTCACGGAAGGCATCGCAAACGCTTTTTCAAATTCTAAGGTGACCTATGCCGTAGGCGTCGACGGTGACCCCGTCAAGAATAAAACCGAGGAGGAAAAGGCATTGGCCCTGGCAAAAGATTCGGATCTAATTATTCTGACCCTGGGGGAAGGCTTTTGGTTTGCGGGAGAAAACACTTCTTTGGTCGATCCAAAACTTCCGGATAACCAAGTAGCGCTGGCAAAGAAAATAAAGGCCCTGGGCAAACCGGTCGTCGTTGTACTGGCTACCGGAAGACCCCTTGTATTTCCTTGGGTCCGCGAAAACTTTGCAACGATTTTACTGTCGTGGCTTCCCGGAACCGAAGCCGGCAATGCCCTTGCGGATGTCCTTACCGGAGAAATAAATCCTTCCGGTAAACTTCCCATCACCTTCCCGCATCATGTAGGGCAGGCCCCTATTTCGTACTTGTTTAAAGAGACCGGCCGGCCCGATACGGATAAAGGCAACGTCACCCGGTATCTCGATGCACCGAATCGACCGGCGTACGCTTTCGGCTTTGGATTGAGCTATACTCAGTTCAAGTACGGGCCGATCAGCTTAAGCTCGTCTAAAATGAGACCCGACGATACGATAACGGCCACCATTACTGTATCGAATGTCGGGAAATACGACGGTGCCGAAGTCGTTCAGCTGTACATTCGGGATGAATTTGCCTCCGTGACCCGTCCGGTAAAAGAATTGAAGGGATTTGAAAAGGTCTTTTTAAAGAAAGGGAGCTCAACGTCCATCACTTTTGAGATCACCGAGGAGCAGCTGAAATTTTTCAATCAAGATCTTCAGTATGTTTCCGAACCGGGTGAGTTTAGTATAGAAATCGGGCCAAGCTCTGATACTACAGCGTCTGTTTCGTTCAAAATGACTTCGGAGTAGCTAATGGACTGGTCAGGGGAGTTGTTAGCACAGAGGATTATTATAACACACTACATTTCTTTTGTGACCACCACGGAGTAGCCGCGAAGCGAAAAGAAACAAAAGTCTTGTCCTTTACTGGTGTCTTAACGCGATTTTACCACTTACCGGCTAAAAGCTGTCAACTCGCTTTGCAAGATGTGTTTCAGGCTTGAGTATTGGGATTGCGTTCGTCCGGTACGTTTTGTCTGAGGCTTGAATTAGCTCAAACAAGACAGCTTTCTCAACGCCGGAAAGCGGTAAGATCACTACCACCAGCAAGGGACGGATGAGGAAGTAACTTATTTATTTGTGAATCATCCCAAACGCTGCCTCGAATAGGACTGCTGAATCAGCATACTAGTTTATTCGGGGCCACACCTGTCGTTGGAGCGTTATTTAACTGACCTTACGCAGGTCATTCTTTTAAACGTTTTCGATGTTTTCATGCAGTCCAATTCTGAAGCGTAGCCATACAAGCTTTCGTAGCCGTTAGCATCAGCAAAGCTTTGAGTCGAAAATGACCTTTGCCAGTCTTAACCTTGAGCTTCTCCATTTTGATATAGGCTACTAAAGCTGCATAAAAATGATTAGCCTGAGTTTCAATGACCTTGGTGGGAGACCCCGCCAGAGCAGTATGCTGCTTGAGCGACTTATGATACTCTTCCACTTTCCACCGTCTTTGATAGATCGTAGTAATCTGTTCGTAACTCATCGACAGGTCCGTCGCAATGAGATAGAGTGTACCCTGACTACCATCTTTGTTTGTGAAGACTTGTTTGACCAGTTGAACGGCTTGATTAACCGAACGCAGGTAAACCGTCAAGGGCTTATCTATCTCGAGTTGGCTTAGTTGATCGACGCGTGTGAACTTACCATTCTTGCGGTCCAAGTCACTTAAGGCTACCGTTCGTGAACTTTTAATAGCTAGAATGGCATGTCTGCCTAACTTGCTGGTAATGAAGTTGATGTTATCCGCTGAGGAAAACCAACTGTCCCCCAGTACATACTTGAAACCCACCTGTTTTTTAGCATGACCGAGCATGTCCAGGAAGTGCTCATTCTTCGTTTTGGGACTTTTGTATTTAGTCTTGCCCGTTTTTTTGTCTTGGTAAGGCTCCGTTTTTTCTACTAGGCGAACTTGAATAGGCACGTCCACTTTGGCGTGGCTGTACAGCAAGCTGATAAAGTTGATCCCTTTTACGTACCGCCCTAAACTATGATCCCAGTGATAACAAATCATCGCGTTCTCATCCGTGTGCGCCTTTTCTACGATCGAGTCGTCCACACTGATCACGCCACTTTGATCCGCGAAGTCAACTAGTGAGCGAACAAACTTCTTGGCCGACTTCCAAACCACGGACGAGTCTAGGTAGGAACTCTTCAGAAAGCGACTAACTTTATCGTGGCTCACCTGGAGATCAAAAGCGGCGGACATAGAGGTAGCGGTGGCGTACTTGGGTACGCTAAGCAGAAAATCCGTGTAGCTCGATAACGTGCAGTCCATGACTCAAGATAACGATGAATTCTTTTGCGTAAGATCAGTTAGCTATTATTGATAAGCTTAATTAAGTCCATATTTTTATTTATCAATGACATAATTCCAAAATATCTTCCATCAATCAAATAGATAGTTTGGTTATGCGATAAATTTGATTTATAGGAAACTTCTATCCAAGAATAAATATCATTTTTTGATAGTTGAAATGATCTAACAAAACGACTATTCTCTAAAATTTTATTTATTTTCTTTCCTTTAACATGAATGCCTATGTCAGTGACCTCTAATATTGCAGTATCTGCCAGTTTATAATTCGACAT
>OY764764.1:0-14388 GCA_963668285.1 uncultured Lewinella sp. | reverse complement strand
TTACATTCTACAATTATCACCTCATCGTCTCCTAGATTGATTAATATATCAATTTGATCTTTATTAGTATTTAGTTTTGCCCGCATTTTTTCGTCAACATCTAATTTTAGATCTTCAAAGATATGTTTCGTAAGAGCTTCGTATTGAACTCCTAACTCAGCCTCCTTGATGTTGATGTTGTTCAATTTTAATGCAGCAAGGTTTCGGTTAGAAATTGATATGTAATTTTCAAGATATAGATTCTTAACGTCTCTGTATGAATCGAGGATATTATTGAGTTCGTCACCTCGAGTTGATATTCCCTTCGCTTCGCAAAACAGCTTTATATCATCAGAATACATCACACTTAAAATGTCCATCGGCTTTAAACCATGAGCAAGTAATGTGGAGCCATCTAAAATTACAGTTTCTTGTAACTCAAACTCGTCACGAACCCTCGCGTCAAATTTCTTATTAGCTTCGTTTAAGTCCGTGATCAATTTATTAAAACCATGAAGGGATATACTAATTACATCATCTCGATCCTTGTCATTGAGATATTGTACGAAGTTGTGCACTTTATCTTCAAGAGATGCTCCTCCAATTCGATCAGAAATTTTTAAACCCTTTTCAATAATTTCCAAAATAGCTTTCTTCTTTGCTGTCTTATTTGTACCTGGTTTATGAATAGTATTTAATAGAAGTTTCGAAAAATTAATTCCTTCTGCAATTATTGCCTTAATTTTCTCATCTTGTTCAAGTTTGTAAGGTATATTGTGTTTTCTAGCAATCAGGTTAATCTGACTAGATTTAAGAACATTTAGCACTCTTTTGTAAATCTTATTTGGAACTTCCTTTCCTCTTATTGATCTTAGAATTCCAACAACCTGATCTGGAACATAAATTTGATGATTTTTTTTTAGAATAAAAGATGATTCCTGCCTTGACCAAAAGATTTATTAAATCATCAACTTCAAGTTTCCTAAGGGGAATCACTAAATGATTTAAAAGTTTTACTTCCTCATGAGATAGTTCTAAACCTTCGATAAGAGCATTCAAAATAGATTGCTCATCACTAGTCACTTTACGCTCTCTATTATTATCGTCGTCATTCAGGTAGGCAATCTCAACGCAATTTTTGTAAATTTTATAGTCTCGAATTCTATCATCATCTTCATCATTTACCAATAAATGGTTTAGTTCTTTGACTTTACTTTTAATGGACTTTACTTCTTTATCATATAATTTAAGAAGCCATTCCCTGCTCATCAAACAGTTCCCGTCTCTAATTAAAATATCGACAACAATATCCAACTGATTTGTAGTTGATTGAAATTGTTCCTTCACACATTCCTGATACTCGGACTCTATTAATGAAAATACTGTTTCAACACTTAAATTGTCGGCATTTTTAATTTGCCCGTCAATTTGAATGAGAATTTGTTCAACTTTTTTATAACTTTTGGGCTTCTCAGAGATTAGTTGATCTATGACCCGTAAGAAATTATTCTTCTCAAACGTGTTGATTTCATTGAGTATTTCTGAAACTTTCATATGTATTGCTATTGGATTGATCTAAATTGAATTCACAATATATGAATTCTTAGCAAACTCGACTTTGTTTTTGCACCTAACGCTTATGCTGGCGACGTGGCGGCATAGCCGACATGGCCGCTAGCATAATGTTGGGCCGCATGATAAGTAATCAATTCATCATTAATTTTGTGTTGTGTCAATCTATTTTTTCCATGGAATTCAAAAACTGACTAGCATTCATCACTGGAAGCTGGGATGCTTTAAAATCTTTTTGGTTTCTAGTAATTATTGCCGCCGCTCCGTCCTCAATTGCTGAATAATATTGAAGACCATCCTCAAAGTCCCTAAAGTTATTGTCGTTGAGCGCTAATTGTACAACCTTACCTGAGAGATTGGTTATTGTTACTATCAACTCTAAATCTCTTAATATCTTTAAGGTCTGATCCTTCCCTTCGTGTTTTACTAAAATATAATTAGTATTAGCAAACGTGAGAGATGATACGAGTAATTCCACCTCACCCTTATCCGCCAGCGTGAATAACTTAGCAGCAGCAGAATAATCAGTTCTTCGTGCTAATAGATCAATAACAATATTCGTATCAATGAATAGTCTTCTCATTTGTATTTCTCTGTCAGGTAATCTGAGTATTCGTTCTTGTAATCAAGATCGCCTGGCAAATTTAACGATCCGATCAATCGACTGACCGTCGGAGAATAATCATCCTCTTCAAGATCAGTTGACTTCGTCAGTAATGCCAGATAGTTTTCGATCATCCTAGATAGGCTGACACCATTACTCTGCGCATAATTTTTAGCCTTTTCTATCACTACTGAATCAAGGCTGAGTGTGAGTTTCTTATCCATTAGATTTAAGTTTACGTACAAATGTACAATTTCTACACGTAAAAGGTTGCTTTGATCTGCTTTGATCTGCTTTGATCTGCTTTGATCTGCTTTGATCTGCTTTGATCTGCTTTGATCTGCTTTGATCTGCTTTGATCTGCTTTGATCTGCTTTGATCTGCTTTGATCTGCTTTGATCTGCTTTGATCTGCTTTGATCTGCTTTCTGCTTTGATCTGCTTTGATCTGCTTTGATCTGCTTTGATCTGCTTTGATCTGCTTTGATCTGCTTTGATCTGCTTTGATCTGCTTTGATCTGCTTTGATCTGCTTTGATCTGAAATTAATCCACCAGTCTCATCACACCAAATGGCTAACCAACTAAATTTCACAAAAGTCTTTCATATATTTATCTGTAAATCTTTCTCTGCTGATGATTTAGAGTGTGATCACTACCCTACCCTTTTATAGCTTGAAATGCCTATCTGCCGTTGCGCTAGCTCGAACGATCACTGCAGCTGCGACGCCAGTCGCATTTGCAGTGATGACGAGATATGCGCTGCGGCTTTCAACGATCAATTCATTTCTGGAAGCACCAATTCAATCCCTTGCGCCCAACGCTTATGCTGACGACGTGACGGCGCAGCCGACATGGCCGCTAGCATAATGTTGGGTCGCATAACAATAATAATTGCTTATAATTTCTAGACTTAGTCCATTGCCCTTTGCGATTCGTTCGCCGCATTTCATCTTAGTTAATAGTCAAATTCTTCGATAATTTTTTGTCCAATTTTTGAAATTGTTAATTTATCAGTTTTTACTATTTCGATGTTCCTTTCTGTAGCTTCATTTCTCAAATAATGTAGCCAACCAACCATATTTGAATGATACAATTCTGGTTGCCCTCTTTGCATTAAACGACTCTTCATTATTTCTTCGCTACAATCAAATAATAATATTTTATAATTGCGGTAATTATTCTTTTCAAATCCTTGAATATAAAATTTTATCTCGGTTGAACCTTCAAACAAGATATGTATATTTTCCTTTCTGGCAATTGCTACAATATTATCAATCCACTCAATAGTTGCTTCTTTTTGCCATTTTTTTATGTCTTCTAATTCATCCCAATTTGGTAAATCCATATCATCAAAATGAAAAACTTTAAAAGTTCCACCCTCTAATGGATTCCTGGATAGTTCTTTTAAAGCCGATGTCTTCCCAACGCCTGATGCACCTGTAATTGCAATTACCATTCATCTTTTATTTAAGTTGTTATAATTATTGAGCGTAACCCCGATAGAAGTTATGTCTGGTTGACGGTGGCGCATTCTTGAATTAAGCCGCTTCGTGCCAAGCTTAGCCTCAAGCGAATATCTCCGATCTTGCATAAACGGTAAACTACTGAACAGGTCGTTTACTATCCTGGAATCAACGGATTTTAGGCGAATACTTTTCACAAGCTGACGAAAGGATGGTGCACAAATATTTGTCAGATCTCCAGTATTGACTGGCTTTCAAGGTCTTGTTCGATTGAAAGCCCATAGAGAACGCGCCGAAAATTTACTTTCATAATTTGGGAGCCACCATAAAGCTGGTTCGGAGGGTTCCAGGACCCTGGATTTAGTGGGGAACACGGGTTAGTTCAACAGCGGGTCGATGTCAGGTCCTCCTACGGTCGGACTGCCTTCGACCCTTAATTGTTAGGCGCTTTTTATGACTTCAATTATCGGTAAATTCTATATCTCTTGGTTTGATAATATTTTGGTTTTTGATCGATCCTTATATGTAACCAAAGTACTCCGAGGCCGTGTGTACTTAAATAGCAATACTTAGTATTCTTTGTAATTTGCTCAATCATTGTTTCTCCTACAGTTTTCCAAAATTTGAAAATAATAACATTAGAGGCAGCATGTAGAAATCTTCTTAGCGTAATAAAGTTTTGATTGCCTCCTTGATCCTTATTAGGTACAATCAATAATGAATCTTTGCGAAGATTTGGAAAAACTACAACACTATCCGTGACTTGAAACTTGTCTTTAAATGGATTAAAGTTCGATACTCTATTTTCAAATGCATCTGTAGGTATTATTGTAACCTCATAATCGCTATTGCAATTATCCTGCGTTAATTTCGGATGCTCCCAAAAGTAATCTCGTTTCCAGCTACTTAAAAATATTGTCATTAAATTTATTATAGAATCTTCTTCAACCATAAGTTCAAACACCTCAATAAAGGATAGATTCTGACCATCTCTAGATAGCTTATACGTGTTTTCATCGATTTTTAAAAATTCATCCATATTTGTTGTTTTATATTGATTGATCTCGAAGTATAAGGTTGACTTAATACTTTACGGTGTTCTTTTGAATTCTGCAATTTAGAATTTTCCGCAATTCTCAAATTTCATAAGTAGAAATATATAATTGATCTAAATTCAAACCAGTATATATCCCCTTTCCTGAGTAATTGAAATATTTAGCAAACATTTAAAAATTTTATATAAGGCGAGGAGGTAATAACTTTCTTTGAGCGCACCTTTGCGATTAATAAAAGTTTTTGCCGCAACAACTGAAAAGAATTTTTTGAATTGAGGGCGGATTAGAGCTTTCGATTATTTCACCTTTCCCTGTAATCATCCACCATCCGATATGTATTCAAGGCACTTTCACCTGAATCCATTCAGTTGAAATCGATACCAACCATAAAGTTTTAGCTTTGATCCAGTAATAATCTTTTTCTACATTTGAGTCTATTATTTTGAAATAGTACACGGTGTCAGCAGACATTCCAAAAGCCAGGCATCCTCCAGGAATGACCTCAAGCGTTGAAAATGGATGGTTTTCATTTTCCTCTAAAAATTCAATATTAAAACCAGACAAGCCTCTTATTCGAGCTTCCTTTTGGATTCTACGAATAACTCTATATTTAGGTGTAACTAACAAAATAGCCATTGATAGTATTGCTAACATTATACCGATATTTATAAGATATTCATATACCATGGTAAATATGATTTTATAATGACTCACACCGCTATACATTGGAACTAAAAGCAACAGCCTGAAGTGGTTATCTTTGGCGTCGACCAAGACCATCAAAAATGACGCTCAAGCCGTTGCTCGACAAACTTACGCCTTTTCTACCCGACTACGATAGTACGGTGATTCGCAGCCTGGTTACTATCACAGCCGCAGTAATCAGTCAGCGTAGCGTTAATCTCAACAAGCTTAAGGGGGTCATCGGCTCCATTACGGGTAGAAGGGCCACTAAGCCAAGCAGTCATTACTAGTTACTTACGCGCTTCTTTGCGGATCATGCTGCTGGCTCCTTATGGTTGGAAGTCATCCATTTGGCTCTACGGCTCGTACCACGCAAGAGCCGCTATCTCATTCTGGATGGTACCAGTTGGGAGCGGAATGGTCTCACTCAACATTATTTGACACTCTGTGTGCTGTATCAGCGAGTGGCTATCCTTATTCCATGGACCGACTTAGCGCACTTTGGCAGTAGCTCCCAGCAAGATCGTAAGGCGCTCTTCGTCCAAGCTTTGGAACAGTTCAACTTACGTGGTATGGTGCTACTAGCCGATCGTGAGTACATTGGCAAAGAATGGTTTAACTTCCTATCTACCAATAGTATAGATTTCGTTATTCGTTCGCGGGATAAGAACTACTTTGATTTGATCGACAAGCAAATAGAAGGGTTTACACTAAGCGATCTAATTGCTAAAGTGCGGCGAAGTGGGAAGCCCAACAAAGCGATTAAAAAACCCTTTCGGCTTACATCCGGCGGTGCCCAGCTCTGGCTGGTCATTGCATGTAACCCTTGTCCAGACGCTAAAGACAAGTTCATGTTACTCATCACTTCCGTCGATCAGACCGCCTACCAAACGGTCCATGGCTACCTGAAGCGTTGGCAGATTGAACACGGCCTCAAACAACTCAAATCTAATGGCTTTGATCTGGAAAAGCTCAACCTTGGCAGTACGGAGAGGTGACGGCTACTAATGTCCGTTGTCGTGCTGGCTTACGTGATCTCAGTAGTAGAAGATCTCATCGACTATCGGAAGAGAGTCTACAGGAAAAGACACGGTAGCGCAGGTAAAACCTACTATGCAGCGTCAGTGTTCCGCTACGGGATAGAAAAGGTGATGACCTACGCAGACCGAACCGTTCATCTGGTCCGCTACTTGTATGGTAAATTGGCTAGAGCAAAGCCGCTCGAAAAATATGGCTTACTATTAAATGTATAGCGGTGTGACGATTGACTCAAAATCATTAAGCTGATTAAATCGGAATGGTTCAGAGAACAAAGCTCAGCTACTATAGATCTAAACAAAAAATTTTAATGTCAACATTTATAGTGAACTCAAACCAATAGTTCCATTTGAATCACCTTAAGATAAAAAACTGAACTAGTTGTAATTTCCTCTCGAGCGATTATACAAATTGTTGAACATGATATTACTAACATCTAGGAGCTGCTCAAACCAAGTGGCTTGTCGAAATATACTTAGAGCAACACTGTTAGTTCAAATCGAACTCAGATATTCACTCTTTTAGTCCTCTTGATTTGCGATGGACTAATCAAATCCATTTAATTGGTGATTGCGTGTATAATTGTTGTTTCATTTAGTTTTGTTTAATTTCCCCTGCTGTAAAACATGATATGTCATAATCGACGTAAGGGCTCTTGCCAGATTTATTAATACACCATTGCCAGTCGACAGCTTTAGTGTTCGTCAAAACATTCATAGTCGAACCATTCTCAAAACTAATTATAATATTTTTAAATTCGCCCAAGTGAATATTCGTGATTTCCTTCCTTAAATTCGCTGCCATTATAGTCGATTTTGAAATATCATCTTGATCAACGCTGTATTTAAATTTCAAATAATGTTTTTCTAGCAATCTTGTAATTTCGTTTTCTTCTCGAAATTCAACGGTGTGAGCTGACAGACAATATTCTCCTATAAATAAGTCCCAAGTATCTCCCAAACTAAATCGTGAAATAAACTGGCCGAAAAGCCGGTCATTTATTGCTTCTAAATCATCTTTCAATTTTGTCATCTATTTATCGATTTGTTTTGTTGCGCGCAACTCAAAGATTGATGCAACTATCTGAAGTTGCGCTAGCTCGATCGATCACTGCAGTTGCGACGCTAGTCGCATTTGCAGTGATGACGAGATATACGCTGCGGCCTACAGCGCACAATTTATCTCTCGAAGCACTTGTTCAATCCCTTGCGCCCAACTGGTAAGTTAATGCAATCTATTTAAAGTTGCGCTAGCTCGAACGATCACTGCAGCTGCGACGCCAGTCGCATTTGCAGTGATGACGAGATATGCGCTGCGGCTTTCAATGGACGAATCATTTCTCGAAGCACCTATTCAATCCCTTGCGCCCAACGCTTATGCTGGCGACGTGGCGGCATAGCCGACATGGTCGCTAGCATAATGTTGGGTCGCATAATGATAGTAATAATAACAATCATTTATAATTTCCAGACTTAGTTCACTGCCCTTGGCATATCTTTGGTGAATGACGATTAATTATTGACTTAGCGTTGCGCACATTATTATCTTGATAATGTTCAGTCTAATTCTGGATTCCTTAAAGTAAAATATACAGTATCGTTTTTCTGTACTAATAAAATATCCGTTCCGATTTTATTTTTTATTAACTTATCATCTTTCATGATATAAATAGATATAGACTTGTTTTCTGCATTCTCAGAAGGAGGCAATAAAAACTTTCCTTCACCACTCCATATATACACATATCCTGTATTAATAAAATACGTATCAATATCTATCTCCATGATTGAATCTAAGCCTATTAAATCAAATGTATCTGTCCATAACTTTAACCCTAATTGACTTACTGAGAATAAGAAAACAAATGAAATCAATAAAACCGCAGTGAACTTACTTTTGTGGGTCATAATATTTTAGTTTAAACTCATACTATAATTTAATCATTCACCTTTCGCCAAATTGGATGCATTACAGAATCAAACTTTTTCATAGATTTAGTTGGCGTTGTTGCATGAATCGAGCCTGAGGACACTCAAATCGTACTAGAATAAATTTGGGCTGGAGCCCATATCTTTGGTTTACCACAACTAAATCAACAGATCTCCAGCCCATGCCAAAGATACAGAAGGACGAGCGATTCGAAGCCAAAGAGAAGCAGAAGTACACTGTCACCAATTGGTCTACTTACAACAAGGCTTTAGAAAACCGAGGTGATATAACCTTCCTGATCAGTGAAGAAGTAATCGCCAAATGGTACAGCGATGAGCCGCTTCAGCGAGGTGCTCAGGAGAAGTATAGCGACACCTGCATTGAAGCGATCATGATGTTCAAAACAGTCTTCCGTCTCGCCTACCGCCAAGCAAGAGGCTTTACCTTAGGAATATTAAAACTTATGAAGTTAGAGCACCTCGACGTACCAAGCTTTACCCAAGTAAACCGCCGCTTTCGCGCGATGGATATTCTCCCATTTGATATTCCCAAATCGGGTTCGATAACGATAGCGATAGATTCTACCGAAGTTAAAGTCTATGGCGAAGGCGAGTGGAAGTGCCGCAAACACGGCTGGAGTAGGCGGCGCACCTGGAGGAAACTTCATTTAGGCGTTGATCCAAATACCGGGTTCATCCATTGTCACACTACGACAACCAATTCCGAAAGTGATGAGTCGCAAGTAGACGACTTACTGGACCAAGTGGAAGCCAAGATTGACGAAGTATATCTGGACGGTGCTTACGATGCCCAAACGTGTTATGACGGACTGCTGGAACGAGACATCTACCCAATTATCCCTCCATCAAGAAACGCAATAAATTGGTATTGGGAAGAGCCCGGAGACGCCAACGATTATCCAAGGAACCAATTCATTGATCGCATTGAAGAAATCGGCCGGGCGGAATGGAAAAAGGAAATTGGCTATCATCGACGAAGCTTATCAGAGACAGCCATGTTCCGATATAAGAGCAGCTTCGGAAGCCAGCATTATTCCCGATCACTAGCAACTCAGACCCAAGAAAACAAAATGAAAATAAAAGCACTCAATCAAATGACAGCCCATGGCATGCCAATCTCTCAACCGAAAGCCGCGTAATTAAATAGGATATTAGCGTAAGCTTTACTCGAAATCTTCATGCAACAACGCCGATTTAGTACACCAATTAATTAAGGGCAATCTTTCATTTTCTCTCCACGGATTAGAATTACCAGTTATTCCTAAACATGATTTTTCAAACTTTATTCTTGAGACTTTCTTGTTTTCTATACATTTCCATTCGATTTTACCTAACGAAATTTTTCATCTATTTCGTGCTTGTATTCTGACGGATGTAGCCACGCAGTCGCCCTTAGACGATTGTCGTAACTACTTGGATATGTTTAGTCTTTCATGTTTTCTGGTGCTGGATTGTCCATGAGGCCAACAACTTTAGTAACCCTATATTCGGCTACTCTTCTCGCGCCTTCACACGCGAAACCTTGCATTCCTTCTACAATTCTTTGTTGATGATAATATCTCATGTTCTCATTTATTATCCACAACTGAGCCATTCCAATATTAGGAACTGGACTGTGTCTTTGTATAACTACATCTCCCTTTTCATCGAGGAATTCAGGCCAAACCATAAACAAGTAATTACCTTCTATATCTGAAACTTTATACCAAAGATCCCACCGGATTCCTTGATAGACAGGTGATATTCGTCCTCCTTCAGCTTCGGTCAATATCCTATAGTTAACCAAAAAGTCCGGTGGATGACCGAATCTAACTATATATGGGTGGTGATTTTCCATAGCTAAAGGTATGCCGATATTAGCAATTGTGGTGTTCTACCTATATCCAACTCACGAAAATTTAGAAACGCTGCACATTCGAAAATTGCTTCAAGTAGTTCTGGATTGCTTTCTTTAAGTTTTTTGCTGTTATCAATGTGCAGAAGGGTAGGTTGATTTACCAAATCACCCATACAATCTATCCAAGCGTTCATATTTTCTCCATAATAATCTGGAAAGTCAAGACGCTTTCTAAATTCTGAATGGAACGACTTCCAATCTCTCAATTGTGATCCGTCAATTTTGTAAACTACCATCTCTATTGATTAAACACAACGCTTATGCTGGCGACGTGGCAGCACAGCCGACATTGCCACTAGCATAATATTGGGACGCATCATGCTTTGACATAAATTTGGGTTACAACATTTAATTAATTACCATTTCAAAAAGGGTTCAGACTGCTATTGATTCATAATAAGGTAACTTTGGGAAGAAGTTTCTGTCGACTATCTCTAAATGTATGACCCGTCTTCTCTTTAGTGAACTCTTATCTGTTCTTCTGCTACTTGTAATAACAACGGGCTAAACACCGATACGCCCCCAGATGTTACGTCAATTATCGCATACGAATCAAAAGAAATTTTACTGGAAATTTCATTGGCTCTAACAATGCCTAGCTTGTGCGATGCTGGAATTACTCTAAGTGCACCATTATCCTCGGTAGCCGTATCTAAATGAACTCTTACGGTAAGTACTTTTACAAGATGATCCTGACTAACCTGTGCAACAACACGATCTTTGATGGATCGTTACCTAAATATTACGTTATGTTCCACTGTTCGTTTAAGATTAACGGTTAAGCCTTGACGCCAACCGACCAACCAATTCAATTTTGGAGGTTTATCAAAGTAAATCGATCTGATTATTATTGGATCGGAAATATGACGGTTAATAATTCCTTTAAATAATGGATTGGTAATTATTACATCTAGCAGTTCTAAATTATTGGTTCCAAAATCTTGTTTACCCAAAGCAGTATTGCCGAGATTTTTTGACAAACCCTTTTTTAAATGATTAATCTCAGAATCAAGTAGGATATTATCCTCCACGTACCATCCACAATCGTTTAGTGTGTCAATTTGATTAATCATGTTCATTTCGTAATCTGTGAACCGTGGTCTGTGGTCTGTGGTCTGTGGTCTGTGGTCTGTGGTCTGTGGTCTGTGGTCTGTGGTCTGTGGTCTGTGGTCTGTGGTCTGTGGTCTGTGGTCTGTGGTCTGTGGTCTGTGGTCTGTGGTCTGTGGTCTGTGGTCTGTGGTCTGTGGTCTGTGGTCTGTGGTCTGTGGTCTGTGGTCTGTGGTCTGTGGTCTGTGGTCTGTGGTCTGTGGTCTGTGGTCTGTGGTCTGAATTTAATTTTTGTATTTCCGTAGGTCAAATCAATTCCCGACTAAATTTCTAGTGATGACTAATACGTCTCTTTTCAAAATAGTTTATTACTTCCGCTGAATCTCGATGCCCCTACCCTTCCATAACTTGAAAAAACTATTTATCGTTGCGCTAGCTCGATCGATCACTGCAGATGCGCACGTATTTGCAGTGATGACGAGATATGCGCTGCGACTTTCAACGGAAAATTCATCTCTCGAAGCACCTATTCAATCCCTTGCGCCCAACGTGAACAGCAACACAGCCCGCCATCAACAAGAACTTTCTATAAAGATACAAACTTCAACTACATATAAAACTTTTTGCAATACCAGAAATAATCTCGGCGGGTTGACGGTGCTGCATTGTTGAACTAAGCCGCTTCGCGCCAACCTTAGCCTTAAGCAAATATTTCCGATCTTGCCTAAACGGTAAACTACTGCCCAGGTCGTTTACTGCCCTGGAATCAACGGATTTTAGGCGAAAATTTTTCACAAGCTGACGCAAGGAGGATGCACAAAATTTGTCAGATATCCAGTATTTATTGGCTTTCAAGGTCTTGTTCGATTGAAACCCCATAGAGAATGCGCCGAAAATTCGCTTTCACAATTCGGGAGTCACCATAAAGCTGGTTCGGAGGGTTCCAGGACCCTGGATTTAGTGAGGAACACGGGTTAGTTCAACGGCGGGTCGACGTCAGGTCCTCCTACGGTCGGACTGCCTTCGACTCTTAATTGTTGGGCGAATTTTAAATCTTCACCATCTAAACTTTGATAGCTTGTCATATGCTATCTTCAACCTGTCAATCATTGCCTCCTGACGATAAATTTCAGATTCATAATCAGATTTCAATTTAATTGTTTCAGCATAAATTAGAATTTCTGATGCATTGTCCTCTGCTTCAATGAAGGATTTGAATGACTTTTCCTTTCCAGAATTAGTCCACAACTTACTTAATCGTAAAAGATGATTCTTGTATTTAGCATTTAAAGTTGCATACTCTTTGCAAATAATTTGATGATTTTTTCTATCTTCATCTAAAAGAGAGTTTATAGATTTTAACTCTTTTTCATATTGGCTCACCAAGAAGTCAGCTAAAATTTTAATGTCCTTGACTATTCCTGATTTTCCTAATTCTAATTCCCATCTATTTAAGGTGTCTATAAAATCTAATGCTTCAGACAGCCTGTCTATCTTAAATTCATATTCATTATGACCTTTTTTGTAGATGCTAGAAAACGGTTTACTCTGATCCAATAAATTGAAACCCTCAACCTCTTTGCTATAATCTATTTCATCATATACTACATCTTGCAAACCCTTTAAAAACTCATCAATCTTACTAATAATATTAATTTTAATAAACTCTTTTTCATCACTTTCTGCTAATTCTATCGATTCTTTTGTATACTCTAAAGAATTAAGCCAAAATTCATTTTCGCATTCATACTTTTTTGTATAGTTCAATATCTCTTTCGCTTTTGCAAATCTATACTTGATTAAATCTACATATGGATTGATTTTCAAACCTTTATATGTTATTATCGAATAGAAATAACTCGACGAACCATAACCAAAGTTACTGTTTATGCTCATTACGAATTCGTTATTAAGACTATGATCAAATAATTTCCACCCTCTATAATTATGTGAATGCATAAGTATCCTATAATCTTCTTGGCAAAAGTTTAATAGTTCTCCAATTTTGATTGACCTGATTACATTTAAACAATTAATCTTTAGAGAATATAATTTTTCATCAAATTTTTCTCTATCTAACTCTTTTTCATTATTAAATCTAGACTGTGAGAGCCTTTCTTCATTTAATTTACCTCTAATAAATCTATTTTCAGTCGCTGTATATTCTATGTTCACTGGATTCTGATAGGCTTCACTCAAATTTTGAGATAGACGATAGCTTCCGTACCTAAAAAATGTCATTCTGGGGTTAGTTAATATTGCCATTTTAGCTTCAATAGCATTCTTACTGTTCTGATAAATTTGATTCCATTCCAGTTCAAATTCATCGAACTCGTTTTCAATAACTTTGACTGCTTTAATTTTATATTGGGCTTCATATCTAGCTATAACAATAATTACGTCAAAGTTTATTTTTTGACCTTCATAATTGAATAACTCAATGTTTTCTACTTCTATTTTCATAATTTTATTTTTTCTGTTTCGCCCAACGCTTATGCTGGCGACGTGGCGGCAAAGCCGACATGGCCGCTAGCATAATGTTGGGCTGCATCATGCTTGCTATTTTTCAATGACTTATTGGCTACCTGCAATATTGCATACGTAATAAGTCATTGTGCCAGCGAAATGACTCTAATTTTACTCGCGGTAACTACGCAAAAGCTACTTGATAATTTATCCCTGTACTTCTCAAATAATATGTACAGCTGATTGATTTTGAGTTCAAGCTTTTCTCCACTCATCCTAAGTAAGACTATTCCAGCACTTGGCAATTGCAGACGATAGGTTAGCTCTCCGAAATCAGTGTCTTCCGTTAGCAAAATAGACAAAGAACGCAAGGCCTTTGTTAAGACCTCCTCATCAGTAATCCCGGGAGAATCTTCTACTATTGCTTTTACTACATACCCATCTTCGCGTAACTTGTTGATAATATTAAAGTCTACGCTCTCGTCTGCCAAAATATCGTTCATAGAATTAGGCTGCCGTTAAAATTGATTCTTCATTACGTATGAGATCTGTTGCATATGCTAGACAGGCGTAGATATGTTCTTTCTTAATCTGAGGATAAGCAGTCAGTAGATATTCGATTGCCTCACCTCTA
>OY764763.1:0-7142 GCA_963668285.1 uncultured Lewinella sp. | reverse complement strand
CCGCCCCACGGCGGAAGACGCCCGCATGGCCTTAATGGAGCAGGCGGAACTACTGCAACTAAGCAATAGTACGGTACAGGCCGGGGTAGCCGACGCCCTGTTTCGGCAAGTCGACTCCGACGAGACCCTCCCCTTTGCCGATAGTATCGCCATCCCGGGGTACTGTACCCGGTAAATTACGACCTCGGGCGGGCGGGGATCGCCTATTCCGACGATGAAGACGCTACCTACCACCTCAATACGAATACCTTCGTAGCGTGGAACCAGGGGTGGAGCTACCGCAACGACGGGGTAGACATCGAGCGCTCGCAGGATCAGGAACTCACTAATGGCTATAACCTGGGGTATACGGCGGATGACGAATGGCTGAAATACACCATCCGGGTAGTCGAGGACGGGAAGTACCGCGTACGTATGCGGGTCGCCTCGGGTAACCCCGGCGGCGGCGGCATCAGCCTACGCCTGGGCGCTATCAACGCCACGGGAACCATCACGGTACCGAATACCGGAGATTGGCAGACCTGGCGGGATCTGATCGTGGAAGACGTAACCCTTTCGGCGTACCGATAATCAGTTAGAGATCTACATCGATGGTGGTGGGTTCAACCTCGGAGGTATTGAGTTTACAAAGACTTCCGATTTGGATGCTACCAGTGCCGAGTTCGTCGACGCGGGTACGATCGGCCTGGATACGTGCGCCTTTCGCTGAATAAATCTTTATCTACCGATGCTGCCGTAAGCGTTGAGGATTCACGTTCACCGTCGATGGTGACCCGGTGGGCATCACCGGTATCGAATACGCAGCCGAGGAAGCGCGCTCGCTACTGCTGATCGTGGACCGTGAGTTTGCTTTCGGCGAGGAGTTGCGCGAGTGTTCGAGCTATTCCGGGCACGTCCGTCGTAGCGACCGATGGTTCCCCCCTTGCGACCTTTGCAGATCGCGTGGTTACGAACAATACACCGGAGCCGCCGGCGGCCTTCGCCGTCCCCGGGCACCCTGGAAGCGGGAAGGCTATTATCAGATGGAAGGCGTCCGCTTAGAAACCAACTCGGACCTCGGTGGCTCGCAAAACGTAGCCTTCCTCGACGTTGGGGACTACATGGATTACTACATCGACGTAGCCGAAACCGGCCCTTACGCCGTCGACTACCGAACCGCATCCGACGGTTTCATCGGGGGGCTCACCCTACAGCTCTTCGATTCGGCCGGGGGTGGCGACGGACCTACAGACGGTAAGCTTCCCCTCCACCGGCGGCTGGCAAAGCTGGGGGTGGACGGCCGGCTCGACCGTAGACCCTGCC
This sequence comes from uncultured Lewinella sp., assembly GCA_963668285.1. Lineage (GTDB taxonomy): Bacteria > Bacteroidota > Bacteroidia > Chitinophagales > Saprospiraceae > Neolewinella. The sequence goes on along the minus strand of OY764763.1, from coordinate 5,840 downwards.
GGAAGGCCGGCACCGGGTACGCCTGCTGATTACGGCCCCCAGTTTTAACCTGAACCTGTTGCGGTTTAGTAAGGCGACTTCACTATCCCCGACCGCCCCGAGCTTACCCTTGCAAATTCATCCTAACCCCACGAGAGATTTCGTATACCTAAGCGGCAATTTATCCGAAGTAGCGACGCTCTCCGGTCGGCTGTACGGACCGTCCGGCAGATTAATTCGCACCTATAATTTTGGGCGTAGAGAAGCCTTGTATGAGCGCATTGATTTTGGGGGACCTACCGGCGGGTAGCTATCGGTTGGTGGTATCGGGGAACGGTAATGGATTATTCGTAGGTCAAGTTGTTAAACGTTAGGAAGCGCATAGCAAAGCAAACTTCCCTTCCCCTAACAACATTTCGGCAGGGTCCCAAACATTTTACCCACCTTTGAAGAAGACTAACAGATAGTAATAACCCCCAAATGGCCGTACCTAATTTTAAATCCGACGTCGAAGCCGTCGATGCCCTGGCGCAAGCTTACCGTGACCTTCGCGCCGAGATCGGCAAAGTGATCGTAGGGCAGGAAGACGTGGTCCGGACCGTGTTGATCTCCCTGTTTCCAATGGCCACAGCCTCCTCGTCGGTGTGCCCGGGCTGGCGAAACCTTGCTGGTGTCGACCATCTCCGAAGTACTCGACCTCGACTTCAAGCGTATTCAGTTTACCCCCGACCTGATGCCCACGGACATTACCGGCTCGGAAATCCTCGGTGACGACCGCAAATTTGAATTCAACCAGGGGCCGGCTATTCTGCCAACATCGTCCTCGGCCGACGAAATTAACCGTACGCCACCCAAAACGCAGGCGGCGCTACTCGAGGCGATGCAGGAGCGCAGCGTTACCGTCAGCGGCATCCGCCATAAACTACCCGCGCCCTTCTTCGTACTGGCTACCCAGAACCCGATCGAGCAGGAAGGCACCTACCCGCTGCCGGAAGCTCAGCTGGACCGCTTCATGTTCAACATCCCGCTGGACTACCCGACTTACGAGCAGGAGATCGCCGTCGTGAAGGGTACGACCGGCTTACAGGTAAACGAGCTTTCCCACATCCTGAGCGGGGAGGAGATCCTGTACTTCCAACAGCTCGTCCGAAAGATCCCCGTAAGCGATAACGTGCTGGAATACGCCGTAAGCCTGACGACGAAAACCAGGCCGAACACGGCGCGCGCTACCGACAACGTGAACAGTTACATAAGTTGGGGCGCCGGCCCACGGGCCAGTCAGTACCTCGTACTCGGGGCCAAGTGCCACGCCGCCATCAGCGGAAAGTACAGCCCGGATATCGAAGACGTTCGCGCCATCGCCAAGTACGTACTTCGCCACCGCATCGTGCGCAATTATAAGGCCGAAGCGGAAGGCATTACGGAGGAGAAGGTGATTGAGTCGCTGTTTTAGTCGAGGAGGTCGGTCGCTGCGCTCCCTCGGAGTATGTTAGACTCCCACCAAAACCCTCCGCAACCGCATCTGTTAGGAGTTACCACAGATATCAGGACCTTTCATGATAAAACAGCTCTTTTTCTTAGTTATCCTCGTCAGTCTGGGCGCGCTTTCTAACTCTTGCGCCAGCGACAACGCCATGGTGCAGCGGTTGAACCCAACCCCTTCCGCTTTCGGTGCCATCAATGCCGTGACGGTGGTTACGGACAGTACGCTGTGGATCAACGGAGCTTCGGATTCTATCGCTTATTTTTTGGAAGCACCCTACATCATCCTGCCGCAGCCGGAGCCGATCTTTGACGTTCGTCACATCGAACCCACCAGACTGGCGGAACAACCGACGTTTCGGGAGCTTCGCAACTATGTCGTCCTGGCCGATCTGAGCGACGCGGAAAGCGCCACGACCAAAATGGTGGTCAACGACCTGAGTGATGCGAAAATCCAGCAAGTAAAGGAAGAAGGCTTCGGTACCGTGGTGGCCCGTAACAAATGGGCGACCGGGCAGCAACTGATCTATTTAATGGGGCGCGACCGGCAGGAGCTACTGAAGGGCATGAGTACCACGCGCGCCGCCGTCGTAAAACGCATCGGCGACAGCGAAAATCTACGGATGAAAGAAACCGCCTTTTTTCAGGGTGTGAACAAAGCCTTGATGGACACCGTACGCCAACGCGTTGGGGCGGAACTTCAAATCCCTTACGGTTACGAGATCGTACCGGTAGCCTCCAAAGACTTCGCCTGGTTCAAGCGGGGTACCCGCAAGGGTAGTATGCACATTATGGCTACCCGCATCCCGTACGAGCGGGAAGGGCAACTCAGCAAAGCAGGGCTCAAGGAGATTCGGGACCGTATCGGTCGGAAATACGTAAGCTCCTCGCTCGCCGATACCTACATGCGCATCAACGACGAGGATCTGCCCCTCTTCACCGAATCCATGGAACTCAATGGATCTTTCGCCATCGAGGGCCGCGGCATCTGGGAGATGGAGAACGACTTCCAGGCCGGCCCTTTCCTGTCTTACCTCATCAACGACGAGGCCAATAAGCAGTTGGTACTGGTCGATGGCTTCATCCTCGCACCGGGGGAGAAAAAGCGCGACCTTATGGGGCAGCTGGAGGCCATTCTCGGTACGGCACAGGTGAACTAAGGCTACGCCCTCACGCTCCGGTGATTTTCGATGCTGAGTCTGTCCGCTACCGTACCTTTCTCTTAATGAACGTTGCCCTTTTCGTCCCCTGCTACATCGACCAGTTTTATCCGAAAGCCGGAATCGCCAGTTTGGAGCTGTTGGAGAAATACGGATGCACGGTCTCCTTCCCCAAAGATCAGACCTGCTGTGGCCAACCCTTAGCTAACGCGGGGATGGAACTCGAAGCCCGGCCCGTCTACGACCACTTCGTGGAAACCTTTAGCGCCTACGACTATATCGTAGGCCCGTCGGGCAGTTGCGTTTACCACATTCGGCACCATTACGATGTGCTGAAGCAAACGCCGGAGGTGGTTGCGATACGGCACAAGACCTATGAATTAGCGGACTTCCTCGTCAACGTACTGAACGTGACGCAAGTCAACGCCCGCTTCCCCCATCGCGTCGGTATTCACAACAGCTGCCACGGCCTGCGCGGGCTGCGTTTAGGGCAGGGCTCGGAGCGGGTAGGGGAGGGCTTCAGCCACTATCGCTACCTGCTGAGTATGGTGGAGGGTATTGAGCTCGTGGCGCTGGATCGGACCGATGAATGTTGCGGATTCGGGGGTACCTTTTCGGTCAGCCAGCCGGAGCTCTCCACCAAAATGGGGCGTGACCGGATCGCGGACCACCTAGCGCACGACTCGGAGGTGATCACTTCGGGGGATATGTCTTGCCTGATGCACATGGAAGGCCTCATCCGCCGGGAGGGTAAACCTTTACGGGTCATGCACGTAGCTGAGATACTGAACAGCGATGCCTGATGTGCGCTCGGGTAATATAGTAGGGCGGAATACTATCTTTATAGTTCAGCATACCCATACTCAACCTCCACCCCCTTGAGCGATAGCCTCGTCATTGTTCCGACTTACAACGAAAAGGACAACATTCAGAAGATGGTTCGGACGGTCTTCGGACTATCCCACCCATTCGACTTATTGATAGTAGACGACGGTTCGCCGGACGGCACGGCGAACATCGTGCGCGAGCTGCAGAGCGAGTTCCCCAAGCGTCTGCACCTGCTCGAACGGGCCGGTAAGCTCGGCTTGGGTACGGCTTACCTGGACGGCTTCCGGTGGGGTCTGAAAGCTTCCGCGGGCTATTTCTACTTCTTTGAGATGGACGCTGACTTCAGCCACAACCCTGAGGATCTGCTGCGGCTCCGGGCCGCCTGCCGGGAGGGTGGGGGAGACGTCGCCGTTGGCTCCCGCTACATCAGCGGCGGCGGGGTGGCGGATTGGCCGGCGGACCGTCGCTTTCTGTCTTACGGGGCGTCACTGTACGTCCGCATAATCACCTGGATGCCGGTGAAGGACCCCACGGCGGGGTTTATGTGCTATACCCGGCCCGTACTGGAAGCCATCCGCTTCGACGCCATCCGCTTCATCGGGTACGCCTTCCAGATCGAGATGAAGCACACCGCCTGGAAGTTGGGGTACAAGATCGTGGAGGTACCCATCATCTTCACCGACCGGGTTGCCGGGAAGAGTAAAATGCACGGTTCCATCGTAAAGGAAGCCGTGAAGGGGGTACTTACTTTGCGTTTAGGGAAATAAAAAAGCCCCCAACCACCGAAGTGATTGAGGGCTTTTGTTCGGATCGTTTCGGTCCTAGAGGTCCATGTTCAAGACGCGGAACTCGGTGCGGCGGTTAGCCTGGTGCTCTGCTTCGGAGCAGTTCACGCCATCGGCGCAGCGGTTGGTCAGTTGGCTTTCACCGTAACCCCGGGTTACGAGGCGCTGGCGGTTGATGCCTTTGCTGACCAGGTAGTCAGCAACCGACTTGGCGCGGCGCTCGGAGAGGTCTTGGTTAGAAGCGGCGGAACCACGGCTATCCGTGTGCGCGTTCAACTGAATGCGGATGTTGGGGCGCTCGGTAAGGAGGCTCAACAGGCGGTCGTCGATGATGCGGCGGCTGGAGCCGGTAATGGCGGCGCTGCCGAGCTCGTACTGAATGGGTAGTACGTTGTAGCTGGTCAGTTCACAGTCGATCTCTTCGTAGCTGCTAAGGCCACCTTTGGAGGAAAGTACTTCCTTCGTAATGGTGGTGTACTCGGCTTCGACGGTTTGCGTATTTACACTGGCGGGTTGGTCGACAACGCGCTTCGTGATGGTTTCGTAAACGGGCTCGATGTCGATCTCACGTACCTGGGCGGCGGTAGCGATTACCTCTTTGGTGTAGGTAGAAGTGGAACCGGGTACTTCGGACGTGCTAGAACCGGCGTCGTTAGCCAGGCGCTGTACGGGTACGGTGCGGTATTCCGCTTCGTACGTACGGTAACAAAGTACCTGACAGTCATTGGGGTCGTCGGATTCACAGCCTTCGTAAGCGGTGGTTTCCCAACGGCTGACTTCGGGCTTGATCAGTACGCGTTCGCTGGCGTCGCTGAATTCGGCTTCGCGAATGTTCATTGACTGGGCGGGGGCTTGCGACTCGTAGGATACGGTCTCGGTCGTGAAGGTAGCGGGGACGAACTCGTAACGCTTGTAGCCTTCTTTGACCAATACGCGCTCGGTGACGGTCTTGTAGGTAGCGGGAACTACGGCGAGGCGTTTGTACGCGGGGCGGGTCTGAATACGGGTAGTTTCAGTCTGGTAGACATCCGGAGTTACGCATCGTACGTAACACTTATTCGGATCGGGGTTGGCTGGTAACTGCTGGGCCTGGACGGAGGTCGCACCGATGGCCATTGCAGCAAAGAGTGTAAGATATAATCTCATAGGAAGATTGTTGATTTGATAGTTAGTCGAGTCGGTAAACTCATCAATAAAAGGTGAGAGAAACGCTGGTGTTCACTGCATCTTACTCGCGGAAGTCAATAACATCGGGCCGACGGGAAAGAGAACGTAAGAAAAGAGTCTTTACATGAGAAGTTGACACCGGCTAAAAAGTCGTTGACATGCAATTTAAGCAACTTTACGGCTTCATGCGAAACATATCTAATTTTTTTGCAAACATTCGACCCTGGCCCGTGGGGGCCATTGCGGCCTGCCTGTGTTTTGCCTTTAGCAACGGTTTACAACTTTTTGATTGGGACGAACTCAATTTTGCGGAGATCGCCCGTGAGCAATTCGTCGGGGGGTCACCCCTACGCCCCCGGATCGATTATCTCCCCTTTTACGAAAAACCGCCCCTGTTTACTACGTTTCAGTGGCTCAGTTACCACGTCTTCGGGGTGAA
>OY764762.1:0-2006 GCA_963668285.1 uncultured Lewinella sp. | reverse complement strand
TTGGTTTTGAGGCAGACTCCATTCCTCAGTTAAATAATTAGTATCTAAAATAGTAGGATTTTCTTCATGAAAGTATACACCAAACACCTCATTTATTATAACTTCTTCATTAACAATAAGGCTGTTTGTATACCCTCCCATTTTGAAGCTTTAATAGTTCAATAAATTTTTCAGGTAGCTTCAATTGTAATAGTTTCTTCACAATTACTTATCATTTCGTCTGTCAAATGAATATCACCATAATACTTCTTAGACCAAAATTCAGAATTTATATCAATCATATTCTTCATACGTTCCGCCCAACTCAAAAATTAATGCAACTATCTGAAGTTGCGCTAGCTCGAACGATCACTGTAGATGCGCACGCATTTGCAGTGATGACGAGATATGCGCTGCGACTTTCAATCGGAAAATTCATTTCTCGAAGCACCAATTCAATCCCTTGCGCCCAACTCAAAGATTAATGCAACTACCTGAAGTTGCGCTAGCTCGAACGATCACTGCAGCTGCGACGCCAGTCGCATTTTGCCAGTGATGACGAGATATGCGCTGCGGCTTTCAACGGACAAATCATTTCTCGAAGCACCAATTCAATCCCTTGCGCCCAACGCCAGTGTTGCTGCGGTGGTGGCGTAGCCGACATTGACAGTAATACAATGTTGGGCTGCATAATTTCATCAAAAAAAAAAGGGGGTTTCAGGTAACATCAAATAATCAAACCTTTCATCTAATAATTATGCATCGCTCGATACCCTAATGAGCGTTATTACATACGATCTATTTAACCTCAAAACCATAACGGGAAGTCAAGCACCGGTGACATTCCTTTTGTATGCTCAGAATTTTTAGATTTAACTAAATCCTCTAAGTATAAATCATTAGTGCGTATAAAAACGTTAGTATCAATATCTACCCGAATACCCCTGACATCAAAAAAGCAAATATAACTCAATAAGAGCTTCAATTTCATCACTTTCGAAAAATCCATCTTGACAAGAGTTTAAAACTAACTTATCATCGACAAAATTGATAACTTTATTATCAAAGTTGTAGTCAATTAAATATGGGCCGCATTTACCGTTAGCCTTACCTAAGTATACTAAACCAGACTTTGAATCACTACCAGCCTCTCGCAGATACATAGAAGTATTAACTACGTCTTCAAAGCCAATATGTTCTAATCTAGTAATGACTTCTTGTATATCGTCATTTTTAGATTCACAACTGAAAAAATTCACTATCAGGAACAATATAATTGAAATGAGTCCTTGAAATCATAATTTACGAGGAGTAGGAGATGTTTTTGCAGTAATACTACTGCCTTGGTTGACTTCTTTATATCTCAGAGAATGCTTTATTGCAAACTCAACACCCGCGTGAATAGATGCTTGATCATCAGAAGAATCTAGTTGACGAGAATAACCATTTTCTCCAGAATTAACGAGACTATTATAGTGGGCGCCAACCGATAAAGCCAACGCGCTAGAACCTAAGGCATACCCAGCAGCTCCAAACAAAAAGTTGCCAAAATTCATGTGGTTCTCTACTCTGATCATGCCCTCTATTCTAAATAATATAGGTGACGGAGATACTAGAGGATCATTACTAGCGCCATCAGCAGAAAACTCGAGCGGTATGCTAGTGTATGAAAAGTCTAACTTTCCACCGCCTTTGCCCTCTTGAAGAAGATAATCTTTAGCATTAGAACGATTAATTTTATCCAACGCACCCGATGAAGCAATCATCTTTATAATTCGATCCGCACTGACAAAAAGAATTCCAGTTATAATTCCCCTATCTATTTGTCGTGGATCGCTTCGAAAATCAGAAAATTGGTATAATTTTGTCTTATGAGTTACTGAATTTTCTATTATAATCCTATCGACACGAATATTGTTATCGATACGGATGAGGTTTCCAAATTCGTCATAGACATAGTCATCATTAGGGGTTCGGTAATATTTATTATTAGCAATTCTATTCATTCTGAAATTTATATATCGTGG
>OY764761.1:0-33832 GCA_963668285.1 uncultured Lewinella sp. | reverse complement strand
GTATTCATAAGGTATGCGCTGATAAATTCATCAGTAGTATCAAACCGGTTGATTTTAATGAAGATTGAATCTTTAGGAAGAAAATTATTATCAGAAATAGGCTTTACAGCCTTTTGCGCAGGCAATATGCTCGACAACAGGATTAAAATTATTGTCCCAGCTGTAGTCATCCTTTTAGACATCTCTGCTCTAATCCACATCATCATACTCTGCATTCTAATAATCATACGGTTGCTGGCGATTGTAATTTTCCCACAATTGAAGGTGCACTATTCAAATGCTTCTACTGTTATAGATGTTGTTCGGACCGCCTTTGATGGCGGGCTATTTCGCCCAACTGATAGATTGATGCAACTATCTGAAGTTGCGCTAGCTCGAACGATCACTGCAGCTGCGCCGTCAGTCGCATTTGCAGTGATGACGAGATATGCGCTGCGACTTTCAACGGAAAATTCATTTCTCGAAGCACCAGTTCAATCCCTTGCGCCCAACGCTTATGCTGGCGACGTGGCGGCATAGCCGACATGGCCGCTAGCATAATGTTGGGTCGCATAATAGTAATAATAACAATCGTTTATAATTTCCAGACGGAGTTCATTCCCCTTGACGTATCTTGGGTGAATTAGTTTAAAATAGTATTTAAAACTTGAATAGCATTGATGACTAGATATGTTTCTTCATTATTAGCCTTATAAACATCGGAATTCTCTAACGATTTAACTAAATTAGGATCTGATAGACTTTGCTTTATTACTTCTATATTATTAGTTACGTTTTCAAACCCTCTAATTCGATTTTTGTAGAAAATATTTTCGCCTTGATTTACAATGAGTTCCGACAAATGGAGCAATTTAGACTCATGATCTAGAGACTTAAGCTCATTTACCAAGTAATCCAAGTTATTCGTAAATTCAATTGTGGCAGCCAGATAGTCTATAAATTGTACTCTTGCTAATGAGCTAGAATCGTACAACATTTTAATAATAATGTCTTTTTTAAATTGATCAATAATATCCTTTTCTACACTATCCCACTGACTATACGTAGCCATTTTCAGTTTGGAATAAAAAATGTATATATCGTATGGATTTTTATACTCCCATGATAATTCTAATATTCTTGGAAGATATTTCTTTAAGTCATATTCATCACCAAATGTAGTCATGACTTTACCTGTAAAAACAGACAAGTCATCTTCATCAAGGTCTCTTATATCTTTACAATTAAGCACATTATTCCACTTATCTATCTTATCTCCGTATATCGGACTACCTTCTATTTTTTTCTTGAAATTGTATTTACAAAAGGCTTTATATGCATCTTCAATTTTAAATTTTATCATCATAACTATTTTATATTCATGAATTAGAATTGACTTCACTTCGGTTGATAGAAAAATCCAAAACAGGCATGGACATAATGAGATATTTTATTGACCCTATCATCCAAATTCTATTCCATTTGAATTTAAATTATTTCATTGACGTATACCACTTTGGTTCTTTTTTGACATCAGAATTGAAAATAAGTAAGGATTCACAACTTTCAGTAATACATTTATATATATGCCCCATTGAATTATACAAGTTTGTAGTATCCGCAGAACTATTTAGCTGATCAAAAGCAACATCTGATAAGTACAACCATTCGTTTGGATTAGGGATTAATCCGCTAGTATGAGCATATCCGTTCTTACAAAATGGACATTTATATTTGTCCATAGTTTTTATTTTTATTTTCGCCCAACTGATAGATTGATGCAACTATCTGAAGTTGCGCTAGCTCGAACGATCACTGCAGCTGCGACGCTAGTCGCATTTGCAGTGATGACGAGATATGCGCTGCGGCTTTCAACGGACAAATCATCTCTCGAAGCACCTATTCAATCCCTTGCGCCCAACGCTTATGCTGGCGACGTGGCGGCAAAGCCGACATGGCCGCTAGCATAATGTTGGGCTGCATCATGCTTGCTATTTTTCAATGACTTATTGGCTACCTGCAATATTGCATACGTAATAAGTCATTGTGCCAGCGAAATGACTCTAATTTTACTCGCGGTAACTACGCAAAAGCTACTTGATAATTTATCCCTGTACTTCTCAAATAATATGTACAGCTGATTGATTTTGAGTTCAAGCTTTTCTCCACTCATCCTGAGTAAGACTATTCCAGCACTTGGCAATTGCAGACGATAGGTTAGCTCTCCGAAATCAGTGTCTTCCGTTAGCAAAATAGACAAAGAACGCAAGGCCTTTGTTAAGACCTCCTCATCAGTAATCCCGGGAGAATCTTCTACTATTGCTTTTACTACATACCCATCTTCGCGTAACTTGTTGATAATATTAAAGTCTACGCTCTCGTCTGCCAAAATATCGTTCATAGAATTAGGCTGCCGTTAAAATTGATTCTTCATTACGTATGAGATCTGTTGCATATGCTAGACAGGCGTAGATATGTTCTTTCTTAATCTGAGGATAAGCAGTCAGTAGATATTCGATTGCCTCACCTCTAGACAGTTTCTCAATTATTATATCGACGGGCACTCTGGTACCTTTAATTGTGGGCTTACCAAACATAATTTTTGGATCGATGGCAATTAAGTCTTTCCAGTTCATAACAGCATAGTTTTGTTTGTAAGATAGTACTTACAACGAGAAGGTATCTCATTTAGTTTTTGATCCGCTTTGATCCGCTTTGATCCGCTTTGATCCGCTTTGATCTGAAATCAATCCACGAATCTCATCACACCAAATGGCTAACCAACTAAATTTCACAAAAGTCTCTCATATATTTATCTGCAAATCTTTTTCTGCTGATGATTTAAATCATGATTACTACCCTACCCTTTTATAGCTTGAAATACCTATCTGCCGTTGCGCTAGCTCGAACGATCACTGCAGATGCGCACGCATTTGCAGTGATGACGAGATATGCGCTGCGACTTTCAACGGAAAATTCATTTCTCGAAGTACCTATTCAATCCCTTGCGCCCAACGCTTATGCTGGCGACGTGGCGGCATAGCCGACATGGCCGCTAACATAATGTTGGGTCGCATCATAATAATAATAATAATAATAATAATGACAATCGTTTATAATTTCCAGGCTTAGTCCATTGCCCTTGGCGCATCGGTGGGCGAATTTCGATTTCATACTTGCCTAATCTTGCTCCCAGTTCACAAATATTTTATCCATTTGCTCTCGATTATAGTCTAAAATCCAATTCTTGTACTTCCTATATAGTGGATAAAGCACTCTGCGATTGTTTGACCAGACATCACATCCCCTATCATCATAAATTCGAAAGCCAGTTTCATTCTCTCCAAGATAAAATGCGACATCCTGATGAATTACCATATCTTCAGGTATACCCACCGACGCTAGACCTGCTATAATGGCTTTTATTTGAGCTTCTGTAAGCTTAGTCTTACAATATAATAAATCAAAGTTTTGGGGTTCTTTAAAAATTCGTTTTACAATTTCATCTTTGTGATCCCTTTCGTAGTAAGCTTGAGTAAAAGGCCCTTTAAATCTCTTAAAGTTAGATTCAGCGACAATTTTAAATATATTCTTATTTAGGCCTATCACTTTTCCGCTTGGATAAATTGGCCATTCTTTCAATACTATAAAAATAAATTTGTCCCCAAATAATTCGTCATACAACTTGTGTGCTCTATGAATCGCCTGATTTGTCCTTGATATAAAAGTTTTGCTCTCCGACCCACCAAGTTCAAATCTTAATGAATATTGTCTCTTGTTCATTTTTTGAATATAGTCAGGAAAACAATCAGCCTTTAGTAGTTTAATAGTTTCTTCAACTTCTGGTAGATTTTTCATAATTCTATTAATAGATTATTGCATGGTATCTTAGCACTTTCGATATTATATAATTCACCGATCATAAGATAAGTTTGAGAGCTTACTCTTATCAACTTATACAATATTATCTGATTTCCATTTAACTTTATATCCTTTACGGGATAACGCCATGAACATATCTTCAAACAAGACTTCTTCTGAGTTTTCGTGGTAGTCCCACTCTAAACCATAAAAATAATATTTATAAATCTCGCCATTTTCCAAAGTAATTTTAATCCACTTGTGGTCCCAAGGAATTATCATCATAACGACACAATGAACGAACAAGAACTTTAATACTGAACTATAATTTTTACCCAAGAATGCATCCATCAAGTCCTCCGAAAAACCAATCTCTTTAACATCTTTTTTATTAAATGCCTTTTTTCGAATATTTGGAAGCAAGCTTGACTCAATTATTATAGCGTAATCATTTATTTTTAGATTACTATTCGTAACAAACATCTGGACCAAATATATGAGGACGATTAAAGTAATCGACGTTAGCAATGTAAAGTCTAAATTGAAAATTGCGGCATAGTTGATGATTGGGTTGGTTATATATAAGATGAAAAATACGAAAGTATTCCTTACAAGTTTGCTGAATAACGCATTACTAATACTACTGTTGAACTGTTTAATTCTTCCACCATGGTTTTTTGAACCTTGCATTCTACTTCTTTTGTTTCGCCCAACTGGTAGATCGATGCAACTATTTAAAGTTGCGCTAGCTCGATCGATCACTGTAGATGCATACGCATTTGCAGTGATGACGAGATATGCGCTGCGACTTTCAACGGAAAATCTATCTCTCGAAGGCCTATCTATCTCCTTGCGCCCAACGCAGCGCCCCACGTATTGCCGTCAAAAACCTTATCTGCCCCTCCTCAATAACCATACCGCCCAACCGTACGTGTAGGAAAAGTTGCGCTTTATCCGAACTTCGGTGAGGTAGGCACGCATAATATACTTTGTAAGTATAGCAGGAGTTGCGTTTTATCCCACCACACACCACTTCCTCCATTGTGTATCACCTCTTAAGGTACCAACACCTTACAACCGATCTAAAGGACTACCGACCCGCATCCGCTCCGCCGAAGAGATGTGGGTGTAGATCTCCGTGGTAGCGCTGCTAGCGTGGCCCAGCAACTCCTGGATGTGGCGGAGGGACGTGCCGGACTCCAATAAATGCGTAGCGTAACTGTGCCGCAACGTATGCACGGTGCAGTGCGGGTTTACGCCGCTCCTCTTCACCGCCTTACGGAGGAGGGCCTGCACGGAGCGCTTGCTGTAGGCACCGCCCGTCTGCCCTTCGAACAGCCAGTGTTCCGGGCGGTAGGTGCGGTAGTAATTACGCAGTTCCTCCAGGAAGGTGGCGGAGAGGGTGGTGTAGCGGTCCTTCTTACCCTTGCCGCCGTGTACGTAGAGTTGGAGGCGGTCCGAGTGGACGTCAGAGAGGCGAAGTTTTACTACCTCCCCAAGACGAAGACCGCCACCATAAATGATCTTCAGCACGCAGCGGTGCTTGAGGTTGTCGACCGATGCGAATAGACTTCGGACTTCCCGCACGCTCAACACGGTCGGTAGTTGCTTCCGCCTTTTGGGGCGGAGGGCAACGAATGTCTTTTCCCTGCCCTCCACCTGCTCTAACCAGAACTTGATGGCGTTGAGCATCTGGCTCTGGGTGGATTCCGCGTAGTTGCCGGCCATGGTTCGGCGGACGATGTACTGCCTCACTACCTCCTCGTCAATATCGACCAGGGCAAGGTCGACGTGCGCGGCCAGGAAGTTGTATAGGTGGCTGGTGTAGCTTTTCAGTGTCTGGTCACTGTAGCGCCGGACGATCAGTTGCGCCCTGGTAGCCTCTACGGCCGCCCGCCAGTGGGCGGGTAAGGAGGCAGTTTTGACCCGGAGGGTTCTTGGGTCCACCCGCGCGGTCGGTGCGGGACGTGGCGAGCGGGGGCGGGGTACGGGGGCTGCTACCGGCGACGACGAAGACGCGGGTCGGTTGGGCCCGCTCGGTTCGTTCCACGCCAGGCAGGATGCACCGAAGGCACGTTGTAGGGCGGCCAGTGTTTCCGGGCCGGCGGGGGCCGCCCATACGCGGAGGATCGGGTCGTAGTGCAGGCCGGTCACCACGGCGGCACGACGGTGAAAGCCGGCTATGTAGCCACGGGGCTTGAAACGGTAGATAGGGCGGCCGTGGGCGTCGGCCCGTTCGATAGTGATCATTTCCATGCCACAAAAGAGCATTGCGTGCATTGATATGAACTAGATTTAAACGAATACTTGCGTATAAAAACGTATACAAACGGATAGACACGTTTGCATAGTGCAGAGAGTAGTCTACGGTAAGTTCCAAAACAGTCGAGAAGAGTCAAGCGGGTTAAGCTCGACCGCCTACGACTGCAATGCGTGTAAGCCAGCCTGGGTGACGCCCATCGAATCTGCCGCGATCTATTAAGCTCGACCGCGTACGACTATACTGCGTGTAAGCCTCTACGTGCCGCGCTACTCGTTACGCCCCAGTGCCTCCCGAAGCGGACAGTTGCGTCCTTTACTTTCGCTGTACGTAAGGCAACCCCCGCCTTGCTCCTTTCCTTGTTTGCTTGCACCTGCGGCCTCGCAAAAAAATGAATGCTCGCTACTATAGTTGAACTGCCTTGGAATTGAGAGATTATGGCGACGCTATTTTTTCGACTCGCCAGGCGAAAAACGTAGGCGAAGTAGTGGCTTCGACGAGGCTTTTCAATGCAGTGAGGCGAGAAAAGAGCTAGACAGAAATCACAAGATCAGAGTGGTTCAACTATAACATCGTTTGTGCCGTGCCAAGGGCTTCGCCGTCCATAGGTCGGATGCCGCTCTCCTTCCCTGTCCCGACTGCCTGCCTTTTTAACCTGCCTAACAATAGTAATTCAAGGTACGCATTTATCAAAGTTCCTCCCCCCCATGCCCCCCCATCATTCGCCATTTTATCGCACGAATAAACGTGGCGGGAGATAATGGGGTCAATCGGCGATCGTTCCAACAAACTCTCGTATCTTCGCACCACCAACCACACGCACCGGCGTGGAAAAACCTGGTAATGCCTCCGCCCTGCATTACCAGGTTTTCTTTTAAGTAAACCTGCAAACCGCAATAGTATGTACCCGCTGAACGAAGCTTACCAACAACACCTGGAAGCGATTGCGCAGGCCATTCAGGCCAGCCCCAACCTCCAGTCTTACCTGGACGAGGAAGAAGACGCCTTCTACGAAGCGCTGAAAAACGAATTCGAACCGCAGATCGAGCAGGCACACCAGCAGCTGATCGACTACAGCCCGCTCGAGATCGTCGCCTTCGAAAAGCAACTGTTCGACGAACGCTTCGAAGGGCTCTTCCTGCCGCGCATCCTGGGCTACTCCGTCCTGCGCGACCAAGTTAACGAGCACTTCTATTACGTGCGGCAGAACGACCACTTCGGGGAGATCTTGAGCGTCATCGCCAAGAACAGCAACTTCGATCAGTTACGCAACCGTATCGGGCAGAGCGTACAAGTCGGCTTCGCCCTCTCCTCGGATATTTTCGTGACCAACGCCATCGACGACATTTCCAGCAAGCGGGTACGTCAATTCCTACAGGCGCAGCGCAGCGTGGACGCACGTACGCTCGACGGCCGCCGCCGGCTTTACCGACGCTACGTACGGCAATTTAAAGGGCGCAACTACCACTACGCCCCCTTCCCGATGGAGGGCCCCGAACTCACGCCCTACATATCGGGGCTGAATGACTTCCTGCGCTTCCGGGTCAGCGGGGAGCTGGACAACGCCGCCATCGCCCCCACCCTGCACGCGATGGTCACCGAAGAAGACTTCGCCGGCCGCAAAGAACTCTTGCGCCCGATCGTCATGTACGGCACCTTCTTCGAGCGCTCCCCCGAAGCGACCGCCGAGCTACAAGACGTGCTGGACCGCGAACGGAAAAACGACCCGGAGGGCACCGCGCAGGAAATACTGCGGACGATCCTGGAGCTTAAACGGGATAGCGAATTCACCTTCGAAGCGCAGGAGGAACTCGCCTTCGGGCAGATCATCCGCCGGGAGCTCGAAGACGACCTGACGGCGCACTTTAACCTGACGGATAAGATTCACCAAGACGGTTACGTCAACCCCGGCGTGCACGAGGCCATCTCCGAGGAGCTTACCCGGCACAGTGGGCTGAGCATCTTCGCCGAGAACATCCGCGCCACCGTCCTGCTCTACTTCAGCAAACTCGCCGAAGGCTTAGGCACCGGAGAAAGCGCCTATCAACAGTGGTTCGAGATCACCGGCAAGCAGTTCCCCACCTACATCAAGGTCTTCGGGAACGAGTCATTCAACCAGGCACTCCGCGCACTCGCCAAGAAGTACACGCGGCGCCTCGTTAAAACGCACACCAACAAGCGGGGAAAGGACTATCGCGACATCAAAAAAATCACCGTCACGACCTGGCAGGATTACGGCTTCATGACCGAGCGCGAGCTGAAGGAATTCTTTAAAACGCCACGCAAAAAGCGCAAGCCGGTACAGTGATCTTCGTGCGATAGCGGGAGGCCTTCCCGCCCCGAACATCGCCGCAAGTAGCCGGTTCCACCACCGTGGGGCCGGCTGCTACCGTTATGGAATAAAAATTGTCCGCCACCCCTCGGTTTAAGCGGCCGGTCCCATACCTTTCGGCCACTCGTCACCTTCCCAGCATAATCTTCATGTCCCGACTTGTCATCATATCCAACCGCCTTCCCGTAACCATAAACCGATCTGCCGGCGAACTGCATTACCACCCCAGCGCCGGGGGCTTAGCGACCGGCCTCAATTCACTCGACGCCAGCTACAACAAACTCTGGATCGGCTGGCCGGGCGTCGATATTACGGACGAATGGGAACGGGAAAGCGTAAGGAAGGACCTCGCCGACCAGAAGCTGGCCCCCGTCTTCCTGACCCCCCGCGAGATCGACCTGTACTACGAGGGCTACAGCAATAAGACCATCTGGCCGCACTTCCACTACTTTACCGAATATACCGTCTATAACGACGATATGTGGACGGCCTACCAGGAGGTGAACTACAAGTTTTTTCAGGAGACCGAAAAGCACCTACGGGAAGACGATATGGTGTGGGTACACGACTACCAGCTCATGTTACTGCCGGAGATGATCCGCAAGCGATTCCCGAACATCAACATCGGGTTCTTCCTGCACATACCCTTCCCCAGCTACGAGGTTTTCCGCATCCTGCCCTGGCGCAAGCAGATCCTCGACGGCATCCTCGGCTCGGATCAAATCGGGTTTCACACCTTCGGTTATATGCGGCACTTTCTCTCGGCCGCCTACCGCATCTCCGGCCACGAGCACCAGTTCGGCCGGCTATCGATCGACGAACGGGAGATCAACGTGGACGTATTCCCCATGGGCATCAACTACGAGAAGTACGCCCACCCGGACGTCAACGCCGAATCCGATAAAGGCAGTGGGGAAATTCGCCGCTTACACGCCAGCCGCAAAATCGTGCTCAGCGTCGACCGCCTGGATTATACCAAGGGCATCCCGAATCGGGTACGCGCCTTCGGGCAATTTATTCGCAATAACCCCGAGTTCGTCGGCAAGGTGAATTTAATCATGATCGTGGTGCCGAGCCGGGCTAACGTAGATCAGTACCAAAGCCTTAAAAGCGAGGTCGACGTACTCGTCAGTCAAATTAATTCGGAATACGGGACATTCGATTGGATGCCGATCCACTATTATTACCGATCCCTTAATTTCGCCTCCCTTACGACCCTGTATAAGGAAGCGGATATCGCCCTGATCACCCCCTTGCGGGATGGTATGAATCTCGTTGCCAAGGAATACGTCGCCGCCAAGGAAGACTCCAAAAGCGGCGTCCTCATTCTCAGTGAAATGGCCGGCGCGGTATATGAATTAAATGACGGGGCGATCACGGTCAACCCCCAGAGTAACAAAGATATTGAAAATGCACTATTGGACGCGCTCAAAATGTCGCCGGAAGAGCAACGCACCCGCATGGAATCCATGCAGCACAAGCTTAAGCGCTACGACGTCAAACACTGGGCGGCCACCTTTATTAAAGAACAAAAGAAACTCAAAGACAAGCAACGCATGCGCTTAACCACCCATCTTTCCGGCGAGGCCCTTGAAGCAGTTACCAACCAATACCGGCAAGCCGAAAATCGCCTATTATTCATCGATTACGACGGCACCCTCATGGGCTTCAACGAAGACCCCCAGGCCGTCATGCCGGACGACGAGGTAAAGAACCTCCTGACCGAGCTGGCCGGTGACCCCCGCAACCACGTGGTCATCAATAGCGGGCGCGATAAAACGACCCTGGAAAAATGGCTCGGGATGCTCGACGTCGAAATGGCCGCCGAGCACGGCGTATGGATGAAAGAAGCGGGCGAGTGGCAACTCAACCCCAACGTAGTGGATACCTGGATGCCCAAAGTACGCGACCTCCTCGAAAACCTGGTCGCGCGCACGCCCGGCTCCTTCATCGAAGAAAAAGATTACAGCCTCGCCTGGCACTACCGCGGCATCGACCGCGACCTGGGCACGAAGCGGGTACGCGAATTCCGCGACATGCTCAGCTACCTCATCCAGAACCAGGACCTGCAAGTGCTGGAAGGCAACAAAGTGGTGGAGATCAAGAACGCCGGCGTCAACAAAGGCAAGGCCACCAGCCACTTCGTCGGCAAAAAAGACTACGACTTCGTACTGGGTATCGGCGACGACGCGACGGACGAAGACATCTTCAAAGCGCTTCCCGAGCACGGCGTCAGCATCAAGGTCGGGCCGGACCGAACGGGGGCCAAGTACTCCGTATCGGGCGTGCAGGAGGTCCGCAAGTTTTTTCACTCATTAACCAATTAATGGCGAGTACGCAGGTGCAAAGGCGGAGAACAAAAGAGCAAGGGCCACCCTCACCCCGGTCTTTCGAAAGGACGCCATACACCGTGAACGCCGCCGTCCGGTGAACCTTCTTCCGTAAGCTATTGGTCGTAGACGCAAGTTCGGCAATCCTTACCCCGATCCCGCGTTAATGGACAAACCCATTTATATGAAAGCCTTACTCACCACGCTCGCCATCTGCTTGAGCATCGTCGCTAACGCTCAATTCGGCGTTACCACCGTTTACAATTTTAATTCGGATGGCACCTCCGACCGAATCAATAGTATCCTACCACCAGACATAGTAGGGGACATTTTTGAAATATCAGACGGACCGGAGGTACAGTTACACTACTGGTTTCGCTTGAAAAATCGACGCATCGAATTCCAGCCAACGGTATACTACGGAAGGGCACGAACGGGTGGCCCTGCCGATCTGAAATACGTCGAGTACGGCTTTCAGTTGGAAGTCAACGTTTATCCGTTCGACTTTACGGGTGACTGCGGTTGCCCCACCTTCGGTAAGCAGGGCCCCCAGTTGCAGAAAGGGCTTTTCCTGCAATTCTCCCCCGGCGTGGCTTCCCGGCGCATCCCGCTAACCGAGATATCCGCCGCTTACGGTCAAACCACGTTCGTCTACGGTGGCGGTATAGGGCTGGACATTGGAATAAGCAACCTACTTACCCTCACGCCAATCGCAACGGTTCGCGTCGGGAACTCTCCGTACAACAATTTTGACTTGACGGATATAGATGCGATGGAGTTCGATACGGGAAATTCGAAGCTGAGCTCCTACCAGATCGGCCTGCAGGCCACTTTTCGCTTGGACGATAAAAACTACTAGCACGAACCAATTGAGCGTTTACCCGGCTACGCCATCGTAAAAACCCACGAAGACGCATTACGCAGGCCCACCAAAGCGCACTACCTTGAGCCTACTTAACAAGAACGCGTGGAATTCAAGCTTCTAAATACCGTAGTGCTTAATCTACTGGTGGTGGTGCAAACTACCCCCCGCAGGAAAGCCGCGTGAACAGAACGCCCACCGACAAGCCGCTTTCCTGCTGGGAAAAGCGGCTTTTTTAGTATACGACTATTACTTCCCGAGATTGATGCTGAATAAATACAGTAAAAACGTTACCTCCAACCCCGAGCAACCCGCCGCCAGGGCCATGCTTTACGCAATCGGGATGACCGACGAGGATATGGAGAAAGCCCAGGTCGGCATCGTCAGCACCGGCTGGGAAGGCAACCCCTGTAACATGCACCTCAACGGCCTGGCCGAGCAGGTAAAGGAAGGCATCGGCGAGCAAGACGAGCTGATCGGGCTCATCTACCACACCATCGGCGTAAGTGACGGGATGTCGATGGGTACGCAAGGGATGCGCTTCAGCCTGCCGAGCCGCGACGTGATCGCCGACAGCATCGAAACCGTCGCCGGCGCTCAGTGGTACGACGGGCTCGTTACCGTCGTCGGCTGCGATAAGAACATGCCCGGGGCCATGATCGGGCTAGCGCGCCTCAACCGGCCCGCCATCCTCTGCTACGGCGGCACCATCAGCCCCGGTTGTTACGACGGGGAGAAGCTGGACATCGTCTCCGCCTTCGAAGTACTCGGTAAGTACCGCACCGGGCAGGTGGCCGAAGCGCAGTATAAACAGGTCATCCGCCACGCCTGCCCCGGCAGTGGTGCTTGCGGCGGTATGTATACGGCCAACACCATGGCCACCGCCATCGAAGCCATGGGGATGGCCCTACCCTACAATTCGTCCATCCCGGCCAACCACGCCGATAAGCGCGCCGATACCCGCCGCATCGGGGAGTACATGCGTAACCTCCTCGAAAGGGACATCAAACCCCGGGACATCCTCACCCGCAAGTCTTTCGAGAACGCCATGGTGACCATCGTGGCCCTCGGCGGAAGCACGAACGCCGTCCTACACCTGCTAGCCATGTCCCACGCCGCCGGCCTCGACGTGACGATCGACGACTTCCAACGCATTTCGGACAAGGTTCCCTTCATAGCCGACCTCAAGCCGAGTGGGAAGTACGTGATGGAAGACCTCTACTACGTCGGTGGCGTACCCGCCGTGATGAAAGCATTACTGGACGCCGGCTACCTCCACGGCGATTGCCTGACCGTAACCGGTAAGACGCTAGCGGAGAACCTGGCGGAAGTAACGCCGCTGAAAGCGGGCCAGGACCTCATCAAACCCTTCGATCGACCCATCAAGAAAACCGGCCACCTCCGTATCCTGTACGGTAACCTGGCTACCGAGGGCTCCGTTGCCAAGATCACCGGTAAGGAAGGCCTCCACTTTATGGGAACCGCCCGCGTCTTTGACGACGAACCATCCGCCAACGCCGCCATCCGCAGGCGCGAGATCAAGGAGGGGGACGTCGTCGTTATCCGCTACTGCGGGCCGAAGGGAGGGCCGGGGATGCCCGAAATGCTCAAACCCACCTCCGAGATAATGGGGCAGGGGCTCGGCCAAAAGGTCGCTTTGATCACGGACGGCCGCTTCAGCGGCGGCACCCACGGCTTCGTCGTCGGCCACATCTGCCCCGAGGCAATGGTTGGCGGGAACATCGCGCTGCTCGAGGACGGCGACATCATCCGGATCGACGCGGAGAAGAACGTCATCGAAGTGGAGCTGGACGAAGCCGTGCTGGCCGAGCGCCGCTCCAAATGGCGGGCACCCGCGCCGAGGGCAACCCAGGGCATCCTGAAAAAATACGCGCGTTTCGTGTCCAGCGCTTCGTTGGGTTGCGTCACGGATCTGTAGCAAGCACCCGAAATTTACTTTTGTACCGGTTCACTATCTTAATCGTATTAAACCCCCAGTAATGACTAAATCGATAGCAGCAACGCGTAACGGGCAAGCCCCGGTGACCGAAAGGATGTCCGGAGCGCACGCACTTCTACAGTGCCTGGTCAACGAAGGGGTGGATACCATATTCGGTTACCCGGGGGGTGCAATCATGCCGGTCTACGATGCCCTCATCGACTACGAAGGGCAAATCAAGCATATCCTGCCCCGCCACGAGCAGGGGGCGATCCACGCCGCCGAAGGGTATGCGCGCATCAAACGGCAGACGGGCGTATGCATGGCTACCTCCGGCCCCGGCGCGACCAACCTGATAACGGGCCTCTGCGATGCACTACTCGATTCGGTTCCGCTCGTGGCCATTACCGGCCAGGTACCCGGCTTCCTGCTGGGTAGCGATGCCTTTCAGGAGGTGGACGTCATCAACTCCACCATCCCGGTAACGAAATGGAATTATCAAGTCACCAAACCGGAGGAGATCGCCTGGGCTTTTAAGAAAGCTTTCTTCATCGCCAATAGCGGTAGGCCGGGGCCGGTGCTGATCGACATCACCAAAGACGCCCAACTCGCCGGCGTCGACTTCAGCTATCCGGAGCAGTTGGCGATCCGCAGCTACCTCCCCCACAATAAGGTACGCCCCGATCAACTAGCCGCCGCCGCACGGTTGATCAACGAGGCCAAGCAACCCATGATCCTGGCTGGCCACGGGGTGCACATCGCGCACGCCCAGGAGATCTTTCGCAAGTTCGTCGATAAGACGGGCATCCCCGTCGGGGTTACCTGCCACGGCCTGTCGACCATCCCCAACGACCACCCCCTCTTTGCCGGGATGTTGGGCATGCACGGTAACTACGGGCCCAACTACCTACAAAACGAATCCGACGTCATCATCGCCATCGGGATGCGCTTCGACGATCGGGTGACGGGCAAGCTCAGTACCTACCTACCCACCAGCAAGGTCGTCCACATCGAAGTAGACCCCGCCGAGCTCTGCAAAAACGTAGAAGCCCACGCCCCCGTGCTGGGGGACGCCAGGGAAGTACTGGAGGAACTGATCGAACTGGTCGACGACAAAGCCTACCCCGAGTGGGTAGCCCGCTTCAACGAGTGCGCCCGCATCGAGCAGGAGCGGGTAATCGACCACGCCATCCAACCGACGGACGACGGCGAACTGCGCATGGGGCAGGTGATCCGGGAGGTGAGTAAGCAGACGGACGGGCGGGCGATCGTCTGCACCGACGTCGGTCAGCACCAGATGATGGCCGCCCGCTACTACGAGTACCTGGGCCACGATCAGTGGATCAGCTCCGGCGGGGCGGGCACGATGGGCTTCGGCCTACCGGCCGCTTTCGGTGCCAAGTACGCCGACCCTAGCCGTCAAACAGTCGCCTTCATCGGTGATGGCGGGTTTCAGATGACGTTGCAGGAACTCGGGCTGTGCGCGCAGTGGAACGTGGGAGTCAAGATCGTCCTGCTGGACAATAACTTTTTGGGGATGGTCCGCCAGTGGCAGCAGCTGTTCCACGACCGTCGGTACAGTTCCGTGGAGCTACAGAACCCCGACTTCGTCACCATCGCCAAAGGATTCGGTGTACCCGGCCAGTCGATCAGCGCGCCGGAGGAACTCAAAGCCGCCGTAGCGGAGATGCTAGCCCACGACGGGCCCTACCTGCTGCACGTCCATACCGTGAAGGAAGACAACGTGTTCCCGATGGTCCCCAGCGGCAAGGGGGTCAACGAAGTCATCCTCTGCGCCGAAGACCTTTAAGCGCTCCCTTTCCAACCCCATAATTACGCCCCGTGACGTACACCATGACCGTTTTTACCGAAGATCACGCCGGTCTACTCTCGCGCGTCGTAGGCATCTTCAATCGACGGAACATCAACATTTCGAGCCTGACGACCAGCCAGAGCAGCGACCCGACCATTCACCGCTTTACCATCGTGGTGGACTGCGATAAGGGTACGATAGTCAAGCTTCGCGCGCAACTGGATAAGCAGGTGGACGTGCTGAAGTCGTTCTACTACACCAACGAAGAGGTCGTCCACCAGGAGATCGCCCTGTACAAGGTTCCCATCGGCGTATTCAACAACGGCGACCGGGTAGAACGGCTGATCCGCCGGCACAACGCCCGGGTGTTGCTCATCGAATCGGAGTACGTCGTTATTGAAAAAACCGGCCACGAAAGCGAGACGCATGACCTGCTTAAGGAGCTACAGGAGATCGGAATTCTTGAATTCGTCCGTTCCGGGCGGGTGGCGGTCGTAAAGCCGATGGAGATGCTGAATAACTACCTGGCTTCCGTAGAGACCGGAAGCTAAACCCCCAATAAGCTTTAAGTCCGTTCGACCAGCAGCTTTTCCGCGACCAACTTACTCAGTACCGCTTCTCGTGCATCGTCGTAGCGGACGCGTACCGTGCCGTCGAAGGGCTCACGGCCCAGAACTTCCAGTTCGGTACGCAGGTTGATGGACCGTTCGTTGAGGTAGTGGAGTAGTTCGTTACTGGAGGCTTTGAGGCCGACTAGGGTAACGGTACGGCCTACGGGGCACTCCGAAAGCGCGGCGTAAGAAGGGTCGGTGTACTTACCGTCGGGGTCGGGGATCGGGGAACCATGGGGATCGACCGTCGGGTAGCCCATAAGCTCGTCCATACGCGCGAAAAACTCGGGGCTTTCTACGTGCTCGATCTGCTCGGCGATCGTGTGGACTTCCTCCCAACCAAAACCCATTTTTTCTACCAGGAACATTTCCGTCAGGCGATGCTTACGCACGACGAGGGCCGCGGCGCGCCGACCGGCATTAGTCAGTCTGAGTGGCTGGTATTTCCGATAACTCACCAGGCCCTGCTGGCTTAACTTTCGCACCATGCTGTTGACGGATGGGGAACTTACCCCGAGCGAACGACCCAGAGCGGAGGCAGCTACTTCACCCCCCTCGTCCGCCAGGTTGAGCAGGGCTTTCAGGTAGTTCTCTACGGTCGGTGAAGCCATTACGCAAACATACGTAGAGATTTTACGTGACGACGGCCCAATTGGTAGTTCTACGGTTGCTTAAAGATGAACCGAACAAAAGTTAGACTGTTCTAACTTTTGAGTTCGAAGGTGTTACCTTTGCGCTATAGCTTACCAGTATGCCCCGCTTAACCTTGCTCTTATTTTATTTTGCCAGCACCTGCGTCCTCGCCCAAACCATAGACGGGAAAATAAAGGATGAAACAGGCGAGCCAGTGGCCTACGCCACCATTACCGTACCCAGTGGGGAAGGAGGCGCGGTGGCCGACTTTGAAGGCCTCTTTAGTATCGAGGTAGCCCGTGACACGGCTACTCTGCTGATTTCCGCGGTCGGCTTTGAGCGGCAGCGAATCCTGGCGCGTGCCGGGCAGCCGCTTACCGTCCGGCTTTCCCCTTCCGCCGCCACCCTGAGTGACGTGGTGGTTACCGGCACCATGCGCCCGTCGAGCCGCAGCGCGAGCCCCGTAGCGGTGGAAGTATTCACGGCGGAATATTTTAAAGCCAACCCGACCCCGAGCATCTTCGAGAGTTTGCAGACGGTCAACGGCGTAAGGCCGCAGCTGAACTGCAACGTCTGCAATACCGGCGACATTCACATAAACGGACTCGAAGGGCCGTATACCATGGTATTGCTCGACGGAATGCCGATCGTAAGCGGGCTATCCACCGTATATGGATTAACGGGGATACCGCAAAGTCTGATCGAACGCGTGGAGATCGTTAAGGGGCCGGCCTCCACCCTGTATGGCTCCGAAGCAGTGGGCGGGCTGATTAATATCATTACGAAAAATCCGGATACGGCCCCTAAACTGTCTTTTGACGTATTCGGAAGCTCCTGGGCGGAAGTCAATTTCGATCTGGGCGTACGCCAGCGGGTAGGGCGGGCCAACTCCCTACTCGGCATAAATTACTTCAATTACCAAAACCCCATCGACAATAACGGGGACGGGTTTACGGACCTCACGCAACAGAACAGAATATCGGTATTCAATAAATGGAGCCTGGAGCGTTCGTCCGGAAAGGCGTTTAACCTCGCTGCGCGCTACGTGTACGAAGACCGCTGGGGGGGAGAGTTGGGCTTTAACCGGGGCTTCCGCGAGGGTAACGAAGTATACGGAGAAAGTATTTATACGAACCGTTGGGAGACGTTCGGCACTTACGAGCTACCGACCCGCCTCCCCCTCACGTTACAGTTCAGCGCCAACGGCCACTACCAGAACTCCGCCTACGGGGAGACCGTCTACGATGCCCGACAGCACGTCGCCTTTGCCCAGTTGCTGCACGAAAGGCGCATCGGCTCGCACCAATTGCTCTTCGGGGGAACTTACCGCTATACCCAGTACGACGACAATACCCCAGCCACGGAACGGGTCAGCCGCACCGCCCTACCCGGTGCCTTCGTGCAGGATGAGTGGAGACTTAACCAAAATCATACCTTACTCGCCGGCATCCGCTACGACTACAATACGCTGCACGGGAACATCCTCACCCCCCGCCTGAACCATAAGTGGACGTCGGACAACCTGCTAAACACCGTACGCATCAGTGTAGGCAACGGCTACCGGGTAGCGAACGTTTTTACCGAAGACCACGCCGCCCTGACCGGTGCCCGCGAGCTTGTTTTCGCCGACGTCCTGCAGCCAGAGCGAAGCTGGAACGGCAACCTGAATTACGTGCGCAAACACTTCGCCCGCAATGGCGCCATATGGACTTTCGACGCCGGCACCTGGTACACCCGCTTCGGCAACCGCATCCTGCCGGACTATGAGACGAACCCCAACCAAATCATCTACGCCAACCTGAACGGCACCGCCATCTCCCGCGGCGTAAGCCTGACCACGGACGTCAGCTTCCGCACCGGAGCCTCGGTGAACGTCGGGCTGAATTTACAAGACGTCTATTCGGTGGAGGAAGGCGTCAGGCAGCGGCAGTTGCTGACCGAGACCTACTCCGGCGTCTGGCGCATCAGCGTACCCTGGCTAAACCGTCAACTGACCTTTGATTATACGGGTAACGTATACGGGCCGATGGAGCTACCCCTACTCGGCGCGCTCGATAACCGGCCGGAGAATTCCGGATGGTTTTCCACCCAGAACTTACAGGTGACGAAAACCTTCGTAAACGGCATGCAGGTGTACGGCGGGGTAAAGAACCTACTCAACTATACCCCCCCGGCTAATAGCATCGCCCGCGCGTTCGATCCTTTCGACACCGGGGTTGCATTCGATCAGGCCGGCGGCGTCATCCCCACCGAAAGCAACCCGAACGCACTGACGTTCGACCCCAGCTACGTGTACGCTTCTAACCAGGGGCGGCGGCTGTTTTTAGGAATGCGCTGGGCGCTCAGTCAGCTTTAGCGAAATACTCTTCCACGGCAAGCCGTTCCCAGCCGTCGTCGCCGAAAACGGTGGTGGCTTCTACGCCAATTTCGGAAAGGTAGCCATAGGCAAAGTCGAAGCCACCGTCGACGTGCTCCGCCTGGTGGGCATCGGAATTTACCTGTAAGGGTACCCCGCGTTCGTGGGCGCGTTTGACGATCCAGGTGCTTGGGTAGGTATCCCCCAAATTCTGCTTGTACAATCCGCGGGTATTGACTTCCAGAATTACCCCGGCGCCCTGAATGGCCTCCAGCGTTTCTTCGACCGCGGTCACGAACCAGGTCGCGTGCTCATCCCAATACTTACCCTTTACGTTGCGCTTTTTGATCCGGTCGAGGTGGGCGAGTACGTCCCCGGGGGCGGTCTCCAGCATTTCGCGGACGAGGAAGAAATAGCGTTCTACCATTTTGCGGACGCTCCCGCCGAATATCTCGTTGATGCCCTGTTCGAAAACGGGGTTGGGGCGCTGGAAGGACCAATAGTCGCCGTCGGCCAGCCGGTCGACGTAGTGTACGGAGGCTACGGTGTAATCCAGATCGGCGCTGCGGATGTGGTCGCTGTTGACGCTCATCAGGCCGGTGATGTAATCTACCTCCAGGCTCTTCCAGAGCTTCAGCCGGTCGGCGTATTTCACGCGTAGCCGATCGACTTCGGCCAGGTATTTTGGGAGGTCGGCCATCGGCATACTCCCAAAATCATACTCGGCGATCGGGGCGTGGTCGCTGATGCCGTACCGCTTGACGCCGCGCCGGATGGCTTCGATCAGGTTGTCTTCCAGGGTATGCTGCCCGTCGCTGTAGGTAGAGTGTGCGTGGTGGTTGGTCATGGTATTAGGTGTCGCATTAGGGCCTTACAACGTGAGTTTACCACCAGCGTTGCCGGCTACGCTGCGTTACTTCAGCGCTTGTAGGGCGCCTTTGATGCGTTGGAGGGCTTCGGTGAGTTGGGCTTCAGAGGCGGCGTAGCTGATCCGCAAACAGTTCGGCGAACCGAAGGCGCTGCCCCCGACGGTGGCTACGTGTGCTTCCATCAGCAGGTATTCCGCCAGGTCGTCCGAGTCGTTAACGGTGTAATCTCCGTTGCTTTTGCCGAAGAAGGCGCTGGCGTCCGGAAAGATGTAGAAGGCCCCCTGCGGGCGGTTAACCTTCATGCCTTCGATCTGCTCCAGGCCGTCGATCATGAGTTCGCGACGCTTGGCGAAAGCTTCTTTCATCGCGTGGCTGGGGGCCAGATCACTCGTAAGGGCGTGGACGCCGGCGGCCTGGGCGATGCTGTTAGCACCGCTGGTCGACTGGCCCTGGAGTTTGGCGCAAGCCTTGGCAATCTCCGTTGGAGCCGCCATGTAGCCGAGCCGCCAGCCGGTCATGGCAAACCCTTTGGAGAAACCGTTGACGGTGATCGTCCGCTCCGCCACCTCGGGGCAGGCGCCGATGGAGGCGTGCTTACCCGTGAAGTTGATCAGTTCGTAGATCTCGTCCGCCACGACGTAAACGTGCGGGTGGCGAGCGAGCATCTTGGCGATGGCCGAAAGCTCGCCGGCCGTGTAGACCGACCCCGTAGGGTTACAGGGGCTGGAGAACAGCATGAATTTGGTGCGCTCCGTAATGGCGGCCTCGATGGCTTCGGGGCTTACTTTGTAGTCGTCTTCGATGCCGGCGCCGACGATGACCGGCTTACCGCCGGCCAACTCAACGATGGCGGAGTAGCTCACCCAAAACGGAGCCAGTATGACTACTTCGTCCCCTTCGTTGAGCATTGCGTTGGCAATGTTGAAGATGGATTGCTTGGCCCCCGTACTGATCACGATCTGGCTGGTAGCGTAATCCAGGCCGTTCTCATTTTTGAGTTTATCGGCGATCGCCTGGCGTAGCTCCGCCGTACCCGGTACCGGGGTGTACTTCGTCTTACCGGCGTCGAGCGCGCGTTTGGCGGCCTCCTTAATGTGCTCGGGGGTATCGAAATCCGGCTCTCCGAGGCTAAGGCTGATGACGTCATGCCCCTGGGCGCGCACTTCCCGCCCCAGGGCCGCCATCTTCAAGGTGGCCGATTCGGTCATGTTGAGCACTAGATCGGAGAGGGGCGAAGTGATGGTTTCCATATACTAAGGTTACTATTGGAGTCAACTGTACGATACGCCGCAAAGGTACGGTGGCCCGGGGGCAGCACGAAGATTAATGCGGTCAGAAATACGGTATGTAAGCTAATTAGGCGGGGCTACCGCCAAGGCCGCCCCCTACCCTTTCCGCCCGGCCCCCTTAAAGTGATCTTCCTTACGGCGGAAGAGTACGTTGAAGGAGGTCAGCGAGCCGTAGATGCGGGTGATGTACTGCTGCAAATTGACCTTTTCCTCGTCAGTTAGCTTACTGGCGTTGATGCGCTGCTCCATGACGCGGAGCCGATCACGCACCATAACGATTTTATGGAAGAAATCTTCAATGGGAAGTTCTTTTTCGGTCAGGCCTTCCTCGCCCGGCCGCAGGATGAGTTTGCCATCGACCCAGCGATCGCCAAGCCTGGTGGTTTCGTCAATACCATTGTAGGTACGCAGGATGCGGATCAACGCTTGTTCGGCCTCGTTGAAAGAGGCGACTTCCTCGGCGGGAATGGCCTCGACGATCGTCCAATCCTTATAGTCCCGGCCGACGGACTTGACGCCGTAGGTCAGGAAGGTAACGTCGTAAGCGGCTTTGTACAGCTTGATGATGACGCCGTCGCCGAATGCGGGGTGGCGGACGCGGGAGCCTACGCCTAGGGTTGCTTGCATGAGGGAAGTTGTTGGTCCGGTGGTTTTTATTTGGTGGCCCAAAGGGCGTATTCGGGGAATGCCAGTACGAATGCCATGAGCAGAACCTGAATCACTAAGAAGGGCAAGATACCGCGGTAAAGATGAATGGTGCGGACTTCCGGGGGGGCAACGCCCTTTAAGTAAAACAGGGCGAAGCCGAAGGGCGGGCTCAGGAAGCTGGTCTGTAGGTTGATCCCCAGCAGGATGCCCAGCCACACCAGATCGGTGCCGTAGGCTGCGAATAGTGGCGTGACGACGGGTACGATGATAAAAACGATCTCGATGAAGTCAATGAAAAATCCGGCGACGAAGACGACCGTCATGACCAGGGCCAGGAACTGGTATTCGCTGAGGTCACTGCGTTCGATGAGTTGCACCAGAAAACTATCACCGCCCATTTCGCGGAACACGAGGGAGAAAGTGGTAGCACCGAGCAGGATCATAAAGACCATGGCCGTGAGGTGGGTCGTCTCCCGGCAGACCAGTTGGGTGGTCTTCCAATCCAGTTTACCCTGGAAAAAAGTGAGCGCCATTGCGCCCGCGGCACCGATTGCGGCCGCTTCGGTGGGGGAAGCGTAACCCGCCAGAATGGAACCCAGCACGGCAACGATGAGTGTGAGCGGGAGGAAAAGGCTACGCAGGAGACGTAAGATGAAGGTTCGATCCCAGGCGACCGGGTCGGCCTCCCCGGGGGGGAGGGCGCCGGGTTTGAAGATCCCTAAACCGATAATGTACAGGATATAGGCCCCTACCAGCAAAGCACTCGGTACTAAGGCGGCGGCGAATAATTTACCGACCGAAACACCCAGTACGCTCCCCAGTAACACCAGTACGACGGAGGGCGGGATGATCTGCCCCAGCGTACCGGACGCGGCGATGGTGCCGGTGGCGATGCCAGGGGCATAACCGCGCTTGAGCATGGGCGGCAAACTGATTAGCCCCATAGTGACGACGGTAGCCCCGACGATGCCGGTAGAGGCTGCCAGCAAGGCCCCCACGATGATCACGGATATGGCCATACCGCCACGCATCCGTCCGAAAAGTTCCGACATGGTCCGCAACATTCTTTCGGCCAGGCCGGACTTCTCCAGCATAATACCCATGAAGATGAATAGCGGCACCGCCATAAGGATGGCATTCTCCATCACCCCCATGACCCGGTTGGGGAGCAACGTAAGGACGTTGAGGTCGAGAAAGGTAAAGGCGTAAATGAGGCTCAGCCCACCCAGCGTGAACGCTACCGGATAGCCGTAAAGCACCAAAAGGAAGATGCTGACGAAAAGCAAGATAGCAAGGACGGCAAGACTCAAGAGCGGGCGGTTGGTTGGCGGACCGCTAGTATAGGTATAAAGTCAGGCCTGATTGGCTTATTCGTCTTCCGCTACTTCCAATTCACTGGTTTCGGGCTCCAGATACACCTTTAGCCCGGTGGCCAGCCCCTGTAAAATCAGCAGCGCCGCGGTCAGGGGTATCATCGCTTTGATGGGGAAGAAGTAGGGGATGCCATTCGGGTTGGGGCTCCCCTCCCCCGTCGCGAACGCTTCGGCGGCGTAGTGCCAGCCGGTAAGTAACAGGACGGCCGCCCAGGGAAGCAAAAAAACGATCGTACCGATCAGGTTAACCAAGCGTCGGTCTTTATGCGTGAACTTCTCGTAGAACAGATCGACGCGAACGTGCCGGTCCTGCTGCATGGCGTAAGGAATACCGAGTAGGAAAATGATGGCGAACAGGTGCCACTCCAGTTCCAGGACCCAGGCTCCGGTCAGGGAAAACAGGCTACGGAGCCCCACGTCGATGACGATGACCGCGATGAGCATCAAGTTGAGGTAGCCCGCGAGCTTTCCGATGGCGGCGACCAGTTGTTCCAGACTTTGTAGGGCTTTGTGTGGCATAAGGGCGGCTTAAAAGAACGGTCTACTCTCCACAAGTTACTGTTTTGCTAGCTACTAGCTCGACCCTCCCCTAACGAACTCCCCGGATCACCTGGTGCAGAATGAAGCCCTTTTCGGCCTTCTCGTCCCAGGGGAGATCCAGGCAGGTCGCCCCGGTGTCGCCACCGCAGCAGATTTGGCATTGGGTGTGGCGGGCATCCAGGAACCGCTCGATGAGGCCCACCCCCGGGGCGTAACGCTCGAAAGCTATCCGGCGATCGATCAGGTTATCGATATCGGCCTGATCGACCCGCCAGCTTGCCTCGTAGGTCTGACCGTTAATCAGCGTATCGGACGTAGCTGTCGCATAACGGTACGACCAATTATTGTATACGTCCAGGAACTCCCCGCCCACTACCAGGCTACGCGTTTCGTCAAAGGCGGCGTGCCCCTCCCAGCCCGCGCGGGCGCGGATGGGGAAGATGAGTTTAGTGAACGTCAGGTTGTCTTCGGTACGGGTAGCGGCGCGGTTGCTACGGGTGACGGTGAACGTCTGTTCGAAGCGCCAGGGGTCGGTGGCATCGGCTCTCCGCCAGCGCTCACCGCGAAAGGTGGTCGTACCGTCCGTTGCCTCGAAAGATTCTACCAATGTCTCCCGAACCTGGGACCGGGCCGTGTCGTACACTACGCCGCTTACCGTGTTGAAAAGTACGATACTGTCCACGTCGTAGATCAGCTCGCGGTTCAGCTCCGTCGGGAAGTAGGACAGATCCGCGGAGAGGTCGATCGGCTCGGCGACGGATTCCTCGCAGGCGAGGACGGCTAGCAGGGGTAATAGCAGCAGAAGGGTGCGCATGTACGGGTGGTTAACGTTGCTTACGGGGTGCGGGGCGCTTGAGTTCCTCCACCGGGACGGCGGTATTACGAGCGGCGCGGCGTTGCATGAAAAGATAAGCTAAGTAGCCCGCGATACCGAGTAGGATAAGCAAGCTGGAAACCAGGGAGATCGTCGTACCGGTCGCGTAGGCTTTCGGTGCGAAGACCATCTTCAGTTCATGCTGCCCGGCCGGTACGCGCAGTCCGCGCAGGAGGTAGTTGGTTCTGATCAGGTCTGCCGGTTGGCCGTCGATGTATGCTTCCCAGCCGAGGTCGGGGCCGTACCAGACCTCCGAGAAGACTACAAGCTGCTCCGACGGGGAATCGAAGCTGTAGGTCATCTCGTCGGGGATGTATTCGGTGATTCGGACGCTGCCCTGACCGCTGGGTTGCAGGCCGGCGACCGCTTCGGCGAACTCCTCGTGGACGATGGCGGTGGACTTCAGGTCGGGTTCCTCCCCCAGCGCGGCGAACTCCGCGTCGTTGGTGGTTACCGTCTTGACGTTGCTGACGAGCCAGGCGGGGCCGAACGCCCCGGCATTCCGGCGGACGGCCGGTTGTTTATCCTGCCCGGGGATGATGAAGTACTTCGTATTGAGCATATTCAACACGTTCATGTTCTGCTTCGAGAGGTAGCCGTCGATGATGTCTTGGTAGCGGCGCATCTTGACGGCGGAGTAGCCTCCGACGCTGCGGTGGTAATAACTGGTACCCGCATCGTTGAACGGCCCGGAACGCGCCGTAAGGTTGAACACGCGGTAATGAATGTCGGTATCCTGCAGGATCTGGTCGTCCGCGGCCGTCTTCGGGTACGGCGTACGCACGCTGCGCTCGGGCACCCAGTCCTTTTTGTCGAGGTAGCGGCCGTTGATACCACCGTAATCGAAGGCCAGCAGGCCGGTTAACAGCAGCCCGGCGATAAGCGGGCCGATCGTCTTGCGGTAGAGGAGAAACAGCGTACCAAAAGTCAGCCCCACGAAGAGGAAGCTCCGCCAGGCATCAGAGGCGTAGAGTGCCCGCCGGGTCGCTTCAAGACCGTCTAGCAGGGGTGCTATGTCACCCTGCCCGCCGGTAAAGCGCTCCAGGGTCGCCGCATCGTTAGGGCTGGAGAAGTCCAGAAAGGCCGGTAACAAGATGGCGATAAATGCGCCCAAAGCCGCGGCGGTAATGCCCGAATACAGCAGGCGCGTGCGTGCTTTCTCCGGCTCTCTATCGAGCACCCGTAGCCAGTTGTGCAGCCCGAGCATACCCAATGCCAGCATCATGAATGCACTGATGCTCAGCGCGGAGTTGGGCGTGCGGAATTTATTCAACAAAGGCAGGTTATCGTAAAGGAGGCGGTTGAAGCCTTCGGCATTCTTTCCGGCACTGACCATCAGGATGAGTAACGTGCCGGCGCCCAACCAAATAGCCACCGGCTTGCGGGCATTGAACAGACCGAATAGAAACAACGCCCACGCAACCGCCCCGAGGTAAGACGGCCCCTCGGTGAAGGGTAAGGCCCCGTGGTACATCGGTGCGCCGAAGGTTGCCGGCAGGTTCGGGATGACGCGCTTCAATGCCTTTCCGAACTCGGTTTTAGTTGAAACCTCGGTAGCCCCCCCACCGCCGGCCGCGAGTGGGGCGTAGGTCGCTACCATATCCTTGAAGCCGTTGCTCCAGCCCATAGCGTACTCCCAGTCCAATCCGTTACCGGACTTAGCGCTACCCGCGGAGGAAGCCACCGGGTTTTCCAGTACCTGACCGCCACGCATGGTCGCCGCGGCGTATTCCTGCGTCGGCAGGAGGTTATTCGCGCCGGCTCCTATGGCTAAAACTAGCCCGACCAGCAGGGCTCCGGTAGCTTTGGCGAAATGCGGCAGCTGCTTTTGCCGGACGGCCTGCACGAGCTTCGCCAAGCCGAACAGGGGGATCGTCATCCCGAAGTAGTACAGCATCTGCGGGTGGTTAACGAAGATGGCCAGCCCCATACCGAGCGCAAATAACAAGCCGCCGAATAAGTATTTCCGGTTAAAGGCGGTAAGTATCCCCGCCGCGATCAACGGTAGGTACATCACGGTATAGACCTTCGTAGCGTGGCCGGCTTTCCATAGGACAATGTTGTTGGTCGCCAGCGCGATACCTACCGCCCCGGCGATACTCAGCCAGGGGCTCACCCCGACGACGATCAGTAACAGATAGGCACACAGCATACCGGCGAAGAACGCCCCGGCCCCGCCGGACATGAAGCCCCGCAGTACCGGAGCCACCCGTATGAGCTGGTTCCCCTGGTGGATATTGGATATCTGGTAGGTGGGCATTCCCGCGAACGAGGTACCCGTCCAGTTCATCCGCCGGTCGTACTCCCTGCCGAAGGTGTGCATCTCTTCGGCGGCACCCTGGTAGGCCATGATGTCCCCCCGGCGGAGGGTCTTATTCTGAAACTCCGGGCCGAAAATGACGAAGGAGGTAATCAAAAAGATCACCAGGGCGGCAAGATGGGGGGTGAGTGTCTTTAGGTTCATGCGGGCAAACGCTTAGAGAAAGTCTACGTCAACTTCGTAAGGGTAAGTGATGAGGTAATCCATGGCTTCGTCGACGGGGAAGTTTTCAAACACGATGCGGTAGAGCATCTCGGTGATCGGAACCCGCAGGCGCAGGTCCTTGGCCAGGTGGCGGGTGATGATGAGCGTGCGGACGCCCTCGGCAAGTTCCTGACTCGTAGCGCGCACCTCCTCGAGGCTCTCCCCACTTCCCAGGCGAAAGCCGAAAAGGTAGTTTCTGCTCTTACGCGAAGTGGCCGTAGCGATCAGGTCACCAATCCCGGCGGTACCAAAGAACGCCCGGTTTTCACTACCGAGTGCCCGCCCGAAGTGAATCATTTCGTGCAGCCCCCGGGTGATCAGCATCGCCTGGATGTTCTTACCGAGCCCGTGCCCCTTCAGGATCCCCGAGCCGAGCGCAATCACGTTTTTCAGGACGCCGGCAAGCTCGGCCCCCAACAGATCGTGGGTCTCGAAAACGTGTATCTGCTGGGAGGCAAGCACCAACTGCGCCCGATTGATCACCTCTTCGAATTTACTGGCGATCACGGAGGCGGAGGGCTGCCCGTCCAGCAACTCCTGCGCTAGGTTCGGGCCGGTCAGCGCCCCGACGCGCACGACCACGCTTTCTTCCTTGATCACGTCGGTCATCGTATGTACCTGGCGGCGGGAAAGCCCCTTCCTGACAATGTCGTCAACGGCTACCCCGGTAATGTCCAACCCCTTGGTTCCGTGAATCAGGACGTGCGCGGGTTCGAGGAACTTGGTCGTCGTTCGCATCATATCCCGAAAGTTATTCGAGGGTACGATGGGCAGGATCAACTGGCACTCCCCCGCCACCCGCTCGAAGTCGTTCACTACCCGCACCCGGTCGTGCAGACGAACGCCGAAGCGGTAGCGGTCCACCTCCAACTGCTTCACCAGCTTATCGTTCCGGCTGTAGACGTAAACGTCCGTATTCAAAGCCAGCAAATTCGCCATGGCGGTACCGAAAGAGCCGGCGCCGATGATCCCTACGGGTTCGGGCATTTAGAAGTGTTATGGGTTAGCGGTGAAGATAGGTTATAGTCCGGGAGTCTGAGAAGTTATACCCGGAACGCCAAGACTCCGAGAAGTGCGGCGGCGATCCCCCGGGCTACTACTCCTCTTCCTTAAACCGACTCAGATCCCGCCGATCCCGCTTAGTCGGCCGCCCGGTCCCCTTCTCCCGAAACTCCCCGGTTTTCCTACCGACGAACCAATCCTTGTATTTGCTGAGCTCCGCCTCCGGGGTATGGTCGACGTAGGCGGTGACGGCAATGGGGGCGCCGACGCGCTTATCGAGTAGCTTGACCACCTCGTAATCCATATTGAAGCGGTTGCGCACGACGCTCAGCCTGTCCCCTACCCCGATCTGGGTACTGGGCTTGGCAATGCTTCCGTTGACCCGGACCTTACCGGAGCGGACGACGTCACCGGCCAGGGTGCGGCTCTTGAAGATGCGGACGGCCCACAGCCATTTATCTACCCGGATTTTTTCCATGCCACCTCACTTTGTTTGTCGATCGACGAGCACAATTCTACGACTTTCCGCTTTGGAGACGTCCACGAAGAACTGTCGGTAGCCCTCGTATTCGGTGGCGGGAAGTACGACGGGGAGGAGTTTCAGCGAACGGACGTAGCGGACCGAATTGCCCTCGGTCGTCACCGTCTGCAAGTATTGGCCGCCGGCGTGGGTGATCTCGATGCGTTCCTCACCGAGGCTTTCCACCTCTACTCCCTTCGGCAGGTTGATGTTGATGGTGTCTACCATAAAACGAGACCAGGTGCTCTCGATCGGGGCGAGCCGCTCCTCAAGCTTATCCGGCACGTAGGTAAAGTTGTCGTATTTGTTGAGGGGAAGGAAGATCCGTTTACCGCGTTTGCTGGCGTACCGATCGATCGAGGTGGCGTAGCTCAGGCGGGCCTCCGGGAGCTTTTCATCGACGTAGAGGGAGTATTCCGTGCCCCGCACGTCGGGGATGTCCTCGTAGCCGTGCAAGCGTTCGAGTTGTTCTTCCCTGTTCGCTTCGTCGCTGATCAGGCTGCGGTAGTAATCGTGCATGCCTCCGTACATGCGGTTATTGAGGCGGTAGTCGGCGGAGCCGTCGGGGTGGATCGTAACGTCAACGGTGCGCAGGCGGCTGTTGTCCACCGGGTCGGGCTTCGGCGTCCTGGCCAGCTTGCCCCCTTCGGGAGTTACGAGGAGCACGTTGCGGTCCTGCGTCCAGTCGCGCATGTACCCGGGGGGGTCGATACTGGAGGTGCATTCCAGGTACATATCCTCGGACGGGACGTACAGGATCATGTGGTTGAAGGCCGAGGTGGCAAAATCGGGACTCGCGGGGAAGAACTCCCGGCCGCCGGTGATCAGTACGGGGTAGGATTCGATGCCGATCTCGTTCAGCATCGCGCCCATGTAGTTGCTCAGGGCCTTGCAATCGCCGTATTTGTTCTTCTCCACGTATTCCGCGGGGAAAGGCTGCCAGCCGCCGATGCCCAACTGGACGCTGACGTAACGCGTACGGTTCTGCAGTACCCGGTAAAGGGCGTCGATCTTTTCCCGCTCGGTAGCCAGGCCGTCCGTTGTCTCGCGGACGAGGGCGCGCAGGTGATCGGGTAGCTCGTGGCGGTCGGCGACCAGCTTGCCGATGAAGCGGCCGAACTCCTCCCAGGAGCGCATGCTGCCTGCGTATTCATCGATTTTGAAATGATCCAGCGTGATACTCAAGAATGGCATGACCTGACTGAAGGCCGGTGAATATGCTTCGTAGGAGCGTGCCTTCAGATTAGCGAGCGACCAGGTATGCGCCTGATCGCCATCTACGGCGGTGACGGTGGGCTCGGGCAACTCGTTGCTGTAATAGTACAGCTTGTTGTCGGCGGGAACGACGGCGGTGAAGTCCGCCCGCTCGAGCGCCTGGTCGTATGCCACCGGCATGACGTCGGGAAAGCCGGCCACCATGGAATAATCGGCCATCTTACGTTTGTATTCGTACTCGACGGTGTAGGGGTAGCTCGGGTGATCCAGCTTGACCGTCTGGACGCGGGTATCGGTATCGAAATTACCGCCCACCGCCCAGATATCCTCGATGTCCGAATTGCGCGCGGCGCGGGCTTTTTCCCCGCCGGCATCGTAAACGACGGCCTTCAGATTAGTGATCTTGGAGTTATCGTCGTAGTACACCACCAGGCGATTTTCGTCGTCGTGCTCGTCGTCCAGAATCGTGATGATCTTGTGGCAGTAGAGCGTGGCCGTCCGGTCGGAGTTGACCTCCCAGCGATAAGTGTACTTGCGGACGACCGAGTGCGCACCCTCCTTTAATTCGGCCGGGATGGTCAGCGAAGAATACGGATCACCGACGGAGGGGCCGGCTACCGAACCGGCGTAAATCGGCAGGGCTATCGGTAGCAAAAGCAGCAAGCAAAAGTGGCGAAACATGGATGCCTTATTTATAGATGGTAGGGATTTACTTAGCCCGCTTGAGGACGATCGTAGATTTCTGTAACCCGATGATGTGCTTGAACAACTCCCGCAGGCCCGGATACTCACCGGCCTGATAGACCGTACGGCCGATCTTCACGTCGAAATTGATGTTAATCGTACCGTTACTCTCGCTGGAACTGAACAGGCAGGTAAAGGTGCTGTCCTCGTTGCGCACGCGGATGGATTGGGGCAATTCCTCGACGGCGTACCCCTCGGGCAGCGTAATTCTGGACAGATAACGCTGGCGGCGGGGGTAGTTAAAGTCGATGGGATAAAGCCTGACCTCGGTATCCGCCAGCTCCTTCTCCAAAAATGGTAGTAGGATGGGCTGTACGTACAGGTAGTCGTCGATGGCGTCCCCCATCGGTACCTTGAGTTCGAGACTGACCGACAGGTCACCGTTATCCTTCTTGTTGGGCACCACTTCGGTGGAAACTACCTCCGCCTCCGGAAAGAGATCGGTGATCTGGCTAGCGAGGGGGAACTCGTCTTCGGAGTCCATCCCGTCCAACTTGTTGCGCCCCTGTAGCGCATAGTAGCTTTTTAGGCGCGATTGGATCTTCACCGCTCCCACGCCCGCCTCATCGAGCGTGACGTCGGCCGATACGGTGCGCATGGAGGTCGGCACGTCGAGGTCGATCCAGTGGGGGTTATCGGGTTCCATTACCATCACCTGGCCGTTAAGGGATGCACTGCGCGGCAGGCCCATGGGGCGGGAGGGCGTATTCGGGTCCAGGATCACTTGCTCCCCGTCCAAGTCGGCGGCGATCAGCACGTGGTTGAACTGCCGCAGGATGGGGTAGATGGTGATGGGCTCACCGGTGCCGCGCAAACTGACCAGGGCGGGGAAGGCCTCGATGCCCGCCCGGTGGAGCAGCGCGAGCAGCAGCATGGTCATTTCGCCGGAGGTGCCCGTGCCTTTGTTCAGTACCTTATTCGGGGTGGCGGCGGAGGTCCACCAATAGGTTCCGTTCCACTTTATCCTTTTCGTCACGAAGTCGTACAGCGCGGCCGCTTTCTCTTTTTCGGTGCTTAGGCCTTCCAGGAGCGGCTCCGTTTCCTTCCAGGCGGACCCCGAGAATGATCGGTTGGTGTAGGCCTTGCCGAAATCGGTGCGGGTGTGTAGTTCGCGCACCGTCTCTTCCCAGCTGGAGTAAATGTCGGTCTTCGCCCCGCTCGGGTCGGTGTAAGACATTAATTGGTAGTTCGTACTGGGCAGGTAATCTTCGAAATTATTGACGTTCGGTTGCTCCTTGTAGGCGGGCATATCGTAGTAGCCCATAGTGGTCACGTCGATGCTCGTCGAGCGGCCGAGGAAGTTGCGGAAGTTGGTTTCCTTTTCCAGGAAGTGGAAGTTGGTCGCCCGCCCGATGTTGATGTAGCGAAAGGTCCGGGGAAGGGTTGCCCGGTATTCTCCGTAGCGGATGGGGATGTCTTCCTGGAAAAAGTATCGCGTCAGTAACAGGTAGTTCGGACTGACGCGCCGGTAGCGGTATTCGATGATCGCCCCCTCGGTCACTTGCGGGAAGGTCCACTTGATCACGCGCGTATCGTCATCCGCCTTTTCTTTGACAAAATCGCCGGATTTTAACTTGATCACGCCACCGGTAGGTAGGTGAACGAGCGCATCGAGGTTATCGATCGCCCCCCCGTCAATGGGATAATACAGGGCCACGTCCGCCCGGCCGAAGCTCGAAGGACGCAACAGCTTCACGCGGCGGTGTACTTCGGAGACGGTCACCAGTTCATTAGCACCGTTCAGGTCGAGGTGGGTGGCGTAGCGGTCGTAGAGTACGTAGGCTTCGGCGGCCGAGTCGAGCGGCGGCGGCAGCCGTTCCAGGTCGCCCTCGACGAGGCGGCCGAACTTGGTTTCTAAAATCTGCTGCTCCTGGGCGTTAAGGGAAAGGGTGGCGAGTAGGCACACAACAAGTGCACGTAAACGAATAGACATTGGGGTAAGTGTAGGCGACTTGGCGTAGGGCTAGTGTGTCGCGGTGAATAGAAAGTACCGAATAGGGTGCCGCTAAGGTAATACATCGGCCAGTGCCGCCCGGCGTTTTTATGGCGACGGAGCGCAGGTGCAAGGCTTGTTGGAAGGTAGCAGACAATCAAAACCGCGAAAACCGGACGTGCTACGCCCGCTTAGGAGGCCTCCGATCGGTAGTGGTCACTAAGCGTACGCTCCCGGGGCTCACCGAGCTTACCGACGGACTTACCAACCAGCATGGCTACGGTCGCATCGCCGGTCACGTTGGCTACCGTTCTACACATGTCGAGCGGGCGGTCTACGGCGAAGATCAGGGCTAGGCCGGCTTCGGGGATGCCCGCTTGCCCGAGCACGATCACCAGCATCACCATCCCCGCCCCGGGCACCGCGGCCGAACCGATCGAGGCGGCCAGCGCCGTGGTGATGATACCGAGCTGAACGCCGATCGACAGGTCCATCCCGTACGCCTGGGCGATGAACACCGCGGCTACCGCCTGGTACAGGCTCGTCCCGTCCATATTAATGGTGGCACCGATCGGTAGGACGAAACTCGTTACCTCCTCGTCGACGCCGAGGTGCTCCTCGACGCGTTCCATCGTGACGGGCAGCGTCGCGGCGCTCGAACTGGTCGAAAAGGCCAGCAGCTGCGCGGGGCTGATGCCGGCAAAGAAGTCCCCGATACTACGGCCGGTAAAGACTTTGACTAAAGCCGGATACACGATGACGATCATGATGGCCAGCCCGCCCAGCACGCACAGGGAGTAATACAGCAAAGCAATAAAGAGATCCTTACTCGGCGCTTCCACCACCAGGGCGGCAAGCAGGGCGAAAACCCCGTAGGGGGCCGCAATCATGATCAGATCGATCAGCTTGAGTACCACTTCGTTCACCCCGTCGAAAAAATCCTTCACCGGTTTGGCCTTCTCGGGGTTGATGAGCACCAACCCGATGCCGAAACAGATCACGAAGAAGATGACCTGCAGCATGTTCCCGTTGCTGGACGCCGCACCAACGATGTTATCGGGCACGAGGTCGACGAGGGCCTGCAACGGCCCGGCCTCCGCCTGGGCGGCGGCATCCGCTATACGGGCACCGGCCCCCTCGGCGTTCTGGGCCAGTAGGTTCTCGCGGGTTTCTTCGTTGATGGAACGGCCCGGGCCGACGACGTTAACGATCAGCAGCCCAATCACGATGGCGACGACGGTAGTGCCTACGTAGATCGCGATCGTCCGCCCGCCCATGGCGGAAAGTTTGGAGATGTCCTTCAGGTCCGTAATACCCTTGATGAG
>OY764760.1:0-2303 GCA_963668285.1 uncultured Lewinella sp. | reverse complement strand
GTCGTCGGTAAAACTATAGGTGAGGCGGCCGAATTGCTGCTGCCTCCGGCCGCCCCCAAAAAAATCAGGGTTCAATACCCGCGCAATCGTATCGGCAATACTCGAGTTACGGTACCCCAACTCTACGCGGTGTGAAACGTACAAGGCCCGGCGGTACGTCATGATCAAATTCGCTCCGCTACTGCGATAAACGAAGTCGTCTTCCTCCGAATAAAATTCCTGACGATTGTCTACCGTCAGATAATTCTGCTCCCGCCGCCGGTTAAAGGAATAACTCACCTCCAACCCCAGGCTGCCCGCCTTATTCACGTACGGCAGCCGGTAGCCGAACTCATACTCTCGCGTATACCCCGTAGTAAAGGATACCTTAAAGCGATCCCGCCGCCCGGTAAAATTGTAATACGTCAGCTTCCCGCCTACGTTGACGCGATCCAGCGAAGCATTCTGATCGTTCCACCAAACGTTAAAATTTCGATCGGCCAACTCAAAAACGGGTACGGGATATAAATACCACGTCTCCTTCACCTTCAATACAACCCTTACGGCCTCCGGGCTCAGCGTGTCCACACCGATATCCGCACTAACGAATAGGCCGGTGTTCATAACCGTATTATAACTCTGCTCCAACCGCACCCGAAGATCGGCGGAAGGAACCCGAGCCCCCCGCTTCAAACCCATCTCCCGAAAGATCACCTTCTTACGCGTCCGCTTATCCCCCTCGATCACAATCTCCTGAATCAGCACCGAATCCATCAACACCGTATCAGCCGACGGCCCCACACCGCGCTGCCCCACCACCAAAGACTGTAGCCCGAACAGAAAAACCACGAATAGATACCTCATTTGCATCGTCGCAATAACGCAATAAACCCCCATTAAGTGGACCACGCGCCCCAACACCCCCCTACCGACTAACCCCCACCCCCACAAGAATCAAAGCAATAGCCGGCAGCTGTAACAACGCCACCGACTCCCCATCGAACACGCCCCACCCCAACGCCACGAGCGGGATGATGTAACTCACCGTACTGCTAAACACCGCCCCCGTCCGCTGCACGAGGCGAAAAAACAGCACGCTGGCCAGCACGGTACTGAAAATAGCCAGGAAACACACGTACCCTAAAGCCCACCAACCCGTAGTCCCCTCCGCCGCTAAGACGGTCGCCGGCACGCCGCCAGCCGTCACCGACCAAAAGAAGGCGGGCAGCCCCACGAGAAAGAAACTGGCCACGGTGATGGTAAGCGAGGAAGTCTTCTGAAAGAATGCCCCTACGAGATTAGAACTGGTAGCGTAACACAAACACGCCAACACGATAAAGGCGGCATAGGCAAACTGCGTCGTCTGCCCCACTTCCCCCGGCGCGGCCCAGGCAAGCAGTACCGCGCCCACCAGACCCAACAACACTCCCAGCAACTTTTGCCGGCCACCGCTACGCGCCCGAAAGAACAGATAGGCGACCAGGAACGTACAGAGCGGCGTCAGGCTACTCAGCATCCCCGTCAGGCTACTACTCAGGCGCGTCTGCGCGAACGGAAATAGCACGGACGGCAGCCCGGTACCCGTCAAGCCGATAACCAGCAATAAAGGCAACTGCCCCCACCGCACCCGACGCAAATGGTGAAAAGCCAGCGGCAGAAGTGCTACCGCGGAAACACCCAACCGCAGCGCCGCCACCTGCATCGGCGTAAACACCTCCAGGCCTTTCTTGATCAGGATATAGGAAGTACCCCATACGAGACTGAGCAACAGCAAAGTGAGCAGATCGGTCAGTCGGGGGCGTTCGGGCATTAGCAGCGGGTAGGCTATAAACAGATAGCGGGCAGCAAGATACTACCCGC
The DNA here is from genome assembly GCA_963668285.1 of uncultured Lewinella sp. Lineage (GTDB taxonomy): Bacteria > Bacteroidota > Bacteroidia > Chitinophagales > Saprospiraceae > Neolewinella. The sequence goes on along the minus strand of OY764760.1, from coordinate 464 downwards.
TACCCGCTACCCGCTACCCGCTACTATCCGCTATGATCCTAAAACCCCACCGTTACCCCACCGCTGAAGTAGTTGTTATCCGTCACGTTACGTCCGTCGATAAAGGTGCCGAACCCTACACTTACCCCGAATGCGGAAGATATCGGTACGTACACGGAAGTACCCAGGCGGGCGTAGTTGACCTGCGTTTCCGGGAAGTTGCCCATGAACCCCTCACCCATAATATCGACGCCACTCGTAGAATGCTGAAAGTCAAAGAATGCCTCGGCGTAGAATTTCGAGCCGCCGTATCCGATCCTGGCCACGCCGAGTATCGCATTGGGTACGTCAAAATCCTCCCCATCGAAATTGTTATCCGCTTTGCCGCGCAAACTGTATCCACCGGTTAAATCCAGAAAAAAACCCGAATTTCCCCGATACCGAACGCCAGCGTGTAGATCGGTCGCGAAGGCGCCGCTACCGAG
>OY764759.1:0-6310 GCA_963668285.1 uncultured Lewinella sp. | reverse complement strand
AAAAGGCGGCGGCCGCAGACGCAGTTTCCAACGTGAGGATACAACTCCGAAGCACAGGATTAATGACATGATCCGCGTGCCAGAGGTGCGCCTCGTTGGTGATAACATCGATACCCTCGCCGAAGAGCTGGGGGAAGACATCAAGCCGGGGCAAGTATACGACACCCGCCAGGCCAAAAAATGGGCGCGCTCCGCTGAACTCGACCTCGTCGAGATCAGCCCCAAAGCCGCACCACCCGTAGTCAAGATTATCGACTACAAGAAGTTCCTCTACAAGCAAAAGCAACGTGAGAAGGAACTGAAGGCGAACACCGTCCAGACAGTGGTCAAGGAAGTCCGCTTCGGCCCGAATACCGGCGACCATGACTTTGAGTTCAAGCTTCGTCACGCACGGGAATTTCTGGAAGAAGGCTACAAAGTCAAAGCATACGTGCACTTCCGTGGGCGTACGATCGTCTTCAAAGATCGCGGCGAGCTTTTGCTGCTCCGCTTCATGAAAGAGCTGGAGGACGTCGGAACCGCCGAGTCCATGCCGGCCATGGAGAAGCGCCGGATGAACGTCATGATCCAACCTAAGAAGCGTAAGAAAACCGACGCTCAGAAAAAGAAGGACGCCGCTACCAAGGCAGCCAGTGCCAAAGAAGAAGCAGAGGCACCCACGAAGGAGACGGCGGAATAGCTTAGCTATCTTCAGCATCCCCACCTAAAGGCCCCGGCCTGGTAACTATACCAGCCGGGGCTTTTTGATGCGGGTAGCTCGGCCCGAGTAGCTACCAATCCTCAGCGAAGGCTTTGTTGAAGATCTTCTCGTTGATGTTTTCGATGATCTCTTCCAGCGCTTCATCCTGCACGGAAGCCAGGGTCGTACTAGCCGGGAAGTCGAAGAAGTGTGAGAAGTTTTGCTTCCAGTTGTCCTCACCGGATTCATCGAGGAGGTTCGTGTATTCGATGGCTACGACCACGGTAAGGCGGTTCAGTGCGGCGAGCGCGCTGGTTTGGTTCCCCGGGCGTGCGCCTTCGGCCGATACGCGAAAATCCACCAACGTACCGGTCAACTGAATGTGTGGGTTATCTTCCGAGATGAGCAGGCGGGCCTCATCCCGCACTTTATCGCGCAACGCCTCCGTCATTTCAATGTATAGGGTGGGCGGGGCGCCGATGGCGTTGTCCTGATACAAAGGAAGGTAAGCTCGTTCGACGCCCTCGGGTATACTGATGCCCCGAAAAGAGTAGCAACCGGTTAGGGATAACGCTAAGAAAAAGGCAATCAGAATTCTGTGAGGCATCAAATGAGGTGCTTAGGGACTACGAAGGTAGATACCGCCGGCGGCCCATTCGTGAATTTCAGGTAACAAAGAAAGCCCCCAGCCGCGGGAAGCGACTAGGGGCTCGATAGGGTTGGAGCGGTTATGTATAGTTGCTTTTGCTACCGTTTAAGCGGCGTTGGTACGGAGGACATCCATATCGCGCACCAGAATACGGCCGCGGTTGAAGTAGATCAGGTTTTCCTTACGGAGTTCATTGAGTACCAGTGTAACCGTTTGTCGGCTGGTGCAGGTAATGTTAGCAATGTCCTGATGGGTAAGGCTGTGCTTGAGCAGCATTTCGTAGCCTACGCGGCGACCGCGCTCCGCGACGACCTCACACAGGAAGCTGACAATTCGGCTACGGGCGTCTTTAAAGATCAGGTTTTCCAGTTTGGTTTCGGCCGCCATCATGCGTTGGCCGAAGAGAGTAAGTAGACTTTGCGTCAGGGTTACGTTCTGTGCGAGGATGCGTTGGAAATCCTTGATTCGAATGGTGTAATAGTGTACTTCTTCCTTCAGAGATTGTGCGGTTTCGTTACGGGTAGTTTCTCCGACTAAGGCTAGCTCTCCGAAAATGGCTTCGGGGTGAATGAGTTGCTTGATGACTTCTTTGCCTTCGTTGTTATGGGTGCTGATTTTGATGGCGCCCTTTTGTAAAAGGTAGATGTGATCGCTGGAGTCACCGGGTTGATAAATAACGGAATACCGGGGCTTTTTGCGGTATTCCATGGCGTCGCCGAGTTGGCGCTTCTCGAGTTCGGTTAGAGAGTCAAAAATTTCGAATTGATTGAGGAGTGTGAGTTTAGCTTCGTTAATCATAAGTAAACCAGTTTAATGTGTAAGAAGTGTGTTCAAAGTTGGTATCAGACACATAGCCAGTGCTATCCTTTGTTACCTGTACTTACCGGACACCACATAAGCCGCCTCCCCCTACCCTCCCCCAAAGAAAATTCCGAGAAGGGGGGAAGTCGGGGAGTTTACTTACTCTCTCACCGTACGTCAGTCACCAGACTATTCCCGCCCCGTAACACAATATCCCGATGTGTGTTAGCCCTTCAGTACCGTACCCTTGAGCCGATCCTTTACCTCGGTAGCGGCCAAACTACCGGGTAGCGGTGCAGCAGCGGTAGTCATGTATACGGGCCAGTCCAACCGGTCTTCGGGGGTGCGACCGTGAGAGCCGCCAACCAATTCGGCCCTGAGGGGGATGACATCCATTACCGTTCGGAAGCCCATCTTTTTACGCAACAGCTTACCAGCGATCTTGGGTAGCACGAGCTTGTCTTTGGGGTCCGTAAACATCTCCACCGGATCGTAACCGGGCTTTTTGTGGATGTCTACCATCCTGGCGTAGTCGGGTGCCACGGCATCGTCCAGCCAGAAGTAATAGGTAAACCACGAACGGCCGTCGGCTACCGCGACCAAGTCCCCGCTCCGCTCGTGGTCTAAGCCGACTTCGGCGAGTTCTTCGTCCGCCAGCACGCGCTCGACGCCGGGGGTCGCCTCGATCAAGGCCCTGACTTCCGCGCGCAGTGTAGGGTCGTTGAGGTAGATGTGTGCTACCTGGTGGTCGGCTACCGCAAAGGCACCGCTGGCACCGGCATCCAGCAACTCCAGGCCACGCTCTATTCGGATCTGCAGGTGCCCCGCCCGTCGCAGTACGCGATTGAGGTGTACCGGCCGATCGACGTCGGTAATGCCGTATTCGGAGAGTAGGACCACGGCGGCACCCCGGCCCTCGTAATAGTCGATCAGGGCCCCGACAACGGTATCTATTTCCGCCAGATCGGTGGCAATACGAGAGAAGTCGTGCCCGTAGCGTTGCAGGTTATAATCGAGGTGAGGTAGGTAGACGAGGGTCAGGGTCGGATCGTACCGCCGATCAGTCAGAATGGCAGAGCGGGCGATCCAGTCGGAGGATACGATCGAAGTCTTCGGGCCCCAAAAATTAAACAGGGGGAAGGTGCCTAACTCTTTCTGCAGGTGATCGCGGAGCTCCGCCGGGTGGGAGTAGATATCCGGGATCTTCCGCCCGTCCGCCAGGTAGTTAGGGCGGGGGGTGACGGAATAGTCTACCGTCGAGTACATATTGTACCACCAGAAGAGGTTCGCGCAAGTGAAGTCGGCATCCTGCGTTTTCAGCTCGTCCCAAAGCTTGGTACCGTGAACGAGCTTATTGGACTGCCGCCAGAATTTTACCTCACATTCGTCCTTAAAATACCAGCCGTTACCGACGACGCCGTGATCGGCCGGCAACCCCCCGGTGAGGTAGGTCGACTGTGCCGTACAGGTGACGGCGGGAAGGACGGGTTCTACCACCGCATTTTGGCTACGCTGGCGGAAGGCGGCGATATTAGGCGTGTGCTCGCCGATCAGTCGTTCGGTGAGGCCTACTACGTTAAGGACAACTGTTTTGCGCATGTACTGATGAGTTTATCGCGGAACCAAAGCATCTCGCGGGAGATGGACGTCGTGAGGTCCTCTTTGTATTCGGCCGGGAGCACGTCCCAGGTATAAGTCTCGACCTCCAAATGCTCGGTGACGTTGTGCCCCTCCAGATACTTTAGTACGCTGAGGATTTGATCCTGAGTCGCCCGTAAGCGACCGAACTCACGCAGAAAGATCGGCACGTGGAAATGAGCGCGAAGCTCGCGGGCGTCCGGGCGGGCGGCCAGCGCCTTGGGTAGGTCGGGAAAGGTGTGTACGCGACCGTCGATCATTTGCGTGACCTGGTGCAGGTAGGTGGGCTCGACGAAGCGTTCCAGATCGTCCCAAATCGCCTGATCGTCGGTGCCGTTGAGGAGTATCTTGAGCGCGGAGCTTACCTGGATCTTACCCGTCCGTATGCCGTGGCGGTCGAACTTCGCAAAGGTCACCGCCGGGTCTTCGAAGGCCAGGGCGAAATGACAGACGTCGTAGCATACCTGTAGGTGGCGGAGAATGGCCCCTTCGGCCTCCGCGGCGGACCACCCGTATTTTTTAGTGAGGTGAGGGACGCCGATCGGCAGTAGGTAATCCGTAAAATAGGCAACGATCTCGTCGGAGTTTTCCAGGATGCCGTCCGGCTCCGGCTCGATGTCGAGGTGCATTACGTGGCCGGTCACCTCGGCTAAGTGATGTAGGTGTTCTACGATCTCGATGAAGTGAACGGTAGCTTCACGCATGGCTTCCTCTTTGGAAGACTCGGTCAGGAACCAGTGGCGGTAACTGATCGGGCAGGTCGACACACCACCGGATACGTCCTGCTGCTCCGGCAGAAGAAACGCTAATTGATCGAAGAGGCGCTTTGTGTAGTCTACCCGGGCGCGGGTCGTCCAGTCCGGTGCGTAGACCTGATCTTTGACAGCGGTATCGTGGAAGGTGCCATAGGGGAAGCCGTTGAGTGTAAAGAGGTATAATCCTTCTTCTTTCATCCATTCCTTGCACCTGCGTACTCGCCCTAAGTCTTTTAATTCTTCACTTGCTACGTTGGAAAGCCAGAGCCCCAGGCCGAAAGGCGCATCCGGCGAAACGGCCGCTTTGACGCGGGGGGCGTAGGTACGTAGGTTGGCGAACATCGTTTCCCAGTCGGCCCCGGCGTGGACGTTCGTACAATAAGTGAGGTGATAAGGGGAAAGCTTCATGTAAGTATAGACGGCTAGGAAACGGCAAAGACACGTGACAGGATGCCGGAAAGTGCCAATAAAAACAGTACGCAGACGCCGAAGCCCTGAGAAGCGAAGCCAACCGTCAGCGATGCGTCAAGTAAAACCAGCCCCTGAACGCCCGCGATAACGGCCCGTTTAACGTACTCGGCCGTGCCGTGCTCGTAGGCTGCGTGTAGCGGTTTGAGGACCATCCACGCGAAGCTCGCCACGTAAAGCACGGGCATAATCACAAAGCCCTGGTGGGCGACACCGATCAAGAGCACCGCCGCAATGACCAAGCCGTAGAGCCCCCCGGCCAGTTTGATGTGGCTGCGGTCGCCGCCGTGCACCTCTCCCCTACTGATCAATGTGATGGCGAAGATGTAGGCCAACGGGAGTAGAAACAGCCAGCCATTCGTAATGGCCCCGGCGGCGGAGATACCGAGCAGCAAATTAAACCCCCGGCACGCCCCCATCGTGAGTGGCGACCAAAAGGCGTGGGCATCCGAGGTTGCATCGTACAGTACGATACAGCCGGCCAGCAGAAAGGCGATCATGCCGCTCAGCCACCCGGCCGTAAAGGCGAATACGACCCCCAGGTTCAGCAGCAAACAGCCAAACACCGCGGCGTGCATTAGCGGCACCTGGCCGCTCGGGATGGGTCGCTCGGGGCGTTCTACAGCGTCGGTTTCGTGGTCGAAGACGTCATTCAAGATAACACCGGCGGCATAGAGGCATACGGAGGCTAAGATCAGCAGGCCAACCGTTCGCGCGGCGGGGGTCGCCAGGAATTGAGCGGGAGTGAGGCCGGCGAAAAGCCCGGCGGCGGCGGCGCCCGCAAGAATGTCCGCCGCTGCGGTAGGTAGGTTAGCTGGTCTGGCCAGGCGGGCGTATGCAGTTAGATTGGCCATAGGCGGGGGGCTTGATCAGACGATCTCGTTGGGGTCGACTCGGGGTGCTTGCCCCCGCAAAACGCTGTTGTCATGGAACAGCTGCGTTTGGTTGATGCCACCGGCGGCTTGCCAGTCGCTTTCTTGCATATTACCACTCATGCCGAAGAAGTCGAGTGCGTTTTGGTAGGTCGTCTTGACGACGTCGGCGCGGTCGATACCCCGCTCGAGCATCAGCCCGGCGGTTTTCGGGACGGCCAGGGGGTCACTTACGCCCCAATCGGCGGAGCTGTTGACAATGATGTCCTTACTGCCGTACTGACGGACGACTTCTACCATCCGCTCATTGCCCATTTTAGTTTTGGGGTAGATGGTGAAGGCGGCGATGAAGCCGCGGTCGAGGACGTCCTTTACCGTTTCTTCGTTGTTGTGGTCGATCAGCACGCGCCCGGGTTCGAGGCCGTGCTCCAGGCAGACCTCCATACTT
>OY764758.1:0-13829 GCA_963668285.1 uncultured Lewinella sp. | reverse complement strand
AGCAAAGCGTTCCAGGTAAAGTGCGGCGACGCCGGCAACGTAGGGCGCGGCCATACTCGTGCCCGCCAGTATGCGGTAAGCCTCCCCGTCGGCGGCATTACGGCTGTAACTACTGTACACCTCGACGCCGGGTGCGGAGATGTCGATTCGGCCACCGGTATCGGCATTGATGCCGCCGTTGGAGAAGCTGGCCACCCGTAAGTCCCGCGCCAGGGCGGCCACGGCCATGATGCTGCGGGAGTTTGCCGGGTTACCCACCGGGCGGGGCGGTTCCTGCGGCCGGCGGGAGCCGTTGCCGGCAGCTGCGATCAGTAGGCAGGACTGCTTTAATGCACGCTCGCCGACCGTTTCGAAAACGGGGGAGGGCGCCTCACCGATCGCTACCGGTGAGCCGAGGGATAGGTTCATCAGCCGGGCGCCATTCTCGAGCGCCCAGTCGATGCCGTTGAGGATGTCACCGGTCGAGCCGCCGCCGCTATCCGCCAACACCTTGGCTACTAACAGGTCGACGTCCGGTGCAACGCCGTAGCGAAGGTTGTTCTCCCCGGAGGTGCCGCCGCAAAGAATGCCCGCGACGTGGGTGCCGTGGCCCGAACCGTCGAGGTCCCAGTTTTCGTCCTCTACGAAGGATTTACCCTTGATCTCCCGGCTCGCGAAGTCGGGGTGGCCCGCATCCAGGCCGGTGTCCAGTACGCAGACTTTCACGCCGGCCCCCCGTGCGGCCGAGCCGTTCGCCCCGATCGCCCGCAGCCCCCAGGTGAGTAGACTCCCCGGGGAGGGGGGCTCTTCCTCCGTCGCCCGTAACTGACTTTCGAGGAGGTCGACCTTCTCCGTAATGAGGCCTAATGCTTTACGTATATCCGCCAGCGTGGCGAAGGCATCGTTGACCGGGCGGTAGATGCGCTCCGGCTCGACGTACAGCACACCGGGTACGGCGGTCATTCGCTCCATCTCCACGTTTTCGACGACGGCCACCCCGAGGTTTTTGAAGACGATGCCCGAGCCGGAAGCGTAGATATCCTGGGCGCGTACGCCGTTTCCGAGCTCGGCGGAGCTGGTCAGTCGAACGCCTAGTTGCTGTTGGATCGTACCGATCTCCCCCTGCGAGGTCTTCGCCGTCGATAACACGACGACATACTTTGGATTGCTTACTGCCATAAAACGAAGATAGGACCGCTCTACATAACCAGAACGTCATTTAACACCACTTAAACCAGCCTTTTCACGGTCGTTTCGGGTCGAAAATGATGATCATCGGGGGTGCTGCCGCCGAGGTGATATAGTGCAAGCAGGCCCGGTTTCTTACCTTCTTCCAGGCTACCCAGATCGTCGAACTGCAAAGCCTCCGCCCCGTTAAGGGTTGCCCACCGGAGCAGCGCCGCGAAGGGTACGTAACTCTGATATTTTGCTATCGTCTTCAATTCTTCCAGTACGGAGAGTTGCCAGTTGGAGGTAAGGCTATCCGTGCCGATCGTCACTTTGGCATCCTGGTTCAAAAACCGGTCGTAGCGGGGCAGGCGGTTCTCGATGTACAGGTTGGCGTTCGGGCAGGTGGCCCAGTAAACGCCGTTCTCCCCCCACGCCTGGGCGGCGGCTATGTCCACCTCGGTGGTAAGGGTGTTGTGCACGAATAGCGTCCGCTTGCTCGGGTCCATTCGTTGCATGGCGTAACGAATGGACGTGGTTCCCGGGGCGGAGAAGTCCTCCAGAGTAGCGCCGAAGCCCCGGAAGAATTCTACGAAGGGGCCGCCGCCGGTCAGGAAAAGTTCGTCCTCCGCCGGTGTCTCCTGGTTGTGTATGCTTACGGTTTCCTGGCCGACATTAAGGCCGTTGATCCGGCGATAAAGCGGGTCGCTGACGGTGTAGGGTGCGTGGGGGACGGCGCTCTTGGCGCCGCCCTGTTTTTTGTAGACCGCCCGGTATTGTGCGAAATTCTTCTCCGCCGTTGCGGGTTGCAGAAAATCGAACATCTCCACAAAGCTGTAGTAGCGCACCGGGCTGTCGCGCTTCACGGCGGCGGTGTCGAGTCGGTTGCAAATGTCGCCCACGGCCTGGATGCCGGCTTCCCACATTAGCCGATCCTGTCGGGTGATGGCCGCCTCGATTGTCGCCGGGTCGTTCTCGCGCATGGTGACGACGTCGACCAGGAAGGGAAGGAGTGTTTTTCCCGTCTGACTTCGGCCGGCCAAATGACTGAGTTCCAGGTGGCAGTGCGTATTGATGAACCCGGGGGTGAGAATGCCGTCGACGTGAATCAACTCCCCCGCTAGGCTTTCCTTCGTAGGGTGATGGACGCCGAGGATCGAACCGTCCTCCGCGGTCTCGACGATGCCGTTGGCGATGGGGGGGGAGGAGACGGGGTAGACGTAGGTAGCGGTATAGCGAGGCATGGAGCGCGAAGATACGTTCCGGCTCGACGCTATCTTTCCCGTGCGGTAGCCGCCAGCTCCGTCAGTTCGGTGACCGCTTCCCACATCCGCTCGAACTCCGCGAAGCCCCGTGCAATCGCGTAAAGTTGCTCTCCCCTACGGAAGATGACCGTAGGGTAGCCCGTGACCCCCCAACTACGGTTGAGCTGGAAGTCACGGTGAGTTTCCGCGGCGATTTCCTCACTGTTAAACAGCTCCCGGAAACGGTCGTAATCGAGGCCTAATTCCTTACAGATCGGTTCGTAAAAGCTTACTTCCGCCGGGTCCTGGTTCAGGACGTAGAAGCCGTGCTGCGTCAGCTCGAAGAAGCGGCCTTCTAGGGCGGGGGCCAGGTGGCGGGCGGCAACCACGGCGCGGCAGCTGGGCTCGGTGTTGTAGGTAAAGGAATCTCTTTCAAACAGTGCCTCACCGAAGGGTTGGCCACTGCGTTCGGTCACTTGCTCCCAGTGGTGGCGGAGGAATTCTTTGAATTCTTCGTCCCACACCTGACCGTCATCGGGGCGCAACCCCCCTACGACGATGCGGTAGGGAATACGGTTGGCCGTAGCGGCCTTTTCGAGCCGGTTCAGCGCGGGGGAGATGCCCCAGCACCAGGAGCACATCGGGTCGCCGACGTAGATGATCTCCACGTCATCGCGAAACGGCACGGTATCGGACGGGCCGGCGAGGGGAGCGGGGGTGCAGAGGCCGGTGAGGGGGTCGCAGGTAGCGCCGGGGGGTGGAAGCATGGTTTGGGCGGTTATCGGTAGGCTGATCATACAGGCCAGGATGAAAGCGAGTTTCATGGTACGGGGAACGTCGAAGCCCGCGTTTGGTTGGGCGGACGGTCGGTCGTTCTACTGATTACTTAGGTTAGGTTACTTCATTATTTTGTTTTGCGAGTCCGCAGGTGCGAAGTATTGAAGAAAATAGACGGAGATCAGCGTAAACGGTAATGTGATGTGAGACCCTGCAATCTAAATTAGCCGTAAAACATCAACCCGTAGCGTGATCGGCTGCGTAAATGGTAAATCGTTGTTCGTGGCGCTATTCCTTATCGAAAAGGGTATTGATGGTAGTCCAATCAAATGGTTCGCCGTGCGATTTTTTAAAATTGATCGCCCGGTCAAGCGTATGGCTTGGGCCGTATTCTCTTTCATCGGCTGGCACCGTATCGATGGGATAGCCCGATGGTATGCTTAGTCGATCCGTATCTAGTATACCGAAACCACTTTGATTCAGGTATATATTGACATTGGGGTCGGGTGCAGTGGCTAAACCCAAATTCTTTACACGTTGTGCGCTACTGGATGAGAGTGATATAAAATAATCGTCTAGCACTTCCGGGGTCGACTTTCGTTTTGTGCTGTATGTGTATAGCGAAACACTAATTATCAGTAGTATTCCGAAGATTAGGATTGCGGGTAGAAATAGGAACATATGAACGAGCAATTTACTGGAATCACTTCGGTTCAACCAGTTAATATGCCTGAGGGTTGGTTTAACCTATTCTCATTACTTCCAATCACCGCACCTGCGGACTCGCAAAAAATTATTTCATTAATGTGACCGTACCCGTCATGGTCGTTACCTCACCGTCGAATAATCGGAGGACCGCGCGGTAAGTATAGATACCGGCCTGCGCTTCCCGGTCGTTAAACCTTCCGTCCCAGCCGCTGCGGGGATCGTCGAAGGTCGTATCGGTGGCTTCGTAGAGTATGCCGCCGCCGCGGTCGAATACCTGGAAGGTCGCTACCTGACTCACCGCCGGGCCCTGGAAGATGGAGAAGTAATCATTTACGCCGTCGCCATTGGGGCTGAATGCGGTGGGTACGAAGGCGATTTTGCGGCGATCGACTCTTAGCTCGATGTCGTCGCTAGTGATGCAGTAACGCCGCAGCGAATCCATCACGCGGAAGGTGCCCGAGCCCGACGGGCGTACCCACATCTCGGTACAGCCGGTACAGACCGGGCGGCCGTCGAAGGTCCACTCGGCGACCAGGTGCGGGGGGGCGGGCACGGCGGGGCGCAGCAGGATGGAGTCGCCTATCTGTAGCGTGCGATCGGCCGGGAGGATGAAGGGGTAGTCAATGCCAGGGTATACGGTAAAATCGATAATCGTGTCGCAGCCGTGCTTGCTCGTAGCGCGGAGGTAGTGGTCGCCGGGGGAAATGTAGGTGGGCGTTTCGTCGATGAGTAAGTCGGCGTCGTTGAGGTAAACGCTATCCCAGCCGGAAGTGTCGGCGAACGTTACGGAAGCGTCGTCTTCGCCGGGGCAACTTTCGTGGGATATATTTAGGGAGATCGCGGGTAAGGCCGCGCCGGGCATGACGATAGAGTCGTAGGTCACGCAACCATTCGGGTAGTTGGCGTAGATGTAATAAGTACCTGCTTTGAGGTCGGTCAGGCTATCTTTCGTCGCCCCGTTCGACCATGCTATTTCCAGGTCCCTTCCGCTTTGGCTCGTCACGAAAAGGCTACCATCACCTTCCGGGCTGTTCAGGCAATCCTGGCTAGTGATCTCAAAAGTGATCGTCGGCGGGTCGACGGGGCAGGGGTCGTTGCAGCCGTTGCTGCTCAGGAGGCTGCGGCGAGCCCCGTTGAGGAAGAAGTGCATCCGATCGACCTGGCCTTCCGTAAAGTTGTTCCGGCACTTCCAGTACCCATAATCCATGTAATTGGAATGCAGGTCGGGTTGGTCGGTCGCGAAGCCGGAATGCACATCCGTGTCGCAGGAATTTTCGGGGTCGTCACACCGTCGCGCGCTTTCGGACCCATCCGGGGGGGTATCGCACACCATGTCTCCGTCCGTATAGCAATTGTTGTTGTAACAGCCGTTATCGAAGGTGTGCAGTAGGCCGAGGTAATGGCCCATCTCGTGGATGAAGACTACGGCGTCCTGCTCCTCCTGCATATATTGGGCTTCTATCACCATACCGTCATAGCTTCGTCCGTGGCTGCTCGGCAGGTAAGCGTAGCCGGCGGCTACCGTCCCATCATCGCCGTCGGTGATGTCTTTCACGATGAAAACGTTGATGTAATCGGTGCTACTGTACTCGGATATGCCACTTAGCTGTCTAGAACCTTCACCATATTGGGTAACGGTAAAGGGAGATCTGATGCGGGAGATGCCACTGATCGGCTCGTCGCGCATACCGCGTTCGGCCAGGCAGAACTCAATGTGGGTGTTTGCTCCGAGGTCAGGATTCCAAAAGCCGGTATTGGCAAAGGCCGCGTTCAGGCGAGCGAGGGCGGTTATCAGGGTTTTATCCGACAGGTTTTCGGGGCCACCCTGGTGAAGGACGTTAAAAACGACCGGGAGGGATACGATTGCCGGTAATCGCTTCGCGTAACCGCCGCTCTGCGCTTGGGCCCAAGCGTGGTTCAGCTTCCGGGTTCGTTCTCGGTATTCGGGGTCGGCATCTAGGAGTCGCTCGTGGACGTGCGAGGCACTACACTGAAAAGCGGAGGCCACCTCCTGCCCCGCTAAAAAGCAGGGCGACAGCAGCAACAGAATGAACACGACCAATTGAGTGAGGGAAGAGGAATAGGATCGCAAGGTGAGAACGGTCTGGGGTGAATAAAAAGGTCGTCGTTCTTCCGACGCGCAAGTTACGTTAATGTCACTTAGTGTGGCAAGTACACTTACTGTTTTTCGTCCTCCAGTTATAGATTTTAGCATCCATCCTACGAAAGAGGCTTGGTTTAACCGTGATTTACTATCTTGAACCCAATATTATTTCGCCGACCTGCCTCTATTCAATGAAATTATCCGGTTCAGAAACCTTTGCCGCATCTCCGGCTACCATTTGGTCCATCCTGATGGACACCGACAAACTTGCCGGCATCACCCCCGGCCTCTCCCGCCTCGAGCGGACTGGGGAAGACACTTACGAGGCGATCGCGGACGTCAAAGTCGGCCCGGTCAAGGGCAGCTTTTCGGGGGATATGTCGATCACGGATAAGGAAGAACCGAAGCACTTCACCCTCAACATCCTCCAAAAAAGTAAGATCGGCAACGTCAACGCCGCCGTCAACATCGGGCTCGAACCGGAAGGGGAGGGGCAAACCAAACTGAGCTTCGACGGGCAGGCAAAGATGAGCGGGCTGCTGGCGCGTACCGGCGGCCGGGTGATGACCGGCGTGGCCAACAGCCTGACCAAGCAATTTTTCGATAACCTCTCCGCCGAGTTGACCAACGCTTAATCCCGACGGAGCTAAACCAAAAAAAACAGTATACCTAAATGCCATCAACCATCCGCCTCCAGGTCAACGGAACCGCCAGGAATGTCGCCGCCGAACCCCGTGACCTCCTGGTGCAAACCCTCCGCGACGAATGCCGCCTGACCGGCACCCACGTCGGCTGCGACACCTCTACCTGCGGCGCCTGCGTGGTGTTAGTCGACGGGAAGGCCGTAAAGAGCTGCACTACCCTGACCGTCCAGAACGAAGGCCGCCAGATCACCACCGTCGAAGGGCTGGCCGCCGAGGACGGCAGCCTCCACCCCCTCCAGGAAGGCTTCCGCGAAATGCACGGCCTCCAATGCGGCTACTGTACCCCCGGCATGATGATGACCGCCAGCGACCTGCTCACCAACAACCCGAACCCCTCCGAACACGAAATCCGCGAAGCCCTGGAAGGTAATATCTGCCGTTGCACGGGCTACCATAACATCGTGAAGGCGATACAACACGCAGCCCAGGCCCAGGCATCATGAAGATACCTGGTAACTGTAAAAGAACCCCTAGGGTTCTATAGTAGTAGCCCGGCTTCCGCGAAGCTGGGTATAAAAAGCCCGGCTTCCGTGAAGCTGGGTATAAAAAGTACCGATGAGTAAATACATAGGAAAATCAGTAAAACGCGTAGAAGACCAGCGCTTCATCACCGGCCGCGGTAACTACACCGACGACATGATCCTGCCGGGTCAGACCTACGCCTACCTCGTCCGCTCCCCCTACGCCCACGCCCGCGTCCTCGGGGTCGACATCGAGGCGGCGAAGGAGGCCCCGGGCGTCGTCGCCGTCTTCACCGGCCACGACGTCGCCAAAGACGGCATCACCGGCGTACCCACCGGCTGGCAGGTCAACCACAAGAGCGGCGAGGACATGAAGGAGCCGCCGCACCCACTGCTGGTGACCGATAAGGTCCGTCACGTGGGGGACGCCGTGGCCATCGTCATCGCCGGCTCCCTGGCGGAAGCGAGGGACGCGGGCGATCTGGTGGAGGTAGACTACGAAGAGCTCGACGCCGTCACCGACCCGAAAAAAGCCTACGAGGAAAACGCACCGCTCGTCCACGACGACTGCCCCCGCAACCTCTGCTTCGACTGGGAGATCGGTAACCCGGTGGAGGAGGTGGACGCCGCCATCGCCGCCAGTCACCACGTGACGATCCTCGACTTCGTCAATCAGCGCGTCATCCCCAACGCCATGGAGCCGCGCTCGGCCATCGGGCACTACGACCGCTCCACCGGTAAGTATACCTTATATACTACCTCCCAAAATCCGCACCTGACGCGGTTGCTAATGTGCGCCTTCGTCCTCAACCTGCCCGAGCACCGCGTGCGCGTGGTGAGCCCCGACGTCGGCGGCGGCTTCGGCAGCAAGATCGCCCACTACACCGAGGAAGCGCTGGTAATCTGGAGCTCCAACAAAATCCACCGGCCGGTCAAGTGGACTTCCGACCGCAGCGAGGCCTTTATGACCGACTCCCACGGCCGCGACCACGTGACGAACGCGGAGATGGGCTTCGACGCGAAGGGCAACATCACCGCCCTGCGCATCAAAACCTTCGCCAACCTGGGTGCCTACCTGAGTACATTCGCCCCCGCCGTACCGACCTATCTCCACGGCACGCTGCTGCAGGGGCTGTACACTACGCCGAAGATCCACCTGGACATGCACTGCACGTTCACCAACACCAACGCGGTGGACGCCTACCGCGGCGCCGGCCGCCCGGAAGCCACCTACCTTCTCGAAAGACTGCTCGACCTCGCCGCCCTCGAGCTGGACCGCGACCCGGCCGATTTGCGTAAACAGAACTTCATCCCCTCCTTCGACGGCGTCGAGCAGCCCGGTTACGTGACGCAGGTCGCCCTCCAGTACGACAGCGGTAACTACGAGCCGGTGCTGGACCGCGCCCTCGAAATGGTCGGCTACGAAGACTTCCGCAGGGAGCAGGCCGAAAAAGCCAAAAGCGGTAAGATCCTCGGCATCGGCTTCAGCACCTACATCGAAGCCTGCGGCATCGCCCCCTCGGCGGTCGTCGGTAGCCTCGGTGCCCGCGCCGGCCTCTACGAATCCGCCCAGGTACGCGTACAGCCGACCGGCAAAGTGAGCGTCTACACCGGCGCCCACAGCCACGGGCAGGGCCACGAAACGAGCTTCGCCCAGGTGGTCGCCGACCGGATGGGCATCCCGCTGGACGACGTCGAGATCATCCACGGCGATTCGGAAGCGGTCGCCTTCGGTATGGGCACTTACGGCAGCCGCAGCCTCGCGGTCGGCGGCAGCGCCATCGTCAAAAGCATCGACAAGGTGCTGGAAAAAGGTGCTAAGATCGCCGCCCATAAGCTGGAGGCCAGCGTCGACGACCTCGACTACGCGGAAGGTAAATGGACGGTCAAGGGCACCGACCGCTCCGTCGCTTTCGGTGACGTCAGCCTTACCGCCTACGTCCCCCACGATTACCCGGAAGGCCTCGAACCGGGGCTGGACTTTTCCAGCTTCTACGACCCGGCCAACTTCACCTACCCCTTCGGTTGCCACATCGCAATCGTCGAGGTAGACATAGATACCGGCAAGGTCAAACTCACCCGTTTCATCGCGGTAGACGACGTCGGCAACGTCATCAACCCCATGATCGTCGACGGCCAGATCCACGGCGGGCTGGCGCAGGGCATCGGGCAGGCGCTCCACGAAGAGGCCATCTACGATGACTTCGGTCAGCTCATCACGGGCAGTTATATGGACTACTGCATGCCCCGCGCCGACGACCTGCCGAGCTTCGAGATCGACCGCACGGTCACCCCCTGCCCCCACAATCCGCTGGGCGTCAAGGGTGCCGGCGAGGCCGGCTGCATCGGCTCCACCCCGGCCGTCGTCAACGCCGTCATCGACGCGCTCTGGAAGGCCGGCCACCCCGTAAAAGACATTCGTATGCCCCTCACCCCGGAACGCGTCTGGCGCGCCCTCCAAAACGGAAAAGCATGATCCCCGCACCATTTGACTACCACCGCGCTACCTCCGTCGAAGAAGCCCTCAAAGCCCTCGCGGAAGACGACACCCAGGCGCTCGCGGGCGGCCACAGCCTCATCCCGACCATGAAGCTGCGGCTCAACCAGCCCGGCAAACTGATCGACATCAGCCAGATCGAGTCCCTCCGAGGTATTCGTTTGGAGGGGGATCACCTCATCATCGGTGCGGCGACCACCCACGGCGAGATCGCGACCAGTGACCTCGTTCGTGAGCACGCCCCCTGGATCGCCGACGCGGCGGAGGGCATCGGTGACATCGCGGTGCGTAATCGCGGCACCATCGGCGGCAGCCTGGCCCACGCGGACCCGGCGGCTGATTGGCCGGCGGTGCTTATTGCTGGAAAATGTTTTTGCGAGGTCGCAGGTGCAACGTCAGAAAGTAAAGAGAATGGCGGGGGTCGGAACAAGCATAAAGCCGAGGAATTCTTCACCGGATTTTACGAAACGGCGCTGGAAGAAGGACAACTAATTACCGCCGTCCACGTACCCGTCCTGAAGGCTAATCAGCGGGGCGTTTACAGCAAATTTCCTCAGCCAGCCAGTCGTTACGCCATCGTAGGTGCCGCGGCCGTACTTACCATCGACGGCGGCACGATCACCGAAGCCAGCGTTGCCGTCACCGGGCTTACGGGGAATGCTTACCGGCTGGATGGGGTAGAGGAAGCCCTCCGCGGCCAACCGGCCGAAGACGCCACCGTCCGCGCCGCCGCCGGTAAGATCGGGGAGGCCGACGGCGTAATGGCCGACCACTACGCCTCCGAAGAGTACCGTTTGCACCTAGCCGAAGTGTACGTCCGCCGTGCGCTCATGGCCTGCATCGGAGGTCAATAGTACTACGCAACCACCCGCACCATCGCCCACGAGATTGACCTCGCCAACCTGACATCCGCCCTCGCCGAGCGTGGTTATGTTGCCGACCGCCAAATCAGCATGACGCTCCACCTGGCGCGACTGCTCGAGCGCCCGATCCTGCTGGAAGGCCCCGCTGGCGTCGGTAAGACCGAGATCGCCAAAGTACTCGCCGCCGTCAACGAAGCGGAGCTCATCCGCCTGCAGTGCTACGAGGGCCTCGACGCGGGCCACGCCCTCTACGAATGGAACTACCAACGCCAACTCCTCCACCTCCGCGCGACCGATGGTGACGGCCGCTCCGGCACCGAACGAGAGAAGGATTTGTTCAGCACGGACTACCTGCTGGAGCGGCCGCTACTGACAGCGATCCGCCGCGAAGGCCCGACCGTCCTCCTGATCGACGAGATCGACCGCGCCGACGAAGCCTTCGAAAGCTTCTTCCTGGAGCTGCTCTCCGACTGGCAGGTCACCATCCCCGAGCTCGGTACGCTGCACGCGCGGCAGATCCCCGCCGTCGTCATTACCAGCAACCGTACCCGCGAACTCAGCGAAGCCCTCCGCCGCCGCTGCCTCTACCTCTGGATCGACTACCCGGATTTCGACAAAGAATTGCGCATCCTCCGTACCCGCCTCCCCGCGGTCGACGAAAGCCTCGCCCGGCAGATCACGGCCTTCATGCAGGAGGTGCGTCAGCTACGGCTGGATAAGGCCCCCGGTATCGCCGAAACGCTCGACTGGGCGCAGGCGCTGGCGGCCCTACACATCGACCACCTCGATCGGGCGACCGTCGAGGCGACACTCGGCGTAGTCCTTGAAGGATTGGAAAGACGTGCGGGATACGCAGGATAGTTTGAGTGAGTTGTTGGAGCGGACGAAGGTGATTTCAAAAGTAGGGTAGGGGGTAGTTAATACGAAAAATGGGGTGAATATGCCGATAAAAGTGACAAAACACTTGCGCGGTAATTTTGTAACTTGTGGATTGTGGGATTTATGATATAACGTATTGGAAATTATTTTACTTGGGGGTGCACGTATATCTTTAGTTCAGTTAATTGTGTTCGAGAGTGATCGTGCTATTTTCAACCGGCTTCTAGTAAGCAAAGAAATAGTGCGGTCACGTATAGTCGCACCTCATGAAAAATTTTATACCTCAACTACTCGTAGTAGGCCTCGTCTGTTACGGTTTCGTCGTTTCCGGCCAGTCTTATCTAGTCGATCCGGAGGCGCCCGATAACGCGGCTGCCGACGGTACCGCAGCCAATCCGTTCAACGATATCGCCGTTGCGGTTCAGTTTGCCTCCGATGAGGGTGGTGGCGAAGTCCTCATCCTGCCCGGTGAGTATACGATGACCAAGATCGTGTCGATTGAGACCGCCGCGGCCGCCAACGGGCCGGTAATCATCAAGCCGATGGACGGCGGAAACGTCAAGTTTAACTGTGATCTCCGGGCCGCCTTCGAGTTTACCGAAACCAGCCGTTACATCACCCTGGAGGGCATCGAGCTGGATGGAAACACGGACAAGCTCGACTACTGGGACATCGTCACCAAAGCCTTTTGGGGGGATGAAACCATTCCCAGAGGTGGCGGATTAGCCGTTATTCTGGACGGCTGGTACATTGACGTAAGGAATAATTACATCCACGATTTCTACCAGAAAGGCGTTGAGATACGCGGCGGGCGGTACGTATTAGTGGAAGGCAACATTCATCAAGGGAATCGCCACTACGTCGCTTTCCAGGAGGCCATGGTATAATGCGGCAGCAGAAAGGGCGGGAGTATTTCACCGACGACTTCGAAAGCCTGTACCGTTGGGCCATTAAGGATAAACTGATCTTTAACGTCGAGCAGCGCATCTATTCTTGGGTACCCAGCAAGGGCTTTATCGAGATGGTAATTGACGAGGGAAAGTCTATACTTATTGACGACCCGAAAGACTCGGACGGGGTGCAAGAACGCATGTCCGCCCGCATCACGAATAACGTGATTGCTTTTGGAGCGGTAGACCACATCCGACTAAAGAGTACTCCGAACCTGGAGATTAGCAACAACAGTATCTACTCTACCGGAGCGGGGAGTGACGGAATTACCGACAAAGCCGGGGATACCGAAACGCCACTATTTACAAACTTCATCTTCAAAAATAACCTGGCCCACGTGCCGGAAGACCGCTTCGCCCTCGAGGCGGACGATGCCATCGAGCAGGCGGATACCGCGGATGGCTCCGCCGTGGGAGAAATCCTGAATAACTACGGTATCGGCCGGGTCAAGCCTACCACCCGTAACTACGACAGCCGCCCCGAGATTACTAACAACATCACGGATATGGACAAGCCTGCGCTGTTCGTCGATCCGGAAAACGGCGATTTTCGCATCGTGAACGGACTGGACTTGCCGGACGGGGTGGGCGTCAGCGAAGCGACGCTGGACGACCTGGATGACAAAGCCGACAACTTCGGCATTACCGTACAGTGGGACGGATGGGTGACCGATAACCTCAAGCTAACCCAAAGCATACTGGATAACATCCCGAATTTGCTCGACGGGGTGGAGGGCAATGAAACGGTTTTTGCGGATATGGGGGAAATAAACGCTGAGCACGATGAGATCACCTTCCAGGTAGTTCGGGGAGACTGGAAGACCAACACCCGCTCCAAAAACCGACAGAAGTTCGAGCTGAATCCGCTTTATGAAGAGTGGTACCACGAAGCGGCCTCGGCTCACCTCAACGCCGACGGGGAAGAATACGAGCGCATTCGTTGGGGGGATAGTGAAGTCCGCCAAGATCAGGTCTTCGATGACGATTGGCTCACCTACACGGAGATAACCGAAGACAGCTCGAGAGTAATCAACGGTAACGACGTTTCGTTGACCGTGGATGGTGACCTGCTGATTCACTTCGCGGATGGGTTCATCCCGGAAGAGGGCCAGAGCTGGGACATCATTACGGCTGGAACCATAACTTCAGCTAACACCGGCGATCTCTTCGACCGGGTAATATTTGAGGGTTACGAGCCGACGGACTTTTCGCTCGAGATCGTGCCGCTCACCAGCCCCCGGGGCGGTTCGGCCTCAACGCAAGCCTTACGCTTCACGGCGGGGGAGGCCTTACCCGTCGAGTTGTTGTCTTTTGCCGGGGAGCGCTTGCCAAAGGGACCGCATCGTTTACGGTGGGCTACGACGCGTGAGGTCGATAACGACTTTTTCGAACTACAGCGGTCTGCCGCCGGTAGTGAATGGGAAGTACTGACCACTATTAGCGGCGCGGGCGATACGGAGGGCCTGACTGCTTACGACTATACGGACGAGACACCG
>OY764757.1:0-3223 GCA_963668285.1 uncultured Lewinella sp. | reverse complement strand
TTAGGGTAGGCCCTGTAATACGGTTCTCTATGAAATCGAGCGCACGCGTTTTACTAGTTCTTCTGTTTGGTCTTACGATGACCGCTTTGGGAGCGCAAGATCCTGAAATGGATAGTTCTACCCACGGTACGGAAGCCGTGTACGACCCGGGTACGACCATCATGAACCACATTGCCGACGCCAACGAAGTACACTTCTTCGGCCACGTAGCACTACCCTTACCTATTATACTGTACGCGCCCGAGCATGGCTGGACTTTCGGCCTCAGCAGCATGTTCCACCACGGCACGGAAGCCGTTGACGGTTACGTGCTCAATCACGGCCGGGTCAATCGTGTGGCCGATGCGGCTTTCCCCAACGGGCACGTGCATCTGGAGGGTGAGCACCCCGTCCACGTAGAAACAGTTATGGTGGACAGCAGTGAAACCGAAGTAGCTTACGTCGAGCACGAAGGCCGGCGCTTCGAGCTGGATAAGCCCTCTACGCTGGATGGTGGTCTGCTGGGAGGCGGCATCACCAGCTTTTACGACTTCAGCATTACCAAAAACGTCTTTACGATCTTCATGGCAACGCTCGTGCTCTTCCTGCTTTTCGGGGCGGTCAGCCGCGGCTACAAGAAAAATGCGGGTAAGGCACCGTCCGGCCTGCAGTCTTTCATGGAGCCTGTCTTCATCTTCATCCGCGATGAGGTAGCCAAGCCGATGATCGGGGAGCAGCACTACCGAAGGTTCACCCCCTTCATCATGTCGTTGTTCTTCTTCATCCTGGTGATCAATATTATGGGCCTGATCCCCTTCCTGCCGGGCGGTACGAACGTCACCGGTAACCTCGGGGTCACGATGGCCCTGGCGATCTTCGTCTTCTTAGTCACCAACATCAGTGGAAAGAAAGACTACTGGCAGCACATAATCTGGATGCCGGGCGTACCCATTTTTGTGAAGCCCGTTTTGACAATTGTCGAGATCCTCGGTCTTTTCATCAAGCCGTTCTCGCTGATGATTCGTTTGTTCGCTAACATTTCGGCCGGGCACATCATCATCCTCAGTCTGATCGGTCTGATCTTCATCTTCGGGGAAAGTGGAACTAACGTTGGCGGTGCCGCGACTGGCGCCATAGTCGGCGGCTTGTTCACCGCCTTCATGAACTTGATCGAACTACTGGTTGCCTTCCTTCAGGCGTTCATCTTCGCCATGCTCGCGGCCAGCTACATCGGTGCCGCGGTAGAAGAGCATGACCACCACGATGAATCTCACGCCGTAGGTCACACCCACGGAGGTGCCTACGCCGAGGAAGTCGCCCACCACTAAACACTACTCAGGGGGCTTCGGCCCCAACGAAAGAATTAACTGATTTTTCAACCCACTAAATATCCAATGATATGGGAGCTCTAGGAGCAGGTATTGCAGCACTCGGTGCCGGACTCGGCGTAGGTTTGATCGGTAGCAAGGCTACTGAATCCATCGCCCGCCAGCCGGAAGCATCCGGTGACATCCGTACCGCGATGATCATTACCGCCGCCCTCGTCGAGGGTGCGGCACTGTTCGCCATCGTAGTCGGCCTGCTGGACGTACTCTAGTACGCCGCCAGCAATACCAAATGGACGGGGCCGGCCGTCGAACCGCGATTGGCGGCGGCGCCGGCCCACATCCAGGCATTCAAGAATTTTCAGTTAGCTTTTCGAACTTAGCCAACTATGATCAATCTATTCCTCGTAGACTTCAGCGTCATCAAGCCCGACCCGGGTTTGCTGTTTTGGACGTCCATCTTCTTCCTGCTAGTTTGGTTTATCCTCGGTCGAACCGCCTTCAAGCCCATCGCGAACGCGCTGCAGAAGCGGGAGAACGAAATCCAGAGCTCCATCGACGAAGCCAAACACGTACAAGCGCAGATGGCCCAGTTGAAGGAAGACAACCAAAAGCTCCTTGCCGAGGCCCGCGAGGAATCTACCCGTATCGTCTCCGAAGCGGAATCCTACGCCAAGCAACGCAGAGAAGAGGCAATCGGTGAAGCCAAGGCCGCCGCCCAGAAAGTCAGCGCTGACGCCCAGCGCGAAATTGCCAACATGCGGGATCAGGCAATGGCCGACCTCAAAAAGGAAGTCGGCGCCATGGCCCTCCAGATTGCCGAAAAAGTGATCCGTAAGGATCTACAGAGCGACGCCAGCCAAAAGGCGCTGGTGAGCGATCTCGTGAGCAACCTAAACTAAGTACCGATGACCAACCAAAGAGTAGCCGACCGCTACGCAAAATCTTTGCTGGACCTGGCCTTGGAGCGAAAGCAACTCGAAGTCATTAAAGGAGATGTCGATTCGCTATTGGAGATGACCGATAACCGGGACTTTCGAATGCTCCTGACCAGCCCGGTCATCAACCCCAGCAAGAAGAAGGCGGTACTGAACGAACTACTCGCCAAGAGCGGATCGAACGAGTTGACCAAGACCTTTACGAACGTACTCGTCCAAAAAGGACGGGAAGGCGACTTGATCGGTGTTCTGCACGCATTCATCAAGCAATACAAAGAACTCAATAACATCAGTACGGTACAGGTAACAAGTGCCGTTCCGCTAACCGACGCCGACCTCAATACGATTCGCAGGCAACTGGCTACGAAAGGTATGACGGAGAGCTCCGTAGACATCGAGACGAGCGTTAACCCCGATCTGATCGGTGGCTTCGTACTCGAGTTCGATGGCAAGGTTTACGACGCCAGTGTCGCACACAAACTGGACGAAATCCGCAAAGAGCTTACCTAGCTTTTTGCACGGGTACGTTCGCGTACCCAACCACATCCACTCGCAAGCAATATCCTAAAGTATAGCAACCATGGCTGGAATCAAGCCCGACGAAATCAGCGGCATCATCAAAGCCCAACTCAGCGGCCTCAACACCGCGGCGGAACTGGAAGAATACGGTACCGTCCTTCAAGTCGGTGACGGTATCGCCCGTGTATACGGCCTAGAGAACGCGCAGGCCGGTGAGCTCGTCACCTTCAACAACGGTACCGAAGCCATCGTACTGAACCTCGAGGAAGACAACGTCGGCGTCGTGCTGATGGGCTCCGCCGAGGGCATCCAGGAAGGCAGCCGCGTGAGCCGCACCGGCCGGATCGCCAGCATCAAGGTCGGGGAGGGCATGGTAGGCCGCGTCGTCAACCCGCTCGGGCAACCGCTCGACGGAAAAGGGGCCATCACCGGCCAGACCTTCGAGATGCCGCTGGAGCGCAA
>OY764756.1:0-7545 GCA_963668285.1 uncultured Lewinella sp. | reverse complement strand
GAAACGAATCGACGAGGACGAGCTGCTCAAATACGTTACCCACAAAGACGTCAAACGCTACGGCATCATCCCCGAACTGATCGGTCGACTACCGGTAGTAACCTACCTGAAACCGCTCGATCTGAATGCCATGAAGCGTATCTTGACGGAACCTCGGAACAGCCTGGTCAAGCAATACCAGCACCTGTTCCGCCTGGAGGGCATCAACCTCACTTTCGCCGAAGACGCCATCGAATACCTAGCCAAAACCGCGCTCGACTACGAGCTCGGTGCCCGCGGCCTCCGATCTATCTGTGAAGCCGTCATGACGGACGCGATGTTCGATACGCCAGACAACAAAGACATTAAGCACCTCACCATCGATGAGAAGTACGCCAGGACCAAGTTAGAGGGCGGAATGCTTGAGCTGCTGCGGGCAGCGGCCTGAGTTCATCGAATACTAAAGTTCCCAATATGGCTATCGACGCGGGTAACCTTCGGGTAGACTATCAGGCGGACGAGCTGCTCGAAAGCCAGGCGGCGGCCGACCCCTTCGTGCAATTTGACCGCTGGTTCAAGGCAGCCCAGGAAAGCGACTGCCCCGAGCCCAATGCTATGATCGTAGCAACCATCACTGAGGGCGGTACCCCCGCCGCCCGGGTCGTTCTCCTTAAACAGGTGATTGAGGGTGGCTTCGTCTTCTACACCAACTACAATAGTCGAAAGGGAAAGGAGCTCAGCGCCCGCCCCCATGCTGCCGCCGTGTTTAACTGGCTGGAGTTGGAAAGACAGGTTCGCATCGAGGGGAAAGTCGTAAAGGCGCCGGCCGAGATGTCGACTGACTATTTTCACAGCCGCCCGAAGAAGAGCCAGATCGGTGCCTGGACGAGCCCCCAGAGCGAGGTGATCCCCGACCGAGAATTTCTCGAGGCGCGTAAAGGTGAACTGGAGGCGAAGTACGACGGCCCGCAAGAAATCCCCCGGCCGGCACACTGGGGGGGCTTCATCATTCAACCGGCGCTTATTGAATTCTGGCAAGGCCGCAGTAGCCGCCTACATGATCGGCTGGCCTATTCCCGCCAGGATGACGGAAGCTGGAGGCGCGTTAGACTGGCCCCATAACCCCCCCCCTTTCAACAAAAATCATAACCGGTGAAGAACGACTGGGTCCAACTACAAACGGATGTTACTCCCCACAAAGAAAAACTGGCCGCCACCGCCCAGACCGTGCGTGATGAGGACGTTAGCAACTACCCGCTATTCTTCGCCTATGCGGGGTTGGAAAACGAGCAGGCACCCGGCATCGAGGTGATGCAATTACCTACCGATCGAGGGACTACCTGGAACGTCAACGTATCGACGCTGGAAGAGCTGGTAGCTAAAAGCATCATCACCGGCGATCGCATCGATCCGTTCCGTCAGGTTTATAAAAACAGCCCCGATAGCCTGTGCTTCCTCATAGTCGACGACGAAGGCGCCCGTTTTGGCTTCGTGAACATCCAACCCCCTGCCGAAGAATGACCAAGGAAGCAACCATCGATCGCGTCATCCAGGAACTAGAAAGCGAAGCGGATACGTACGAGCAACAAATGGAGGCCTTAGCAACCGCTCAACCCCACCTTCTGGCTTTCGTCACCCATGACGACAACGACGCATTCACGGAAGAGGAACAACGCTTACTGTTATTTGCCACCCTCGTAATCTACCGGTCCACCGCCGCCGAGGATTCGCCGCCGCCGCCCGTTCCCGCCGCCAAAATCGAGCAGGGGGAAGAGGCGAACTACGCAATAATGCAAGCCGCCAAAGGGAATTTTCGTACCAAACTCGATCCTTTTTTCGCCATTACCCGGGAGGAAGATTTGCTAGCCTTTATCGAAGACCTCATCTCAGGAGAAACCGAGGAAGACACCATAACTAAGGAAGCCCGCGAGCCACTCTTCATTGCGCTCAAAACCGTTGTGGACGTGCTGGCCTAAACGACTCTACGCGAAACGCCTGACCGCGTCCGGATGCCATCGACCACCGCAAAGATCCCTAAACCACTGACGGCGACCGCGCAAGTAACGTAAACAGCCACTGCGTACCCGTAGTATTCCGCCACCCCGAAACCGATCAACTGCGCCAGGATGAACGCGAGCGAATAACTGGCACTCAGTACCCCCAGGTACTCTCCCCTTCTGGCGGGCGGCGCATACTTCGAGAGATAAGCATTAGTCAGCGGCATGTAGGCAATCTCACCGAAGGATAGCAAGATCATCACCGCCGCCAGAGCAACCACGCCCACTTGCATCGCCGTCGGAAGCAGCAGAAACGAGAGTATGATGAGGCCCGCACCGATCAACATCACATTGATTAGGCGGTACCGGGACTGGATCACGTATAAGACCGGCATTTCGAAGGCCACGATCACAATGCTACTGATGGTAAACAGCAAGCCAGTAGTCCTGGCGTCGTACCCCTCGGTGGCTAGGTAAGGAGCGAATACGCTGATGATGTTGAAGAAGCAAAGCATTACGCAAGCGTTCCCTAATACGTAAAGAACGAGCCAGAACTGGCGAAAGGCCGGTCTACTGGCTCCTTCCTCCCCACGTGCGTAAGCCAATTTATCCGCCGCGCGATCTTCGGCACTGACCAGCGGTACCGCAGTTTCGTCCTTAGGAAGCAGGAGAAGAAATAAGCAACCGGCCAGAAGAAAGGTGAGCCCGTCCCCCCAGAACATCAAGGTGTAGCCATAGCGGTAGATCAGGTAGCCGCCAATGGCCGGGCCGATACTGAAGCCGAGGTTCACCGCCATGCGCTGCAGACCGTAAGACTGCGTCAACCGCTCCGGCGAAGAATAAATCGCGATGGCCGCGCGGTTCGCCGGCCGAAAAGCATCTGCCGCCAGGGATACCAGGAAAGTAACCGCACAGAGCGTATAAAATTCCGTCACGTAGGCCAAACTAACGTGCAGAACGGCGGAAAGAAACAGGCTAAATACCATGATGTGCCAAGAGCCGTACCGGTCGTTAAGCAAACCACCGACGTAGTTACCCACTACCCCACCCGCCCCAAAAGCAGCCATCACGTAACCCGCATCGAGGGGCGCAAAACCGGCGGACTCGATCAGGTAAACGGAGAGGAAGGCCACGACCATCGCGCCGGATCGATTGACGAGCATGACGATGGAAAGTAACCACACCCGGCGCGAAAGCCCGGAGAACGCGTTGCGGTAAAGCCTGAAGAGAGCAGCGAACGCATCGGACATGGCTGGGCGGTTTAAGCCGCAGGAACAGAGGCCGCACTGCGTAAGTTGCCGATTTCCTCGTAAGTTTACCCCTGGGCACCTAACGGGGCTACCCACCAACCCAAAGCTGGGCTAGCTCATGGCAATGGACAAGGAAAAAATGCTGATCGGCGGCTTACGCCGCTTACTAAACGGCACCGCGCGGATGACCCGCCGGGGCGCCGGGCGTATCGGCTACTACCTGCTGACTAACCCGCGGCGGCTGGAGGACGAACCCGGCCTCGACGAATTTTTGATTGAGGCCGAAACCGAACGGATAAATCTACTCGAGCACGATATCCAAACCTACCACTGGCCGGGCGACGGCCCGTCGGTTCTCCTGCTTCACGGATGGGAAAGCTCGACCGTGCGTTGGCACGAACTTCACCCCATACTTCGGCAGGAGGGCTTCGACATCTTCGCCATCGATGCCCCCGCCCACGGCCAGAGCGGGGGTAAACGCTTTAACGTATTCCTGTACTGCGAAATCCTCCAGGCTTACTTCGAGCACCGGGGTACGTGCCAGGATATCTGGATCGGCCACTCCGGCGGCGGCATGGCGAGTATCTACTACGCCTCGCAACCAGAATTTACCTTCCGGCCGAAAGAGCTGATCAGCATGGCCGTACCCGGTGAGCTAGAAAATTTCATCGATAAATTCTGTTCCGTAATCGGTATCAACGAACGCGTGAAGTACGGCATCGAGCACAACTTTAAGCGTAGGATGAAAGCCTCTTTTTCCGACATCAACTTCAAGGAGTACGTCAAATCCTTGGTGATGCCCGGCCTCATCATCCACGACGAAGAAGATGACGTAGCCCCCATCGACGGCGCCCGCGCGATGCACAGCAATTGGAGCGGCTCCGAACTAGCCGTGACCCGGGGTTGCGGCCATAGCCTTACCGGTAGCGTCATTCCCGCACTGGTCCTGGCTTACTTACGACGCCAAGGCGTAGTTACGCTTTAAACTACCAGCCCTCCCCCAAGGTTAGACTTTTAAACCATCCAGCCGGCTTACCTCCGGCCAACCGACCAACAGCCAACCATGCCCCTCTCCCCCGTCGGCATCGACGATATGTCCGCCTACATCCCGCAACTTTACCTACCCATTGAAACACTGGCCAAAGAGCGGGGGCTGAACTACGAAAAGCTTAGCAAAGGGCTAGGCCTGCAAGCCATGGCGGTACCCGACGCCCGCGAGGATGCCGCTACCATGGCCGCCAACGCCGTGCTCGACCTGCTGCACAAGAACGACCTGGACCCCAATGCCATCGGCCGCATCTACCTGGGTACGGAATCGTCACTCGACGGCGCAAAACCAACGGCTACCTACGTGCTGGAAATGCTGCAGGACCACTTTGGCGACGCCTACGGGCCCAACTGCTTCCTGCACTGCGACGTGGTGGACCTCACTTTCGCCTGCATCGGCGCGGTGGATGCCCTCCAGAACTGCCTCGAGTGGACCGCCGCTAAAGAAGACCGCATTGGTATCGTAGTTGCCGGCGACGAGGCTAAATACGAAATGGACTCCACCGGAGAATATACGCAGGGGGCCGGGGCCATCGCTTTACTCTTAAAGCAAAACCCACGCTTGCTAGCTATCGACCCCGATTTCGGCGTGGCGACCCGCCCGGCACACGACTTCTATAAGCCGGTAAGGAAAGTAAGCAAACGCGCCCTCATCGAGGAGGTCGTTAATCTACTGCCAGATCTTTCCGCCGAAGATGTGAACCTCGAAGCCCTGGAAGAACAACTCGGCAAAGGGTTGAAGGTGAGTGGTGTACTGGACTGCAATGAATCTTTCCTGACCCTGCATAAGACCACGCCGATCTTCGACGGCCCCTATTCCAACCAAGCCTACCAGGCACGCATTCGGGAAGCGTTGATGGATTACCGCCGCAAAACCGATCAGCAAGCGGGTCGTCTGTTCGAAGACTATCAAAGGCTGGTCTTTCACCTCCCTTATGCTTATCAGGCCCGCCGCATGTTCTCCGAAGTTTACATGGAGGAACTCAAGGCCAGCGGAAAATGGGACGATTTCATCGGTCGTAACGACCTGGAAGTCCCCTGTGCCGATAACTATGAGGACCGGGAGGCATATATGGCACAGTGCGCCGGCTTTCTTCGCAACATCACCAAAACGCAAGACTACGGGGATTTCGTCCAACGCTACATTGCCCCCGGCGAGTGGGCCAGCACGCTGGTCGGCAACGTCTACGCCGGCAGCATCTTTTTGAGTCTGATGGCTACTCTGGAAGACCTCATCCGCCAAAACGAAGGGGAAGCAGGTGACGCCCTTTGCCTGTTCGCCTACGGCAGCGGCTCAAAAGCCAAAGTCTTTGGAGCCACCCTTCAGGATGGCTGGGCCGAAGTAGTCACCGGTTTCGACCTGACCCTGCGGCTTAACCAACGCCAGGAGATCGACTACGCGACTTACGAAGACCTCCACCGCTGCCGCTGCAAAGACGAGGTCGCTAAACTGCGTGACGGGGCTTTCTTCCTGGCCGACGTTCACGAAAACCCGGGTGAATACGAAGGCGCACGCCATTACAGCTACGCCGCCAAAGTAGACTGACGAAATAAAAAGAGCGCGAGACGATAGCCCCGCGCTCCCAACAAGGTTGCAAAAATTCGAACGATAAGATCTCAGGTGTTTTCCGCAGATGAGTAATCCCCCCATCCGTGTGTCACAAATATACTGACACTAGAGCCCTTACACAACTATTTGCGTACAAATAAGCAATAATTAGCCTCTTGTAATCAAATTGATTATATTATGAAGGAGTTACCTGCCCGCCCTTCTTCCCTGCGTCCCCTCATCTACCTCGTTATAATCACCATAGGCGCACTCCTGTTGCTGCAGTACACCGGTACTGCCAACGTACTCTCGAAAAGTGAAAAGGAGGAGATTATCGATCGGCCGCACCAGTAGTTCGGGGGTCTTAAATACCAACAGACTAAAACACCCCTCCTAGAACCACTCCGCCCCCGGAACCCGGAACGGCCAGGGGATAGAAACCAGAATTAGTACGAGACCGATGAAGTACCAAAGCGCGATGGTCTTCCAACCCTTATTGAGTTCGGCCTGTTTTTTCGCGCGGATGTACCCTACGGTGATCACGATGATGGCGATGATCATTCCCACGAAGTGTTCTACGGTATAGAAGCGAGTGACCGCGTCGCTCATCGTATCGTCGGTAAACCGGACGTAAGGGCTGAGGAAGAGGTAGAGCGCGAGACCCAACAATAGCTGGAGGTGCGTACTGATAAAGGCAAACAGTGCGATCTTGTCTTTGCCGGGGTAAACGGAGCCGCCCCGCCGTTTGCTGATGGCGCGCACAATGGCGGCGACCAAGAGAACGAGCACGACCCAGCGGAGGCCGGAGTGGGCATGTTGTACGGCGGTGTATAGGACGTCCATAACTTAGGGCTAGAGCATTGCGATCAATGCGGTACAGAATGGCGGCGAAGGTACGTCGGTTAAGGCTTTTCCTGCCCGAGAAGGAAGGCGTAATCCCGCATCCCGTTCACGTGGCTAAAGACCACCCGCATAATCCCCAAAAACGGGATGCCAATTAACGCACCCACCGGCCCCCATACGTAGGTAAGCCCCAAAACGCCGAGTATCACGGTCAGCGGGTTCAGATTCACCTCGTCACCGACGATGAGCGGGGTCAGCACGTAGCTTTCCAGCATCTGAGCTACGGTCATAGTGATTCCGATTGTCAATAGTGCCGTCGACCCGTCTCCGTTGGCGAAGGATACGGCTAGCGCGATGGCCGCCCCGAAGATGTTTCCTATCCAGGGTATAATGCTGGTTACGGCAGCTAAGACGGCTAATAATAAGGCGTAACTCACGCCACCAAAGGAAAAGCCGATACCGTAAAGCACGGACAGCACGGCGATCAGAATCAAGCGCCCTTTAAGGTATTTCTGCGCTACGTCGAGGCTTTCGTTCAGCGTTCGGTGCGTAAGGCCTCGATCGTCGTTCGGCATTCTCCGCAATACGAACTGCCGCAATCGGGTCTTTTCACTCAGCATCAACACCACGTAGATCAGCATCAGAAAAAAGTCGCCCAGGATCCCCAAGGTCGCCTGCACGAACCCGATGACCGTATCGTTATTGACTGGCAACTTTGAGAGGGCACCACTTTCTTCGTCACCGCTCGTACTGAGTTGTGGCAACACGCCCTGCAGTCCGAACTGAGACCGAATGGCCTGCATCTGCTCGGTAAAATTACTTTTGATCTCCGGCCAATTATCCGAAAAGGAGGCGGCCTGGTGGCCTACGGCCGCAAAGA